>NZ_CP029426.2:960000-1566593 GCF_002266435.3 Bradyrhizobium amphicarpaeae
CTCCGGGGCTTTCGTCGTTTTGCGTCAGGTGTCGTCAGCTAGGTCCGCGTCCGCATCCGCATCATGAAGCTGTCGAAGCTGAGTTCTGCCACCTGCATCCAGGCGAGCGAATCGGCGCGGTAAGCCGTCAGGCTCGCGTACATCTTGCCGAAATGCGGATTGGTCTTGGCGAGATCGGCGTAGATCTCGTTGGCCGCGCCGTAGCAGGCTTCCAGCACCTCCTGCGGGAACGGCTTGAGGATCGCGCCGGCCGCGAGCAGCCGCTTGAGTGCGGGCGGATTGACCGAATCGTATTTGCCCGTCACCCAAGTGAAGGTATCGAGCGAGGCCGCCGAAATCGCCGCCTGATAATGTTTCGGCAGCGCATTCCATTTGTCGAGATTCATGATGTTGTGGCCCTGGCCGGTGCCCTCCCACCAGCCTGGATAGTAGTAGTACTTCGCGACCTTCACGAAGCCGAGCTTCTCGTCGTCGTAGGGGCCGACCCATTCGGCCGCATCGATCGTGCCCTTCTCCAGCGCAGGATAGATGTCGCCGGCCGCGATCTGCTGCGGCACGCCGCCGAGCTTCGCGATGATGGTGCCGGCGAATCCGCCGACCCTGAATTTCAGGCCCTTGAGATCGTCGATGGTCTTGATCTCCTTGCGGAACCAGCCGCCCATCTGGGCGCCTGTCGAGCCCGTGGGAATTCCGATCGCATTATTCTCCTTCAGCAGATTGTTGAGCAGATCCTGACCGCCGTTCCACAACAGCCAGGAAATGTGCTGGCGCGTGTTGAGTCCGAACGGCAGCGACGTGCCGAAGGTGAATGCCGGGTTCTTGCCCCAATAGTAATAGAGCGCGGTGTTGCCCATCTCGACGGTGCCGTTCGAGACGGCGTCGAGCACCTGCAGGCCCGGCACGATCTCGCCGGCGGCAAAGGGCTGGATCTGGAAACGATTGTCGGTGATCTCGGCGACGCGTTTGCAGAAATATTCGCAGCCGCCATAGAGCGTATCCAGTGATTTCGGCCAGCTCGCCGTCAGCCGCCATTTCACCTCAGGCATCGACTGCGCGATGGCAGGCGCGGCAACGGCACTCGCGGCCAGGCCCAATCCGCCGGCCGTCAGGAATTTACGACGTTCCATGCATTTCCCTCCCTGTAATGCCGAGTCCTCGACGAGGGATCGCGATCTTGTCGTCGCTTTGTCTTCGCCGGTGGCCGACGTTTTTTGGCGTCCGAAATTCTGTATTCCCGGATAGGGGGGCAGGATGACCAAAGGGGCATCGCAAAGCAAGCGCACTTTGGTTGTGCTTGCGGTGCCGCCGATCAATGCTGCGCTGCGAACGCACTCTCCATGGCCTTGCGGGTTTTCACCGTCTCGTCGCCGGCGTCGAACTCGACATCGCTCCAGCGCACCACCGCGCCGTGCGCGATGTCATGCTTCAGCTTCACGCGGTGTGCGAGGCCGATCGGCAGCGCGCCGGCCCTGAGGCTCGCGGACGCCGGTACCAGCTTGCCCCACACGGTGTAGCCGCCTTCGCCGTCCAGCATCTCGCCTGCGCGCAGATTGCGCTTGGCGACCGCCGCGACATCGCCGCGGAAGCCGTAGGGCTGGCCGGTCGGCTCGCCGCGCAGCGTGGCCGACAGCACCGAGATGTTCAGCTCGAGCCCGATCAGATGATAGGGCTTGTACATCGCGGCATAGCGTCCGCTGCCGTCGGTCTTCAGGCCATATTGCCTGAAGCAGTCGGCGGCGTAGTCGTTCGGCGCTTCCAGCACGACATAGACGCCCCAGCGCAGATCCCGAAACACCGGCCGTCCGTCGCGTTCGAGCGAGGAGACGACCTCGACCACGCCGGGCCGCTCCAGCACGCCGCCATGCGAACGCGGCCGCATGATATGCGGCAGATCGTCGACCCCGCAGGGCGGAAACAGCAGGCCGTCCGCGGGCACGTCGAGCGCGCAGGCATTGGCGATCGCCGCCATCTCGATCGCGGATTTGGTGCCGTCGAGGAAGGAGTTGAACATCTGCGGATTCATGCCGGCCGACTGTGCCTCGCCCGCGGTGAGGCCGTAATGCTGCCAGACGCCATCAGGTGTGACGTCGTGATAGGCCGGCAGATATTTCGTGCCCTTGCCGGCGGCGACGACGCGGAAGCCGGTGGCGCGGGCCCAGTCGACCATTTCGGCGGTCAGGGCCGGCTGGTCGCCATAGGCGAGCGAATAGACCACGCCCGCCTTGCGCGCCTCCTCCGCGAGCAGCGGACCTGCCAGCACGTCGGCTTCGACATTCACCATCACGATATGCTTGCCCGCCGCGATCGCGGCGCGCGCATGCCTGATGCCGACGGCGGGATTTCCGGTCGCCTCCACCACCACGTCCATCGCGCCGCCGGCAATGGCGTGTGCGCCGTCATCGGTGAAGACGGTCGCGGCGATCCGCTCCGCGCTCCAGCCGACGGTGCGGCAGGCCTCGCGGGCGCGGTCGCGGTCGATGTCCACGATGACAGGCACCTCCAGTCCGGGCGTGTGCGGCACCTGCGCCAGAAACATCGAGCCGAACTTGCCGGCGCCGATCAGCGCGACACGGACAGGCTTGCCGGCGGACGCGCGGGCCTGGAGGAGGCGGAAGAGGTTCATGGAATTGTCCTAGGATGATCGTGTCCCGGACGCGCTGCAACGCGTAGCGTTGCTGCGCAGAGCCGGGACCCAGAGAAACTATCCGTGTGGCATGGGCCCCGGCTCTGCAGCGCATCACTTCGTGCTGCGCTGCGTCCGGGGCACCAGACCTTACTCCGCCGCCTGCCGCGGTGCACGGGCAAGCCGCAGCAGCGCATCGTCGTCCACCGTCCTGATCGGCGAGAAATCGCGGTGCGCGATGTACTCCGGCCGCGTGGGGGTGCGGATGTAGTTCGAGACCGCGTTCAGCGTCAGGTACACGATCTTGCGCGGGTAGGGCGTGATGTTTCCGGCCGAGCCGTGCACCAGATTGCCGTGGAACATCAGCATGCCGCCGGGCTTTCCGGTTGGCGCCACGATGCCGCCCTGCGCAACCAGCCGCGTCACGGTGGCCTCGTCCAGCGTCCACAGCGGATAGGAGGTGGTAGCGAGATCGTGTGAGGCCTCGAGATCGCCGGCGTTCTGGCTGCGCGGCACCAGCATCAGGGGGCCGTTGATCGGCATGACTTCGTCGAGGAAGATCGCGATGTTCATCGCGCGCGGCTCCGGCATGCCGTCGTCGCGTTTCCAGGTGCCGTAATCCTGGTGCCACTGCCAGACGTCGCCGGTGAAGGCCGATTTCGCGTTGATCTTGAATTGATGCATGTAGACCGGCTCGCCGAACAGCTGCTCGACCGGGTCGATCATGCGCGGATGGGCGCCCAGCAGGCCGAACGCCTCGTTGTAGAGATGTGCGGCAAACGCCGTGCGCGGCGCGCCGCTCTTCTCGCGCCAGACTTCGGGCCGGTTGGCGTCGTAGATTCCGACCGCCTCGCGCGCGAGGAAATCGACCTCTTCCGGACTGAACAGCTCGGGCAGGAACAGCCAGCCCTCGCGGTGGAAGAACTCCAATTGCTCCTGAGACAGTCTCATGGGTCGTCCTCCTGTTTTGTCTTTGTTGTCGTATTTTCTCTGCGGTCATGGCCGGGCTTGACCCGGCCATCCACGTCTTTCGTTCCACGTCCAGGAAGAACGTGGTTGCCCGGGACAAGCCCGGGCATGACGGCGACGGAGATCGTGGGGTTACGCCGCCGCCTCGTCCGTCGCCCTCAATCTCTCCTCTGTCATCCGTCCCGCCGTCTGCGCATGCGCCAGCGCGGCGGCTTCGGCCGCCTTCACGTCGCCCGCGAGAATGTGTCCGGCAATCGTCGCATGCTCCGCCCAGGCGCTGCCGCGATAGTCGAGCTCCGACAGCACCGTCGCCATCGAGCGCCGCATATGCGGCCATTGCGGCGCGATGGTTTCCTCGATCGCGGGATTTCCGGCGAGCTGATAGATCGCGCGGTGAAAATCGACGTCGAGCACGATCAGCTCTGCGAGTGTGGTGTTGCGGTCGATGCGGCGGCCCGCGGCGAGTGCCGCCTCCAGCCGCGCGCGGCCGGCTGCGTCGTATCCCGCGCGTGCAGCCGCGAGCCGGGCGGCGAGCGCGTCGATCGCGCCGCGGACCTCGTAGAGTTGGCGGATGCGCGCGGGATCGAGCTGGGTGACCTCGAAGCCGCGCTTGCCGCTCTCGGCGACCAGACCCTGGCGGTGAAGCAGATGCAGCGCATGCGAGACAGGCTGGCGCGATACGCCGAGCTTGTCGGCCAGCTCGTTCTGCCGGATGCGCTGGCCGGGCTGAAGCGTGCGATCGGAGATCGCCTCCAGGATCCGGGCATAGACCTGGTCGATCAGGTTCGGGAGCGGGTCGAGGGGGATCACGCTGGCTCCTGCGAGAGAATACGGAATTCCGTATTCACGGTATTGCAGGAGGGAGAAGGGCGTCAAGGCAGTCGGTTTTAGCTCTGATAAGTCGTTGATTTCATTGGCCTGGTCTACTGTGCATGGGGTTGTTTTCGCGAAAAAGGTCTGGGAGGGAGGGCCTACTCCGCCAGAAACACGTTCACTCGCTCGCCGAATTCCAGCGGGGCCTGCTCGAACATCCAGTGCCCGGCGTTCGGAATCACCGCCGTCTTGCTGCCCGTGATGTGCTCGGCCAGCACGCGCCACATCACCGACAGGCTGCCGGTGGTGGCGCCGCCGCCGATCAGCAGCGTCGGGGTACGGATCGCCTGCGCGTCCGCGAGCGTGTAGGGCCGGCGCTGCTCGTTGATCTGGCCGAGCAACGTCAGCGCGTTGTCGCGCAGTTGCTGCTTGGCCGCCGCGGGCACGCGCCGCCACGCGCCGTCGCCCTCGATGCCCTCGTAGAAATTCTGCAGCGCGCCCTCGATGTCGCCGGCGCGGATCATCTCGACCGATCGCGCGGTGCGCGCCGCCAGCGGCGGATGCGAGGGCGTGCCGTCCGGCACCGGCAGGGATGCATCGAGATCGCCGCCCGGCTCGGCCAGCACCAGCTTCCGCACCAGATCCGGCCGGGCCTGCGCCACGCGAAACGCGATGTGCCCGCCGCGCGAATGCCCCATCAGGTCGACCGGTCCGGGTTCGACCTGCTCGCTGAAGGCGATCACGTCGGAGACGTGCTGCGCCATCTTGTAGTCGTCGCCGACGGCGTCCCAATGCTCCGGAAAGAAATGCCGCAGGCTGACCGAGATCACGCGATGGCGCTTCGACAGCGGGCCGAGCACCGAATACCAGGTGCGGAAGTCGCCGAGCGTGCCGTGCACGCAGACCAGCGGATGGCCGTCGCCGACTTCGAGATAGGCCATGTCGTAATCGTTGACGCGAAAGCTCTGCATGATCAGCTCGCCAGAAAATCCAGGACGACTTCGGAGTACTTCTGCGGCGCCTGCTCGAACATCGGATGCGTCGCGTTCGGGATGGTCGCCGTCTTGGAGTAAGGCACATGGGCTGCGAGCGCATGCAGCACCTTCGGCAGCAGGCCCTTGGTCCGCGCCCCCAGGATGAACAGCGTCGGCATCCTGATCGCCTCCGCATCCGCCTTCGAGAACGGCGGGCGGTTGTCGCGGACCTGGCCGATCAGAGTATAGGCATTGTCGCGCAAATTCTGCTTCACCAGCGCCGGCAGCCGCGGCCAGGTGCCGGCGCCTTCCAGCGTGTCGACGAACACGGCGAGGCCGCCGTCGACGTCGCCGGCCGCGATCTTCTCGGCCGAGGCGGTGAAGCGCGCCAGCAAGGGCGAGGGACCGCCGGCATAGTCAGGATCGAGACTCGCGTCGAGCTCACCGCCGGGCTCGGCCAGGATCAGCCGCCGCAGCAGGTCCGGCCGCTGCTGTGCCACGCGGAAGCAGATGTGGCCGCCGCGGGAATGACCCATCAGGTCGACCGGGCCGAGGTCGAGCTTCTCGATGAAGGCGATGACGTCGCTGACATGCTGGGCGATCGAGTAGGTATCGCCCATGCCGTCCCATTGTGCCGGGAAGAAGTGCCGCAAGCTCGGAACGATCATCCGGTGCCGCTGCGACAGCGGCCCGAGCACGCAGCCCCAGACGCGGAAGTCGTTGAGCGAGCCGTGCACGCAGACCAGTGGCGGCCGGCCGCTGTCTTCGCCCACGTCGAGATAGGGCATGTCGTAACCGTTGACGTGGAGGCTTTGCATTCGGGACTCGCGAGGCGGGCGGAACTCCTGTGCAAGATTCCCGGAAACCGGGTGGATCGCAACTATTTCCAAGCCTAGATTTAACCCGAGATCACATTGGGGGCATGCGCGGCAACGCAAGCTCAGGAACCAGGCCATGACCGACCAGCATTTTGCCCTGTTCGACACCAGGATCGGCCTTTGCGCCATCGCCTGGGGCCCGCGCGGCATCAACGGCACGCAATTGCCGATGGGCGGCGAGCAGAAGATCCGCACCCGCATCAGCCAGCGTCATGCTGACGCCGTCGAGGCCGAGCCGACCACCGAAGTGCGACAGGCGATCGACCGCATCGTCAAGCTGCTCGCGGGCGAGCCCGACGACCTCGCCGATATCGAGCTCGATCTCGACGGCGTGCCCGCGTTCAACCGCGGCGTCTACGAGATCGCCCGCGCGATCCCGCCCGGCAAGACCATCACCTATGGCGACATCGCCAAGCAACTCGGCGGCGTCCAGCTGTCGCGCGACGTCGGCCAGGCGCTCGGCCACAATCCTTGCCCGATCGTGGTGCCGTGCCACCGCGTGCTCGCCGCCGGCAACAAGCCAGGCGGCTTCTCGGCCAATGGCGGCGTGGTCACGAAGCTGAAGATGCTGGAAATCGAAGGCGCGCTGGTGAACCACACGCCGAGCCTGTTTGATTGAGGCGGCTTGCGCCGGCTTCGTAGGGTGGATTAGCCGAAGGCGTAATCCACCTCTTCTCGTGCTGCGACAAAAGTGGTGGATTACGCTTCGCTAATCCACCCTACGGACCTCTCCTAGATCTTCGCCGCCGTCTTCGGCCAGTACTTGTCGCGCAGATGCCGCTTCACCAGCTTGCCCGTGGGCGTGCGCGGCAGCTCAGGCTCGAAATCGATCGAGCGCGGGCACTTGATCGCCGACAGCCGCGTCTTGCAGTAGGCGATCAAATCGGCCTCGAGCGCCTTGCCGGCACGAGCCATGTCGTGTGGCTGCACCACCGCCTTCACCTCTTCGCCCATCTCCTCGTTCGGCACGCCGAACACGGCGACATCGGCGACCTCGGGGTGGGTGATCAGCACGTCCTCGGTCTCCTGCGGGTAGATGTTCACGCCGCCGGAGATGATCATGTAGGACTTGCGGTCGGTCAGGAACAGGAAGCCATCCTTGTCGAGATAGCCGACATCGCCGAGCGTGGACCAGCCCTTGGCGTTGTAGGCCTTCTTCGTCTTCTCGGGGTCGTTGTGATAGGTGAAGGCGGGTGCGTCGGCGAAATAGACCGTGCCGATCTCGCCGGCAGGCTGCTCCTCGTCGTTCTCGTCCAGGATCTTGATCTTGCCGACCACGGCGCGGCCGACGCTGCCGCGATGCTCCAGCCATTGCTGCGAGTTGCAGACGGTGACGCCGTTGCCTTCCGAGCCTGCGTAATACTCGATCAGGATCGGTCCCCACCATTCGATCATCTTGGCCTTGACGTCGACCGGACAGGGGGCGGCGGCATGGATCGCGCCCCTGAGCGTGGAGACGTTGTAACTGTTGCGGACCTCGTCCGGCAGCTTCAGCATGCGCACGAACATGGTCGGCACGAGCTGTGATTGCGTGACCTTGTACTTTTCGACCAGCTTCAGGAACTCTTCTGCGTCGAAGTGCTCCATGATGATCGACGTGCCGCCGAGCACGATCGCCATCATGTTGAAGCGCAAGGGAGCCGCGTGATAGAGCGGCGCCGGCGAGAGATAAATGCTGTCGGCGTTCATGCCGCACATGTCGGCGCAGAGCACGCGCAGGAAGGCGTTCGGCGCGTCGATGGCGTTGCCCTCGAACGTCTTCTTGATGCCCTTCGGGCGGCCGGTCGTGCCCGACGAATACAGCATGTCGTAGCCGGCGACCTCGTCGGCGATCGGCGTGGTCGGTTGCGCGGCGGCTTCCTTGTCGTAGGAGCGGAAGCCGGACAGCGGATCGTCCATCATGTAGAACAGCGGCTCGCCGGCGGCGCCCTTGACGAGATCCTTGATCTGATCGGCGCATTTCGGCGTGGTGATCACGATTTTGGCGCCGCAATCGGCGATGATGTAGTCGATCTCGTCCTGCTTCAGATAGCGGCTGATCGCGGTGTAATAGAGTCCGCTGCGCTGCGCGGCCCAGCACAGCTCCATGAAGGCGAGGCGATTCTCCATCAGCAGCGCGATGTGGTCACCGGCCTTGAGGCCGAGCGAGCGGAACAGCTGCGCGCCCTGGTTCGAGAGCTCGTCGAGCTCGCGATAGGTGATCGCCTTGCCGGTCCCGGCCATCCGGTAGGCGATCTTGTCGGGCGTGGTGCGGGCGTGGATGGAGGGGTGGGTCATGGCGTTTCCTCAAACGCGAATGGCGAGCAGCGAATGGCGAATAGGGAAGGGCAAACCGCTCTTCGCCTACTCACCATTCGCTGCTCGCCATTCACTGCTCGCTTTTGTTGTCTTACAGCCGCTCGACGATCGTGACGTTGGCCATGCCGCCGCCTTCGCACATGGTCTGCAGGCCGTAGCGCTTGCCGCGCTGGTGCAGGGCGTGCACCAGCGTCGTCATCAGCTTGGTGCCGGAGCCGCCGAGCGGATGGCCGAGCGCGATGGCGCCGCCGTTGACGTTGAGGCGGGCCGGATCGGCGCCGGTGGTCTTGAGCCAGCCGGTCGGCACCGAGGCGAAAGCCTCGTTGACCTCGAACAGGTCGATGTCGTCGATCGTCATGCCGGCCTTTTCCAGCGCCTTCTTGGTGGCGTGCAGGGGAGCGTCGAGCATGATGACGGGGTCGCCGCCGGTCATGGTCATGTGGTGGATCCGTGCGAGCGGCTTGACCCCGAGCTGCTTCAGGCCCTTCTCGTTCACCACCATCACGCCGGAAGCGCCGTCGCAGATCTGGCTGGCGCTGGCCGCGGTGAGCTTGCCGTTCTCCGCGATCAGCTTGACGCCCTTGATGCCTTCGAGCGTGGCATCGAAGCGGATGCCTTCGTCGATGTGATGGGTGTCCTTGCTGCCGTCGGCGCGGGTGATCTCGAGCGGCACGATCTCCTTCTTGAAGTGGCCGGCCTGCGTCGCCGCGATCGCGCGCTGATGGCTGTTATAGGAATATTGGTCCAGATCATCCTTCGACAGGCCGTACTTCTCGGCCATCATCTCGGCGCCTGTGAACTGGCTGAACACGATGTTCGGATATCTCGCCTCGATGCCCGGGCTCTTGTAATTGCCGAAGCCGTTCTTGGCCGGAAGCTGTGAGGACAGGCCCATCGGCACGCGCGTCATCGATTCCACGCCGGCGGCGATCACGACGTCCATCGCGCCGGACATCACGGCCTGCGCGGCGAAATGCAGCGCCTGCTGCGAGGAGCCGCACTGGCGGTCGATCGAGGTGCCCGGCACGCTCTCCGGCAGCTTCGAGGCCATGATGGCGTTGCGCGCGACGTTGTTGGACTGCTCGCCGACCTGCATGACGCAGCCCATGATCACGTCCTCGACCATGGCGGGATCGGCCTTGGTGCGGTCGACCAGTTCGTCCAGCACTTTTGCGGCAAGATCGGCCGGATGCCAGCCGGCGAGGCGGCCCCCCTTGCGCCCGCCCGCGGTACGCGCAGCGGCGACGATGTATGCCTCGGCCATGTCGGTCTCTCCCTGAATTGCTCTGAATAGGCTGGTTGTCGCGGCGGATTAAACGGGCGCGACGTGGTTTAGTCAATCGATCAATTAACTCTTGTGATGAGACGCTGCTTGCGCTTATCTGCGCCCTCTCGACGCAGATCTAGGGATTTCCGTGGCTACCAGCGTACCGAACAGGCTCCCGAGCGGAAAAAATTCCACGGCAGAGAAATTGCTCGTGGCCGCGAGCGAGCTGATGATCGAACGCTCCTCGATCGAGATATCGCTGTCCGACATTGCGCAGAAGTCGGGCGCCAATGCCGCGCTGGTCAAATATCATTTCGGCAACAAGGACGGCCTGCTGCTGGCGCTGCTCGCGCGGGACGCGGCGACCGAGATGTCCAATCTCGAATATCTGCTGGCGCAGCCGATCACGGCGACGGCGAAGCTCAAGCTGCATATCGCCGGCATCATCCGGGCCTATCACCGGTTCCCCTACATGAATCGGCTGATCCATTATCTCCTGCACGAGAGCGTCGCCGACTCCGCCGACGAAGTCTCAAAGTTCTTCGTCGCGCCGCTGCTCGACTTTCACCGCCGCCTGCTCGCCGAGGGCGTCAGCCGCGGCGAATTCCGCGCCACCGATCCGGTGCTGTTCTACACCAGCCTGATCGGCGCCTGCGATCACCTGTTCTTCGGCCGGCACGCGATGTCTCGCGCGACCGGCGTCGGCCCGGTCACCGACGACGTCTGCCGGCAATATATCAAGCACATGGAAACGCTGATCTGCGGCGGCATCCTCACGCAAGTCGAGGAAGCTGCCGCGGCCGGGTGATCCGGCCGCGACTCTCAAAGTCTAGAGAAGAAACGTCCAAGGAAAGGTAGCCTGTCATGGAATTGAAAGACGTAGCCGTTCTCATCACCGGCGGCGGTTCGGGTCTCGGTGAAGCCACCGCGCGCGCCATGGCGGCCAAGGGCGCCAGGATCGGCGTCATCGACCAGAACAAGGAGAATGCCGAGAAGGTCGCGGCCGAGGTGAAGGGCGTCGCGCTGCATGCCGACGTCACCAGCGAAGAGCAGATCAAGGCGGCGATCGCCAAGGCGGAAGCTGCCCATGGCGTTGCCCGCGTGCTGATGAACTGCGCCGGCATCGGCGGCTCGCAGCGCATCGTCGGCCGCGACGGCGTCTATCCGCTGGAAAAATTCGCCCGCATCATCAATGTCAATCTGATCGGCACCTTCAACTGCCTGCGGCTGTTCGCCGAGCGGCTCGTCACGATCGAGCCGGTCGGTGAAGAGCGCGGCGTCATCATCAACACGGCCTCGGTTGCCGCTTACGAAGGCCAGATCGGCCAGATCGCCTATTCGGCCTCGAAGGGCGGCGTCGTCGGCCTGACGCTTCCGGCCGCACGCGACCTCGCCAGCCAGAAGATCCGCGTCAACACCATCGCGCCCGGGCTGTTCTTCACGCCGCTGCTGATGGGTCTGAACGAGGAAGCCCGCAAGAGCCTGGGCGCGCAGGTGCCGCATCCCTCGCGCCTCGGCGACGCCAAGGAATACGGCGCACTCGCCGTGCATATCGTCGAGAACGCGATGCTGAACGGCGAGACCATCCGTCTCGACGGCGCCATCCGCATGGCGCCGCGGTAGGGCTCTTCTTCCCTTCTCCCCTTGTGGGAGAAGGTGGCGCGAAGCGCCGGATGAGGGGTCTCTATCCGCGGAGACAGACCCCTCACCCAAGCGAGTTCTTAGCTAGCGATGTGCATGCCCTCTCCCACAGGGGGAGAGGGCGAAGCAATTGACACCGCGCAATCCGCGGTACGCAGGAACGCCACCCATGTCCCAACCGTTGCTGATCGAGCATGACGACGGCGTCGATCGGGTGACGCTCAATCGGCCCGACAGTCTCAACGCTCTCGATCCGGCGCTGATCGACGCGCTTAACGTTTATTTCCAGGGCCTGCAGCGCAACCGCGATACGCGCGTGGTCGTGCTCCGCGGTGCCGGCAAGAATTTCTGCGCAGGCCTTGATCTCAAGGCGGCGATGGCCCGCCGGGCCGGGCAACAGGAGCCGCCCGGCGTCACGGAGTCACTCGATTCGCAGCGGCGTATCGCCGACATCGTGATGCTGATGCGGCGTTGTCCGCAACCCATCATCTCTCTCGTGCAGGGCGCGGCGGCCGGCGGCGGCTTTGCGCTGGCGCTGGCCTCCGACATCCGCATCGCGACGAAATCGGCGCGGATGAACTGCGCCTTCATCAAGCTTGGCCTCGGCGGCTGTGACATCGGCACCAGCTATTTCCTGCCGCGGCTGGTCGGGGTGTCCGTGGCGTCGGAGCTGATCCTCACGGGCCGGTTCATCGGCGCCGAGCGCGCGCTGGCGGTTGGGCTGGTCTCGGAAGTCGTGGACGACGATAATCTCGATGCGGCGGCCGAGCCTTATGTCGACGCGATGATGACGGCTTCGCCCGTGGGCCTGCGTCTCTCCAAGGAATGCCTCAACATGAGCGTCGATGCCGGATCGCTGGAAGCGGTGATCGCCATGGAGGATCGCAACCAGGTCCTGTGCAGCCGCTCCGAGGAATTTTCCGAAGGCATCAGGGCCTTCCTTGAGAAGCGAAAGCCTGTCTATATCAAACGCTGAACGAGAACGATCCGCAAAGGACGATAATTCCGGGAGACGCAAAATGAGTGGAAGCGCGGCGGCCGTGATGACGAAGCCCGCCTTTCGCAAGATCGAGTGGCTGGCGCGCGACATCGACGTCGAACGCCGCGCTGACGGCACGGTGGTGCTGAAGTCGCGCATTCCGCTGCAAGCTTACGAGACGCACATTCCGGCCTCGCTGGCGAAATGGGCGAAGGAAGCGCCGGAGCGCATCTGGCTGGCGCAGCGCAGCGGCGCCAATCGCGAATGGCGCAAGGTGTCCTATGGCGAGGCCAAGCGCACCGTGGATGCGCTGACGCAAGGCCTGCTCAATCTCGGACTCGACGGTCGTCCCGTTGCGATCCTCTCCGGCAATTCGATCGAGCACGCGCTGATGACGCAGGCCGCGATGCAGGCGCGTTCGCCCGCGGCGCCGGTGTCGCCGGCCTATTCCCTGATGAGCCACGATCACGTCAAGCTGAAGTACCTGTTCGATCTGATCAAGCCGGCCGTGGTGATGGTGCAGGACGGCCCGACCTTCGAGAAGGCCCTGAAAGCGATCGATCTCACCGGCGTCACCGTGGTTCACGTCATGCGGCCCTGCGACGGCATCACAAGCGTCAGCTTCGCGGAGCTTGCGGCAACGCCTGTTACTGCCGATGTCGAGGCGTCGATCGCAAAGATCACACCGCAGACCGTCGGCAAGCTGCTGTTCACCTCCGGCTCGACCGGCATGCCCAAGGCCGTCATCAACACACAGGCGATGATGTGCGCCAATGCGGCGATGATGATGCAGGTACGGCCGCGCAATCCCAGCGGTCCGACCACGACCATGCTGGACTGGATGCCGTGGAATCATACGATGGGCGGCAATGCGGCTTTCCATCCGGTGCTGGTCGACGGCGGCACGCTCTATATCGACGACGGCCGGCCGATGCCGGGCCAGTTCGAGGAAACGCTGCGGAACCTGCGCGAGATCTCGCCGACCTATTACGCCAACGTGCCGGCTGGTTACGCGGCGCTTGCGGCTGCGATGGAAAAGGACGACGCGCTATGTCGTTCCTTCTTCAAGAATCTCTCGATCATGGCCTATGGCGGCGCGCGGTTGCCGGATGATCTCTACGACCGCATGCAGGCCCTGGCCGTGAAGACCACCGGCGAGCGCATCGTGTTCTACACCGGCTGGGGTTCGACCGAGACCGCGCCGACCTCGACCGGCACCTATTGGGATACCGAACGCGTCGGGCTGATCGGCCTGCCGTTCCCCGGCGTCGAATTGAAGATGGTGCCATGCGGCTCGAAATACGAGCTGCGGCTGCGCGGCGTCAACGTCACGCCTGGCTATTTCGGCCAGCCGGAACTGACCAGGAAGATGTTCGACGAGGAAGGATTCTACTGCATCGGCGATGCCGGCATCTTCGTCGACGATGCCGATCCGGTGAAGGGGATCATCTTCGCGGGCCGCGTGGTCGAGGATTTCAAGCTCACCACCGGTACGTTCGTGCATGTCGGCTCGCTCCGCACCGATGCGATCGCAGCCGCGACGCCTGTCGTGCATGACGCGCTGGTCGCGGGCCAGGACCGCCCGTTCATCGGCCTGCTGGCCTGGCCCAATTTGCACGCCTGCCGCCAGCTCGTCGGCAACGCCGATCTCAGCTTCGAGGACGCCGTGAGGCATCCCGAGGTGATCGCATGTTTCAGGCGCGGGCTGGAAGCGCATAACCGGGAATGTGAAGGCGCCAGCAGCCGCATCATCGCGCGCGCGATGCTGATGGCCGAGCCGCCCTCGATCGACGGCAACGAGCTCACCGACAAGGGCTACATCAACCAGCGCGCAGGCCTTGAGCGCCGCGTCGCGCTGGTGGAGCGGCTTTATGCAGACAAGCCGGACCAGGATGTGATCGTGCTGCGATGAGTGCGCCAATCTATCACCTCGTCATTCCGGGATGGCCCGAAGGGCCAGGCCCAGAATCCATAACCTCGGCTGGTGCTTATGGATTCCGGGCTCGCCGCTCCGCGGCGCCCCGGAATGACGG
Organism: Bradyrhizobium amphicarpaeae; assembly: GCF_002266435.3. Classification (NCBI taxonomy): domain Bacteria; kingdom Pseudomonadati; phylum Pseudomonadota; class Alphaproteobacteria; order Hyphomicrobiales; family Nitrobacteraceae; genus Bradyrhizobium; species Bradyrhizobium amphicarpaeae. The sequence continues at coordinate 974,476 of NZ_CP029426.2, forward strand.
CATCAATGAATACAACGAATAAACAAAGGTAGCCCGCCATGAACTTCGACTTCTCCGACGACCAGAAGCAGCTCCGTGATCAGGCGCGCAAATTCCTCGCCGAAAAATGCTCGCCCAAGGCCGTGCGCGTCGTGCTCGACGGCAAGGCGCCCTACGACAAGGAGCTCTGGAAGGGCCTCGCCGAGATGGGCTTTCTCGGCGTTGCGATTCCCGAGGAGTTCGGTGGTGCGGGCGCGGGGCATCTCGAACTCTGCGTCATCGCCGAAGAGATGGGCCGGGCCAATGCGCCGGTGCCCTTCTCCTCGACCGTGTATCTTGCTGCCGAGGCGCTGCTGATCGCGGGCAGCGACGCGCAGAAGAAGAAATGGCTGCCGGCGATTGCCTCGGGCGAGGCGATCGGCACGCTGGCGCTGTTCGAGGGCAAGGGCAATCCGGCGCCGAAGAACGTCAAGCTCGCGGCTGCGAACGGCGTCTTGAACGGGGTCAAGAAGCCGGTCCCCGATGGTGCGATTGCCGATTTCGCGGTGGTCGCAGCGCGGACGGGATCGAGCGGGCGCGACGGCGACGTCTCGCTGTTCCTGGTCGATCTCAAGGGCGCCGGCGTCGCAGTGAAGAGTCTCACCAATCTCGATCCAACCCGTGGACAGGCCGAGATCACCTTTAGCGATTGCAAGGCCGAGCCGCTCGGCGCTGCCAGCGAAGGCTGGAGCACCCTCACCCAGGTGCTCGATCGCGCCGCCGTACTCTGTGCGTTCGAGCAGGTCGGTGGCTCCGACCGCGCGCTGGAAATGGGCCGCGACTACGCGCTCGACCGTATCGCCTTCGGCCGCCAGATCGGTTCGTTCCAGGCGGTCAAGCACATGCTGGCCGACATGTATGTGTCGGCGACGCTGGCGCGCTCCAACAGCTATTACGGCGCCTGGGCGCTCTCGACCAACGCGGCCGAATTGCCGGAAGCCGCCGCCGCCGCCCGCATCAGCGCGACGCAGGCGTTCCAGCATTGCGCCAAGAACAACATTCAGGTTCACGGCGGCATGGGTTTCACCTGGGAATTCGACTGCCACATGTACTATCGCCGCGCCAACGCGATGGCGCTCGGGCTCGGCAGCCTGTCTTATTGGGAAGACCAGTTGATCGAGCGGATGCGGAAGAAGAACGCGGCGTGATGACAGGTGCGTAGGGTGGGTTAGCCGAGCGGCTTGCGCGAAGCGCAAGTCGCTTGGCGTAACCCACCTCTTCTCCCGATGGAAACCAAAGAGGTGGATTACGCCTTCGGCTAATCCACCCTACGAAGACAGAGACGAGACCATGAACTTCGACGACACGCCGCAGGAAGCCGAATTCCGTGCCACCGCCCGCGCCTGGATCGGTGCCAATGCGCCCAAGCAATACGAGACCGAGCTACGCAAATCCTCGCTCGGGCGCACGGTCCTCAAGAACGCCAATATTCTGGAAGTCGCAAAGGCCTGGCAAAAGAAGAAGGCGGATGCCGGCTGGGCCTGCCTGCACTGGCCGAAGGAATATGGCGGCCGCGGCTCGTCGCCGATCGAGCGGGTGATCTGGTCGCAGGAAGAAGGGCCGTTCGGCCAGCTCTCCCGCATGTTCATCATCGGACACGGCATGTGCGGGCCGACCATGATGGCGTTCGCGCGCGAGGAGCATAAGCGCACTTATCTGCCACCGCTCGCCTCCGGCGAGAAGGTGTGGTGCCAGCTGTTCTCCGAGCCGGCCGGCGGCTCGGACGTCGCGGGCCTGCGCACGCGCGCGGAGAAGGACGGCGACGACTGGGTCATCAACGGCCAGAAGATCTGGACCTCGGGGGCGCATTATTCCGACTACGGCATTCTGCTCACGCGCACCGATCCTGATGTGCCCAAGCACAAGGGCCTCACCATGTTCTTCCTGGACATGAAGAGCCCCGGCGTCGAGGTGCGGCCGATCAAGCAGGCGAGCGGCGCCTCGGACTTCAACGAAGTCTATTTCACCAATGTCAGGATTCCCGACCATCAGCGCCTCGGCGAGGTCGGCGATGGCTGGAATGTCTCGCTGACCACGCTGATGAACGAGCGCAGCGCGATCGGTGCGGCCGTCTCGACTGGATTTCCTGAATTGTTCGAATACTGCTCCAGCTTGATGCTTGACGACGGCCCGGCGATCGAGGATCGCGCGGTGCGCTCGAAGCTGGCGAACTGGGCGGTGAAGGCGAGCGGGCTGAAATACACCAGCATGCGCGCGATCTCGGCGCTGTCGAAGGGCGAGCGGCCGGGCCCGGAGAATTCCATCGGCAAGCTGGTGGCGGGCTCGATGATCCAGGACGTCGCGACCTACGCGCTGGATTTGCAGGGTGCGAGCGGCGTGGTCAGCGGCGAGGACGCCGAGCTCGCCGGTCGTTTCCAGGCGATGCTGCTGCGCGCGCCCGGCACCCGCGTCGAAGGCGGCACCGACGAGATCATGCGCAACATCATCGCCGAGCGGGTGCTGGGCCTGCCCGGCGATATCAGGGTCGACAAGGACGTGCCGTTCAACAAGATCCCCACCAAGGGAAGATGAGTCCATGTCCCGGACGCGATGCGGCATGTCATGCCGCGTCGCAGAGCCGGGACCCAGAGAGCTACGATGGGCCCCGGCTCTGCAGCGCACCGCTTCGCGCTGTGCAGCGTCCGGGCACGAGAGGAGAGTTCAAAGATGAATTTCGACGACACCCCGCAGGAAGCCGAATTCCGCCTGACCGCGCGCCAATGGATCGCCGCCAACGCGCCCAAGGAGTTCGAGCAGGAGCTGTCCAAATCCTCGCTCGGCCGCATCCGGCTGGCGAAGCACGACATGGTCGATGTCGGCAAGGCCTGGCAGAAGAAGAAGTTCGAAGGCAATTGGGCCTGCCTGCACTGGCCTAAGGAGTATGGCGGTCGAGGTGCGACGCCGATCGAGAAGGTGATCTGGCAGCAGGAGGAGGGCGTCTACGGCAAGCTGACGCAGCCGTTCCAGATCGGCGAGGGCATGTGCGGTCCGACCGTGATGGCGTTCGGCAGCGAGGATGCCAAGCGCAGGTACCTGCCGAAGCTCGCTTCGGGCGAGGAGATCTGGTGCCAGCTGTTTTCCGAGCCGTCCGCCGGCTCCGATGTCGCTGGCCTGCGCACGCGCGCGGAGAAGAAGGGCGACAATTGGATCGTCAACGGCCAGAAGATCTGGACCTCCGGCGCGCATTACTCCGACTACGGCCTCCTGATCGCGCGCACCGATCCGAACGTGCCCAAGCACAAGGGTCTCACCATGTTCTTCCTGGACATGAAGAGCCCCGGCGTCGAGGTCCGGCCGATCAGGCAGGCCAATGGCATGCAGGAGTTCAACGAGGTCTATTTCACCGACGTCGTGATCCCCGACAGCCAGCGGCTAGGCGCCGTCGGCGAGGGTTGGAGCGTGTCGTTGACCACGCTGATGAACGAGCGCATGTCGATCGGCTCGCGCCTTGCGACCGGCGTGCCTGAGATGTTCGAGTTCTGCTCCAATCTGATGCTGGAGGACGGTCTCGCCATCGACGATCCTGCGGTGCGTTCGAAACTCGCGAACTGGGCGGCGAAGTCGAATGGGCTGAAATTTACCAGCTATCGCACCATCTCGGCGCTGTCGAAAGGCGAGCGGCCGGGCCCGGAGAATTCGATCGGCAAGCTGGTGTCGGGCATGATGCTGCAGGATATCGCGACCTACGCCATGGACCTGCAAGGCGCGACCGGTGTTCTCACCGGCACCGACGAGGAGACGGTGCAGGGCCAGTTCCAGCAGATGCTGCTGTCCTCGCCCTCGATGCGCATCGCCGGCGGCACCGACGAGATCCTGCGCAACATCATCGCCGAGCGGGTGCTGGGCCTGCCCGGCGACATCCGAGTCGACAAGGACGTGCCGTACAACAAGATCCCGACCAAGGGCAGATGAAAGACTCTCGTGTCCCGGACGCGCGAAGCGCGAGCCGGGACCCAGGAGCCATGGGCCCCGCCTCTGCGCCGCATCGTGCTGCGTCGCGTCCGGGGCACGAAAGCGAGCTAGGCAATGGACGCAAAAGTGAAACAAAACGACCGCATCGGCGTGCTCGAAGAGCTGCTCAACGAGCGCTACTCCGTCCGCGCCTTCCTGCCGAAAGAGGTCGACCGCGCGACCATCGAACATGTGCTGACGACCGCACAGCGCACGGCGTCCTGGTGCAACAGTCAGCCCTGGCAGGTGATCATCGCCAGTGGCGAAGCCAAGGAGCGTTTCCGCCAGGCGATCTACAAGGAAGCTTCAGGGGGGCTCGGCGACGATTACGACTTCACCCCGCCGCGCGAATATGTCGGCGTCTATCTCGATCGCCGCCGCGAAAGCGGTTTTCAGCTCTACAACACGCTCGGAATCGCCCGTGGTGACAGGAGCGCCTACGCCAGGCAGGCGCTGGAGAACTACAATTTCTTCGGCGCGCCTCATGTCGCCATCATTCACACCAACGAGCCGCTCGGCATCTACGGTGCGATCGATTGCGGCGCCTATGTCTCCAACTTCATGCTGGCTGCGCAGGCGCTCGGGCTCGGCACGATTCCGCAGGCGGCGCTTGCACGGCATTCCGGCCTGATCCGCCGCCACTTCAATCTGCCCGACGATCGCCGCATCGTCTGCGGCATCTCGTTCGGCTACGCTGACAATGCGCACAAGGTCAACAGCTACCGCACCTCGCGCGCGAGCGTCGCTGAAACGGTAACTTTCGCCGACGAGTGATCGAGACGCGTAAGGGCGGCCGCGAGAACGGCCGCCTCTCCGTCGGTTTCGGATCGATTGACGCCGGCCGCTATCCGCCGCTGCCGCCGATCACGGCGCGGATGGTCTCGTCGGGCCCGAAGTCTTCGGCGCCGTCGACATAGAGCAGGGCGGCGAGCTTCGAGCGCGCGCGGTTGACGCGGCTCTTGATCGTGCCGACCGCACAACCGCAGATCGAGGCCGCGTCTTCGTAGGAGAAGCCGGAGGCGCCGACCAGGATCAGCGCTTCACGCTGGTCCTGCGGAAGCTTCTCGAGCGCCGTGCGGAATTCCTCGAATTCGAGATGCGCGTTCTGCGACGGCTGTGTCTTCAGCGTCTTGGCGTAGTTGCCTTCGGCATCCTCGACCTCGCGCCGCCGCTTGCGATAGTCGGAGCGGAAGAGGTTGCGCAGGATCGTGAACAGCCACGCCGGCAGATTGGAGCCGGGCTGGAACGAGTCGATATTGGCGAGGGCGCGGAGCAGCGTCTCCTGGACCAAATCGTCGGCGCGGTCCGCATTGCCGCTAAGTGAAATGGCAAACGCGCGTAAGCTCGGCACGCTCGCGAGGATGTCGTTGCGCAGGGAGTCCGTGAGAGGCATTAATCCCTCCCATTGTTGTTGTCGTTGGATCCGCCCTCTTCGCCCAATTGGGGTGTGGCCCCTGGCGCATCAAGCTTCTTGATCAGTTCGGCGAACCGATCTGGAACCCCCTGTCGCACGACATCGTCGTACATGGCGCGCAATTGATGCCCTATCCGGGATTGTATCTCCGGAGTGAGGCCTCCCTTGCCGGGGGTCGTGCTTCTGCTGGCTTGAGACTTGAGATCTTTCATGACCTGTTCCACGTTTCCCCGAGTTAAGTGACTGTAAAATCGAGAAGTTTTCTCAACCGGGAGCCGTTCCCTGGATAGGCTCAATTCCAGGTTCGATAAAAAGTTCCCGCTCGGGGGGAACTTTTGTTGGGGTGAGGCGTAAACAGTCCAGCAGGGGAACCTGGGCCCCCCTCGATTGACTGGACGTCAAGGTTGGTCCGAATATGAATGGAGTGGGGATGTCCCGTTCACAGCTTGTTGCTGAGCACTTGCCGTTGTTGCGCCGGTACGCGCGCGCCCTGACGGGCAGCCAGGCTTCCGGTGACGCTTATGTCGCAGCCATGTTGGAAGCCATGCTGGGAGATCCGGCAGTGCTCGACGAGAGCCACGGACCGCGCGTCGGCCTGTTCCGGTTGTTCACCCAGATCTGGAATTCGGTCTCCGTCAACGACGATTCCGAGGTGGCGACCCTGCCAATGCCGCCGGAGCGGCGGCTGTCGAACATCACACCGCTGCCGCGGCAGGCCTTCCTGCTGCTCTCGCTGGAGGGATTTTCGGAAGAGGAAGTCGGCTACATCCTCGGTACCGACGTCGCCGAGACCCGGCGGCTTGCGGATGCGGCCGGCCGCGAGATGGCCGCCGAGATTGCCACCGACGTGCTGATCATCGAGGACGAGACCTTCATCGCCATGGACCTCGAGAGCCTGGTGAAGAATCTCGGCCACAATGTCGTCGGCGTCGCGCGCACCCATGCCGATGCGGTCGCACTGGCCAAGAACAAGCGGCCCGGCCTGATCCTCGCCGACATCCAGCTCGCCGACGGCTCGTCGGGCCTCGACGCGGTCAACGAATTGCTCCGCACCTTCGAAGTGCCGGTGGTGTTCATCACCGCGTACCCGGAGCGCTTCCTCACCGGCGAGCGCCCCGAGCCGGCATTCCTGATCTCAAAGCCGTTCCAGCCCGCGATGGTGTCGGCGGTGGCGAGCCAGGCGCTGTTCTTCCAGCGCAACTCGCGCAACCGCGCGCCGAAGGCACCGGCGGCTTAATCGCGCCGGCCATTTGGCGAAACGATCCGATCCGGCGTGCTGCAAGGCACGCCGGATTTTTCATGCCCGACTGCCGTGCTTGACGCGCGCCGGCTTCGCCGCTCATACGTCCTGCAGGGATCCCAGCCGGAGATGTGCCCATGGACCAGCAGTTGCTCGATCGTCTCGCCATCCGCGACCTCGTCGAGAACTGGGCGGTGTGGCGCGATGCCGGTGATTGGGAGCGCTTCGCCACGGTCTGGCACGACGAGGGCTGGATGTCCGCCACCTGGTTTCAGGGGCCGGCGCGGGATTTCATGCGCGTCAGCCAGGAGGGGTTCGCCAGGGGCGTCCGCATCCTGCATTTCCTCGGCGGCACCAGCATCGATCTCGCAGGTGCGCGTGCCATCGCCCAGACCAAGATGACGATCTCGCAGCGCGCCCCGGTGCACGACGTGGTCTGCGATGTCGTCTGTACCGGCCGCTTCTACGATTTCCTGGAAAAACGACAGGACCAATCAGGAATCGGGCGGTGGGGCATCGTCCGTCGCCAGCCGATCTACGAGAAGGACCGGATCGACCCGGTCGATCCCGCAGCAGAGCTCCGCCTCGACCAGAAAGCGCTCGCCGCGCTGCCTGAAGGCTATCGCCACCTCGCCTACATGCAGGAGCTGATCGGCTACAGGGTCAAGCGCGACATGCCGGGCCTGATCGGTCCCGAGGTCGAGAAGCTCTATGGCGAAGGGCGGGCGTGGCTGGCGGGGAAAGCGCACGCCGCAAAAAAGTAAGGCGCGACTGGCATCACCACAGTCGCGCCCTACGTCGCCGGCTTATGGGGCAGGGGGGAATAGCCGGCTGTCAGGATGACTCCCACCCCCGCGAGACGTTCCCCCCTGTGCGAAATATTTTGCGCACGCCGTCGCGCGTATTGCACACGGTTAAGTGATCGTATCTGCCGAGAACCCCTGATCCTCCCCCGACGTTGTTCCCGCGATCGCCATGGGGCGAGGGATCGACAGCCATGTCACAGATTTACAAAGCATTTTTCGGTGCCGCCGCGATCACATTCGCGCTCGGCGCTGCGCAGTTGGCCTCCGGCCACGATCTGGCCGACCGTTGGCAGAGTGTCGCCGACAAAGCCGATCAGCCCGGCCACAACATCAACCGCTCCGGAAAGTCAGACCGGCTCGCTGAGATCAAGCAGGGAGTTCCCACCCGCACCGTCTCCATGCGGCTGAACGACCTTCCAGCGACGTCGGTGCTGCTCCGGGTCCCCGCAGTGATCGAGTCCGGCAGCGCCAAGCCGCCGGCGCTGCTCCAGACCCCCAAGGCACGCAACCGCCCGACGGTCGCCTGCGAGCCGATGGTCAGCTCGCTGACCGAGGTAGCAAAGCTGCTCCAGCCTGGCCGTTGCGTGACCTGATCCGCCGGGCCACCGGGTAGATTGCTCTCCCCGCCCGAGGACGATTGTTCACGTCCACTTGATCCCCCGTACGCTCGCGTTATATCCCGGGTTTCTTCCCTTCGTTTTGACCGGGTAAACGCATGACGACGTCAGATACGGCTGTGCATACACAGCCTTTCCAGGCCGAGGTTTCCGAGCTGCTACACCTGATGGTGCACTCCGTCTATTCGGAGACCGATATCTTCCTGCGCGAGCTCGTCTCCAACGCCTCGGACGCCTGCGACAAGCTGCGCTACGAGGCGATCGCAACCCCGGCGCTGCTGGGTGAGGGCGACGCGCTCAAGATCCGCATCATCCCGAACAAGGCGGCCAATACGCTCACGATCGCCGACAACGGCATCGGCATGGAGCGGCAGGAGCTGATCGACCATCTCGGCACCATCGCCCGCTCCGGCACCAAGGCGTTCGTGTCGAAGCTGAAGGAGGCCAAGGACGGTCTCGGCCTGATCGGCCAGTTCGGTGTCGGCTTCTATTCCGCCTTCATGGTCGCCGACAGGATCGTCGTGGTCAGCCGCCGCGCCGGCGAGAGCGACGTCTGGACCTGGACGTCCTCCGGCGGCTCGGGCTTCGAGATCGCCCGTGCCAGCGACGAGGACGCGGCGCGCGTGACGCGTGGCACCGAGATCGTCCTGCATCTGAAAGACGACGCCAGGAAATATCTCGAGGCCTTCGAGATCGAACGCATCATCGGTGCCTATTCCGACAACATCCTGTTCCCGATCGAGCTGGTGCCGGAAGAAGGTGAGCCCCGCCAGATCAATTCGGCCAGCGCGCTGTGGCAACGCTCGAAATCCGAGCTGACGGCGGACGACTACAAGAAGGCCTATCAGCAGATCGCATCCGCCTTCGACGATCCCGCGATGACGCTGCATTACCGCGCCGAGGGCCGCTACTCTTACGCCGTGTTGCTGTTCGCGCCCTCGACGAAGCCGTTCGACCTGTTCGAGCCGAACCGCAAGGGGCGGGTGAAGCTCTACGTCCGCCGCGTCTTCATCACCGATGATGCCGACCTGCTGCCGGGCTATTTGCGCTTCATCCGCGGCGTCGTCGACAGTGAGGATCTGCCGCTCAACATCTCCCGCGAGATGCTGCAGAACAATCCGCAGCTGGCGCAGATCCGCAAGGCCGTGGCGACCCGGGTCGTGTCGGAGCTCGAAAGCCTGGCCGAGAAGGATCCGGAGAATTTTGCCAGGATCTGGGACGCCTTCGGTGCGGTGCTGAAGGAGGGCATTTACGAGGATTTCGAGCGCCGCGAAAAGCTGCTGGCACTGTCGCGCTTCACAACGACCGCAGGCGAGAAGCGGTCGCTGAAGCAAGTCATCGCCGATTTCAAGCCGAACCAGACCGAGATCTATTATCTCGTCGGCGACAGCATCGAGCGGCTGAAATCCAATCCGCGGCTGGAGGCTGCGACCGCGCGGGGCATCGAGGTGCTGCTGCTGTCCGATCCCGTCGATGCGTTCTGGACCTCGATGCCGTCGGATTTCGACGGCAAGCCGCTGAAGTCGCTGAGCCAGGGCGATCTCAATCTCGACCTGATTCCACGCGTCGACAACAGCGATGAGGCAAAGAAGGACGAGCCGGAGGCCGATGAAGCGGCCACCATCGCCGTCATCAAGGCCGCGCTCGGCGAGCGCGTCAGCGACGTCAAGGCCTCGACGCGCCTCACCAGCTCGGCGTCCTGCCTCGTTGCCGACAGCCAGGGCCCGAGCCGCGAGCTCGAGCGCATCCTGTCGCAGCAGAACCGCGGCATGAAGACCAGGCCGATCCTGGAGATCAATCTGCGCCATCCGATGGTGGGCGCGATCACCAAGGCGCAAGCCGGCTCGAAGGCGGTCGACGATCTCAGCCTGCTGCTGCTCGAGCAGGCGCAGATCCTGGACGGTGAGTTGCCGGAGGATCCGGCCGCGTTTGCGGCGAGGCTTAACCGGCTGGTGTTGCAGGGGCTCGGCGCCTAGCGCCGCGGTCCCCGGCACTCACCTTGCCGTCACCTGCTCCCAGGAACAGTCGCCGCCGGCCTCGTGTTATGCCATAGCAGGCCATCGGCATCAGCCGATGCCGTCGATTCGAGGATGAAGTCCATGCGCTTGCCGATTCTGACTCTCACCGCGATTGCCACGCTGTTCGTCGCGGCGGATGCCAGCGCCCAGACCTATGATCCGCGCTACCCGGTGTGCATGCACGTCTATACGCCCGGCGGCTTCGGCGGTGGCGGCGGCGACTATTTCGACTGCTCCTTCACCTCGCTTCCGCAGTGCCGTGCGACTGCGTCGGGCCGCTCGGCCAGCTGCGACGTCAACCCCTACTACCGCTTCGACCAGCCGCCGCAGCAGCCGCGCCGGCGTCACAAGAAACAGCATTGACGATCCACGATGCAGGGTATCGGAACACAGTTCATGCGCTTCTCGTTCGGCCTGATCATGATCGCCGGCTCGCTGCTCACGCCGACGTCCTCGCATGCGCAGACCTTTGATCCGCGGTACCCCGTCTGCATGCACGTTTATTCAGGTGCGAACGGGGGAGGTGGGGAGTGGTACGACTGCTCCTTCACCTCGTTGCCGCAGTGCCGCGCCACGGCGTCGGGCCGCTCCGCAACCTGCGATCTCAACCCGTATTATCCGGTCCACGCGCCGGCATCGTACCATTCCCGCAAGCCGCGCGTCCGTTAGCCTTTGGGCTCCCGTCGGCGACGATGGTTGAGCCAGGTCAACGTTTGCATCTGCGTCCTCGGGCACTCTCGGCGCGCAGTCCGACGTCAGGAGTCCGGCATCATGCCGGCCCCTCAGATCGGGCGGATGACGCGAGGAGATTTCCATGAACAGGTGCACCCTTACGGCGCTCGTCGGCTCGACCCTTGTCATGATCGCCGTCCAGCCGGCCCGCGCAGACGTGATCGCGCGCTACGAATGCAGCCTTGCGGGCTTCTTCACCCAGGAACCGATTGGCGACCGTCCCGATCATAATCTGGTGGCGCAGGACTATGTCTGCGTCGGCGTCGAGGGATTGCTGAAAGGCGCGGTCTATTCCGCCTCGAATGTCGTCGAGTGGGACGGCCCCAAGGCGACCATGGTGATGGGTGGCGGCGTGCACCGCATTCCCGGCGGACGCCTGGTGACGCAGCTGACCCAAGGCTCCGCCCAGGCCGTGATGAAGGACGGCAAGGCCGTTGGGGTCGAATCCTCGGGCAAGGGAATCGTCAAATTCGCATCCGGCCCGTTAGCCGGCTTGAACGGCAAGACGGTCGGATTCGTCACGAAGCCGATCAATCCGATCCGGTTCAATCTCGAATTCACGGCGGAGTGAGGCCGCGCGATGCGCTGCGATCGCGCGTGGTCTGCGCTACGGGGATGCGCTATTCCTTCCTGATCCCCGACAGCTCGACCACCTTGCGCCAGCGGTCGGTCTCGTCGGTCAGCATGCCGCCGAACTCACTGGCGTTGCCGTGCAACGGGATGGCGCCGAGCTCGGCGATACGGGCCTTGATCGCGGGATCGGACAGCGCAGCATCGATCTCGCGATTGAGCAGGTCGACGATCTCGCGCGGCGTGTCGTGCGGGGCGCCGACGCCGTAGAACGAGCTCGTCTCATAGCCGGGCAGCGTGTCGGCGATGGGAGGCACGTCGGGCAGGATCTCGGAGCGCTCGCGCGTGGTGATGCCGAGCGCGCGCAATTTGCCGGCGCGCACCAGCTCGAAGGACGAGGTGACGTTGTCGAACATGCCCTGGATCTGGCCGCTCATCACGTCAGTCAGGCCCGGTGCCGAGCCGCGATAGGGGACGTGAGTGAACTGCACGCCGGCCATCGACTTGAACAATTCGCCCGAGAGGTGCAGCGAGGTGCCGATGCCCGAGGAGGCGATCGATATCTTGCCGGGATTGGCCTTGGCGTAGGCGATGAAGTCGGCGACGGTCTTGACCGGCAGGTCGTTGTTGACGACCAGCACCAGCGGAATTCGCGCGACGCCGGCGACCGGCGCGATGCTCTTGGCGAAATCATACGGCAGTGCCGGATCGAACGAGGCATTGATCGCGTTCGCGGTCGAGGTCAGCAGCAGGGTGTAGCCGTCGGGTGCCGAGGTGATCACGGCCTGTGTCCCGATATTGCTGCCGGCACCCGGCTTGTTCTCGACCACGAAGGTCTGGCCGAGCCGGTCGGACAGACGCTGGCAAAGCAGTCGCGACAGCACGTCGGTGGCGCCGCCCGGCGCATAAGGCACCACCCACTTCACGCTGTGCGAGGGATAGGAGGGGTTGCCGAGGGCAAAAGCGCGCGGCGCGGCGAGCGCGGCTGCGGCACAGGCGGCGGTCTGAAGGAAATGTCGTCTGGTGATCATGGTCTGCATCCCATTCTCGCTTTGCTATCGCAAGAATCGTGCAACCGCGCACGCCGATCCCATCGGCTTGGTAAAGGATCGCTAGAGTTAATCGCGTCCTAACCGGGTTTTACCTTGTCTCTTAACACCTGGGCAGGGCGCGCGGGCTAAGCTTGGGAGAAAAGCAGACAGCCCCGAAGGCATGGACGGTATGACGACCGGTATCATCGAGCGCCCGAAAGCCGCGCGTGCGCCTTCGGCTTCAAGGATCTGGCTGAAGGCCATCGAGCTCACCGCACGGGTCGAAGCGCTGCCGGGACGTCTGTTCGCCGACGTCATCGACGATTGGGCGCAGCGCCAGCCCGACCGCGTCGCGCTGATCACGGACGACGCAAGTCTCGACTACGAAGGCCTGTCGAAGCGCATCAACCGCTACGCGCGCTGGGCACGCTCGGCCGGCGTGGCCAAGGGTGATACGGTCGCCTTGATCATGCCGAACGGCATCGACTATGTCGCGGCCTGGCTCGGCATCAGCCGGATCGGCGGCGTGGCGGCGCTGCTCAACACCAAGCTGGTGGGACCCTCGCTCGCGCATTGCCTCGACGTCGCAAGGCCCTCGCATATCATCCTTGCGCATGAGCTGACGGCGATGCTGGAGAGCGCAACGCCGCATCTGAAGACGCAGGCCAAAGTCTGGACCCATGGAGATGCCCGCAGCGAGCGCGCCATCGACGTTGCGCTTGCGGCTATGGACGACGCGCCCCTGTCGCCTGAGGAGCGCGGTGAGATCACCATCGATGATCGTGCGCTGCTGATCTACACCTCGGGCACGACAGGCCTGCCGAAGGCCGCCAGCATCAGTCACCGCCGCATTCTCAATTGGGGCTTCTGGTTCGCCGGCCTCACCGGTGCGGACCCGCATGACCGGCTCTACGATTGCCTGCCGCTATTCCACTCGGTCGGCGGCATCGTCGCGCCGTGCAGCATGCTCGCCGCCGGCGGCTCGGTGGTGATCGCGGAGAAATTCTCGGCCTCGCATTTCTGGTCCGATATCGTGCGGCATGATTGCACGCTGTTTCAATATATCGGCGAGCTCTGCCGTTATCTGCTCAAGGCGGCGCCCTCGGAATATGAGAACCGGCATCGTCTTCGCCTCGTCTGCGGCAATGGCCTGCGCGGCGATATCTGGGAAGACTTTCAGGCGCGTTTTGCCATTCCGCGCATCCTCGAATTCTATGCGGCAACGGAAGGCAATTTCTCGCTGTTCAACGTCGAGGGACAGCCGGGCGCCATCGGGCGCATCCCGCCGCTGCTGGCGCATCGCTTTCCTGCCAATCTCGTCAAGCTCGACCCCGACAGCGGCGCGCCGCTGCGCAACGAAGAGGGCTTTTGCATCGCCTGCGCCCGCGGTGAGGCCGGCGAGGCCGTAGGCCGCATCGGCACCGCCGATGAAGGCGGCGGCCGCTTCGAGGGCTACACCGATGCAGGCGAGACCGAGAAGAAGGTTCTTCGCGATGTCTTTGCCAGGGGCGATGCCTGGTTTCGCACGGGCGATCTGATGCGGATCGACGACAAGGGCTTCTTTCATTTCGTCGATCGGATCGGGGACACGTTCCGCTGGAAAGGCGAGAACGTGGCGACCTCGGAGGTGAACGACGCGATGCGCGACTTTGCCGGCGTGGTCGACGCCACCACTTACGGCGTCAGCATCCCCGGCGCCGACGGCCGCGCCGGCATGAGCGCGATCGTCGTCAACGAGGGCTTCGACATCGAGGCGTTGCCCGCACATCTGGCCCAGCGCTTGCCTGCCTATGCGCACCCCGTCTTCATCCGCATCTCCAGCGAGATCGATGCGACCGAGACATTCAAGCAGAAGAAGGGCGATCTGGCACGGGAAGGCTTCGATCCCGGCGCGATCTCCGATCCGCTGTTCATGGCAGACCCGAAGTCCGGGACCTATGTGGCGCTCGATACGGAGGCCCATGCGCGGATCGTGGACGGCTCGATCAGGCTGTGAATCCTGCCAAAATCCGCAGATAGGTCCAATTTTATCTGAATTGTCCAAGAAGCCATTTACTTCTGTCGGGTAAACAAGCGGCCATGGGGAGGCGGCCAGCAAGAGCCGCCGCAACACCAACGATAACGAAGAGCGAGCCAGCCATGTCGGTAAGGTCTAAGGTCATCGACGCGATCCAGCAGATCGCCAAAGAGCAGCACGTCACGCTTCCCGCACTCTCGGACGATCTGTCGTTGCACGAGACGGGCTTCGACTCGCTCGCCTTCGCCATTCTGGTTGCGCGCCTCGAGGACGAGACCGGCGTCGACCCCTTCACCATTTCCGAGGACGCAGCATTTCCCGCGACGGTGGGTGATTTCGTGCGGGCCTACGAAAATGTCCCCGCGTGAGATCTTTGCGCTTCGCGACCATCTCGGCGCGGAGCTGACCGGCCGTACGCTGTCCGACGCGCGCACCTGCGTGTCGCTGACCGATGTCCTGTCGCAGACGGTCCTGGGCGGCCGTCTGCGCGAATTGTCCGGCCGCTCCGTGCTGCTCAAATTGTCCGATCAACTGCGGTCGGGCCTTGCGATGATCGAGCTCGACGGCATCGCCCGTCGTATGCTGCTGTGCCCGCCCGATCTCAATCCGGCGCATCTGGAGGCCTTGATCGCCGATGCCGGAATAGATGCCGTCGTGACCGACGAGCCCGATCGCTGGGCCGGCACAGGCGTCCCGCTCATCGTCACCGCGCAATTGCCGCTCGAAGCCGCCGCGCCGGTCAAGACCGAACGCGCGACGGAATGGCTGATGCTGACGTCGGGCACCTCCGGCGTGCAGAAGATCGTCGGCCACACGCTGGATGCACTGACCGGTGCGATCGTTGCCGAAGGCCCTGCGCGGGGACCTGCGCCGGTCTGGGCAACCTTCTACGATATCCGCCGCTATGGCGGCCTGCAGATATTCCTCCGCGCCGTCCTCTCGGGCGGCTCGATGGTGCTGTCGGACCCGCACGAGGCGCTCGGCGATCACGTCGCGCGGCTGAAGGCACGCGGGGTCTCGCACATCTCCGGCACTCCCTCGCACTGGCGCAAGCTCCTGATGAGCGGCTCGGCCGCGCAGTTCACACCGGGTTACGTCCGCCTCTCCGGCGAAATCGCCGACCAGGCGGTGCTCGACGGGTTGAAGGCGGCGTTCCCCAATTCCTCCGTCGGTCATGCCTATGCCTCCACCGAAGCCGGCGTCGGCTTTGCCGTCAATGACGGTCTGGAAGGCTTTCCGGCCGACTATCTCGGCAATCGCAATGGCGTCGAGATGAAAGTGGTCGACGGTTCGCTCCGTATCCGTTCGACGCGTACCGCGCATGCCTATGTCGGCCGCAATGCCGCCGCGCTCACCGATGACGATGGATTCGTCGACAGCGGCGACATCGTCGAGCTGCGCGGTGAGCGCTACTATTTCGTCGGCCGCCGCGGCGGCATCATCAATATCGGTGGGCTGAAGGTCCACCCCGAAGAGATCGAGGCGGTCATCAACGGCCATCCCGGTGTGCGGATGTCGCAGGCCAAATCGCGCAAGAGCCCGATCACCGGCGGCATCGTCGTCGCCGATGTGATCCTCACTGAGGGCACCGATCCCGCCCGCGCGAAGGAGATCCGCGACCAGATCCTGGAGCGGTGCCGCGCGCAGCTTGCGTCTCACAAGGTGCCGGCGGTGATTCGCTTCGTCGACGCACTCGACGTCACTCCTGCCGGAAAACTGGCGCGCACCGATGCATAACGTTCTGGTCACCGGCGGCAGCCGCGGCATCGGTCTTGCGATCGGCAGACGCCTCGTCGGCGCCGGCTACAACGTGATCGCGGCGGCGCGGCGCGAGAGCGACGAGCTCAAGGCGGCGATTGCCGAGTCGGGTGGGCGCCTGCATTTCCGCGCCTGTGATCTCGCCGTGATCGACGCCATTCCGGCTTTTGCAAAACTCGTGCGCGATGAATTCGGCCCGACCTATGGTCTCGTCAACAATGCCGGCCTCGGCACCGAAGGCCTGCTCGCCACCATGCACAATTCCGAGATCGAGGCGCTGGTGCAGCTCAACGTGCTGTCGCCGATCATCCTCACCAAATACGTCGCGCGGCAGATGATGGCCGACGGCGCCGGCCGCATCATCAACATCTCCTCGATCATTGCGACCACCGGCTACAACGGCTTGTCCGTCTATGGCGCGACCAAGGCGGCGGCCACCGGCTTCACCCGCTCGCTGGCGCGCGAGGTCGGCAAGCTCGGCATCACTGTGAACGCGATCGCGCCGGGCTTCATCGACACCGAGCTCACGCACAACCTGTCCGACGAGGCGCGCAAGCGCATCGCCAGCCGCAGCGCGCTGCGCCGCCTGCCGGAAACGGACGACGTCGCGCGCATGGTGGAATATCTGCTCGGGGAGGGCGGCCGCAACGTGACAGGGACCGTGTTCACCATCGATGCGGGAAACACGGCGTAAGCGGAACTCCGCAGCCACAATTGAATTGATCCGGCACAATGACATTCAACCGGATTTGGTCGTAAGATGCCCCGCAATCGATTGGGTTACGTCAATCGATCTGCCCTTATCGACAGGGAGCAGTCCATGACCATGCCCAGCGTAACCGCTTCAGGTCAGGGCCGGACGGAGCAATCTCGCGGCAAGCCGGGCGACGTCCGTTGCCCGCCGATGACGCATCAGAATTCCGGTGATCACGGCCACGAGATGTATCCGCAGCAATTCGTACGTCTGGTCGGTTGCCACGATACGTCTCTCGATAGCTTACGCAAGCGCCAGGACGAGAAGCTGCACTAGCGTCTCACGTCCGGTGTTTCGGCGGGTCCTTCAGCAGGTCGATTCGCTCGTGTGAAAATTCCGGCGGCCCTTCGGTAAGGCGGCGGATGCGACGCTCGCGTTCCTCGGCCGGCAATGCCGGATCGAGCAGCGTCTCGATCTCGTGGACTGCGATCTCTTCGATCCTGGTGGCGTCCGATGCGATCGGGTGCACCAAGGAGAGGACCGGGGGCGCCATCTTCAAGCCCAGCTCGATCAGCTTGCAGATCGCATCCGAGCGGGGCAGCTGATGTGCCTCAGCCCAGGCATCGACGGCTGCCGTCAGTCTTTCGGGCATCTTCACCGCGCTGATCGGGTCGATGCCCGTGCGCCGGCGGACCGGAGAGGCGGAGTCCTTGCTGTCGAAGTCGGACACTTCGATCATCCCATGCAACCGATTAAGTTGAGAACGATAGCCGCTCTTCCCGGCCAGCCGCTTGATGCCGATCAATGACACGCTGCGGCATTGCAACGCGGCCTCATTCCTGTTGGTGCCGTATCTTGTTGTTGTCCTGACCCGTTTCGGCCAATGATTGCAAGGGGCCGCCGGCCGGCGAACCCGGATCGATCTCGCACCGTATTTGTTTCGCATTCCAACCATCCGGCATCCCCGATGACCTCAGGCGAATCCTTCTATTCCGGCATTCCGGTCTTCCGGGGCTTTACCAGCCTGATGGACCCGGCGCTCTATGCGCCGCTCCCGGACGATTGGAGCATCGGCGTTGCCGACATCGTCGATTCCACCAAGGCGATCGCGGCGCAGCGCTACAAGGCGGTGAACATGGCCGGCGCCGCCGTGATTGCGGCGGTGACGAACGCATTGGAAGGACGCGAATTCCCCTTCGCGTTCGGCGGCGACGGTGCCAGCTTTGCGGTTGCGCCGGGCGATCTCGAACCCGCCCGGGCGGCGCTGGCGGCAACCGCGACCTGGGTGCGGGAAGATCTCGATCTGACGATGCGCGTCGCGCTGGTGCCGGTCACCGCCATCCGCGCGCAGGGCCTCGACGTGCGCGTTGCGCGCTTCGGTCCGTCGGCGAACCTGTCCTATGCGATGTTCTCGGGCGGCGGGCTCGCCTTCGCCGACGCCGCGATGAAGCGCGGCGAGTTTGCCGTGCCGGAAGCTCCGGCGGGCACGCAGCCCGATCTTTCGGGCCTGTCCTGCCGCTTCGAGGTGATACCGGCCTCGCGTGGGCTGATCCTGTCGGTGCTGGTGATGCCGGGGCGCAGCGCCGATCCGCACGCCTTCCGCAAGGTGATCGAGGACATCATCCACCTCGTCGAACGCAGCCCGGACGGTGCGCGTCCGGTGCCGGCGCAAGGGCCGCCGCTGAAATGGCCGCCGCAGGGGCTGGAATACGAGGCCCGCACCAGGCGCGGTGGTCCGCTGCTTGCGCGACGTGCCACCGTGCTGGCCTACACCTTGTTCATCTATCTGGTCATGCGCTTCGACCTCAACGTCGGCGGCTTCGTGCCGAAGGCCTACAAGCGCCAGGTGGTCGAGAACTCGGACTTCAGGAAATATGACGACGGCCTTCGCATGATCCTCGACTGCACGCCGCAGCTCGAACGCGCGCTGAGCGATCGTCTGGCGGCGGCTGCGCGCGAGGGCATCGTGCGCTACGGTCTCCATCAGCAGGACGCCGCCATGATGACCTGCTTCACGCCGTCGGCGCTGCGCAGCGATCATGTCCATTTCATCGACGGAGCACGAGGCGGCTACGCCTCGGCGGCGACGGCGTTGAAGGCGATGATGGCGTGACAACCACGTTCGTGCCCCGGACGCAGCGCAGCGTGAAACGGTGCGCTGCAGAGCCGGGGCCCATCGCAGTTTGGGTCCCGGCTCTGCGCAGCAGCGCAAGCGCCGCAGCGCGTCCGGGACACGAGACCTGTTACCGCCCCGCCCGCGTCCAGGTCTCGCCGCCGCAGAGTGCGCCGACGCAGCCTTCGACCCGCAGCGAATCCGCTCCGGTCACGGTGACGTTGCTGGCATAGGTGCTGCCGTCGTCGGCATTGTAAATCTGGCCGGACCATTTGCTAGGACCGGACGGCTGCATGCCGCTGAACAGCGGCAAGCCGATCATCGGGCGCCGGGCGAGTTCGCGATTGGGATTCTTGCTGTCGGTGGCGGGCTGGCCGGTCGCGGTGTCGTAGGGCTCGCGCAGCCAGACGACGTGGCCGCAAATGCCGCCGCCACACTTGCCGATCTTGACGCGCGCATCGCCTGCCTGGGTGAGCCATGTCCCGTCGGCGCTCTGCGCATACGCGGCCGGCGCCCCGAGCAGCGCGGCGAGAAGGACGATGAGAGCGGCGAATCTGGAAGTCATGGAAGAGGCCCCGAAAATGGAGCGCCTCAATAGCAGCCCGGCGGGATACTGCAACGCCGGCAAGAATCACATTCTTGCGTTCACTTGCCTGCGTTCATGACCTGCGATCATTTGTCCCAGCGGGCGAAGGTGACCGAGGCCGCAGTCGACAGGCCGAACACCGCCATGGCGCCGCCGACCAGCGCGAACAAGGTCCAGGCCGGCGCCTGCGCCGTCATCAGGCCTACGCCGCCGATGGCGACGATCAGGAGCCGCGCGGTGGAAGCGAGCACGGGGCCGCCGACGCGCGCGGCGCCTTGCGAGGAGAAGTAGAGCGACACGCCGATGCCGAAGAACACGAAGGTCGGGCCGGCCCAGTGGAAATAGCTGTGCGCGGCGGCGGTGACGCCGGCATCCCGCGTGAACAGTGCGACCCACAGCGATGGAGCGAGCGCCACAGCGAGCCCGATGAGGCCGACCGCCAATCCGGAAGCTGCAGCGGCGGTCCAGGCCACACGCCGGGCGCGCTTCACCTGTCCGGCGCCCATCGCCATGCCGACCATCGGCACCGAGGCGATGCCGAAGGCAAAGGTGATCGGGATCAGCAGAAATTCCAGCCGCGAGCCGATGCCGTAGCCGGCCAGCATCTCGGTGCCGAACGTCGCCAGGATCTTGGTGAAGATCAAAATGGTGAGCACGGTCTGGAGCGGCGACAGGCATGCCACCGCACCAACCTTGAGGATGTCCAGGAACATCGCGCGCTCGAAATGAAACGCGCGAAGATTCAGCGGCAGCCGGCTGCGGCCGGACGCGAGATACCACAGGAAGAAGATCGCGGCGCAGGTGAACGCAATCAACTGGCCGCTGGCGACGCCCGGCATGCCGAAGGCCTTCACGCCGAACAGGCCGAGCCCCAACGTGCCGCCGAGCGCGATCTGCAGCACGCTCGCCCCGATCAGAGTCATCGAGGGCAGGCGCATGTCGCCGGTGCCGCGGATCACCGAGGCGAGCGTATTGACGAGCCAGATCGCGACCGCGCCGGAGAACAGCACCTGCGAATAGCCGCTGGCTTCCTCGAGCACGCGATCGCGGCCGCCGAGCAGGGTGAAGAACGAGCGGCCGAAGACGAGCATCATCACCGTGAAGAACAGCCCGCCGCAGAGGCCGATGATGGCGGCATGCAGCGCCAGCGTCGCGGCGCGGTCGCGATCCCCGGCGCCGAGCGCGCGGCTGATCGCGGACGAAACGCCGCCGCCCATCGCGCCCGCGCTCATCATCTGCGTCAGCATCGCGAACGGAAACACCAGCGCGATCGCGGCGAGCGGAATGGTGCCGAGCCGGCCGATATAGGAGGTCTCGGCAATCGCAACCAGCGTGCTGCCGACCATCGCGATCATGTTGGGGATCGCGAGCCGAAGCAGCGTCGGCAGGATCGGCGCGGTCAGCAGGCTGGCGATCGGGGAGGCGACCGGCGCAAGCGGCGGAACGGCGTCTAGGGGGGCGTCGATCGTCATCTGTCACCGGGCGGAATATTGGATGATGACCGACATACTAATGGGTGCGCGATATCTCCACCACCCCTTACCGTGCAGGGCTCACCAGGGCAGGCCGCAGAGGTCGATGGTGCCCAGCGTCGGCGCGCGGACAATGTTGAAGACGTAGGGCGCCATGTCGGTGAAACGGATCCGCCCCTCCGGCTGCTCGCAATAGACCTCGCCCTTGAAGGGCAGCCAGCTGCGGGTCTCGTAGAACGAGAAATTGTGCGGTTCGCAGAACAGCAGCGCGAAGCGGACGGCCTCGTTGGCGCGCATGGTATGAACCGCCGCGTCGATCGCCACGGTCGCATAGCCGCGGCCGCGCCGGTCCTCGCGGGTGCAGACCCCGCCGATGCCTCCGATATGGACCTTCTGCCCATTCCAGATGACCGTGCGGAAATAGATGCCGACATGACAGACGAGGCCGTCCTCGGGCGTCTCGATCAGTACGCGCAGATCGGCATTGGCCCATTTGACGTGAGCCCAGGGCTTGTCTGCGACCTGTTCCGGCCCCCAGACCGCCTGATGCAGCGGCTCCGCGATTTTCCACGAGGCGTCGCCGTTCAAAATGTCGATCTCGATGCTCATGGCTCTGTCTCTCGCAACGCGGCTGTGCGGTCCATTCGTTCTGTCATAACCGCTTCAAAGGCAATGAGATTTTGCGGCCGCCGAGCGGGTCTGACGTCCCTCGGTGCGGCGAAGTTGTGCAATCCGGCCAAGCCGCCGCGTCGCGCGTTTTAGCAATTCTGAGGTATTTAACGGCCGGGGAACCTTCTATAAGAGTCCCCGTTAATCCAGTTCCCCATCAGTCGCGGACAACATCCCATGACCTTCACGCTGCCCCCCCTCCCTTACGCCTATGACGCCCTCGGCCAGTTCATGTCGAAGGAGACGCTGGAATTCCACCACGACAAGCATCATCAGGCCTACGTCACCAACGGCAACAACGCGCTCAAGGGCACCGAATGGGAAGGCAAGCCCCTTGAAGAGATCGTCAAGGGCTCGTTCGGCAAGAACCCCGCGGTGTTCAACAATGCCGGCCAGCACTACAACCACATCCACTTCTGGAGCTGGATGAAGCCCAATGGCGGCGGCACCAAGCTGCCGGGCAAGATCGAGAAGAAGATCAACGAAGACCTCGGCGGCTTCGAGAAGTTCAAGACCGACTTCCAGGCGGCCGGCGTCGGCCAGTTCGGCTCCGGCTGGTGCTGGCTCCAGGTCAAGAACGGCAAGCTCGAGATCTCCAAGACCCCGAACGGCGAGAATCCGCTGGTGCACGGCGCCACCCCGATCCTCGGCTGCGACGTCTGGGAGCACTCCTACTACATCGACTACCGCAACCGCCGCCCGGATTATCTCAAGGCGTTCGTCGAGAACCTCGTGAACTGGGAATACGTCGAGTCGCTGTTCGAGAAGGCCTGATGATGTCATTCCGGGGCTCGGTGCTGACGCGCCGCCCCGGAATGACGAAACAAGGGCGGTCGCTCGCGCGGCCGCCTTTTTGCTGTGCGGAATGCCCTGCGTGTTGCGCGCATAGGTCTGTCATCACACCGTTTGCATCGGGGGAACACCGCCCTTAATCAGGACGGCGTCACCCTCGAGCCTCTCCACACCATTTGTCAGAACCTTCACCGAAGAACCCGGCGCCTGTCGAGGACGCGGAGTCCGAGCCGCGGCCGGGGCGGGTGCGTAAGCCGATCGGCTGGTCGACGATCATCATTGCCGCGCTGGTGGCGGTGAGCGCGGCGCTGGTCTGGCGGCGCGACGGCACCGACGGCGTCCTCGACATTCTGACCCACGACCTCTCGCTGTTCTCAGGCATCCTGCCGCGCGTGCTCGCCGGCTGCCTGCTTGGCGCTTTCATCTCGGAGATCCTCCCGCACGAAAAGGTCTCGCGCTCACTCGGGCCGAAGTCCGGGCTGACGGGCCTTCTGATCGGCACCGCCTTCGGCGCGATCCTGCCGGGCGGCCCCTTCACCGCCTATCCGGTGGCGAGCGCGCTGCTCGCGGTTGGCGCCGATTTCGGCGCCACCATTGCCATGGTCGTGAGCTGGACCCTGATCGGCTATGGCCGGGCGGTGGCCTGGGAAATCCCGATCATGGGCACCGATTTCACGCTGTGGCGGATTCTGATCTCGCTGCCGCTGCCGATCCTCGCGGGGGCCCTCGGCCGCTTCGTCTATGTCCGGCTCTATCCGCATCCCGGGCCGAAGGACTACGAGACTTGAGCGCCGCGCTTTTCATCGACATCCTGTTGTGGGGCTCGGTGTTCGGCGTCGGCCTGATCGCCTTTCGCCGCGGTCCGCCGGTGTTCAAGGCCTCGCTGCGCGAAGGTTCGATGGACTTCATCAACATCGTGCCGCGGATCGCGTTGGGGGTGATCGGCTCCGGCTACATCGCCGCCATCATCCCGCAGGAGGTGATCACCGGCTGGCTCGGCCCGGACAGTGGCTGGCTGGGTGTCGCAACCGCCGTGATCGCCGGCGCGGCCACGCCCGGCGGCCCGGTGATCGGCTTCTCCATCGGCACGGTGGCCCTGAAGTCGGGTGGCGGGGTGCCGCAGGTCGTCGCTTATGTCGTCGCCTGGGCCCTGTTTGCCTTCCAGCGGGTGATCCTGTGGGAAATCCCGTTCATGCCGGCCCGTTTCGTCTGGTTCCGCTGCGCGGTCTCGGTGCCATTTCCGTTCGTGGCAGCCGCCATCGCGATGGTGATCGGCAAGCCCTGAGCACGGCGTGGACAGAGGTAATGTTATAATATAACGTCTCTGGTATGGTTCCCGCCGCGTCTCACGCCCATCATCACGACCATGCCGACGGCCACTCCCACGGCCCCGGGCATGCACACGGGCACGACCATAGCCACGCGCATGTCCACGACGCTGCCTCCCCGCATCCCGCCCAGGCGGCGCACTGGTCGATCCTGCGCATGACCATGGCTGCACGCCTTCTGGCCGCACTGGCCGTCTGTGCCGTGCTCTGGGGCGTGGTCTTCCTAGCGATGAGGTGACCATGGCGGCCGTGCACTTCGACAATGTCACGCTCGGCTATGACCGGCACCCGGCCGTCCACCATCTCAACGGCGAGGTCGCGCGGGGCGCGCTGGTGGCCGTGATCGGCCCGAATGGCGCCGGCAAGTCGACCCTGCTGCGCGGCATCGTCGGCATCCTCCGGCCGCTCGACGGCAGCATCCATCTCGGCGGGCTCGATAGCCGCGATATCGCCTATCTGCCGCAGAGCGCGGAGATCGACCGCAGCTTTCCGATCTCGGTGTTCGATTTCGTCGGCACCGGGCTGTGGCGCGGGACCGGCCTGTTCGGCGGGATCGGCAAGGCCGCGCGCGGCAAGATCCTGGGTGCGATCGGCGCCGTTGGCCTCAACGGTTTCGAGAACCGTCCGATCGGTACGCTCTCCGGCGGCCAGATGCAGCGCGTGCTGTTCGCGCGCGTGCTGCTCCAGGACGCCTCGCTCATCGTGCTCGACGAGCCCTTCAACGCCATCGACAGCAAGACCACGACCGACCTGCTCGCGCTGGTCGAGCGCTGGCACCGCGAGGGCCGTACCGTGCTGGCCGCGCTGCACGACATGGAGATGGTGCGCAACCATTTCAGCGAGACGCTGGTGCTGGCGCGCGGCCCCGTCGCGTGGGGGCCGACGGCGGAGGTGCTGACGCCGGAAAACCTGCTGGTGGCGATGCGGATGTGCGAGGCGTTCGACGACAGCGCCGCAGCCTGCGCCGGCGACGATATCAGCTCGCGGGCGGCATGATCACCGATGCTCTATGACGCGCTGATCGGCCCGTTCACTGAATTCGAGTTCATGCGGCGCGCGCTGGCCGCCGTGATCGCGCTGTCGCTGGCCGGCGCGCCGATCGGCGTCTTCCTGATGCTGCGGCGGATGAGCCTCGTTGGCGATGCCATGGCGCATGCGATCCTGCCGGGCGCCGCTGTCGGCTTCCTGCTCTCCGGTCTCAATCTGTTCGCGATGACCGCGGGCGGCCTGATCGCCGGCTTTGCCGTCGCCATCCTCGCCGGCGTGGTCGCGCGCTCGACCGGGCTGAAGGAGGACGCCTCGCTCGCGACCTTCTATCTGGCCTCGCTGGCGCTCGGCGTCACCATCGTCTCGATCAAGGGCACCAATATCGACCTGCTCCACGTCTTGTTCGGCAACATCCTCGCGATGGACGACCAGACGCTGCTGGTGGTGGCCTTCAACGCCACGGTGACGCTGCTGGTGCTCGCCGTGATCTACCGCCCGCTGGTGATCGAGAGCGTCGATCCCTTGTTTTTGCGCACTGTCAGCCGCGCCGGCGGTCCCGCGCATCTCGCCTTCCTTGCGCTGGTTGTGGTCAACCTCGTCAACGGCTTTCAGGCGCTCGGCACGCTGCTTGCGGTCGGCCTGATGATCCTGCCGGCTGGTATCGCGCGGTTCTGGTCTCGCGATCTCACCGTCATGATCTGCATCGCGGTGGTCGCAGCCGCGATCTCGGGCTATGCCGGCCTCGTGCTGTCGTTCCAGACCCGCGTGCCGTCGGGCCCGGCGATCATCCTGGTGGCGACCGTGCTCTACATCGTCTCGGTCCTGTTCGGCAGTGTCGGTGGTCTGGTCCGCCAGATGTTTCCCGGCCGGCATCTGGAAGCCTGACGATGCAGCGTCTCCTGTTGTGCGTGCTCTTGCTGATCGCTTCGCCGCTTCATGCCGCCGAGAGGCTCAACGTCGTCGCGAGCTTCTCGATTCTCGGCGATTTCGTCCGCACCATCGGCGGCGACCGCGTCAACGTCACGACGCTGGTCGGCCCCGACAGCGACGTCCACGTCTACACGCCGGCGCCGAGCGACGCGAAGCGGATCGCTGATGCAAAGCTTGTCGTCATCAACGGGCTCGGCCTCGAAGGCTGGCTGCCGCGCCTCGTGCAATCCTCCGGCAGCAAGGCAACAATCGTCACCGCGAGCGCCGGTATCGTGCCGCTGAAACTCGGCTCGGCTGCCGATCCCCACGCCTGGCAGTCCGTCCCCAACGCCAAGGTCTACGCGACCGATATCGCCAATGCGCTGGCCGTGGCCGCCCCGGATGATGCGGAATTCTTCCGGACCCAGGCAAAAGCCTATCTGGAAAAGCTCGAAACGCTTGACCGCGAGGTCCGCGAGGCCGTCGCGAAAATCCCGCCGGACCGGCGCAAGGTGATCTCGACCCATGACGCCTTCGGCTATTTCGCCGCCGAATACGGTATCCGGTTCATCGCCCCCCTGGGCGTCTCCACCGAAACCGAGCCGAGCGCGCGGGACATCGCGGCCATCATCGGCCAGATCAAGGCCCAGAAAATACCGGCCGTCTTCCTGGAAAATATCAGCGATGACCGGCTGATCCGGCGGATTGCGGCGGAGACCGGCTCAAAAGTCGGGGGGACCCTGATTTCGGACGGTTTGACCGGCGAAAAGGGGCTCGCACCCACTTACATTGATATGGTCAGGCACAATATAAAGGCCCTGACCAGCGCGCTTGACCACTAGGGCAGGGGGCCACCCCGCCTCGCGTCGCGCGAAAAAGCCCGATGTCGGAGTTGTTATGTCTGAAGCGTCCCAGAAAATTCCCGTGACCGTCCTGACCGGCTATCTCGGCGCCGGCAAGACCACGCTGTTGAACCGCATCCTGTCGGAGAACCACGGCAAGAAATACGCCGTCATCGTCAACGAATTCGGCGAGATCGGCATCGACAACGACCTCATCATCGGCGCCGATGAGGAAGTGTTCGAGATGAACAACGGCTGCATCTGCTGCACCGTGCGCGGCGATCTCGTCCGCATCATGGACGGCCTGATGAAGCGCAAGGGCAAGTTCGACGCCATCATCGTCGAGACCACCGGCCTTGCCGATCCGGCGCCGGTCGCCCAGACCTTCTTCGTCGACGAGGACGTGCAGAAGAATGCGCGGCTCGACGCCGTGGTCACGGTCGCCGACGCCAAATGGCTGTCCGACCGGCTCAAGGACGCGCCCGAGGCCAAGAACCAGATCGCCTTCGCCGACGTCATCGTGCTGAACAAGACCGATCTCGTCAGCAAGGGCGAGCTTGCCGAGGTCGAAGCCCGCATCCGCGCCATTAACCCCTATGCCAAGCTGCATCGCACCGAGCGCTGCTCGGTGGCCCTGGCCGACGTGCTCGACCGCGGCGCGTTCGATCTCGACCGCATCCTCGAAGTCGAGCCGGACTTTCTGAATGCCGACGATCATGACCACGATCATGATCACCACCACCACGGCCACGACCATCATCATGATCATGGCCACGGCCTGAAGCACTATCACGACGAGGACATGCAGTCGCTGTCGCTCAAGACCGACAAGCCGCTCGATCCCAACGTGTTCATGCCCTGGCTGCAGAACCTGGTGCAGGTCGAGGGCGGCAAGATCCTGCGCTCCAAGGGCATCCTCGCTTTCCACGACGACGACGACCGCTACGTCTTCCAGGGCGTTCACATGATGTTGGAGGGTGACCACCAGCGGAAGTGGAAGGAGGGCGAGAAGCGCGAGAGCCGCCTCGTCTTCATCGGCCGCGAATTGCCGGAAAAGGCCATCCGCGAGGGTTTCGAGAGCTGCATCGTCTCGTGATGAAAGAGTTTACGCCGGCCCCCGATTCCGCCTCGATCGTCTCCGTCACCGATCGCGTCAAACCTGTCACGCTCGGCATGGGCGTGACCTCGGTGCATTTCCTCAGGGATCGCGCTGCCTTCGTCGGCGGCGAGGAGAACGTCGCGTTCGTCGATGACAAGGGCGAGATCACCACCGTCGCCGTGCATAGCGGCGGTATTCTCTCCACCGCCTGCGACGGCAAGCGCCTCGTGATGGGCGGCGACGACGGCAAGGTCGTCGCGCTCGACGCCAAGGGCGAGGTGACGCTGCTCGCCACCGACCCGAAGCGGCGCTGGATCGACGCGGTGGCGCTGCATCCCGACGGCGCCTACGCCTGGTCGGCCGGCAAGGTCGCGACCGTCAAGAGCGGCAAGTCCGAGGAGAAGTCGCTCGAGGTGCCCTCGACCGTCGGCGGGCTTGCGTTCGCGCCGAAGGGCCTGCGGCTCGCGATCGCCCATTACAACGGCGCGACGCTGTGGTTTCCGAACATGGAGGGCTCGGCCGAATTCCTGCCCTGGGCCGGCTCGCATCTCGGCGTCACCTTCAGTCCGGACAACAAATTCCTGGTCACGACGATGCACGAGGCGGCGCTGCACGGCTGGCGGCTTGCCGACAACAGGCATATGCGCATGACCGGCTATCCCGGCCGCGTCCGCTCGATGTCCTGGAGCGCCGGCGGCAAGGGGCTGGCGACCTCCGGCGCCGACACCGTCATCATCTGGCCGTTCGGCAGCAAGGACGGGCCGATGGGCAAGGAGCCCGCGATGCTGGCGCCGCTGCAGGCGCGCGTGTCGGCCGTCGCCTGCCATCCCAAGAACGACATCCTCGCCGCCGGCTACAGCGACGGCACCGTGCTGATGGTGCGGCTGGAGGACGGCGCGGAAATCCTGGTCCGCCGCAACGGCACCCCGCCGGTCGCCGCGCTTGCCTGGAATGCCAAGGGCAAGCTGCTGGCGTTTGCGGATGAAAACGGGGACGGCGGAATGCTGGAGCTTTAAATTGTCATTGGTCCAGCCGTAGGGTGGGCAAAGGCGCAACGCGCCGTGCCCACGATCTTTCTCCACGACGCAAAAGGGGTGGGCACGTCGCGCAAGAGCGCGCCTTTGCCCACCCTACCGCATCTCTCCAATGGCGGCGCGAAACACATGCGGTTTCTGACGACCTTCCAGCTTGCCGACTTCTTCGACACGTTGATCAGCCTGTTTACGGCCTTCGTGCTGGGCACGCTGATCGGCGCCGAGCGGCAATATCGCCAGCGCACCGCGGGCCTGCGCACCAATGTGCTGGTCGCGGTCGGCGCGGCCGCCTTCGTCGATCTCGCCATGCAGCTGGACGGCGCCGACGGTGCGGTGCGGGTGATCGCCTATGTCGTCTCGGGCATCGGCTTCCTCGGCGCCGGCGTGATCATGAAGCAAGGCATGGACGTGCGCGGGCTCAACACCGCAGCGACGCTGTGGGCCTCGGCCGCGGTCGGCTCCTGTGCCGGTGCCGACATGATCGCGCAGGCGGCCGCGCTCACCGTGTTCGTCATCGCCGGCAACACCATGCTGCGCCCGCTGGTCAACGCCATCAACCGCATCCCGCTGAACGAGAAGGCCTCCGAGGCAACCTATTACTTCAAGCTCGCCGTCGCCACCGACGCGCTCCCCGATATGCGTGATCGTCTCGTCGAAAAGCTGGAGGCTGCGAAATATCCTGTGGCCGATATCGAGGTGGTCGAGATCGGCGAAGACAATCTGGAGATCGTGGCCAAGCTGGTCGCGACGGCTGTCGATCCGAACGAGCTGAACGCGGTTGCGACCGCTCTCCAGCACCTGCCGGGCGTACGCCACGCCACTTGGGAGGTCAGCACTTCGGACTGAGCGTGGCGTTTTGGCGCGCGAACGGGCGGTTCCCACTCGAGCGGCTACGGAACCGCGGCCCGGCGACTTCGTTGATATCGCGGACAAAGGCGGTGATCGACATGATCGGCAATGACAAGCGCAGACTGAAACTCGACTTCATGATCGCCTGCTCGATGCTTGCGGCCGGCATCGTGATATCAGGGGTATCGATCGCGCAAATCCGTGCTGAGGGTCGCGTGCAACTGGCGCAGGCGACGCCGCCGCTCCAGGGTACGCCGTCCGACGATCAGAACAAGCCCGCCGAAGCCAAGCCCGGCGGCGATCGGCCGACCACACCGGCGCCAGAGCCGGCGCGCCCCGATCCGCAGACGCAGGGTGCCGCCAAGCCGGCACTGCCCCCGGCTCCGGCCGAGAAGATCGCGCCGCCGATCGAGAAGAAGTAGCTTTCCGCCGTCATTCCGGGCTCGCGCCAAGTGGCGCTCCCCGGAATGACCACGGAGGGAGGCCCTCCTCACCGCACCAGGATGTTCCTGAACTGCCACGGATCAGACGTGTCGATGTCTTCCGGGAACAGGCCCGGGCGATCCGTCAGCGGCGTCCAGTCGGTGTAGAAGCCCTTGACTGGGCCCAGATATGGCAGCTGGATTTCCAGCAGGCGGTCGAAATCCATCTCGTCGGCTTCGACGATGCCTTCGTTCGGGTTCTCCAGCGCCCAGACCATGCCGCCGAGCACGGCGGAGGTCACTTGCAGGCCGGTGGCGTTCTGATAGGGCGCGAGCTTGCGGGTCTCTTCGATGGAGAGCTGCGAGCCGTACCAATAGGCGTTGTTGTCGTGGCCGAACAGCAGCACGCCGAGCTCGTCGATGCCGTCCACGATCTCGTTCTCGTCGAGGATGTGGTGCTTCTCCTGCATCTTGGCGGCGCGGCCGAACATCTCGTGCAGCGACAGCACCGCATCGTCGGCCGGATGGTAGGCATAGTGGCAGGTCGGCCGGTAGACCGCCTTGCCCGAGGCGTCGCGCACCGTGAAGTAGTCGGCGATCGAGATCGATTCGTTGTGGGTGACGAGGAAGCCGTATTGCGCGCCGCGGGTCGGGCACCAGGTGCGCACGCGCGTGTTGGCGCCGGGCTGCATCAGATAGATGGCAGCGCCGCAGCCGGACTCGTGGGTCCGCGCATTCTCCGGCATCCACTTCTCATGGGTGCCCCAGCCGAGCTCGGACGGCTGCACGCCTTCCGACAGGAAACCTTCCACCGACCAGGTGTTGACGAACACATCAGGCTCTTTCGGCGTCTTGGAGCGCTGGGTGTCGCGTTCAGCGATGTGGATGCCCTTGATGCCGGCCTGCCGCATCAGATCCGCCCACTCGGCCTTGGTCTTCGGCTTGGGGGCGTTGAGCTTGAGATCGGCGGCGACATTGAGCAGCGCCTGCTTGACGAAGAAGGAGACCATGCCGGGATTGGCGCCGCAGCAGGAGACGGCCGTCGTCGAGCCCGCCGGGCGCGCCCTCTTGGCGGCCAGCGTCGCCTCCCGAAGCGCGTAGTTGGAACGCGCTTCGGGGCCCTTGGAGGCATCGAAATAGAAGCCGAGCCAGGGCTCGTTGACGGTGTCGATATAGAGCGCGCCGAGCTCGTTGCAGAGCTCCATGATGTCGGTGGAGCCGGTGTCGACAGAGAGATTCACGCAAAAGCCCTGGCCGCCGCCTTCGGTGAGCAGCGGCGTCAGCAACTCGCGATAATTGTCTTTTGTCACGGCCTTCTGGATGAAGCGCACTTTCTGCTTCTCACAATGCGCCTTGCGGCCCTCGTCCTTGGGATCGATCACGGTAACGCGCGACTTGTCGTAGTCGAGGTGCCGCTCGATCAGCGGCAGCGTGCCTTTGCCGATGGAGCCGAAGCCGACCATGACGATGGGACCGGTGATCTTCGCGTAGATCTGCGAGGCGGGGCTCATGGGATGGTTTCTCCGGAACGTGCTGGCGGGCAAAGGGGCAGGGGTGAATCAGGTGCGGCGCTTGGCGGTGGCTTCGATCTCGACCTTCATCTCGGGCTTGTAGAGCGCCGAGACGACGAGAAGCGTTGCTGCCGGGCGGATGTCGCCGAGGACCTCGCCGCAGACGGCGAAATGCGAGTCTGCGTCCTTGATGTCGGTGAGATAGTAGGTCACGCGCACGATGTCGGCCATCTCGAATCCGCCCTCCTTCAGGGCAGCCGCGATGGTCTTGAAGCAGTTGCGTGACTGGCTCGTGACGTCGGCCGGCATCGTCATCGTGGTGTAGTCATAGCCCGTGGTTCCCGCGACGAAGGCGAAATCGCCGTCGATCACGGCGCGGCTGTAGCCGGCGGTCTTCTCGAAGGGGGAGCCGGTGGAGATCAGGCGGCGGGACATCGATTTGGGCCTCGAGTGAAAGCGGTGTTTGGCGGGTTTAAAGGGCGTTTCCGGGGCTCACGCAACCCCGAAAAGACGGGCGTCAGTGGGGCGCAGCCCGGCGTTGCCGCGTTACGCGGCTTCGGTCGTCGCCATCATGGCAATCCCTCAGGCCGCGTGCGCCTGGAGCGGACGAACCGACCTCCGTTTGGAAAGCGGCGCGCCGGTCGGGACGATCATCCCCTCGGCGCCGTCGAGCGCACCGCCGGTGAATTCGATCGCGAGCAGGCGATCGCGTTCGAACGGACCGGGCAGCGACAGCGCGCCGGTCTTCTGGCCCGAGAAGCCGAAGCGGGCATAATAGGGGGCGTCGCCGAGCAGGATCACGGCGTCATGCCCGCGCGCCCGGGCGGCGGCCAGCGCTTGTTGCATCAGCGCGGCGCCGATCCCGAGCTCGCGGCAGGCAGGATCCACCGCCAGTGGTCCGAGGACCAAAGCGGGCCTGCCTCCGGCGCTGACGTGCCACAGCCGCACGGTTCCCACGAGGTTGCCCTCGCGCACCGCCGACAGGGCAAGCCCCGCGGCAGGCGCGCGTCCGTCGCGCAGGCGCTGGCAGGTGCGGCCGTGGCGGTTCTCGCCAAAGCAGGCATCGAGCAGCGTTTCACGCACAGCGACGTCGGCAGCACGTTCCGCGCGGATCACGAACGGAGCGGCTTTCGATGTGAGGGCGAACTGTGGCTTCCGAGGAGCAGTCATGGCGCGTCAGTCCCCGCTTGAACCCACGTGCGCCAGCGGCACGCGAGCTCAAGCGTCATCAGAATGGCAATGTCAGGGAAGGAGCCGGCAAGCCGGCTCCCGGGTTCGTCAGGCCTCGGAGAGAGAGGCGGATCGGATGTGGCAAATCAGATGTGGTACGTCCTCAGCGGCGGGATGCCGTTGAACGCCACCGCCGAGTAGGTCGACGTATAGGCCCCGGTGCCTTCGATCAGCACCTTGTCGCCGATCTCGAGCGTGACGGGGAGCGGATACGGGCTCTTCTCGTACAGCACGTCGGCGCTGTCACAGGTCGGGCCTGCGAGCACGCACGGCGTCATGTCCGCGCCGTCGTGACGGGTGCGGATGGCGTAGCGGATCGACTCGTCCATCGTCTCGGCGAGACCGCCGAACTTGCCGATGTCGAGATACACCCAGCGCACCTCGTCCTCGTCGCTCTTCTTCGAGATGAGCACGACCTCGGATTCGATGATGCCGGCGTTGCCCACCATGCCGCGGCCCGGCTCGATGATGGTCTCCGGAATCTGGTTGCCGAAGTGCTTGCGCAGCGCGCGGAAGATCGAGCGGCCGTAAGTCACGACCGGGGGCACGTCCTTCAGGTACTTGGTCGGGAAGCCGCCGCCCATGTTGACCATGGTCAGGTTGATGCCGCGCTCGGCGCAGTCACGGAACACCTGCGAGGCCATCGCCAGCGCCCGGTCCCACGCCTTCACCTTGCGCTGCTGCGAGCCGACATGGAACGAGATGCCGCACGGTTCCAGGCCCAGGCGCTTGGCAGCGTCGAGCACCTCGACGGCCATCTCCGGGTCGCAGCCGAACTTGCGCGACAGCGGCCACTCGGCGCCGGCGCAGTCATAGAGGATACGGCAGAACACCTTCGCGCCGGGAGCGGCACGGGCGATCTTCTCGATTTCGGCGGTGCAATCGACAGCGAACAGGCGAATGCCGAGCGCGAAGGCGCGCGCGATGTCGCGCTCCTTCTTGATCGTGTTGCCGAAGGAGATGCGGTCGGGCGTCGCACCCGCGGCCAGCGCCATCTCGATCTCGGCGACCGTCGCGGTGTCGAAGCAGGAGCCCATGGACGCGAGCAGCGACAGCACTTCCGGCGCCGGGTTCGCCTTGACGGCATAGAACACACGGCTGTCGGGCAGCGCCTTGGCAAAGGTCTGGTAATTGTCGCGCACGACTTCGA
Organism: Bradyrhizobium amphicarpaeae; assembly: GCF_002266435.3. Classification (NCBI taxonomy): domain Bacteria; kingdom Pseudomonadati; phylum Pseudomonadota; class Alphaproteobacteria; order Hyphomicrobiales; family Nitrobacteraceae; genus Bradyrhizobium; species Bradyrhizobium amphicarpaeae. The sequence goes on from NZ_CP029426.2 coordinate 1,008,335, forward strand.
GGTCGACCACGAGGCAAGGCTCGGTGTCCTGGCCCTCGCTGCGGCGGTTGCGCAGGAATTCCTGAATACGTTCGGTCATAGCACTCTCCCAAACGGCCCAGCGACGGGGATCCGTTCAAAAAATGTCGTCGGATAAGCGCCCCGGCCAGATCGCGCGATGGAGGCGCGACGAGCCAAAGACTCAAATCAGACTGTGCTGCCGTGGATTGGTTGGGAATTTCCCGCCCGCACACCTGGCAATGAAGGACAAGCCTTTTCAGTAGCCCGCGCCGGCGTTGGAATGCCGGTAGAGACCAAAAAAGCCCGATCCGTCGTTGCTTTAAGTCGCGTCCCCCGTTGAGAGCGGGGTGCGCCGGTTCGCCTCCGGCTGCCAGTCACGGTTGCAAAGAGCGAAGTCACCTTCGACAAGGCATCTCTTTGAGAGAGATGCTGGACGCTCCGGGTTTGCCGTCGTCGTCACGCCTTGCGGCTTCCGACTTCTGCACTTCCGAAGAGCCCCTCGGCTTCTTCACCCCTTGGCGGCTGTCCGGCCTCTTGTCCGGATACCTACCGACTGACACACGACCACAGGCACGTGCGAAATTGGGCAAGAGCGCACATAAGCGTTTTGACTCTGCTTCGCAAGAATTTTTTTAGGCTGAGAACAGAATTGCCTAACATCTGCTTGCGCAGTGTTGCGTGAGCGACGCGGAAGATGAACGGGCGTTAAGTTTTTGAGCCGAGTAGCGCGCGTCATTCGCGCGCGCAGCGTCAGCCGCGCTTCGTGAAGGGCTCGATGCGCTGAGCTGCGCGGATGAACGCGGTCATCACGAGCACGCCGAGCGCGAACAGCACGGCCTGCAGGATGTGCGTGCCCTGATCGCCGAGCCCGAACAGGATTGCGAGCGCCCAGCCGCCGGCGAACGCCGCGCCAAACACCTCGGCGCCGATCAGGATGGCGGCGCTGATGACGGTGATGACGCTTGGCCAGGCGATCTGACGGGACGAGGAGGAAGGCGCGTTCATGAGCTCAGGGGTCCGGGGTCTGTCGAGGGCCGCAATCTCCTCGAAAAGGCGGCCGGGGGCAAGGGCAAATGGCCCAAAAAAGCCCCATCGCGTGCTATAGCTGGCCGCAACAATTGAGCCATGAAATTGGGACTTGTGATGTCAGAACCCCGCCAAATTACGGACTCCGAGACCAACCCGCTGCTGAAGGCCTGGATGACGCCGTTCGCGACCCCGCCCTTCGACGAGATCGAGCCGGAGCACTTCCTGCCGGCCTTCGAGCAGGCCTTCGCCGACCATTCCGCCGAGATCGCGGCGATCACCAACGATCCGGGTGCGCCCGACTTCGCCAACACCGTCACGGCGCTGGAGCGCTCGGGCAAGCTGCTGAGCAAGGTGGCGTCCGTGTTCTACGACCTCGTGTCGGCGCATTCCAACCCGGCCATCCTGGAGATCGACAAGGAGGTCTCGCTGCGGATGGCAAGGCACTGGAATCCGATCATGATGAACGCCGTGCTGTTCGGTCGCATCGCCCAGCTGCACGAGAACCGCGCCAATCTGGATCTTTCTTCAGAGCAGCTTCGCCTGCTCGAGCGCACCTATACCCGTTTCCACCGCGCCGGCGCCGGCCTCTCCGACGAGGCCAAGACGCGGATGGCGGAGATCAACGAGCGGCTCGCCCAGCTCGGCACCAGTTTCAGCCATCATCTGCTCGGCGACGAGCAGGACTGGGTCATGGAGCTCGGGGAGGCCGACCGCCAGGGCCTGCAGGAGAGCTTCGTCGCCAGCGCCAAGGCTGCGGCAGAAGAGCGCGGCATGGCAGGCAAGGCCATCGTCACGCTGTCGCGCTCCTCGGTCGAACAGTTCCTGAAGAGCTCCGCCCGGCGTGATCTGCGCGAGAAGGTCTACAAGGCTTTCACCGCGCGAGGCGACAACGGCAATCCCAACGACAACAATGGAACCATCGTTGAGGTCCTGAAGCTGCGCGAAGAGAGCGCCAAGCTCCTCGGCTATCCGACCTTCGCCGCTTACCGGCTGGAGGATTCCATGGCCAAGACGCCGGACGCGGTGCGGAGCCTCTTGGAGCGGGTTTGGAAGCCGGCGCGAGCGCGGGCGCTTGCCGACCGCGACGATATGCAGGCTCTGATCACGGAAGAGGGCGGCAACTTCAAGCTTGCCCCGTGGGACTGGCGCTTCTACGCCGAAAAGCTGCGCCTTCAGCGCGCCAATTTCGACGATTCCGCGATCAAGCCGTATCTTTCGCTCGACAACATGATCGCGGCCGCCTTCGACTGCGCCACGCGCCTGTTCGGCGTCACTTTCGATGAGCGCAAGGACGTTCCGGTCTGGCATCCCGACGTCCGGGTCTGGGAGATGAAGGGGCCGGACGGCAAGCACAAGGCGCTGTTCTACGGCGACTACTTCGCCCGGCCGTCGAAGCGCTCCGGCGCCTGGATGACCTCGCTGCGCGACCAGCAGAAGCTCGACGGCGAGGTCGCGCCGCTGGTTCTCAACATCTGCAATTTCGCCAAGGGCGCTGGCGGCGAGCCTTCGCTGCTGTCGCCCGACGATGCCCGCACCCTGTTCCACGAGTTCGGCCATGGCCTACACGGCATGCTCTCCAACGTGACCTATCCGTCGCTGTCGGGGACCTCCGTGTTCACCGATTTCGTCGAGCTGCCCTCGCAGCTCTACGAGCATTGGCAGGAGCGGCCCGAGGTGCTGCAGAAGTTTGCCCGTCACTACCAGACCGGCGAGCCGTTGCCGGACGAGCTGTTGCAACGGTTCCTGGCGGCGCGAAAATTCAACCAGGGCTTTGCCACGGTCGAATTCGTCTCCTCGGCGCTGATCGACCTCGAATTCCACACCCAGCCGGCCGCCGCCGCGCAGGATGTCCGCGCCTTCGAGAGACGCGAGCTTGAGAAGATCGGCATGCCCGAGGAGATCGCGCTGCGTCACCGTCCGACCCAGTTCGGGCACATCTTCACCGGCGATCATTATGCCGCCGGCTATTACAGCTACATGTGGTCGGAGGTCATGGACGCCGACGCCTTCGGCGCGTTCGAGGAGGCCGGTAATATCTTCGATCCCACTGTGGCCAAGCGCCTGCATGACGACATCTATTCGAGCGGCGGATCGCTCGATCCGGAAGCCGCCTATGAGGCTTTCCGCGGTCGTCCTCCGGAACCCGACGCGCTGCTTCGCCGCCGCGGCCTGCTCGACGACGCCAAGGCGGCGTGATGGGCATGCGCGCCCTGTTTGGATGGCTGCTCGCCGCCGGCCTGCTACTTGCGGCGGGCACGGCGCACGCGCATCCGCATGTCTGGATCACCGCGACCAGCGAGCTGCTCTACGCCGCCGACGGCTCGATCACCGGCGTCCGTCACGCCTGGAAGTTCGACGACATGTTCTCGGCCTATGCGGTGCAGGGGCTCGAGAGCAAGACCAAGGGCGCGTATACGCGCGAGGAGCTTGGGGCGCTGGCGCAGACCAATGTCGAGTCGCTCAAGGAATACGCCTACTTCACCTTCGCGCGAGCCGACGGCAAGAAGGAGCGATTTAACGAGCCGGTCGACTACTTCCTCGACTACAAGGACACGGTGCTGACCCTGCACTTCACGCTGCCGCTGAAGAACCCGGTCAAGCCCAAGCAGCTGGTGCTCGAAGTGTTCGACCGCTCCTACTTCATCGACTTCCAGATGGCCAAGGACAATCCGGTCAAGCTGGTCGGCGCGCCCGCCGGCTGCCAGATGAAGCTCGATCGGCCCAGCGACGGCTCGGCCACGGCCCAGAAGCTCAATGAGCAGACGTTCCTGAACGGCGAAAACAGCAATTTCGGCATGATGTTCGCCAACAAGATCACGGTGGATTGCCCTTGAAGCCAAAGCTCTCCCCGCTTGCCCGCGGGCTTGTTGCATGCGCCGCACTTGCCGCCGTGCTGGTGGTGGCCGATGCCGCGCTTCACGATGTCCTCGCGCAGAATCCGTTCGGCGCGCCGAAGCCGCCGCAGGCGGCCCAGCCCGAGGCCAGCGGGATCATCGGCTGGCTGCTGGCAAAACAGTCGGAATTCTATCGCCAGATGTCGTCGACCATCCGCGCCGCCAAGTCCGACGGCTCGGCGGTGTGGACGCTGCTCTTCATCTCCTTTGCCTACGGCATCTTCCACGCCGCCGGCCCTGGCCACGGCAAGGCGGTGATCGCTTCCTACCTCGTCGCCAACCGCGAGACCGCGCGGCGCGGCATCGCGCTGTCGTTCGCTTCGGCGCTGATGCAGTCGCTGGTGGCGATCCTGATCGTCGGTATTTCGGCCTGGGTGCTGAATGCGACCGCCAAGACCATGTGCAAGGCGGAAGGCGCGATCGAGATCGCGAGCTATGGCCTGATTGCGCTGTTCGGCCTGCGGCTGGTGTGGGTCAAGGGCCGCACGTTCATCAGGGCGCTGCAGGCCGCCCAGCCGGTGCCGGCGCTTGCCGGCGTGCCGCACGATCATGGTCACGGTCATCACCATCATCACGATGCCCACGATCATCACCATCACGGACATGATCATCACCGGCACGATCATGATCATGCGCACGCCCAAGCCCATCACGGGCATGACCACGTCCATGACGAACATTGCGGCCATTCCCATGGCCCCACGCCGAGCGAGCTCGCCGGCCCCGGCGGCTGGCGGCGCGGCTTCGCCGCGATCCTCACCGTCGGCATCCGTCCCTGCTCTGGCGCGATCCTGGTGCTGGTGTTCGCGCTGGCGCAGGGCCTGTTCTGGGCCGGCATCGCCGCGACGTTGCTGATGGGGCTCGGCACCGCGATCACGGTCGCGGCCATCGCGGTCGTCGCCGTCTCCGCCAAGGACATCGCCACCCGCCTCAGCGCCGGCCGCGACGGCGGCGGTGCATTGTTCATGCGCGGCATCGAATTCGCGGCTGCAGGCGTCGTGCTGCTGTTCGGCACGGGCCTCTTGCTGGGCTACATCGCGGCCGAACGGACGACGTGTTTCTAGGAACATTCGTGCCCCGGACGCAGCGCAGCGTCCCTTCGTCGATGCGCTGCAGAGCCGGGGTCCATCTCTCCGTACGGTGGCCTGTAGCTTTCTGGGTCCCGGCTCTGCGGAGCAGCGCAAGCGCGCTGCCCCGCGTCCGGGACGCGGGGCTCAGACCGGCAAGAACCGCTTCAAGGCCGGCATGAAGAATATCCCGAAATTGATCGCAAAGCCGATGCTCCAGAGGATCGAGCGTAGCGTCGGGCGGTTGCCGAGATAGGTCAGCACATAGGCGAGGCGCACGATGAGGAAAAGTGCCGCGAGCTCGTCGATCAGCCGCTGCGGCGAGTCCCGGTATTCGGCGAGAAGTACCGCGAAGGCGAAGAACGGGAAGGTCTCGATGCCGTTCTGGTGCGCGCCGAGCGCGCGCTGCGAGAGTGCGTCCTCGTAGAAGGCGGGGTCGCGCGGCCGGGCATTGTCGAAGCGCCGAAAATTGATCCATTTGATCGCGGCGATCGTAGACAGATAGAGCAGCAGCGCTCCAAAGACGCACCATTCCGCGAGTGTCATCTTTCCTCCCCCGCCTGGGTGCGACCCTAGCGAAACCGGCCTCATCTTGACAAGTTCGGACCAACGCGCGACCCACAGAACCATGACCAGTGTCGTTCCCATCGAGGCCGCGAGACCGGCCGCCCAATCCGCCTTGCCGCGCGTCGGCGTGCTGTTGGTCAATCTCGGCACGCCCGATACGGCCAATGCCCAGGGCGTGCGGGTCTATCTCAAGGAGTTCCTCTCGGACGCCCGGGTGATCGAGGACCAAGGGCTGATCTGGAAGCTGGTGCTCAATGGGATCATCCTGAACACCCGGCCGCGGGCCAAGGCGCGCGACTATCTGAAGATATGGAACACCGAAAAGAACGAATCCCCGCTCAAGACCATCACGCGCTCGCAGGGCGACAAGCTCGCCGCGGCGCTGTCGAGCCATGCGCATGTCGTGGTCGATTGGGCGATGCGCTACGGCAATCCGTCGATCAAAGCCGGCATCGACGGATTGATCGCCAAGGGCTGCGAACGCATCCTCACCGTTCCCCTGTATCCGCAATATTCGGCCTCGACCTCGGCGACGGTTTGCGACGAGGTCTTCCGCGTGCTTGCCAGCCTGCGGAACCAGCCAACGCTCCGTGTCACCCCGCCTTATTACGAGGACGAGGCCTATATCGACGCGCTCGCGATCTCGATTGAAACGCATCTTTCGACGCTTTCCTTCGCACCGGAGCTGATCGTCGCGTCCTTCCACGGCATGCCGAAATCCTATGTCGAAAAGGGCGATCCCTATCAGAGCCACTGCATCGCCACCACGGCGGCCCTGCGCCGCCGGCTCGGCATGGACGAGACGAAATTGCTGCTGACCTTCCAGTCCCGCTTCGGATTCGACGAGTGGCTCCAGCCCTACACCGACAAGACCATGGAGCGGCTCGCGAAGGAGGGCGTGCGTCGCCTTGCGGTGGTGACGCCGGGCTTTTCCGCCGACTGCCTGGAGACGCTGGAGGAGATCGCGCAGGAGAATGCCGAGATCTTCACGCACAATGGCGGTGAGGAGTTTTCCGCGATCCCCTGCCTCAACGACAGCGACCCCGGCATGGACGTGATCCGTACCCTCGTGCTGCGCGAGCTTCAGGGCTGGATCTGATGGAGGGCTGGCTCTGATGGGCGCCCCATGAACCGCCGTGAGTGTCTGGCGCTTCTTGGGACGATCGCAGCGCTGCCGGTCCCGGTCCTGGCGCAGCAGCCGAGCGAGGTGCGCCGGCTCGGCGTGCTCTCGGTCATTGCCTCCGACGAAGTGATCGGCCAGGCCCGCCTGGCGGAGGCGCTCGCCGGCCTCGGCTGGAAAAAGCGCGACAAACTCGAGATTGACTGGCGCAGCGGTGGCGGCGACCGCGCCCGCATCGCGCGGCTCGCCGACGAGTTGATCGCGCTCAAGCCCGACATCCTGCTCGCGCTCGGCACGCCCTCGGTCGAGGAGCTGCGCCGGCGCAGCGCGACGATCCCGATCGTGTTCGCCGTCGTCACCGATCCCGTCAGCCAGGGCTTTGTCGACAATCTCGCGCATCCCGGCGGCAACGTCACCGGCTTCACCGATTACGACGGGCCGCTGGCCGGCAAATGGCTGGAGATGCTGACGCAGGTCACGCCAAGATTGTCCCGCGTCGTCGTCGTCTACAATCCCGCCACTGCGCCGTTCGCGCCCCTGATGCTGCGCACCATCGAGGACGCCGCGCGGACGCTCCATGTGACGGTCGAGCCCGCGCCGGTGCATGACACGGCCTCCATCGCCGTGCTGGCTTCGCGGAGGGACGGCGGCTTTTTGATCCTGCCGGACTTCTTCACCATGGCCAATCGCGTAGAGCTTCTGGCGGCGATCGCGCAGGCGCGCGTGCCGGCGGTGTTCTGGAGCCGCACCTTCGTCGAGGCGGGCGGGCTGATGTCCTACAGCACCGACAGCGCCGAGCAGCTCCGCCGCGCCGCGGACTATATCGATCGCATCCTGAAGGGGGCGCGGCCAGCCGACCTGCCAGTGCAGAACCCCACCAAGTTCGAGCTTACGGTCAACCTGAAAACGGCAAAGGCGCTTGATCTCGTCATTTCGCCCTCGTTGCTGGCGATCGCCGATGACGTCATCGAATGAAGACGTCCGCGGCCGCCGGCATGGACGGATATGTTCGCTAGGTCCGCGTCGGCTCGCTTTCAAGGGCCTTGCGCGAATACATATTCGTGGCCGGTCTCTTTCGTCGCGTCTTGTGCAGAATTGCGCCGATACCGACGTTACTTGCGACCGCTGAACCGGTAAGGAAGTGATCCCGACCAATGACAGCCGGGAAAGGGCTTTCCGAGCTTCTTTTCCCGCCTTGGAGGAAATATGAGCGGTTTCGACATTTTCGCGATTGTTCTGGTGTTGCTCGTCATCGTCACGCTGGTCGCCGGCGTGAAGACGGTGCCGCAAGGTTATGACTGGACCATCGAGCGGTTCGGCAAATACACGCAGACGCTGAGCCCCGGCCTTAACTTGATCGTGCCCTATTTCGATCACGTCGGGCGCAAGATCAACATGATGGAGCAGGTGATCGACATCCCCGAGCAGGAGGTCATCACCAAGGACAACGCCACCGTGACGGTGGACGGCGTTGCTTTCTACCAGGTGTTTGATGCCGCCAAAGCGAGCTACGAGGTCTCCAACCTGACCCAGGCCGTCACCGTCCTGACCATGACGAACATCCGTTCCGTGATGGGTTCGATGGATCTCGATCAGGTGCTGTCGCACCGCGACGAGATCAACGAGCGCCTGCTGCGCGTCGTCGATGCCGCGGTCTCGCCCTGGGGCTTGAAGGTCAACCGCATCGAGATCAAGGACATCGTGCCGCCCGCCGACCTCGTCGAGGCCATGGGCCGGCAGATGAAGGCCGAGCGCGTCAAGCGTGCCGACATTCTCGCCGCCGAAGGCCAGCGCCAGTCGGAGATCCTGCGCGCCGAGGGCGCCAAGCAGGGCCAGATCCTCCAGGCCGAAGGCCGCAAGGAGGCTGCGTTCCGCGATGCCGAAGCCCGCGAGCGGTCTGCCGAGGCCGAGGCCAAGGCGACCCAGATGGTCAGCGAAGCGATTTCCAAGGGCGACGTGGCTGCGCTGAATTACTTCATCGCGGACAAATACATCAAGGCGTTCGGGCAGCTGGCCGACTCGCCGAACCAGAAAGTCATCATGCTTCCGGTCGAGGCGATGAGCATGCTGGGCTCGCTCGCGGGCATCGGCGAGATCGCAAAGGCAACGTTCGGCGAAAGCGCGGCATCCGCCGCTGCCGCCGCGCGCCGTTCGAGCTCGGTGCCGACGACCGGCAGCACGCCGCCGGTGCCGCCGCGGCAGGGATAGTCACCGGTGCATGTCCCTTCGACAGGGGCATGCACCATGATAGAAGGTCGTGTCATGACCGACATGTTCGTATCGCTCGGCACCTGGAACTGGCTGATCTTCGGCTTCATCCTGATGGGGCTCGAGGTCCTGGCGCCGGGCATCTTCCTGTTCTGGCTCGGACTTGCCGCGCTGCTGGTCGGCCTGATCTCGTTCGCTGTGGCCATATCCTGGCAGATCCAGCTCGTGATGTTCGCGATCTTTGCCGCGGCCGCCGTGCCGGTGTGGCGTCGCCTTGCCCGGCCGAAGTCCGATGCAAGCGCCAGCCCGTTCCTCAACAAGCGCGCCGATGCGCTGCTCGGGCGCGAGTTCACGCTGGAGAAGCCGATCGTCGACGGCAGCGGCACCATGCGTATCGGCGATACGGTGTGGCGCGTCGCCGGCCCCGATACGCCGGCGGGAACGCGGGTGAAGGTGGTGCAGGTGGACGGTGCGAACCTGACCGTGGCGGCGGCGTAGCTTTGCTTGACCCTCCCCTGGAGGGGCAGGGCAATCGCATGTGAGAAACCGTGGCGGGAATCTCGCCCGTAGCCATCCTTCGAGACGCCCGCCTCCGGCGGGCCCTCAGGATGACGACGGAGTCTGCAGCGGCCATTTTAACGGACACAACTGCAACTCAGCCTCATCCTGAGGGACCGCCACCGGGTCCGCGCAAAGCGCGGCCCGATGACAAGCTCCGCGGTCGTCTCGAAGGACGAGGCGCTTGCTCAGGCCCATCCGAAAAGTCACATGCGATAGCCCTGCCCTGGAGGGGGAGGGTCAGCAAGACATTATCGCTTCCACCGCTCGGCAAACCGGTGCAGTGGCACGACCATCTCGCACAAGTCCCGCCCGAGCGAAGTCAGCCCATAACCTCCGCCGTCGCCAAGCTCGACGAATCCCGCTTCACGCAGCTCCGTCAGCCGCGCCTGCAGCACCGTGGGCGAGGCCTCGTCGCAGGCGGCGCGCAGCGCGCGCGAGGTGAGGGGGGCATCCCGCAGCTCCCAGAGAATCCGCAAGCTCCAACGCCGGCCGAGCAGGTCGAGCAGCGCCATGATCGGCCGGCCGGTGCGAGAGCCGCGAACGCCGGGTGTCTTCGAGGCGGCCTTTTTATTCATCGGCGGACCCTTGTGTCATGCTACAAATAGTGTAGCGTGTTGCTACGGTAAATGTAGCAATAGAGGCGGCCCATGTCTTCTGCCCTGTCCCAAACCATGCCGCGCATCGCCCCGCTTACCCCGCCTTATCCACCGGAGATCCAGGCGCAATTCGACCGCATCATGCGCGGTGCGCCGCCGCTGCTGCTGTTCCGGGTGATGGCGGGCCACGCTCGCGCCTGGGACAAGTTTCGCGCTGGCGGGCTGCTCGATCCCGGCCCGCTCTCCCTGCGCCAGCGCGAGATCGTCATCGACCGCACCTGCGCGCTGAACCAATGCGAGTATGAATGGGGCGTGCATGTCGCGATCTTTGCCGGGCCGGCCAAGCTCACCGAAGACGAGGTGCGTGCCACAGTGCAGGGCGATGCCGCGTCGTCATGTTGGTTACCACCCGAGCAGGCGCTGATCGCAGCGGTCGACGCGCTGCACACCCGCGCGACGTTGAGCGACGAAGAATTTGCCGCGCTGTCGGCGCATTATGACGAGGCGCAGATCCTGGAGATCATGCTGCTTTGCGGCTTCTATCGCACGGTGTCGTATCTGGCGAACGGGCTGCGCTTGCCGCTGGAGGAGAATGCGGCGCGGTTCCCGGCGTAGCTGTCATTCCGGGCTCGCGCCAATCGGCACGCCCCGGAATGACGCGCCGAGATAGCGCGTTGACGCTACGCGACGCCCGCCCGCAGCAGATCGTGCAGATGCACGATGCCTACCACCTTGCCCGCCTCGGTGACGACCAGCGTCGTGATCTTGCGGGTGTTCAGCACCTCGATCATCTCGGTGGCGAGCATCGAGGGCGGCACCGTTTTCGGCTGCTTCGTCATGATGTCGTCGACCGAAGCCGTCAGCAAATCGGGACGCATGTGGCGGCGCAAATCACCGTCGGTGATGATGCCCGCGACCTCGTTCGCTGCGTTGACGATGCAGACGCAGCCGAGGCCCTTGGCCGACATCTCGACCACGGCGTCCGACATCTTGGTGCCGAGCGGCTTGACCGGAATTTCCACGCCGGTGCGCATGTAGTCGCGGACGAATTTCAGCATCGCGCCGAGCTTGCCGCCGGGGTGGAAATGCGCGAACTCCAGCGCAGTGAAGCCGCGGCCTTCGAGCAGCGCGATCGCGAGCGCATCGCCGATCGCTGCCTGCATCAGGGTCGACGTGGTCGGCGCCAGATTGTGCGGGCAGGCCTCGCGCGCCTTCGGCAGTTCGATCACGAGGTCGGCGGCTTGTCCCAGCGATGAGGCCGCGTTCGACGTTACCGCGATCATGGGAATGGCGAACCGCGCCGAGTAGTTCACGAGGTTCTTCATCTCCGGCTGCTCGCCGGACCAGGACAGCGCCATGATGACGTCGTCGGTGGTGATCATGCCGAGGTCGCCGTGGCCGGCCTCGGCGGCGTGCACGAAGAACGCCGGCGTGCCGGTCGAGGCCAGCGTCGCCGCGATCTTGCGCCCCATATGGCCTGACTTGCCGAGCCCGGTGACGATGACGCGGCCCTTGGCGTTGCGGATCAGGTCGACTGCTTTCGCGAATGTCGCGCCCAGCGGGCCGCGCAGGGCGGCGGCGAGCGCGTTGATGCCGCCGCTCTCCGTCTCCAGCGTGCGGAGCGCGGATTCGACGCTGTTGGGGATGGAGCCGGATGATGCGGTCATCAGCGGTTTCGAACTCGGCATGTTCTGGTCCAGGAGGAGGGGCGTTCGCCCGGTCGGCGCCTCATTAGCACGCCGCGGCGGCGGAGGCGACGAGCCGGCCTGAGCCCTCAACCGGTCGTTAACCATAATTGTTTTAACTCCATTAACGATGGTTCCCGCCAGCCGGCGGAGATCATCGTGAAAGTGTTTGATTTCGTTGGAGTTATTCCATCGTGGGGTCGTCTCCAAGCATGGGCCGGAGCAAACGCGCGCTGTTTCTAGGCGCGGCTTTGCCGTGCCTTGTGCCGGGTCTTGCGCTGACGGCCCTCGGAAGCGCTCCTGCGGCCGCCCAGAGCCTCACGCCCGACCTGTTCAATCCCAATCGCGGCGGCTTCGCTTCGCCCGAGACGCTGCCGACGCGCCGCACGGCGGGCGTGCCGCAGTCGCCGTCGGATGCGTTGCCGGTGCTGCCCGATCCCGCTGCCGATCCGCGCAAGGCCCGCGAGAAGCCGGCGACCTCGCGGATCGGTCAGGTCCCGACTTATGGCCTGCCTGCCGCTGCCGGCGCGAGCAACTCCGGCTACGATTCGCTCAACCGCAAGCGGCAGCAGCCCAAGCTTTATCCGGGCCAGCCGAAGCCCAAGCGCGCGGCTGGCCCCGGCTCGCCGGCGCCGACCACGGCGCCGCCGCCGTTGACGCTCGGCCTCCCCAAAATCGCGCCGCCGCCATCGGCGTCCGCGAACAAGGCGCCGGTGCCGGCCGCGATGGCGGGCACCGTGCCCGGCCAACCGCTGCGCCGCCGCCTCAAGGCGGACGATGATGCGTTCGGAGCCGTCGGCGATTACGCCGGCAGTTTCCTGATCAAGGGCGGGCTCGAGCTCTCCACCGGCTACGACACCAACCCCACGCGTCTGAACAAGCCGGTCGGCTCGCCGGTCTACGTCGTCGCGCCTGATCTCCTCGTGGCGTCGGACTGGGAGCGCCACGCGCTGGTGGCTGACCTGCGCGGCTCGTTCTCCGGCTACACCCAAAACATGCCCGCGACGATCGACGGCTTTGCCTCGCCTTCGCCGGTCGAAGCCGATCGCCCCGACTTCACCGGCCATGTCGATGGCCGGCTCGACGTCAGCCGCGATCTCAAGCTGACCTCGCAGTTGCGCCTGCGGCTCGCCACCGACAATCCGGGCAGCCCTAACGTGCAGGCCGGCCTGCAGAGATATCCCGTCTACGCCGCCTACGGCACCACCGTCGGCTTCGACCAGACCTTCAATCGCTTCCAGGTCGCCGCCGGCGCCACCGTGGATCGCACCGCCTACACCGACTCCAAGCTCACCGACGGCTCGACCTTCAGCAACGGCGATCGCGATTTCAACCAGTACGGCGGCATCGGGCGCTTCTCCTACGACCTCAAGCCGGGCTTGAAGCCGTTCGTCGAGATCCAGGGTGACACCCGCGTCCACGACCAGGCCGCCGACCGGAACGGCTTTTTCCGCGATTCGAACGGCGGCTACGCCAAGGCCGGCACGTCCTTTGAATTCTCGCGCATCCTCACCGGCGAAATCTCGGTCGGCTATTCCGCACGCAATTACACCGACCCGCGTCTCAGCCAGCTCGCGGGCTTCCTGACCTCGGGTTCGCTGATCTGGAATGCCAGCGGCCTCACCACAATGAAATTCTTCACCGACACGCAGATTGCCGAGACCACCGTCCCCGGCTCCTCCGGCGTGCTGGTGCGTACCTATTCGGCCGAAGTCGATCACGACTTCCGCCGCTGGCTGACGGCCGTGGGCAAGTTCACCTACGGCACGCTCGACTACCAGGGCCAGAACCGCAACGACAAGACCTACTCGCTCGAAGGCAATCTGATCTACAAGCTCAACCGTAACATCTGGGTGAAGGGCACGCTGCGCCACGACATCCTGGATTCGAACCAGCCGGGCTCGAGCTCGCAGGGGACGGTGATGTTGGTGGGGGTGAGGTTGCAGAATTAGCGAGGCGCGCATTCAATGCGCCAAGCCGGGCCTTTTCGGCAGTCATCCCGGGCTTGCGCCAAGTGGCCGCCCCGGAATGACAGAACCTACCGCGGCAGATCCGTCTTCCCCATCAAAAACGTATCGATCGACCGTGCACACAGCCGGCCCTCGCGGATCGCCCACACCACCAGCGACTGGCCGCGGCGCATGTCGCCGGCGGCGAACACGTTCGGACGCGAGGTCTGGTAGTCCAGCGTGTTGGCCTTGACGTTGCCGCGCGGGTCGAGCTCGACCGCGAGCTGCTTGAGCAGGCCCTCGTGCACGGGATGCACGAAGCCCATGGCGAGCAGGACGAGGTCGGCATCGAGCTCGAACTCGGTGCCGGCGATCGGCTTGAACTTGTCGTCGACGTGGACGCAGTGCAGCTTCTTGACCTTTCCGTTCTCACCGGAAAACTTCTGCGTCAGCACGGCGAATTCGCGCACGGCGCCTTCGGCCTGGCTGGAGGACGTCCGCATCTTCAGCGGCCAGTTCGGCCAGGTCAGGCCCTTGTCCTCGCGCTCGGGTGGAGCGGGCATGATCTCGAGCTGGGTCACCGACAGCGCGCCCTGGCGCAGCGAGGTGCCGATGCAGTCGCTTCCGGTGTCGCCGCCGCCGATGACGACGACGTGCTTGCCGCCGGCCAGGATCTCCTGGACGCCGCCGAGCGGCTCCTCGGAGACACGGCGGTTCTGCTGCGGCAGGAAGTCCATGGCGTAGTGGATGCCCTGGAGCTCGCGGCCGGGAATCGGCAGGTCGCGGGGGGCTTCCGCGCCGCCGGTCAGCGCCACCGCGTCATATGCGTTGAGCATCTCGCGCGGATCGACATTGCCCTCAGTGCCGACATGGCTGTTGTAGTGGAAGGTGACGCCTTCGCCTTCCATCTGCGCAACACGGCGGTCGATGACGCCCTTCTCCATCTTGAAGTCGGGAATGCCGTAACGCAGCAGGCCGCCGGCCTTGGCGTATTTCTCGAACAGGTGCACGTCGTGGCCGGCGCGCGCCAGCTGCTGGGCGCAGGCCATGCCGGCCGGGCCCGAGCCGATCACCGCGACCTTCTTGCCGGTCTTGTGCGCGGCGATCTCGGGCTTGAGCCAGCCATTGTCCCAGGCGCGGTCCACGATCGCGCATTCGATGGTCTTGATGGTGACGGGGTTGTCGTCGATGTTGAGCGTGCAGGACGCTTCGCAGGGCGCCGGACAGATACGTCCCGTGAACTCAGGGAAATTGTTGGTCGAGTGCAAATTGCGCGAGGCTTCTTCCCAATTGCCCTGATAGACGAGGTCGTTCCAGTCGGGGATCTGGTTGTTGACCGGGCAGCCGGGCGTGCCGGGCGAGACCGATCCGGTGCCGTGGCAATAGGGAATGCCGCAATTCATGCAGCGCGCGGCCTGGTCGCGCGTTTCCTTTTCGGACAAGGGAACGACGAACTCTTTGTAATGCTTCACGCGCTCGGCGACCGGGGTGTACTTGCGGTCGTGCCGTTCGATTTCGAGAAAACCCGTGATCTTGCCCATTAAACCCGAAGTCCCTGCCGCTTGGTCGTTTGTTGCTTCCCCACCGTCATTGCGAGGAGCGAAGCGACGAAGCAATCCAGTCTGCTGCCGAGGAGAAGGTCTGGATTGCTTCGCTGCGCTCGCAATGACGGGCGTTGATAGTCCTACGCTCCGATCGCGATTTTCGGCTCGGCGTCCGCGTTGGCGGCCATTTCGCGCAGCGCGCGCCGGTACTCGACCGGCATCACCTTGCGGAATTTGGGCAGCCATTCCTTCCAATTGGCCAGGATGTCGGCGGCGCGCTTGGAGCCGGTGGCTTTCGCGTGGCGCGTGATCAGCACGTGCAACCGCTCGACGTCGGAGGCGAGCAGGTTCTTGAACACGTCGACCCGGCCATGCGCTTCGAGGTCGCCTGAGGCGTGATAGGTGTCGGCGTTGATCATCTCCTCCGACAGCACCGGCTCCAGCTCGACCATCGCCATGTTGCACAGCCTGTCGAAGTCGCCGGTCTCGTCGAGCACGTAGGCGATGCCGCCCGACATGCCGGCCGCGAAGTTGCGCCCGGTCTTGCCGAGCACGACCACGATGCCGCCGGTCATGTATTCGCAGCAATGATCGCCGGCTCCCTCGACGACAGCCACAGCCCCGGAATTGCGCACGGCGAAACGCTCGCCGGCGATGCCGCGGAAGTAGCACTCGCCCTGGATCGCGCCATACATCACCGTGTTGCCGACGATGATGCTTTCTTCCGGCACGATGCCGCTGTTGGCAGGCGGCTTGACGATGATCTTGCCGCCCGAGAGGCCCTTGCCGACATAGTCGTTGCCTTCACCTTCGAGCTCGAAGGTGACGCCGTGGGCGAGCCAGGCGCCGAAGGCCTGGCCGGCGGTGCCCTTGAGGCTGACATGGATGGTGTCGTGCGGCAGGCCGGCATGGCCGTAGATCTTGGCGACGGCGCCGGACAGCATCGCGCCCGCGGAGCGGTTGGTGCTGTTGATCTTGGCCTCGATCTTCACCGGCGCGCCGCGGTCGATCGCGGGCTGCGCCTGCTCGATCAGCGTGCGGTCGAGCACGGCTTCCAGATGATGGTTCTGGCGCTCGGAGTGATAGATCTTCTGGCCCTTCTCTTCCTTCTGCTTGACGAACAGCTTGGAGAAGTCGAGGCCCTTGGCCTTCCAGTGCGCGACCAGCTTGGTCTGGTCGAGCAGCTGAACCTGGCCGATCATCTCGTTGAAGGTGCGGAAGCCGAGGCTCGCCATGATCTCGCGAACCTCCTCCGCAACGAAGAAGAAGTAGTTGATGACGTGCTCGGGCTGGCCGGTGAAGCGCTTGCGCAGCACGGGGTCCTGGGTCGCGACGCCGACCGGGCAGGTGTTGAGATGGCACTTGCGCATCATGATGCAGCCGGCCGCGATCAGGGGCGCAGTGGCGAAGCCGAACTCGTCGGCGCCGAGCAGTGCGCCGATCACGACGTCGCGGCCGGTGCGGAAGCCGCCGTCGACCTGGACCACGATGCGGCTGCGCAGCCGCTCGCGCACCAGCGTCTGGTGGGTTTCGGCGAGGCCGATCTCCCAGGGGCTGCCGGCATGCTTGATCGAGGTCAGCGGTGAAGCACCGGTGCCGCCTTCGAAGCCCGCGATGGTGACATGGTCGGCGCGCGCCTTGGCGACGCCGGCGGCCACGGTGCCGACGCCGATCTCGGAGACCAGCTTGACCGAGACGTCACCCGTCGGGTTGACGTTCTTGAGGTCGTAGATCAGCTGCGCCAGATCCTCGATCGAATAGATGTCGTGGTGCGGCGGCGGCGAGATCAGGCCGACGCCCGGGGTCGAGTGCCGGACCTTGGCGATGGTCGCGTCGACCTTGTGGCCGGGCAGCTGGCCGCCTTCGCCGGGCTTGGCACCCTGCGCCATCTTGATCTGCATCATGTCGGAGT
Source organism: Bradyrhizobium amphicarpaeae (assembly GCF_002266435.3). Taxonomy (NCBI): domain Bacteria; kingdom Pseudomonadati; phylum Pseudomonadota; class Alphaproteobacteria; order Hyphomicrobiales; family Nitrobacteraceae; genus Bradyrhizobium; species Bradyrhizobium amphicarpaeae. Next base: position 1,025,467 of record NZ_CP029426.2, read on the forward strand.
TGACGAGATACTCCGTGGTGACGCCGAAGCGGCCGGAGGCGACCTGCTTGATCGCCGAACGCATGCTGTCGCCGTTCGGCATCGGCTTGAAGCGGTCGGATTCCTCGCCGCCTTCGCCGGTGTTCGACTTGCCGCCGATCCGGTTCATGGCGATCGCGAGCGTGGTGTGCGCCTCGCGCGAGATCGAGCCGAAGCTCATCGCGCCGGTGGCGAAACGCTTGACGATGTCCTTGGCCGGCTCGACCTGGTCGAGCGGGACCGGCTTGCGCTTCTCCTCGTCGGCGTTCTTGATCCGGAACAGGCCGCGCAGCGTCAGAAGCCGCTCCGACTGCTCGTTGAGGATCTTGGCGAAGGCGCGATAGCGCTCCAGCGAGTTGCCGCGGGCGGCGTGCTGCAGCAGCCCGACCGACTCGGCGGTCCAGGCATGGTCCTCGCCGCGGCTGCGATAGGCATATTCGCCGCCGACGTCGAGCGCGCTCTTGTAGACCAGCGCCTCGCCGAACGCGTCGGCATGGCGGCGCACCGCTTCCTCCGCGATCTCGGCGAGACCGACGCCCTCGACGCGGGTATGCGTGCCGGCGAAGAATTTTCCGACGAATTCGGCCTTGAGACCGACCGCGTCGAAGATCTGCGCGCCGCAATAGGATTGGTAGGTCGAGATGCCCATCTTGGACATCACCTTGAGCAGGCCCTTGCCGATCGACTTGATGTAGCGCTTGACGATCTCGTAGTCGTCGAGCGAGCCGGGCAGGCGGTCCTTCATCGCGATGATGGTCTCGAACGCGAGATAGGGGTTGATCGCTTCGGCGCCGTAGCCCGCGAGGCAGGCGAAGTGATGCACTTCGCGCGGCTCGCCGGATTCGACGACGAGGCCAACGGAGGTGCGCAGGCCCGTGCGGATCAGATGATGATGCACGGACGCGCAGGCCAGCAGCGAGGGGATCGGCACGCGGTCGGTGCCGACCATGCGGTCGGACAGGATGATGATGTTGACGCCCTCGCGCACCGCGCTTTCGGCGCGCGCGCAGAGCTCGTCCAGCACCTGGTCCATGCCGGCCGCGCCGAGACCGGCGTGGAAGGTGGTGTCCAGCGTGCGTGACTTGAAGTGCGTGTCGGCCACGTCCGAGATCGAGCGGATCTTTTCGAGGTCCGCGTCGGTCAGGATCGGCTGGCGCGCTTCGAGGCGCTTGGTGGTGGCGAGGCCCTGCAGGTCGAACAGGTTCGGCCGCGGTCCGATGATGGAGACGAGGCTCATCACCAGCTCCTCGCGGATCGGATCGATCGGCGGATTGGTGACCTGCGCGAAGTTCTGCTTGAAGTAGGTGAACAACGGCTTGGCCCTGTCCGACAGCGCCGAGATCGGCGTGTCGTTGCCCATCGAGCCGGCGGCTTCCTCACCCGTGGCCGCCATCGGCGTCATCAGGATCGCGATGTCTTCCTGGCTGTAGCCGAACGCCTGCTGGCGATCGAGCAGCGACAGGTTTGAGCGCACGCCGGTGGTCGGAACCTTCGGCAGCTCTTCCAGCACGATCTGGGTCCGCTCCAGCCACTCCTTGTAGGGATGGCTCCGGGCGAGCTCGGCCTTGATCTCGTCGTCGGGAATGAGACGGCCCTGTTCGAGGTCGACCAGCAGCATCTTGCCGGGCTGCAGCCGCCACTTGGTGATGATCTGGTCCTCGGGGATCGTCAGCACGCCCATCTCGGACGCCATCACGATGCGGTCGTCCTTGGTGACGAGATAGCGCGCCGGCCGCAGGCCGTTACGGTCCAGCGTGGCGCCGATCTGACGGCCGTCGGTGAAGGCGATCGCGGCGGGGCCGTCCCACGGCTCCATCAACGCGGCGTGATATTCGTAGAAGGCGCGACGCCTCTCATCCATCAGCGGATTGCCGGCCCACGCCTCCGGAATCATCATCATGACGGCGTGCGGCAGCGAGTAGCCGCCCTGCACCAGGAATTCGAGCGCGTTGTCGAAGCAGGCGGTGTCCGACTGGCCTTCGTAGGAGATCGGCCAGAGCCGGTTGATGTCCTTGCCGTACAGCTCGGAGCTCACCGAGGCCTGGCGCGCCGCCATCCAGTTGGTGTTGCCGCGCAACGTGTTGATCTCGCCGTTATGCGCGATCATGCGATAGGGATGCGCCAGCGACCAGGCCGGGAACGTATTGGTCGAGAAGCGCTGATGCACCAGGGCGAGCGCGCTCTCGAAATCCTTCTCGTGCAGATCGGGATAGTACTTGCCGAGCTGGTCGGCGAGGAACATGCCCTTGTAGATCACGGTGCGGCACGACATCGAGCAGGGGTAATAGCCTGCAAGCCCGCGGTCGCGACGCTGGTAGATCGCCTGCGAGATCGACTTGCGCAGGATGTAGAGCCGGCGCTCGAAATCGTCCTCGGTCTTGGCGGTGCCGTTGCGGCCGATGAACACCTGCATGCAGGCAGGCTCGGTCGGCTTCACGGTGACGCCGAGCGAGGAATTGTCGGTCGGCACGTCGCGCCAGCCGAGCAGGGTCAGGCCCTCTTCCTTGATCTGGTCGGCGATGATGCTCTTGATCACGTTGCGCCAGGCGGTGTCGCGCGGCATGAACAGCGCACCGATGGCGTATTCGCCGGGTGCCGGCAGCGAGAAGCCGAGCTCCGCGGCCTTGCGGCTGAAGAAGGCGTGCGGAATCTGCAGCAGGATGCCGGCGCCGTCACCGGCGCGCGGGTCGGCTCCGACTGCGCCGCGATGCTCGAGATTGCAGAGGATGCTCAGCGCGTCGGAGACGATCTCGTGCGACTTCCTGCCCTTGATGTTGGCGATGAAGCCGACGCCGCAGGAATCCTTTTCCAGACTCGGATCGTAGAGACCAACGGCTGGCGGGCGCGAATTGTGTTCCTGAATCGGCGAGGTGATCGGATCAATCGTTTTCGAGGCGACCGTCGCCGACAGTTGTTCTGCCACGATGTTTGCGCTCTCGAATTGCGACCCGTTCATTGTTCCAATCCTCTCCATGCGGCAAGCTGCCTCACCGCCACCTTCGGCGCACCTTGGGCGTTCCGCGGCACCCGCCTCTGGGTCACCGCTCGTCCGCTGCGAGCCGCATTTTCTTAAATTCAGGCCTAGGCGTTCTTCGTCCCCGAGAACGGCTTTGCCTGTTGCCTTATGGTGCTCGAGAGCACCGACTTTCGTTGCAATCCCTATGCCGGAACCGCAAGCAAAATTGAGACAGTCTTCCTGTCCTAACCGTCACCTTGCCAAATTTTTGTCTATCACACAAGCGCTCGGAAGTCCCGATTCCCGATTTGTCAATCGATCGCTTTCCGAAAGTTGCGCAGCCCCTGTTTTGAAGCAAACGCGCCCTGATCCGGCCCTGTGGGCGCCGAAATCCCGAATGAAGCTTCAGATCAACCCTTCGAAAGGCGCGCCACGCCACAAGAAGCGAAAGAGCGCGAGGCCTTCGGGGGTCTGACAGGAGCGTGTCGATCATGAAGTTTTTCACAGGATGTGTGGCTGCTGCCACGCTGGTGCTCGCCGTCAGCGCCGGGCACAGGCAGGTTTTGGCGCAAGTTCCCGCGAACGGTATCGCGAGAGGGGCGGTGATCCCTGTGTCGGATTTCGACGGACCCTATGCGCCGGGGTATGCCGCCCCGCCAATGCGGCCGCGTTACGGCCAAGGCTACAATCAAGGATACGGTTACAACCAAGACTACGGTTACAACTATGGCTACGACGAACGCGGCCCGGCGTTGCTGCCGTCGACAGAGGTGTACGCGGTCTTGCGCGAAAGCGGCTTCTCGCCGCTCGGCATCCCGCGCCTGCGCGGCAGCGTCTACACCATCGCGGTGATCGACCGTCGCGGCGACGACGGCCGGCTCGTCATCGATGCCCGCGACGGGCGGATCATCCGTTTCATGCCGGCCGCCGACGCCTACGGCATGGCCCCCGCCGTCGAGGAGCCCGCAATCGGATCCTATGGTCCGCAAAGCGCGCTGCCGCCCCCGACCGTGATCCGCAGCGGGCCGCCTCGCCCGCCGGCCTTGATCCCGCACGTGGCCAGCCGCACCGTGCCGCTGCCCAGGGCCGCCCCGCCGCGCGGGCAGACGCCGGTCGCGGTCAAGCCGGCCGAGCCGGTGACCCAACAGGCTCAGGCACCGACGGCACAATCTGCGCAGCAGGCCGCGACGGCGGCGGCCAAGCCGGCCGAGGCCGCCGCGTCGACAGTCGGGCAGGCCAGGTCTGCTCCAGCGATCCTGCCGACGCAGGAGATGCCGGCAGTTCAGGGGCTGGATTAGCGATGGGGGCTTGATGCGAAGGCACCAGCGCCACCCACGCTGTCGTCCCTGCGAACTCACGCGAAGGCGGGGACGACGTCGGTGAGAGCAATGAACTCAACAAATAGACGCCTGAGAATGCTCAGGCGCCTTTGTTGCACGAGGCGATCGCCTCAGCTCCGTGGATACCCCGCCGCCTCCAGGATCAAATTCGCGACCTCCCTCGGATGCGACACCAGCGAGAGGTGGCCGGCATCGAGCTCGACGGTGGTCGCGTTCATCCGCTTGGCGAGGAAGCGTTCGAGATCGGGATTGATGGTGTAGTCGTTCTTCGACACCGCGTACCAGCTCGGCCTCGAATGCCATGCCGCCTCCGTGGTGCGGCCGGCGAAGATCGCGGCCGCGGTCGGCCATTGCACGGCATAGAGCTCCCTGGCCTGCTCCGGCTTCACGCCATTGGCAAAGTATTTCAGGAAAGCCTCTTCCGAGAGTTTTGTGTAGCCGTCGCGCTCGACGATGCCGGCGCGCGCGGGCCCCGTAGGGAATTGCTTCGACAGCGCGACGAAATCCTCGTTCGCATCCGGCGCGCGTGCGGCGACATAGACGAGGCCGGTCACTTTCGGGTCGGTGCCGACCTGGCTGATCACGGTGCCGCCCCAGGAATGCGCGACCAGCACCGTCGGCCCGTCCTGCTCTGCCAGCGCGCGCCTGGTCGCCTCGACGGAGTCCGCAAGCGACGACAGCGGATTCTGCACGGCAGTCACTTGAAGGCCTGCAGCCTGGAGGATCGGGATCACCCCCGACCAGCTCGAGCCATCGGCCCAGGCGCCATGCACCAGCACGACGTTCTTAGCCTTCACCGTCTGCGGTGTCTGCGCATGGGCAAAACTGATAGGTGCCGTCAGAAGGCTCGCGGCGACCAAAAAGCTGCGCCAGAAAGTCATGATCGTTCTCCGTCTTGTTTTGGGTTCGATGCCCAAAGGACGGAGCGCGCCGCGGCGAAGTTACGTCTCCTCACCGCCCTGTGATGCGGCGCAAATAAAAACGCCCCGGGGCACCGGGGCGTTTTCATAACCTGGAAGTACCGCGTGATTTATGCGGCGGCTTGCGCGGCCGAGTTCTCGATCACCTGCGGCTTCGCGCCGGTGTTGATCGCGATCTGGCGCGGCTTCTTCGCCTCGGGAATCTCGCGGACGAGGTCGACGTGGAGCAGCCCGTTCTCGAGCGAGGCGTCTTTCACCTGCACGAAGTCGGCGAGCTGGAAGGCACGTTCGAACGCCCGCGCGGCGATGCCGCGGTACAGCACCTCGGCCTTGCTGTTCTCGTTGGCGACCTTTTCGCCCTTGATCGTCAGCGTGTTCTCTTTCGCGACGATGGAGAGCTCATCCCTGGCGAAGCCCGAAACCGCAACGGTGATGCGGTAGGCGTTCTCGCCGGTACGCTCGATGTTGTAGGGGGGGTATCCGGGGCTGGCGCCGTCAGAACCGGCCTGGTCGAGCAGGCTGAAAAGGCGGTCGAAGCCGACGGTGGAACGATAGAAGGGGGTGAGATCGTAGCTACGCATGGTCAAGTCCTCCATTGAGCGACTGTTGGGTAACCCGCCCGCCAATCGGGCCGGGCTTTCGTCTGTGTGCAGCCTGATGTTCCGGTTCCGAAACACTGGTAGCGGCCTGCACGAAAGTGATATGGGTGAACCGAGACGGCGTTCAAGAGGGCGGCAATGGCGCCTTTTCGGCGCTCCCGCCCCTTGATTTGCAGCCTTCTGCCCCCAATGACGCTGGTCTCGATTCCGTCCAATCCCGTTCCCGAAGACGTCGTCAGCGGTACCATCAAGACGCCCGATGGCGCCGAGCTGCGCTTTGCGCGCTGGGCGCCGCCGGCGAACCGCAAGGGCACCGTCTGCGTCTTCACCGGACGCAGCGAGCAGATCGAGAAATATTTCGAGACCGTGCGCGATCTGCGCGACCGCGGCTTTGCGGTGGCGATGATCGACTGGCGCGGGCAGGGCCATTCGTCGCGCCGGCTGCGCGACCCGCGCAAGGGCTATGTGCGCGATTTCTCCGATTTCGAGGTCGACGTGGAGGCCTTCGTGCAGCAGGTGGTGCTGCCCGATTGCCCGCCGCCGTTCTTCGCGCTGGCCCACTCCATGGGCGGCACGGTGATGCTGCGGGTGGCGCATGCGGGCAAGCGCTGGTTCGACCGCATGGTGTTGTCGGCGCCGATGATCGACCTGCCCGGCCGCACCACCTCGCTTCCGGTACGCGCGCTGCTCAAGACCATGCGCCTGCTCGGGCAGGGCGGCCGTTATGTCCCCGGCGGCAGCGACCGCCTCACCGGGCTCGATCCCTTCATCAACAATCCCGTGACCAGCGATCCGGTGCGCTACGCGCGCAATGCCGCGATCCTGGAGGAGGACCCGACGCTCGGGCTGGCATCACCGACGGTTGCCTGGGCCGATACCGCCTTCCGCGCGATGCACACCTTCAAGGGCATGAACTACCCCTCGCAGATCCGCCAGCCGATCCTGATGCTGGCAGCGTCCAACGACACCGTGGTCTCGACCGCGGCGATCGAGGAGTTCGCCTATCACTTGCGTGCCGGCTCCCACCTCGTGATCGCCGGCGCCAAGCACGAGATCCTGCAGGAGCAGGACCGCTACCGCTCCCAGTTCTGGGCCGCCTTCGACGCCTTCGTGCCGGGCACGCCGCTGTTCAAGTGAGGGGGCGATGACGAGCAGGATGCTCGTTCTCCGTCATTGCGAGGAGCTCTTGCGACGAAGCAATCCAGGCTGCCTCCGCGGAGACAGTCTGGATTGCTTCGCTGCGCTCGCAATGACGGTGCTCACAGCGTCTTCAAATACTCGATCAGGTCGTAGCGCTCGTTATCGTCCTTGAACATGCGGCCGATCACGCCGTCGCGCTTCGGCTCGCCTTCCTTGCGCTCGAAGGAATGGCCGAGCACGCTGTTGCCCTGGATCGGGTCCTTCTCCGACCCCGCCGAGAACTGCGTTTCGCCGGTCTTGCACGTCTCATCCGCGGTCACCGCAAAGCCGACGGTCACGGGATCATAGTCGCGGCGGCCCATGCAGAATTTGGTTGGGCGCTCGCTCGCCGGCTTCAGCAGCCAATACAGCGAAGGTACCGAACCGTTATGCAGGTAAGGCGCCGTTGCCCAGATGCCGTTCAAAGGCCGCGCGCGATAGCGTGGGTCGGGCGCCGGATTGAGACAGTTCTTGCGCGCGAGATTCCATATCTTCGCCCGTTCGGCGTCCGGGACCTTCTCGTCGTCCATCCATTTGCGGGCGACGAGGTCGACCACCGTCATCAGGCCGAGCGCGTAGACCATCTCATTGGGCGATTTGCTCGCGGTCGGAATGTCGCATTGCCACCATGTCTGGAGATCGGCCGTATTCACCTTCAGGAAGCCGGGCACATCGACGATCCTGTTGCTGAGAACGAGGGATTGTTCGGGATCGGTGTTGATCTCCTTGAGGGGAATCGTGACCGCGTTCAGCACCTTGCTGTCGCCGCTCGGCTCCCAATGCTTCGATGACCAGAAGGCTGGGGTGTCGATGGCCGGAAGGTGGCAGCCGGAGCACATCTCGGCGTAGATGGCGCGGCCGCGCTCGACGCGATCGGGCTTCAACCGCCATGCATCGCCGAGGATCTGCGAAGGCCATTTCGGCGCGAGCAGGCCGCCGAACTTCGGGCCGGCGGAAGGATCCGCAGGCTTGAACGGATCGGGGCCTCTCAGCATGTCCTCGATCCAGCCGAGTGTCCTGATGTTCACGGAGGACCGCCACACCCGGTCCTCCGGATAGGCGTCGGACAGGTTGAGCAGCGCGGTCACGCCGAGCGCTTCGCCGGCGTTGCGGATCAACGGCTGCTCGATCGAGGCGTCGTATTGGGCGAATTTGAACCAGGGCACGGTCCAGATCGCGGGATAGCTGACCGGCGCGTCCTGGGCGTGCAGGTTCTTCTCGAAGCCCTTGATCCCGCTCAGCGCGAGATCCTGCGAGAACACCTGGTTGCCGATGCGATTGAGGGCATCGAGCCGGCCGAACCCTTCTTCCGTGTCCTGCTGCTGCCTGCCGTTCCAGGTCTTCTTGCCTTCAACCGTCTTTTGCTGGGTTTTCGCCCAGTCGATCAGGAACGTGCCGATCGCGCTGAGCTTCTGCTTGAGCGCAGCGCGGTCCGTCTTGCTGGCATCGGGGCCGAGCACGCGATCGGCAAAGCGCTGGAAGCGGAACGGGACATACAGCGTGTAGGCGATCGACAGGCCGGTCGAGAGCTCGAGCTTCTTCAGGTCAGTCATGGCCGGGCCGCCGTCGAAGCGCACGTCCACGCCCTGATAATGGATCTGGCCGGTGTGGCAGGCTGCGCAGGTCAGACCGATCTTGTCCTCCTCGCGACGCCCGGTCGCGGGATCGACGACGCCGGTCATCCGTGCGAAGCCGACCGGCAGGCCGTCGACGTTCTCCGCCGGCGTCCATCTGGTCGACCAGTCCGGCGCCTGCGTCGTCTCATAGACATTGGCGTAACCGAAGCGGCGCAGTGTCGTGGTGTCGGTCTGGATCGATTGCGGGCTCGGGATGAAGCCGAAGCGTTCGAGATAGGCACTCTCCTTGATCATGCCCGGCTTCGAGAACAGATGGAGGCGCGGCTGCTCCAGCGCCAAGAACCATTCATAGGGCACCGGGAAGGTCGCGGTGCCCTGGCTGGCATGATGGAACCAGTGCCGGTCCTTCAGCGACCAGTTCTGCTCGAGCCAGAAGGCGGCCTTGGTCTCCGGGACCGCGGGCAAGGGCGGCGGCAAGAGATTTACGAGAATTCCCTTCTGCGGCAGCACGGCACGAACCTGATTGGGGAATTCGGCCACCGCGACGAGGGTCACGAGGCCGATGGCGATCAGCAGGGCCGCAAGCTTGAGGGCGCCCCGCACCACGCGCTGGCAGGTCGACAGTATCGGTTGCGATACGAGCCGCTGGTTGATCCGCGCGGGGAGTTGCCGCTCATTGAACAGCGTGCGGACGTCGGCAACGCCGAGATAGCGATCCTCGCCCGTGCCTTTGCCGATGATCTTCAGGAGGATTGGCCATTCGAACTTCATCAGCAGCGGGTAGTACCAGCGCGCGGCGCTGCCGGCGCGCTTGAGGTTGTCGCGCATGAAGATTTCGATTTCCGAAGCGTTGAGGCCCGGCTCGGCGCCGCCGTTCGGATCGGTGTAAGTCCGGCCGAAACTCGCGAACCGGGCGATCTGGTCCTCGTTGACCTTGCCGTCGACGCCGAGGATGCGGGAGCCGGCACCGCGCTTGTCCAGCGGGCCGCCGCGCAGCGCATCGAGCTGTGCGCCCGAAAAGATGCTTTTGAGGATGTGACCGAGACCGTTGGCGATGAGCGCCACGCCGCGGACCTGAAGCCGGGCAGACGCCTTCTTCAGCCCGGTTTCGCCGGTCGCATTCGCGATCGTTTCCGACAGCTTGCCGAGTGGGACAGTGCCGCCGTCGACAAAGCCCTCGCCGACGAGGCCGCGCAGGAATGGGCAGGGATTGTTCGGCGAGACCTGGATCGAGGGGTCGAGCGGCGGCTTCGAAGCGGGGTCGTGCATGGCCCAAAATCCTGAAAACAGCGAATCGTGAAAAGAGGCGCCGATAAGGCGCGGAAAATCCTAACAAACCGACAGCGGACTATACTACTTCAGCGTGTGGCGAAGTGTGGTCCATTTCACTGTCCTGTCAACAAGAGCAGGTTCTTCCGGCCGTCAGGATTCGGCGGCGCGTTTGACGTCGCTCTGAATCAGGGTCAGCTTGGCGAGCGGCACGCCGGCCTTCAGCAGTCCCTCGCGATAGTGGGCGAGATCCTCGGGCCGTTTCCAGTGGAAGTTGCGCAAGTGACGATCGACATTGAGGGTCGGGTAGTTGCCCATCAGCACGCCGGTCGCCTCGCTCGCCTCGGCGGTCCGCCCCAATTGTGCCAGGGCCGCGGCGCGGATCGCCAGCGCCTGCATGTGGTTCGGGTTGATGTAGAGCTGCTCGCGCGCCCATGACAGGGTCGCGTCATATTGGCGCAACAGATAATGACTGAAGGCGTTCAGCGCCGCCCATTGGTAACGCGGGTCGCTGTTGTCGCGCTGCGCGGCCATCGAGAACAGCTCGATCGCCTCCCGGTGCTCGCCGATGACGAAATGGCAGATGCCCAGCACGCCGCGCGCGCCGTTGTCGTAGGGATTGAGCGCGACCGCGCGCTTGGCCGCGTCCATCGCGGCTTCGTAATGCCCCTCCAATGCGTGCGTCCAGGACAGGATCGAGAACGCGAAGGAGGAGCGCGGGTCGAGCCGGACGCTGGTCTCAGCCAGGTTCATTGCCTCGGCCCACATCTCGCGCGTGCCCTTGATCCAGCCGAACTGGATGCTCTGGATCTGGATCGTGGCGAGATAGGCATGCGCGATCGACAGTTTGGGATCGACACTGATGGCTTCCCGGAACAGGTCGATGGCGGCAGTCAGGTCCTCCTTGGTCTGCCGATAGTAGTGCGACAGTCCCTTGAGGAAGCGATCCCAGGCGGTGACGTCCGTCGAGAGCCGCGCGGGCGCCGAGGCTTCCGCCCGGACGATCTCGGTGGCGATGGCAGCGGACAGATTGGTCGTGATCTCGTCCTGCATCGCGAAGAAGTCGCCGATGTCGCGGTCGTAGCGGCCGGTCCAGAGCTGCTCGCCGGTCTCCGGCGCGATCAGCTCGGCGGTGACGCGGATCTTGGCTCCGGCGCGCCGCACCGAACCCTGGATCAAATAGGTGGCGTCGATCTCGCGTGCGATCAGGCGGGTGCTGGTGTTCCTGCCCTTGAAAGGGAAGGTCGAGTTACGGCTCAGCACGCGATAGAAGGATTGCAGCGACAGCGCGTGGATCAGATCCTCGGTGAGGCCGTCGGAGAAATATTCGTCCTGGGCATCGCTGAGATTGGCGAAGGGCAGCACGCCGACGATCGCGGTGCGGTACTGTTGCGAGAGGGTGGATGCCTCCCGAAGCTCGGGCGCGAGCGCCGGCGCACCCTCGGCTGTCCAGGTCCAGACCCCGACCGGGTCCTTGATGTTCTTGAAGCGATGATTGCCGGCATCGACCAGCGGCACGGGGAGATGCTTGCTCGCCTCCTTGTAGGCCTTGGCCGAGATCGCAAAGCCGCCTGGGCTTGCCACCGATTCCAGCCGGACTGCAATGTTGACGTCGTCACCGAAAACTTCGTCTTCGTCGGCGATGACGTCGCCCATGTGGATGCCGAGGCGGAACTGCATGGTGCGGTCGGCCGGCAGGTGGCGGTTACGCTCCGCCATCAGCGTCTGCATCGCGATGGCGGCCTCTGCGGCCCCGACGATCGAAGGGAACTCCAGCAGGAAGCCGTCGCCGGTGTTCTTCACGACGCGGCCGCCGTGATTGAGGATGATGGGATGGATCGCGCTGCGATGGGCCTTGAAGGCAGCATGGGTGCCGGCCTCGTCGCTGCCCATCATGCGCGAATAGCCGGCGACATCGGCGCAGACGATGGCAGCCAGACGTCTTTCCATAGTCCCGGAGCTCCAAGGGAAGGCAAACCGGCCGCAGCGTGGCAGTCGCCCCGAATCCCGCATTTCAAGAACCAGCCTTTATAATGCAGATGCGGCCGAGCGGAAGTATGATCCGCCTTGCAAATTCGAGGTAAATCCTACGCAACCCCGCCGGTGGACGGCGAGGGGCGAACCGACTAAGCGGAACTGCGACCGCCCGGACGGCGGCAGCAGAGGCACCTTGCATGCTGGGCATTCACGAAATCTGGCTTTTCATCCTGTCGGGCGTGCTGCTCAACATCACGCCGGGGCCTGATTCCGTCTACGTCATCGGCCGCAGCATGCAGATGGGCTGGCGGGGCGGAGCCGCGGCCGCATTCGGCATCAGTTGCGGCTGTTTTGTCCATGTCGCGGCCGCTGCGATCGGCCTTTCGGCCCTGCTGATGGCCTCGTCGACCGCCTTCTCGATCCTGAAGCTGGTCGGCGCGGCCTATCTCGTGCTCACCGGGCTGCAGATGCTGTGGTCGCGCCCGGTGCTGGCGGCGGCGCTCGACGAGCCGGTGCGGAGCTCGCTGCGGCGGGTCTTCCTCCAGGGGGTCTTCACCAACGCGCTCAATCCCAAGGTCGCGCTGTTCTTCCTGGCCTTCCTGCCGCAATTCGTCGCAGCCGATGCGACCCACAAGCCGCTCGCCTTTCTGGCGCTCGGCCTGATCTTCATCTTTACGGGGACGCTTTGGTGCCTGGTGCTGGCCGCGTTCGCGGCCAAAGCCGCCCACCGCCTGCGCGAGTCCGAAGGCGTGATCGCCTGGGTCAACCGCGGCTTGGGCTGCCTCTTCATCTATCTCGGCATCCGCGTCGCCATGCTGGAGACGCGGTAAGCTCGTTCGAACGAATGAGGGAAGCTGCGTAGGGTGGGCAAAGGCGCACTTGCGCCGTGCCCACCACCTCTTTCGGTCACGAAAAATGCGTGGGCACGCTTCCGCCTTCGCTCTGCGAGCTACGGCGTACAAGTCGCTTTGCCCACCCTACGTTCTGCCTTATGCAAACTCCTTCATCAGTGCGCTGCCGGCGAGATAGAAGCCGAGCAGGATCATCGCGATCAGGAACCAGCGGCGGAACGCTTCGGCCGGCATTCGTGCGCGCACCGATTGGCCGATGAACATGCCGGCAAAGGCCATGGCCATGCCAACGGCACCGGGCACGGCATTGGCCGGCGTCAGCAATCCGCTGGCGGTGAGGTTGAAGGCGAGCGCCAGCGTTGCCGTCGTGAAGAACACGCCGAGCGCCTGCACCAGCTCGTCCTTTTCCATGCCGATCGCCTGCATGAACGGCATCGAGGGGATCACTTGCACGCCTGTCGAGGCCGAGATCACGCCGGTGACGACACCGACCACGCCGCCGATCCATTTCTCGTTCTTGGGCGCGACGTGGAACTGGAATTTGTTCAGCCCGATGATGGCGTAGATCACCAGGAGCACGCCGAGCACGATCGTGCCGTAGCGGGCATGCGGGCCGGTCAGCGCGCCGGCATTGAGCCAGCAGCCGATCACGGTGCCGATCATCAGCGGCCACAGCCGCCTCAGGATGTCGCGCAGATAAGGACCGACGAAGGTCTGCCAGATGTTGGTGACGATGGCGGGCACGATGACGATGGCGATCGCCCGGCTGGGCGCCATGCTGACCGCGAGCAGGCCCATGGACACCGTCGGCAGGCCGAGGCCGACCACGCCCTTGACGAATCCGGCGAGGAGGAAGACGGCGGCGATGAGGATGAGAAGCGGGTCGATCATCCGGGCACATTGACCGAAGCCGCGCCGGCGCACAATCTGGAGGTTACGGAGTAAGCCTTCGTTCCAGACGAAGTCTGCGGAGACCCGCCATGGAGACTTGACATGCGTTTCGACCTCGTCGACCTCCAGCTCTTCATCGCGGTCGCCGACCAGCGCAGCATCACCCGCGGCGCGGAGCGGTCGCATCTGGCGCTGGCCTCGGCCAGCGCGCGCATCAAGGGGCTCGAGGACGCGCTCGGCGTCGCGCTGCTCAAGCGCGGCCGGCGCGGCGTCGAGCTGACCGCGGCCGGCGAGAGCCTGCTCGACCATGCGCGGCTGGTGATCCACCAGATCGACGCCATGCGCGGCGATCTGGCCGGCTTTGCCTCCGGCGTGCGCGCCAGCGTGCATTTCCTCGCCAACACGTCGGGCCTGTCGGAGCATCTGCCCAAGGCGCTCGCCGGCTTCCTGCGCGAGCATCGCGACATCGCGGTCGACATCGAGGAGCGCGAAAGCACCGACATCGCAGCCGCGATCACCGCGGGCGCGGCCGATCTCGGCTTCGCCGCCGAGCACGCGCTGCCCGACCACATCGAGCGCTTCCTGTTCAGCGAGGACCGCCTGGCGCTGGTGACGTCGAAACGCGGCCCGTTCGCCGGCCGCCGCCAGATCGATTTCCAGGAAGCGGGGGCGTGCGACTTCGTCGGCCTCACCAGCGCCACCGCGCTCCAGATGCATATTTCGAAGCACGCGGCGAGGCTCGGCATGCGCCCGCATTTCCGCGCGCGCCTGCGGGATTTCGACGCGATCTGCCAGATGGTCGCCGCCGATGTCGGCGTTGCCCTCGTGCCCGAAGCCGCAGCCCGCCGCTGCGCCAAGCTGATGCCGCTCGCTATCGTCCGCCTGCGCGATGCCTTCGCCAACCGCAGGCTCGTGATCTGCGCGCGCAGCTTCAAGGCGCTGCCGCGGCCGGCGAAGCTGCTGGTAGAGCATTTGAGGGCGGAGGCGGTGTGAGGAGGACTCTTACCCTCCCCTGGAGGGGGAGGGTCGGCTCACATTGAGCGTAGCGAAAATGTGAGACGGGGTGGGGTGACGGTCTCTCGGCATCGAACACTGCCCGAGGGGAGAGATCACCCCACCCCGCTCGCGCTGCGCGCAATCGACCCTCCCCCTCTAGGGGAGGGTAAGAGAGCTACTTCGCCGTCTCCACCCCGGCGTCCTTGATCACCTTCGCCCACTTCTTCGTCTCGTCCGCGATAAATGCGCGAAAATGCCCCGGCTCGTCGCCGACCAGCGTCGCGCCTTGCGCCGCGAGCTTTTCCTTCACTGCCGGATCCGCCATGGCCTTGGTGGCGAGAGCATGCAGCGCCGCGACGATCTCGTTCGGCGTGCCCTTCGGCGCGACCATGCCGTACCAGTTCTCGACGCGCAGATCGGGAAAACCGGCTTCCGAGAGCGCCGGCACATCGGGTGCCGTCGGCGCGCGCGCGGCCGAGCCGATCGCGATCGGCCGCAACGCGCCCGCCTTGACCTGCGGCAGCAGCACGGGGAGATCGAGGAACGTCATCTGCACCTGCTGGCCGAGCAGGTCGTTCACCGCCGGCGCCGCCCCGCGATAGGGCACATGCACGATGTCGATCTTGGCCGTCAGCTTGAACAATTCGCCGGCGAGGTGCGGCAGGCTGCCGGGGCCGGAGGAGGCGAAGTTGAGCCTGCCGGGCTGTGATTTTGCCAGCGCGATCAGCTCGCCGATGTCCTTTGCCGGCACGTTGGTGGCGACCACGAGCATTTCCGGCACGGTCGCGACCAGCGTCACCGGCGTGAGATCGGTCAGCGTGTCGTAGGCGACCTTCTCCATGCTCGGGCTGATCGCAAGCGCGCCGGCGCTGGAAATCGCGATGGTGTAACCGTCCGGCGCGGCCTTCGACACCGCATCGGTGCCGAGCACGCCGCCCTGGCCGGCGCGATTGTCGATCAGCACCGGCTGGCCTGACAATTCCGACATGCGGTGGCCGATCACACGCGCGATGATGTCGTTGGGCCCGCCGGCCGGGAACGGCACGATCAGCTTGATCGGCTTGGTGGGAAAATTCTGCGCGAATGCCAGCGTCGGCAGCAGAAGCAGGCATGTGAGCAGGAGCGTGCGGCAGGTTTTCATGCAGGCTCCCAGTCCTTTTTTAACCGTTGAGCAGTTTCAGTGCCTCTTCGTGGACCCTGGCGTCCCCGGCCGCGAGGATGCGGCCGCCGCCCTGGGCCGGCTTGCCTTCCCAGGTGGTGACGACGCCGCCGGCGCCGGTCACGATCGGGATCAGCGCCGCGATATCGTAAGGCTTGAGCTCGGTCTCGACCACGAGATCGACATGGCCTGCCGCCAGCATGCAATAGGAGTAGCAGTCGCCGCCATAGCGCGACAGGCGTGCGCCCTTCTCGATGCGGCTGAAAATGGCGCGGTCGCGCTCGTTCATCAGCAGCGGGCTGGTGGTGTAGGTCGTGGCTTCCGAAAGCGAGGCGCAGCGGCGGACCTGGAGCCGACGCTCGCCGGAAGGGCCGTTATAGGTGGCCGAGCCGTTGTCGCCGGAGAAGCGCTCGCCGATGAAGGGCTGGTGCATCATGCCATAGACCGGCGCGCCCTTGTGCAGCAGTGCGATCAGCGTGCCCCAGATCGGGAAGCCGCCGATGAAGGATTTGGTGCCGTCGATGGGGTCGAGCACCCAGACATAATCGGCGTCCTCGCGCTCGTTGCCGAATTCCTCGCCGACGATGCCGTGCTGGGGGAAGTTGGCCTTGATCAGCCGCCGCATCACCGCCTCCGCGGCGCGATCGGCCTCCGTGACCGGGTCGAATTCCCGGGTCTTGCTCTTGTCGTCGATCGACAGCGAGGTGCGGAAGAACGGCAGGATGGTTTCGCCGGAGGCGGTGGCAAGCCGTCCGATGAAGGCGGAGAAGTCGATCACCGTCACAGGCCGAATCCTCAAAGCGAAAGTGGAATGAAGCTCTCTCCTGCGTAGCTCAATTCGCCGCCCGCGTGCAGCGCTGTCTTGGATTTGCACCCTGGTATTTTGGATGCCGAAGCCCGGTGCCCGCCAAAGTTATCCGCTGGCCAAATATCGATCATAGCGTTGAAAACTTAGTTCCGAACATGCCCTGTTGGTATGCAAATGACTATCAACCTATTGAAATTCCTTATCAAAGAAACTGAATCTGGGTTTCCGTGGAAGCAATTGAGCCATGTGCATATTGCATGGGAAACGGCTCAAAAGTCCTTGCGCTTTGTGCGGCGCGGTCGCATATTGTTGCGGTGCGGTAGCGCTTCTCGCGTTACCGCTGCCCTCCTTGGGCGTTTCCTCCCTAGACTTGGGCCGCTTCTTCATTAGAAGCGGCCCTTTTTTCTTGGCGCTCCTGTTTTCGTTTCGAAGTGCGCAGCGAAAGCGAAGCGAAGACGCGTTCGCGCCGGTCAACGACACCATGATCCGTCGAAGAAAAGCCGGGGCTTATTCCGCCGCGGCCTGGAACGGGCCGAGATCGCCGAACGGAATCGTGGTCGCCAGCACGTCGGCGAGAACACCGAAGTCGGACGCCACTTGCGTAAAGCGTGCACTTCGCTCGCGCCGCCGCTCATCCATGTAGATCGCGCGATTGAGCTCGAGCTGCACCGCGTGCAGGCCGCTCGCGGGATTGCCGTAATGCTCGGTGATGAAGCCGCCGGCATAGGGCTTGTTGCGGCCGATCGAATAGCCGAGTCCGGTCATGGTCTCCTCGACCCGGTCCGGCAGCAGCGGGGTGCAGCTCGTGCCGTAGCGGTCGCCGATCACGACGTCGGGCCGGCGCGGCTCGTCCCTGCTCACGCCGACCGAAGGCATCGAATGACAGTCGACCAGCACCACGGTGCCGAACATCTGGTGCACCTTGTTGATCAGCCGGCGCAGCGCGCGGTGGTAGGGCTTGTACAGCGTCTCGATCCGCCCCAGCGCATCGTCGACCAGGAGGCGCTCGCGGTAGATCTCCTGGCCGTCGCCGACCACGCGCGGAATGGTGCCGAGGCCGCCGGCGACCCGCATTGAGCGGGTATTGGCAAAGCTCGGCAGCCGTCCGCTGAACATGCGGGGATCGAGCTCATAGGGCTCGCGGTTGACGTCGACATAGGAGCGGGGAAAGTTGACCCGCACGGTCGGGAAGCCGCGCTCGCTGAGATGGCCGATCAGCTCGTCCATGAAGGAATCTTCGGACCGCCGCAGCGTCGGCAGGTCGATCCTGGACGCCGCGAGGAATTCGTCCGGATAGGTCGAGCCGGAATGGGGCGAGTTGAAGATGACAGGCGCGCGCCATTGCGCGGGCTCAACGATCTCGAAGGCTGGCGACATCTCGCCGTCAAACCGGGTCATCTTCTCAGGCTTCGTCCCTTCGCGCCGGGATCTGGCAGTGGCCAGACCGCATCGATTCGGCCGATCGAGCGGCTCTTATGTGTCGTCATTGTCCGGAATCGCAACCATTCTGCCAAGCGAAAAGATGTGATGGTCATTGGAACACGTCTTAACCGTGTGGGCAGGGAGGCTGGGACGGGCCGGCGGGGCTCGATTGCTTCGAGCCGTTTTCCGGTTCACAAGAGTGCGGCAGCGCGGCCGGCTCAGGGTAAAGATTTTCACCCCAAATTTACCCTCTGTCGGGCTTAGTGATCTCTGCTGATATCCTCTGGGGATGCGACGAATCCTGCCATGCCAAAGATCCTGCTCGCCGAAGACGACAACGACATGCGCCGTTTCCTGGTCAAGGCGCTGGAAAACGCCGGTTTTCAGGTCTCGTCCCATGACAACGGCATGGCCGCCTATCAACGGCTGCGGGAAGAGCCGTTCGAGATGCTGCTCACCGACATCGTGATGCCGGAGATGGATGGCATCGAGCTGGCCCGCCGGGCCTCGGAACTCGATCCCGACATCAAGATCATGTTCATCACCGGCTTCGCCGCGGTCGCCCTGAACTCGGATTCGGACGCCCCCAAGAACGCCAAGGTGCTGTCCAAGCCCGTGCATCTGCGTGAATTGGTCAGCGAAGTGAACAAGATGCTGGCCGCCTAAATCGGCCTTGTTCCGTCCTTGCACAGGGTCCCCTCGTCCGTTATAGGGACCCCACCCGACGCAAGTGGACTAAGAGGGCGCGTAGCTCAGCGGGAGAGCACTACCTTGACATGGTAGGGGTCACAGGTTCGATCCCTGTCGCGCCCACCATCCTTCGCTCGCGAAGCGAGGGAAGGATGCCGCGCCGAAGCCCAACGGGCGCAGGCGGGCTGCCGCCGCGAGCTACGGCTCGGCAAGCCACGATTATAATGCGAAGCGTGTCCGGCGTAGCTCGAAGAGCGTAGACGGACTGGTGCACCTTGCTCCCCTCAGTCGAACAGGCTGAGCCAGCCCAACGGGCGCAGGCGGGCTGCCGCCGCGAGCGACGGCTCGGCAAGCCACGATTTCAAGGGGAAGCGTGTCCGGCGAAGCTCGAAGAGCGTAGACGGACTGGGGCTCACCTCTCCAAAATGTGGAAATGACGGGGCGCAGCCCTCATCCTCGTTTCGGCCCAAGCAGCAGGCCTTTCAATCCCGTGGGAAAAAGTTTCGGCCCATCCTCGGCGTCGAGCTCGGAAAGGTCGAACCAGCGGGCGACGATCTCTTCACCGTTGTCCTCGCGGAAGTCGATGCGGTCCTGGCCGGCGAATGCACCATCCGGGAATGCGACCTCCACGATGAACATGACCTCGTGGCCGGTCGCTCCCTCGTGCACGAAGATGTTCTCCATCACCAGCGGCCCGCCCGTGATGCTGACGTCGATGCCGAGCTCCTCGTTGAACTCGCGCATCAGGGCAGTGCGCCAGCTCTCGCCGAACTCGATCTCGCCGCCGAGCGGGCGCACGCCCTTGATCCGGTTCGCATCATCGCGAACCTCGGCTGCGAGCAGCCGGCCGTCGCGCCAGTGCAGTCCGAGCGCGACGACGCGGATGTGGGAATGTGGGCGCCAGGCAGTCATCGAGGATCGTTATAGCGCGCGCCACCGTCGTGCAATGCGCCGTCTTGATCGGCGACTCCCCGCCTGCCACTGTCCGGCCGTCCACCACGGCGAAGAGCAAAGAAGGAGGTGACCGAGATGAGCAGCGTGAACAAGCCCGGCGGCAACTATCTGCCGGTGATCATCCATGGCGGGATTGCGTATGTCAGCGGCCAGCTGCCGCGCCGCGGCGAAGACCTGCTGTATCAGGGCAAGGTCGGAGCAGGCGTCGATATCGCGGCCGCGCAGGAAGCTGCCGCCCTCTGCGCCGATCTCTGCATTGCTGCCATCAACCACGCGACGGGTGGAGAGGACAGAATCGTGCAGGTCCTGCAGCTCGTTGGATACATTGCCTCGGCGCCGGGATTTACCCAGCAGTCTCAGGTCATGAACGGTGCCTCCGACCGGCTGATCGAACGCCTCGGCGATCGCGGTCGTCACGCGCGCACGTCCGTCGGTGTCGCAGAACTGCCCCGCGGGGCTCCGGTTGAGTTGAACATGATGGCCGCGGTGCGGTCGTAACCGGCACGTCTATGTCACGCGATATTTCTCGACCGCCGCCTCGTCCCATGCAATCCCGTTGCCCGGCTCCTCGCTCGGCAGCGCAAAGCCGTCCTTGATCGTCAGCCGCGTCGACAGCACCGCGTCGGCCCAATCGACATATTCCAGCCAATGCGCCGTCGGCGTCACGCAAAGCAGATGCGCGCTGACTTCCGAGAACAGATGCGAGGACATCTCGATGCCGGCGGCATGGGCGAGCGCGGCGGCGCGCAGCCAGCCGGTGACGCCGCCGATGCGCTGCACGTCGGGCATCACGTAGTCGCAGGCCTCCGCCGACAGCGCGGATTGCATCGAAAAGGCGCTGTCAAAGTTCTCGCCGATCTGGACCGGAGTGCGCAGCGCGTCCGCGATGCGGGCGCAGCCAGCATAGTCGTCGTGGCGGATCGGCTCCTCGATCCAGGTGAGGCCCTCGTCGTCGAGCATCTCGCCGCGGCGGATTGCCTCGGTCACCGTCAGCGCCTGGTTGTAGTCGCACATCAGCGTCACGTGATCGCCGACGGCCTTGCGCACGGCGCGGACGACGGCGAGGTCCTCGCGCGCATCGGGCCGGCCGACGCGGATCTTGGCGGCCTGGAATCCTTCGGCCAGCAGCTTGTGCGCCTCCTCGACCGCGGCGCCTGCCGGCATGATGCCGAGCCCCTTCGAATTGTAGGCCCTGACCGGCTTCGGCGCGCCGCCGAGCAGCCGGGCCAGCGGCAGGCCCTTGGCTCGGGCGAGCGCGTCCCATGCCGCCATGTCGATGCCGGATTGCGCCAGCCGCTGCAGGCCGGCGAGGCCGAGCAGGGTGAAGCGCTGGGTCAGCTTGCGTTCGATCTCGAACGGCAGCAGCTCGTCGCCGGCGAGCAGCTCTGACATTTCCGTGACCATTGCCGTCAGCGGCTTCAAGGCCGACGGCGTGATCGAAAACAGATAGGCGTGCCCGACCGCGCCCTGGTCGGTCTCGCAGTCGATCAGCACCAGCGGCGCCCTGGCGACTGATCCGGTGGAGGTCTGCAGTGGCAGGTTCATCGGCACGATCACGGGCCGCGCGGTGAGGCGCTTGATACGGAGGTTACAGGTCATGGGTTTCTCCCGGCGGGGCAGATGCAGGTCGGCGCTGATCTTAAGCATCCGTGATCAAACGAAAAGCCGTCCCGCCCGACCACCATAGAATGGGGTTGCGCCGGCCGTGGATTATTGGCTCTGTGCCGCCGCATCCTTGCCGCAGATTCCGACCGGTTTGCGACAAAATCGCACACAACGGAGCCACAGAGTGAAACAAGAAATCTCCGAAGAACAGCGCAAGAGCGGCCTGCTCACGGGCACCGTGATCGTATTCCTCCTGCTTGCTTTGCCGCTCGCGGTGTGGCTGGACCTGGCCGAGCTGAGCAAGACGGCGCTGCGCCGGCAGGCGGTCGATCTCAATTCGGTCATCACCAGCGTGCGCGGCTATTACGCCTCCAACGTGGTCGGGCGCGTGCTGGCCAACCCCGATGGCACCACCAAGGTCGTGCATAATTACGAGTCCGTGCCCGGCGCGATCCCGATCCCGGCGACGCTGTCGCTGGAACTCGGACGGGTGATCGGCGCGCAGCAGGAGAACATCACCTATCGCTTCGTCTCCGATTTCCCGTTCCAGAACCGCGCCCCGCACCAGCTCGACAAGTTCGAGAAGGATGCGCTTGATGCGCTGCGGAAAGATCCCGAGCAGAAGATCGTGGAGACCGAGACTTCGCTGTTCAACGACAAGGTCCGCCTGGTCGCCCCCGTCACGATGGGCCCGGCCTGCGTGAGCTGTCACAACAGCCACCCTGAAAGCCCCAAGAAGGACTGGAAGGTCGGCGATGTCAGAGGCATCCAGGAGGTGATCATCGCGCAGCCGATCGCCGCCAACATCTTCTCGTTCAAGTTCCTGCTGGCCTATTTCCTGATCGCCGCGGGCTGCGGCCTGTCGTTCCTGTCGCTGCAGCGCCGCCAGGCCAGGCGCATCAAGGGCATGAACAGGGAGCTCGAATCCGCCAACGATTTCCTCGCCTCGCTGTCCATGAAGATCTCGCGCTACATCCCGCCGCAGGTCTACAAATCCATTTTCAGCGGCCAGAAGGACGTCACCATCCACACCGAGCGCAAGAAGCTCACCATCTTCTTCTCCGACATCCAGAACTTCACGGCGACCGCCGAGCGGCTGCAGCCGGAGCAATTGACCCAGCTCCTCAACGAATATTTCACCGAGATGTCGGCGATCGCACATGACTACGGCGGCACCATCGACAAGTTCATCGGCGACGCCATGCTGATCTTCTTCGGCGATCCCGAGACCAGGGGCGATCGCGCCGATGCGCAGGCCTGCCTGCAGATGGCCTGGCGCATGCAGCAGCGCCTTGCCGAGCTGAATGCGAAATGGCGGGCGTCCGGCATCGAGCAGCCGTTCCGCTCGCGCATGGGCATCAATTCCGGCTATTGCAATGTCGGCAATTTCGGCAGCAGCGATCGCATGGATTATACGATCATCGGCGCGGAGGCGAACCTCGCCGCGCGCCTGCAGTCGATCGCCGAGCCCGGCGGCATCGTGCTGAGCTACGAGACCTTTGCGCTGGTCAGCGACATCGTCCGCGCCCACGCGCTGCCCGCGATCACGATGAAGGGCATCAGCCGCGAGGTGATTCCCTATTCCGTCGATGCGCTGAACGACGCGGCGGCGGAACGCAGCGGCGTCATCACCGAGCGCGCGCCGGGCCTCGAGCTCTATCTGGATCCGGCCGTGGTGAAGTCCGGCGACGCCGCCCGCGTGCGCTCGCTGCTGGAGAACGCTCTGGCCTCGCTGAAGCCGGCGTGAGGCGCGCGGGCCTGAATGGTGTCTCTTACCCTCCCCTGGAGGGGGAGGGTCGATCGCGCGAAGCGCGAGCGGGGTGGGGTGATCTCTCAACTCGGGCGGTTCTCGAGCGGAGAGACTGTCACCCCACCCCGTCTCACATTTCGCTGCGCTCCATGTGAGCCGACCCTCCCCCTCCAGGGGAGGGTCCCCCGTCAAACGGCGAGGGTAATCGCCCGCTTAAGGCAGCCCCCGCGCCTCCAGCTGCTTCACCAGCAGCATTGTCGGTTCTGCAAGACTGTCGCCGGAGCCGTCGAGGCCGAACGCCGCGGCGATGCCGTCGCGGCTGCGGAGCAGCGAGGCGCGCGGGCAGTGGCCGGCGCCGCAGAGGGTCTTCTTCAGGGTCTCGCCCTGCGCCACGACACCGGCGGAATCGTCCGCGGCCCAGGCCAGTACGATCGGCACATCGACGTTGAGGATGCCGGGGAAGACCGAGCGCGCATTGTACTTGCTGGCGTCGCCGCCGAGATAGGCCTTCTCGCTGTCGCTGGCGTCCTTGCCGGCGCGGTAGATGCCGGACACCAGCACGACGGCCGCGACATCGGCGCGGTCGGCCTGGAGCTCGGGATGCGCCAGCAGGGTTGCAACATGGAACGCGCCGGCGCCGTAGCCGATCGCGACGATCTCGCGGGCATCGCCGTTGAACAGGTCGATATTGCCGTGAACCCAGGACAGCGCCGCCGCCACGTCGGTCGCCCCCATCGGCCAGGTCGCGCCGGGAGCCAGCCGATAGTTGACGCGCACCCCGATCATGTCGTTGCGGGCGGCAAAGCACATCGCCTGGTCCTGGATCTGGTGCGACAGCTCGGGCGCGGCGCGGTCGCCGGTGAAGGTGTCGCCGGCCACGAACACCAGCACCGGCCGCGGCGTATCTGCCTTGGTCGTGCTGGCGGCGACGTCGAGCACGTTGGCCTCGCTCTCGCCGTAGCGCAGGCCCCGGGAGAAGGTGACCTGCTCGCACAGCCGCGCGGTGCCGCCAGCCGTGGTGTCGGAATCGGTCAGGCCTGTCGGGACGAGATCGGAAGGCGAAGGCAACCGGGCCGGCAAAGGTCCGCGAGCGAAGGCGGTCGTGGCGGTGAGAACGAGGAGAAATGCGAGGTAATTCTTCATCTTGGTATCAGCCCGGCACTTTCATATCGGCTGGCGCGTTGAACTTGTCTTTTCAATTCGCCCTAATAGTCGAGTTGGCTTGAGGCAATTTCGCGGCGGCTTCCTGAGCTCACGGAGCCAAGTCAGGCTCCCGACGAATATGCGATGTGGGTGCGACGCTTCCCGACCGGGCCTGAATAAATCGGGCCGCTCAGTTCGGGCAGGTCCGCCGGGCGCCCGGCCGATTGCCGATTTTCGATAGCCCGTTTAGCTCCGAATTAGAGAAGTTGCCCTTGTTACCGTCGAACATCAATGTCGGCCTAACGCGCGTGACAGAATACGGCCAGAGTGTCGTTGATCGGTCAAACGCATGGATAACTCGACTAGGATATTAGCGATCTCGTCGACGGACCTCCGCCGCGGGATACAGCATGACCAATGTCATTCAATTTCACTCAAAGCATCGCGCCCGAGAGGCGCCGCAAGAAATCACGGAGTCGTCGACCCATCTTAGGGCCGCCGCACTATGCGCGAGTGCGCGGGATGCACTTTGCCTGCTGACCGGCCAGTTTGAACTCGCCATCCATCACGCTCGCGCCATCGAATCGCGAATTCGCGACATCGAGGCGCGTCAGCAGTTCGCCGACCGGATCGAGCTCACCCAGCGCCTGCTGGAGATCGCCCGTCTGAAGATACTGCTGCTCTAATCCGGCTCACCCCTCGACCATGGCCGATATCCTTATTCGCCCGAGAGATAACGATGCGCACCAATCTGCCTGTTACCGCCACCGAATACCCGCTGACCGATGAGACGCTGATCGTCTCGAAGACCGATCTCAAGGGTAAACTGACCTACTTCAACGATCAATTTGTCCAAGCCTCGGGATTCGCCGAACAGGACCTCATTGGACAGCCTCACAACATCGTGCGGCATCCGGATATGCCACCTGAGGCCTTTTCCAATCTCTGGGAGACGCTGAAGAGCGGAAAACCATGGGCCGGTGCTGTTAAGAATCGGCGCAAGAACGGCGACTATTATTGGGTGCTGGCAAGCGCTACGCCGATCTGGGAGGGTGATCGTGTGGTTGGCTACATGTCAATTCGCACCAAATTACCCCGGGAGCAGCGTGAACAGGCCGAGCAGGTCTACGCCGCGATCCGCGAAAAGAAGGCGGGAGCCTTCAAGATCGAGGCGGGCATGATCCGCAGGCGCTCGATATTCGACGTTCTTGCTCCATTCACGAGGTCTTTCAAGGCTCGCCTGACTACAATGGTCGGAGGACTGGCTGCGGCGATGTTGATCATCGGCGTCGTGGGCTTGGCCGGTATGAGCGAGGGCAATCAGCGGGCCAAGTCGATCTATGAAGACCGTTCGGTTCCTCTTGCCCAACTCTTCGAGATCAACGATCGCATGCAGGACAATTCGCTCGTCATGTTGCGCTCCGCCATCGAAGGGCGCAACCGGCGCGATCTCGCAGAGGTGCAGAGCGCCGTCACGGCCAACATCGAAAGGATCAACAAGCTCTGGTCGGACTACATGTCCACCTACCTAACCCCGGAAGAGAAGTCGGTTGCGGAGTCATTCACCCCGAAGCGAATCGAGTTCGTCGAACGTGGCCTCAAGCCGGCACTCGCGATGCTGGCCAATGAAAGATATGATGAGCTGAATGCCCATATGGCCGGCAGAGCAGCCGAACTCTTCCGTGTTGCGAAGACGGACATGGATCGGCTGGTCTCCATTCAAATCAAGGAAGCAAAGGCTGAGTACGACGCGGCAGAGACTGCGTTTTTCTTTGCGAAGATAGCCGTGATCGCCACACTATGCCTTGGTTTGGTCTTGGCTGCTTGTTTCTCTTTTGCGACCATCCGAGCGATCGCAAGGCCGCTCGTTCATTTGAACGAGATCATGTCGAAGATCGCGCAAGGGGTCTTCAATAGCCGCGTCAATGTTGAACGAGATGACGAGGTCGGAGTAGCGTTGCGCAACCTTCAGGCGCTGCAGGCCAAGCTCGGCTTCGATCGTGAGGCGCAAAGAGATATGGAGGCGCGCGCCGCCGCTCAGCGTCAGGCCGACATGCACGCGCTGGCGGGCGAGTTTGAAGTTGCCGTGGGGAACATCATCGAAACCGTCGCCTGCGCGGCGACGGAACTCGAAGCCTCTGCCAGAACACTGACGAACACCGCTGACTCAACCCAACAACTGTCGATTGCCGTCGCAGCAGCTTCGGAAGAGGCGTCCACCAACGTCCAATCCGTCGCCTCAGCGACTGAGGAAATGTCCTCGTCGGTGACAGAGATCAGCCATCGCGTGCAGGACTCCGCCAAAATGGCAGCGGAGGCGGTCAATCAGACCCGGCAGACCAACGACCGTGTCGGCGAATTGTCGCGAGCTGCCACTCGGATTGGCGACGTCGTCGAGTTGATCAATACCATCGCAGGCCAGACCAACCTCCTGGCGTTGAATGCGACGATCGAGGCCGCGCGCGCCGGCGATGCCGGCCGGGGCTTCGCCGTCGTAGCCTCCGAGGTGAAGGCGCTGGCCGAGCAGACGGCCAGGGCGACCGGAGAGATCAGCCAACAGGTCACCGGTATTCAGGTGGCGACACAGGAATCCGTGATTGCTATAGGGGCGATAGGAGTCACGATCGGCCGCCTGTCCGAGATATCAGCTGCCGTCGCAGCGGCTGTGGAGGAGCAGGGCGCAGCGACCCAGGAAATCTCACGCAACGTGCAGCAGGCTGCGCAGGGCACGCAGGATGTTTCCTCCAATATCACCGACGTGCAGCGTGGCGCTTCGGAAACCGGATCGGCCTCGTCTCAGGTGTTGTCCTCGGCGCAGTCGCTGTCGGTCGAGAGCAATCGGCTCAAGACGGAAGTCGACAAGTTCCTGGCGAATATCCGCGCGGCATAAATTAAACAGGCGAAACAGGCGGGCGCGGCGAACATGTCGCCGCGCCCGAAACTGGCGCTCCTGGCGCGGCAGGGCATAACTCGCGGGAGGAGGATTTCAGGCGGCCTTCTTGCGCTTGGCTGCCTTCTTCGTCGTCTTCTTCTTGGCCTTCTTCGCCGCCTTCTGGGCGGCGAGATAGGCTCCGACCTTCTTCGCGGAATGGCCGGCCGCGGCGACGGCAGCCTTCAGCTTGGCCGGGGTGATCTTGAATTTCTTCGACCAGTAGCGGACCTCATAGGCCTCGCTTAGCGCGATCCGGCTTTTGTCGGAGGCGCGGTGCTTCTGGAGCTTGATATACGCCTCGACCTTCTTGGCGGAATGGCCGACCTTCTTGACGGCGTATTTCAGCTTGGCCGGGGTCACCTTGAACTTCTTCGACCAGTAGGCGACTTCATATTTTTCGGTGAGCGCAATCAGCGCCCGATCGGCCCCGCCGCGCTTTGCCTTGTTATCGGCCATGCTTCCCTCCTGCCGTGGAATGCGTGCCAATCTAGCATGCAATCGGATTCGGAAGGCAAGACGCAAGCCGTGCGGTGATTGCGCGAGGGGGCGGTTTTGCACCGATGTATCAAACCCTTGTGCGGCGTGGCCGCGCCTCGGGCCGAACCGGCGTTCTACTGTGCATGGGGTTGTTTTCTCATTTTTTGCTTGGCCGGCCTCGCTACGCCTGCTTCATCGTCCGGAACGTGATGGAGTAACGGCGCGCCTCGACCGGCGGGATACTGTGCTCCCAGTGCGAGCGCGCCTCGCCTTGCATCATATAGAGCGAGCGCGGCCGGGCCTCGAGCGTGTGGCGCTGCCATTTGTCGCCGCTGCGGCGGCGGAAGCGGAATTTGCAGGCCGAGCCGAGCGACAGGCCGAGGATTTTGTCGAAGTGCGGCTTGTCGCGGTGCCAGCCGATGCCGACGCCGGCCTCATACTCGGTGCAGAGCACCTGCCGGACGCTGGCTTCCGGCAGCTCCGCCCAGGCCTCGGCCTGACGCGCGATGGGCAAGAGCCAGTCCGGGATCGGCTCCGCCTCTGCGAGCCGCTGCAGCGTGTAGTGATAGCGATAGCCGAACGACGCCACCCGGCGGTTGCCCTCGAACGCCCCGAACTGGAAGCGCTCGAGCGGCAATGCTGCGATGCGGTCGATCAAGCCCTGCTCGACGGCGGGTTCGATAAAATTGTCCGTGTAGCGAAGGCCGGTCGGGCCTGCGTCAGGAACGGCGAACAAGCCAAGCTGCGTCATTCCTCTCATTTCCGTGACGGAACCTTTCGTGCCCCCAAGCGACTTACATTATGACGCGGGGAGAAACGTGCGAGGCTGTCATGGCACAGAAGCATACCGCCGATCCGGCAGAAATCATGCGGGCGACCGGTCATCCTGAACTGGAATATGCCGCGGGCTGGACCATCGCTGGTCTCGTCACCATCGGCACCATCGTCGCCGCCTGGGTGTTCGCGATCTAGGCCATCGGAAACTGAAGCTCGAAGGCGGCGCCGGTTTCGGTCGGCTTCAGCCTGATCGAGCCGCCATGGCTCGCCATCACCGCGCGCGCGAT
Organism: Bradyrhizobium amphicarpaeae; assembly: GCF_002266435.3. NCBI lineage: Bacteria > Pseudomonadati > Pseudomonadota > Alphaproteobacteria > Hyphomicrobiales > Nitrobacteraceae > Bradyrhizobium > Bradyrhizobium amphicarpaeae. The sequence continues at coordinate 1,054,044 of NZ_CP029426.2, forward strand.
TGCGAGACCCATCCCGGTGCCGCCCTGGTCGCGGCGGGTGGTGAAGAACGCATCAAAGATCCTGTCGCGGTTGGGCGCCGAAATCGGTTCGCCGTCATTGCTCACCGTCAGACGCAGGGTCGTACGCTCGTCCACCGCCTCCAGCCTGATGGTCCCGGCCTTGTGCCGCATCGCGTTGTCGGCGAGATGCGACAGCACGATCAGCGCCTTTTCGCCGGACATGCCGATGGGGCGGTCGAGACTGCCGCTGGCTTCGATGGAGCTGGCCGGAAATCGGTTCTTGAGGTCGGCGATCACGGGCGCCAGCTCGGTGCGTTCGTTCTGCGGCAGGCTTTCGGCGCGGGCAAGTTCCCGTAGCCGCTGCGCCATCGCCTCCAGCCGCTTTGTGTCGGACAGGATGTTGGCGATGAACGTCTCCTGCTCGGCCGGTGTCAGCCCCTCGGACTTGCCTTGATATGAATCCTGCAGCAGCTCGGCCGCGCCCTTGATCGAGGTCAGCGGCGACCTCAGCTCGTGGGTCAGATGGGCCGAGAATGTCGCGATATAGTCGGAGCGCCGCGCCAGCTGCTCGGCCATGCCGAGGAAGCTGTGCGAGAGTTGCGCGAACTCGCGCGTGCCGTAGTGTCGGAGCGGCTGGAAGGCCGCGCGGTCGCCACGGCCGATCCGCGCGGCGCGGTCGATCAGCTCGTGCATCGGCAGCGTGATGGTGCGCGAGAACACCAGGCCGATCGCGATCGTGCCGAGGATGACGGCGAGCCCCGCCAGCACGAACTTGCCCCGCTCCTGGTACAAATGGTCGAAGATGTTGCTCGGCGTCCGCGTGGTGTAGATTACGCCGGCGACACGGTTGTCGACGATGACAGGCATTGCCGAGAACACGTGGACGCCGAGGCCGCGGCTGAAGGAATAGATCGGCGGAGGCGGCTTGTCCGGCACGCGGTTGCGCAAGGTGGCGCGATATTGCCCGTGCAGTGCGTCCGCGACCTCCTCGATATGGGCGAGCGACTGGCCGACCTCCTGCCGCCCGGCGATAACCACCCCTTGCGGATCGAGGATGCGGAAGCCCGCCAGCGTCACCTTCTGGGTCTCGCGGATGATCGGCGTCAGCCTTGCGCCGATCTCGACATAGCCCGCCTGCGCCGGATGAGGCGCGGCCTGCCCTTCCGGCCGCCGCCGCAGCAGATCATTGGCGGTGAGGTCGAGTGCCGGGCGGATCGGCGTGACCTGGTCGCCGGGATCGGGCAGCACGTTCGGCGGCACCTCTGCGCCGAGCGTCAGCCCGCTGTCGAGCCTTGCCGTGACCTCCTGCGCATAGATCGTCGCCAGCACGCGGCTCTGCGCGATCAGCTCGGCCTGGGTCTGGCGGATCAGCTGGTTGTCGTAGAGGCGGAAGAAGAACAGGCCGACCAGCGGCAGCACGCCGACCGTTGCCAGCACCGCGAAGATGACGAGCCCGAGCGACGGCCGCCATTTGTCGGGCGCCGCGCTCATGCCGGCGTCTCGCAGCGGCCGAGCTTGAAGCCGACGCCGTGGATGGTCTCGATCACGTTCTCGCAATCCAGCGCCGCGAGCTTGGCGCGGATGTTGCGGATGTGGCTGTCGATGGTGCGGTCGGAGACCTGGATGTTGAGCTGATAGGCCGCCCGCATCAGCTGCTCGCGGTTGAACACCGATGTCGGCCGGGCCAGGAACGCACGCAGGATGCCGAATTCGATCGCGGTCAGCTTCAGCGGCGTGCCGGCGAAGGTCGCGACATGCTGCTCGGGATCGATTAGCAGGCCGCCTTGCGACAGTGCGGCCGGACCCGCCTTGGCCTCGCCATTGCGCGGGCTGAGCCGGCGCAGGATGACATTGACCCGCGCCACCAGCTCGCGCGGGCTGAACGGCTTCGTCACGTAATCGTCGCCGCCGATCTCGAGACCGAGGATGCGGTCGATCTCCTCGTCGCGCGCCGACAGGAAGAGGATCGGCACGTCGGAATTCTTGCGGATCTCGCGGCAGACATCGAGGCCGTCGAACTCGGGCATGCCGATGTCGAGCACGATCAGATCGGGTCGGTCGGCGGCAAAGCGGGCGAGCGCCTCCTTGCCATCGCGCGCCTCGATCACGTCCATGCCGGCCTTCTTCAGGGCGACGCGGATGACCTCGCGGATATGGCCTTCGTCGTCGACGATGAGGATGCGATGCGCCAAGATTTTCTCCGCTCACCCTTCCGGCCGGCTGCCGGACTGATCTTTCGCCTGCGCGTCCAGCCTGCGCTGCAGCCGCCAGCTCCGAAAGCCCCAGCTTCGCCAGGCCAGATCCTGGCGCTGCTGTTCTACAAGGCGGTCGCGTCGCGACACAAGACAGCTCTCGCCGGCGCCGGGCCGGAGCGCGATGGCCTTGTCGATCGCGGGCAGCGCCTGCGGCCCGAGCGTCAGGAGATAGTTGATATCGATCTGCAGGCCCTTGCCCGACGCCTCCCGGCTGTGCGCGACGTTGTAGTCGGCGATGAAGGCATCGAAGTTCACGAGCGAGCAGCTGTAGAGCACGATCGCCAGCGCGACCAGATTGACGCCGACGAGCCATTGGTTGGACCGGTTGAGGGCGATGCGGGCGACGATCAGGATCAGCCCGAGCGCGACCAGCCCCATCCAGATGAAGGCCGCGATCCGCCAATAGGTCAGCATGTAGATGTCGACGTAGAGGTCGAGGCGAAGGATGGAGGAGGCGACGAGAAGCACGTTCTGCCCGACCCAGAGATAGACCAGCGGCCTGATCACCCTCGCGTTCTCAGCCAGCCCGCCCGGGCGCATCGCCACCAGCACGAAGGCCGCGGCAAGCAGGGCGGTCACGATCAGCGGATAGGCGCCGCGATGTGCGTAGCCCGCATAGGTCAGATTGTCCGGCAGTGCCACATGGCCCCAGAGATAGATCCCGTCGAGAATGGACTGCGCCGCGAACAGCAAATTGAACAGGATCAGCGAGCGCAGGACGGTGGAGGGACCAAGAAATTCCACCGGGGCCAGGGGTGGCAGCGGCAGCGGCACAGCACCGTCCGCGACGGCGTTGGTGACGATCGTCTTGCGCCGCCAGCGCACATGGATGAACGGCCAGGCCAGCGCCAGCATCAAGCCCCAGAACAGCACGCGCGGGACGCTGATATATTGGAGGAAGAGTTTCGGATTGAGCAGGGACACCCATTGCTCGATCACCGGATTGGCCGCGGCGAACAGCGCGACGAAGACGCTGCTCAGCGCTGCCGGCAGCAGCCAGTGCGCGATGCCGCGGGTCAGCGCCGACGCGTTGAACGCCTGGGGCGCATCGAGGATGAACCTGAAGGGTCCGAGCAGGACGAAGTTGCGCAGCGCGCGGGCGCGGTCGGCGAGCCCGGTCGTTTCCGAATTGGTTACGAGCAGCAACGCCATCGCGAGCGACGCGATCAGGATCAGGAACGACAGGGTGTTGAGCTCCTCGATAGCAGGCACCAGACCGGCGACGAGAACGGCCGAGCCGATCAGGGCGCGGCGCAAGTCAACGACCGCATGATTGAACAGCGCCGATACCCCGGCGAGCGCGATTGCAAAGAGCGTCAGCGAGAGCCCGATCCGCTGGCCGTAGAACAGCCAGTCGGCGAGTGCGGCCAGCACCAGCGCGAGGCCGACCTTGGCCGGGATCGAGGCGTGACCGATCGGCTTGATGTCCTCTACGATCGTCGAAGCCAGGCTTGTCATATTCGAAAAGACCTCTCGTGATGGGTGGCATCACGAAGTCTGAACGGTGCTTGTGCAGAAGCCGGGATCATCGTCTGCACGGTTTCAGGAGTCTTTTGCAGTTTTCGTGCAGGCGCGCTTTTGCCTCTCGCCCGGCGTGAATTGCTTTGATAGGTGCGAAGCATTCGCCCCTCCCAGCGCGTGATGCATCATGCAATTCCTCCGCCGTATCGGTCACATTCTGCTTTGGCTTGCCGCACCTGTTGTCGCATTCGCGGCCGCGAACAAGAACGATCCCTATCTGGTCCCATTGCGTGGCGCCGGAAACCTCGCGCTTGTCGTCGCAAGCGTCGCGATCGTCCTCCTGCTGCTGCGCAGTAGGCGTCGGCGGACCATCGCGGGCAAGCTGCTCGTCACGCTCTGGTGCCTGCCGCCGGTCCTGATGTCCGCGGCGCATCTGAAGTTCGAGCTCCGCAAGCACGACGTTCTCGGCGCAAGCGCCGCCGAGGCGCGCCAGCTCGGGCCTCATTTCATGGTCGGCTATTCCTCGTTTCCCGAGGTCGCGCGCCTTGCCGAGCAGGGATTGATCGGCGGCGTCTATGTGACCCGGCACAACATCCGGGGCCGGACCGTCGCGACGTTACGTGCGGAAATCTCGGCGCTTCAGGATATCAGGCGCGCGGCTGGCCTGCCGCCGCTGGTCGTCGCCGCAGACCAGGAGGGCGGCATCGTCGGGCATCTGGCGCCGCCGCTGACCAAGGTGCCGGCGCTGGCGACGCTCGCCGGTCTTGCTCCCGACGACCAGCGGTCCAAGGCTGAAGAGTTCGGTCGTATTCACGGACGCGAGCTTGCGGACCTCGGCGTCAACCTCAATCTCGCGCCGGTGCTCGACCTCAAGCCGCCGGCGCGGCGCAACCGTCTCGATTTCCACACGCTGATCGGCCAGCGCGCAATCGCAACCGATCCGGCCGTCGTCAGCACGATCGCGACCGCCTATGTGCGCGGGCTGGAGGAATCCGGCGTCGGTGCCACGCTAAAGCATTTTCCGGGCATCGGCCGCGTCCGCACCGACACGCATCATTTCAGTGCCAATCTCGATACGCCGGTCGGGGAATTGGAAGCCACCGACTGGCTTCCGTTCCGCGAGGTGCTGTCGCATTCGCGCAGCGCACTGATGGTCGGCCATGTCACCCTCACCGCGGTCGACCCCGACCGCGCCGCCTCGCACTCCCGGCGCGTCGTCGATGGCATCATCCGTGACAAATGGGGCTATCAGGGCGTGGTGATGACCGACGACCTCGTGATGGGTGCGATCTACCAGAACGACGTCTGCAAGGCCGTGGTCGAGGCGATCAATGCCGGCGTCGACCTGCTGCTGGTCGCCTATGACGGCGCGCAATTCTACCGCGTCTTCGCTTGCGCCCTGGAAGGCTCGCGGAAAGGCATGCTGGATGCCGCGGCGCTGCGCGCGAGCGGGGCGCGGCTGACGCGAGGTTTTCCGATCGAGCAGGCGCGGGCGGCGTCAGATGTGCTCCGCGTCGTCGAGCGGCATCAGCCCTTCGAAAATTGACGGTAGTCCGGCTCGCGGTGAAACCAGAACTCGTAGCCGGTGATGCCTTTCTGCATGGCGACGTCGTGGATCGGCTGGTTGAGCGGAACGACCGGCACGTCGCGGATGCAGAGCGCGATGAAATCCTTCACCGCCTTGTCGTACTCGGCTGCGTCCGCGGTGAAGCGGGCCTTGTCGATCAGCGCGTCCATCTCCTTGTTCTGATAGGAGGAGATGTTGAAGATCGAATTGTTGCCGTGGAAATTCCAGTAGAAGTAATATTCGGGATAGTCGAGCCAGCCGCTGAAACGGTTGAGCGCAAGCGGCAGCTCCTTCTTGTTCAGCGTCGTGCGCCAGTTCGCGCCCGGGATTTTTTCGATTGATGCCTTGATGCCGATCTTGGCGAGGCTCTCCTGGATCAGGATCGCCGTGGGCTCGCCGACGGTCGCGGTGCCGGTGTCGAGCGATAGCGTCGTCTCCAGGCCGGACCCGAAACCTGCTTCCTTCATCAAGGCCTTGGCCTTGTCCAGGTCGGTGGCGTAGGGAAACGGTTGCGGCCAGACCGGCTTTGAGACGTCCGCCGCTCCTCCGTACATCGGAACGGCACGGCCGAAGAACGCGCTGCTCTGGATCTGCTCATATGGCATCGCCCAGGCGACGGCCTGGCGCAGCTTCATATTGTCGAACGGCGGCTTTGCGGTGTTCAGAGCAACGTACCAGAGCGCATTGGGGATCGGTACGCCCGATACCTTGACCTTGCCTTCCCGGATGAGCTGGTCGAAATCGCGCGGCGCAAAGCCGCTCGACAAGTCGGCGTCGCCTCGCTCCAGCATGGCGCGGCGGGTCCCGCCGGAGGGAACATCGCGTGCGATCACGCGCCTGATCTTCGGCAAGGGTCCGCTCTTCCAGTCGTCGAAACGCGCCAGCACGGTCTCGCTGCCGGGCTTCCAGCTCTCGATTCTGTAGGCACCGCCGCCGGCCTCGTTGTTCCGGAGCCACGTCAATGCCCAGGGGTCTTCCTGTGTTGCATTCTTCTTCGCCAGTTCCGAGTTGATGATGAAGGGCACGACCACGGCGACGTTGAACAGCAGCATCTTGTCCTTGCGGACATAGTCGATGCGGAAGGTGTGATCGTCGACGACCACGAACTGTTCGGGCTTCTCCAGCGATCCTGCCGACATCTGGAAGGTCGGGAAGCCGCCGACCTTCACCGCGCGGTCGAACGACCATTTGACGTCCTTGGCGGTGACTGGCGTGCCGTCGTGGAATTTCGCGTCCTTGCGAAGCCTGAAGGTGCAGGACATGCCGTCGGCCGCGACCTCCCAGCTCTCGGCCAGTTCGGGCGCGAGTTTCTCGCGATCATACGACAGCGTTCCGTCCGGCAGCGTCCTGGAGGCGTAGGAAAGCAGGCGGTCGTAGCAATTCCACGATAGCCCGTTCACGGTCTGGTTGGAGCCGACGCCCTGCATGTCCAGCGAGTTCGGACCCAGCTCCTGCACCACCAGCAGGGTCTCGCTACGTCCCTGCGCCCAGGCGAGGGGCGGAGCGACGGCACTGATGCCGGCGGCACCCGCGCCGCCGAGCACGCTGCGGCGGCTCATGTGGAAGGGTGAACTGCTCATGGGCGCCTCCTGTCCGGCAATTGTCCGGTATCGAGAGGCAAGGTGTGTGCCACCGGCACGACTGATCGTGTCGTATCCGCGGCCGACCGCCCCGCGCGATGGCGCGAGGCGGCTTCATTCGGTGTGCGTCTGGGGCGTGCGCCAGGCGTTTCCTATTCAGCCTGCTCCACTGCGGCAGGCATCTTCGCAACCGACATCAGCGATCGCGCGACCTGATTGAGCAGGAGATCGGCGTTTTCTTCCTCGGCCAGGGATTTGGAGAGCAGGGCGACCACCGCGCTATGCCGGAGCTGCTGCGCCAGATTGCGTGCGGTGGTGTAGCCGGACATCTCGTAATGCTCGACGCGTTGAGCCGCAGAAATCAGCGAGAGGTCGGCGGCTGCGTCTTCCTTGTCTGCGGCTTCCTTCATGACCTCCTGGCCTTCCTCGATGAGGCCCATCATGCCTTTACAGGGCTTGGCGCGTGCGGTCTCGCCGAGCAGCTCGAAGCATTCGTTGATGCGCTCGACCTGATTCTCCGTCTCGCCCAGATGCTGCTCGAACAATTCCCGCAGCTGGTCGAAGCGGGCGGCCTGCGCCATCTTGGGAAGAGCCTTGGTCAACTGCTTCTCGGCATGGAGAATGTCGCGCAGTTCATGGAGCAGGAGATCGGTCAGGCCCGCCTCGTCCACGGGCGATGAGCTTTCGGTGACGATCGGCGTGCCGGCGCCGGAATCGGTGGACTGCAGAGCGGGTGATTCCGTGAACACCCAGTCCTCGCCCTCGTTCCAGGGACCGCGGGTGTCGATTTCGCCGTGGTCACCGCTGCCGGTGGAGTCGTTGAAGTACTGGTTGACGAGGCCGGGCGTCGGCGCGATCCTGCCGATGCTGAAGGCCGGCTTCGACAGGCTTTCGAGCGCTCGCGCGAAAGCCTTCATATGCGTGATCTCCCGCGTCATCAGGAACTGGAGCGCGTCCTTGCTGCCCGAATCGTCGCAGAAATTGATCAGCCGTTCATAAACGATCTTCGCGCGGGCCTCGGCGGCGATGTTGCTGCGGAGGTCGACGTCGAGCTCGCCGGTGATCTTCAGATAGTCGGCGGTTCAGGGATTGCCTTGTGAATTGAACAGATTGACGCCGCCGCCACCGGCGATCGCAATCAGCGGATCGGCCTCTGCCGCCTGGCGGTCGTTCTTCGAAGGCGCAAGATGCATGCGCGCAAGACAACCGACGACTTCGAGATGGCTGAGCTCTTCGGTGCCGATATCCATCAGGAGATCCTTGCGGTCGGGGTCCTCGCAATTCAAACCTTGAATCGAATATTGCATGGCGGCCGCGAGTTCCCCGTTGGCGCCTCCGAACTGCTCGAGCAGCATATTGCCGAAGCGGGGATCGGGTTCGTCGACACGCACGGTGAACATCAGTTTCTTGACGTGGTGATACATGGGAAACTCGCGCTGTGAGGGAAACTATGCGGTCAACCGGCCCTCGGAATGTTCGTTCCTAAGCTCTCGTCGAGATTAAGATCTGGTGGTGGGAGCGCGTCTACGCGGTGGTTGGTGCCGGCGAGATCTCTGCAATCCCATTGCTGCACGGCTCTACATCGCTCGCGCGATCAGTCCGTCGATCATCGCGCGCACGAGGCCTGAGATTTCCTCGCGCAGCGCCGGCAGCGGCACCGCGACCAGTTTTTGCTCCAACCCCAGTGCCACCATGCCATGCACCGCGGAGAACAGGCTGCGCGCGGTGATGCCGAGCTGCTCCGGGCTGCGCTTTGGAAACAGTGCGGCCAGCGGCTGGTGGATGTGGCGGAACAGCTGCATCTGGTCGTCGATCGACCATCCGGGAACGACCTTGTCAGCCTCCATGCGGTGTTCGAACAGCGCGCGCCAGAGCTGGAGATTCTCCGCCGCGAAATCGCAATAGGCGATGGCGATGCGGACCAGCGTCTCCTGCGGCGAGGGGGCGCCCGCGCGCTCAGCGGCGCTCAGCGCCTCGTCGAGCCGGTGCAGCGTGCGCGAGCCCACGCGCAGGATCAGCTCGTCCATGTCCTCCACGAGATTATAGACCGCCCCATTGGCGCAGCCGATCTGGCGGGCGAGGTCGCGGGTCTTCAGCCCCGACAATCCACGGTCAGCGATCATCCCCTCTGCCGCCAGGATGAGGTCGGATCGAAGTTTCTCCCGCCGTTCCAAGGCTTTAGACATTCTAATCAATTTCTTGAGCGCTGCTCAAATTTATCTTGAACAATGTTCATGGATATTGCTACAAACTGTTTGTGAGCAGCGCTCATAAACAGGGAGCAAGAGATGTTCAAGACCGTGGTGACACTTTTCCGGGGCAGCGTGGCCGCCGCCGGCGAGGAGCTGGAAGACCGGACGGCCCTCCTCATTCTCGACCAGCAGATGCGCGATGCGGCCGCAGCCGTCGAGCGCAGCAAGCGGACGTTGGCGCTGGCGATCGCGCAGGACCAGCAGGAGGGCCGCAAGCTCGAGGCGACAATCGCCCGCATCGCCGATCTCGAGACGCGCGCGCTTGCGGCGCTCGAGGGCGGCCGCGAGGATCTCGCCAGGGACGCCGCCGACGCCATCGCAGGCCTGGAGGCGGACCGCGATGCGGCCATGACGGCCCGCGCCTTGTTCGCGACCGAGATCGTCAGGCTGAAGCGGCACGTCGCAACCGCGCAGGCTCGCATCACCGAGCTCGATCGCGGCCGCCGCGTCGCCCGAGCGTCGGAGGCGGTGCGCTCGCTTCGCCGCAGCGGCATCGAGGCGGCACGTCCTTACGAATCCACGCTGCCGGAGGCGGAGAGCACCCTGCGGCGCCTGCGCGAGCGGCAGATGGAAACTCAGGCAGCCGATGATGCTCTGGTCGAGCTCGATGCAGCCACCGGACCGCTCGCCACCGCCGAGAGACTTGCCGAGCAGGGCTTTGGCCCACGGCTGAAGACGACTGCGGACGACGTGCTGGTCCGGTTGAAATCCAAGCGCGCGCCGACTGCCTGATCCCAACCCCATCATCATTCGAACCAACGGGAGACCATCATGAACCAGAACGGCCAACCTCATAGCAGCGCCTGGGTGACCTTCACTTACGCGTCCTTCGCAGCCTCCGCGTTCCTCATCGCCATCGGCATCTTCTTCCTGCCCATCGACTTCTGGATGAAGGGCTATCTCACCATGGGCATCGTCATGCTGATCCAGACCTGCATCACCCTGACCAAGACCGTGCGCGACAATCACGAGAGCAGCCGGCTGGTGAACCGCATCGAGGATGCCAAGGCCGAACGGCTGCTGATGGAGGTTTCCAAGGCGGCTTGACGAAAAGGCGGCTTGAAGAATCTGCCTTGTGCCAATCCGGACGACGAGCAAGAGAGCCGCGCAGCGCCGCGGCTCTCGCGTCCGCGAGCGCCCGGAATGACGTTCTGATCGGGCCTTCCGATCCGCATCCCGCATTGTACTTCCAACGCAGGTGCGATATGGCTCTCGCGCTTTCCAGAGGCGGAGACGAGCTTTGTCGAAACAATCGCTGCGTGAGGAGGCCGAGCGCCTGATCCGCGAATCGATGGAAAAAAAGACCATCGTCGTCAAGCAGGGCTCGACCCGCATCGAGGCCGTCTGCGGCAAGTGCGGCGCGCCGAATCGGGTCCAGGCGGAAAAGGGCCAGACCCGGGTCAAGTTCGCCTGCAAGAATTGCGGACACCAGCAAGAGACGCTGTAGCCTTTTTACCTTCTCCCCCTTGTGGGACTGTTGCGTAATCCATCAATTGTGATTCTCTAGGGCGAAGCCTTGGAGATTGACGATGGCAGTGAAGCAGACGGGGCAGCCGAGCTTTATAGAGGCGTGGTTGCCGAAAGGGGCTGGCGCTAATGCGGCACTGGATCGGCTGTCTGGCTTGGTCAAATGGTACCGGTTCGAGAAGCTGCTCGCCCATTTGCGTGATGAAGCGGGGCCCGGTCGTCCAGGCTATCCGGTGCTGGTGTTGTTTCGCGCTGTGCTGCTGCAGTCACTCTACGGTCTGTCGGAGCGCGAACTCGAGGAGGCGCTGGGCGACCGATTGTCCTTCAAGCGCTTCGTCGGTTTGAGTCTTGAGGACGCGACGCCCGACCATACGGTTCTGAACCGCTTCCGGAACCAGCTCGTCGAACAAGGTCTGTTGGAGAAGTTGTTTGGTGAACTCGATCGTCAGCTTGAGAATGCCGGCGTCATCCTCAAGCGCGGCACGATGCTGGATGCGACCTTGATCCAGGCAGTCTCGGCTCCTCCGAAGGAGGATCGTCCCTCAAACGACCCTGACGCCCGGTTCACCAAGCGGCAAGGCAAGAGCGGCTCGACCTTCGGCTACAAGGCTCATGTCGGCGTCGACGAAGGATCAGGCCTGATCCGCTCGGTTCTGACCACGCCCGCCAATGTCAACGACACCACGCCGGCCGATGAGTTGATCCGCGGCGACGAAGCCGTGGTGTGGGCCGATGCGGCTTACGATACCCATGCCAGACGAGCCCGGCTGAAGGCGGAGGGCAAAAAGCCCCGCATCGCCCGACGTCCCAACCGCCACCATCCGGAGTTGCCGCCGAGGCTCAAACGCTACAATCTTCTCGTCTCTCGACGACGGGCGACAGTCGAGACCACCTTCGCTACCCTCAAACGCAGGATGCGGCTGACCTGCATCCGTTACGTCGGTCTCATGAAGGCAAGCGGACAAGTCCTGCTTGCCTCCATCGCATTTAACATGAGGCGATGGGCCACGATCGCCGCGTGAGCCGCCCCCCGAGGGCGACCACCACAGACCTTCGCCAGCAATCGCCCCCAACCAAGACCTTCTCCTCTGCCGTCTTCAGCTCCAAAAGCCAATAGCGCAACAGGCCCCCTTGTGGGAGAGGGTGGCTTCGCGAGAGCGAAGCCGGGTGAGGGGTTCTCTCCCCACGGACAATTGCACGGGTTGAGCGAACCCCTCATCCGGCGCTTCGCGCCAGCTTCTCCCGCAAGGGGAAAAGGAAAAAGCGTTACTTCTCCTCGGCAAACCGCGTGAACGCATCCGTGTATTCCGGGTGCCAGCGCGACAGCGGCGGGCGGTTCTCGACGATGTCGCCGGCGGCCCATTGGATGCGCTTCTCGTCGAGCGCGCGCGGCACGTCGTTGTCCGGGCACAGGATGTAGAAATCGCCGGCCTCCAGCCGCGCCAGCATGAAATCGACCGTCTGCTCCGGCGTCCAGGCGCCGGCCGGCTTCTCGGTGCGTCCCTTCGCGGTGAGGCCGGTGAAGACGAAGCCGGGGATCAGCAAATGCGCCGCGATGCGACAGTCTTTCGTGTTGCGCAACTCGTGCTGCAGCGCTTCGGTAAATGCCTTCACGCCGGCCTTGGAGACATTGTAGGCGGGATCGCCCGGCGGCGTGGTGATGCCCTGCTTCGAGCCGGTGTTGATGATGAGGCCGGTCTTGCCGCGCGCGATCATGCCGGGCGCGAAGACGCGCGAGCCGTTGATGATGCCCCACATGTTGACGGCGATGATGCGCTGCCAATTGTCGGGTTCGCCGAACAGCGTGCTGCCCGGCTGGATGCCGGCATTGTTCATGAGCAGGTCCGTTCCGCCGAACTGCGCGCTCACGGCGCGTTCCAGTTCCCTCACGCTCTCCGCGCTGCTGACATCGACGACTGAGGTCATCACGTTTGTGGCAGACGTGACGGATGACAGTTTTGTCGCGGCGTCCGCCAGCCGTTCCCGGTCGACATCCGCGATGCACACCTTCATGCCGGCGCGCGCGAAGGCCGCCGCGGCGGCAAACCCGATTCCGGATGCGCCGCCCGTGATCACGGCGACATTGTCTTTGACGATGGCGGGATGTGGCATGGATCGTCTCCGGCGAGGACTCTTTGTCGAGCTATAACATGGCAGCAGTCCGACCCTGCACAAGTCGGCATGGGAGATCTTCGTTCGACGCTGCCTTTACGCCTATCCGGCGCGGCTGTATCCTCTAGCTCAACGATCCCGCCCAGATCGAACCAATCAAACACCTGACAGGGAGTGCAGCCATGGCTGTGTCGCAGGCTATTCCGATCACGCGCCATCCGTTCGCCAACGGGTCCTACAAGCAGATGCTGATCGACGGCAAATGGATCGATGCCGCCTCAGGCAAGCGCTTCGAAACTCATAACCCCGCCACCGGCGAATTGCTCGCAACCGTCGCCGAGGGCGACAAGGAAGACATCGATCGTGCGGTCGCCGCGGCCCGCCGCGCCTTCGAGGGCCCCTGGAGCAAGGTCAAACCGTTCGAGCGGCAGAACCTGCTGCTGAAGCTCGCGGATCTCGTCGAGAAGAATTTCGACGAATTGTCGCAGCTCGACACGCTCGACATGGGTGCGCCGCTCAGCCGCACCCGCGCCTATCGCCTGCGCGCCGTCGGCATGCTGCGCTATTATGCCGGCCAGACCACGGCGATCCACGGCGAGACCATCGAGAACTCGCTGCCCGGCGAGATCTTCTCCTACACGCTGAAGGAGCCGATCGGCGTCGTTGGCGCCATCATTCCCTGGAACGGCCCGCTCACGGCGACGATCTGGAAGATCGGCCCCGCGATCGCGACCGGCTGCACCGTGGTGCTCAAGCCTGCCGAAGAGGCGCCGCTGACCTCGCTGCGCATTGCCGAACTGGCGATGGAGGCGGGCATTCCGCCCGGCGTCATCAACGTCGTGCCCGGCTATGGCGAAACCGCGGGCGCCGCGCTCGCCTCGCACCATGACGTCGACAAGGTCGCCTTCACCGGCTCGCACGTCACGGGTCAGTCGATCATTCGTGCCTCCGCCGGTAACTTGAAGCGCGTCTCGCTTGAGCTCGGCGGCAAGTCGCCGGACATTGTGTTCGCCGATGCCGATCTCGACGCCGCCGTGCCTGGCGCGGCGATGGCGGTGTTCGCCAATTCGGGCCAGATCTGCAGCGCGGGCACGCGTCTGTTCGTCGAGCAGTCGATCTACGAAGAGTTCGTCGGCCGCGTCGCCGAATTCGGCAAGAAGCTGCAGGTCGGCAACGGCCTCGATCCCAACGTGCAGATCGGTCCGCTGGTGTCCGAGGAACAACTCAAGCGCGTCACCGGCTATCTCGACATCGGTCAAAAAGAAGGCGCGAAGGCGCTCGCCGGCGGCGGCCGCGTCACCGAGGGCGCCCTGTCGAAGGGCTTCTTCGTCTCGCCGACGGTGTTCGCGGGCGTGCAGGACAACATGCGCATCGCGCAGGAGGAGATCTTCGGCCCCGTCATCTCCGCGATCGCGTTCAAGGACATGGACGAGCTGGTCAAGCGCGCCAACAACACCACCTTCGGCCTCGGCTCGGGACTGTGGACGCGCGACGTCAGCAAGGCCCATGCGGTTGCAAAGTCGCTGCGTGCCGGCTCGGTGTGGGTGAACTGCTACCAGGCGATGGACCCGGCCGTGCCCTTCGGCGGCTACAAGATGAGCGGCTACGGCCGCGAGTCCGGCAAGCAGCATGTCGAAGAATATCTCAACGTGAAGTCCGTCTGGATCAAGACGGCGTAAGGCCTGTTCTTCCCCCGCGTTCCGCGGAAGGGAATATCCGTTTTTATGGGGCGGCGCCTTTTCGGGTGACCGCCCCTCGCTATATGATCCGCGTCCTTCCATATTCATTCGGGGCTCCCATGAAATTCGAGGCGTTGTTCAAACCGTTGCAGGTCGGTCCGTACAAGCTTGCGCATCGCGTCGCGCTGGCGCCGCTGACGCGCATGAGGGCCGAGCGCGAGAGCTTTGCGCCGCGGCCGCTCAACGCCGAATATTACAGCCAGCGCGCGACGCAAGGCGGTCTGCTCATCGCCGAGGCCTCGCCGGTGCTCTCGCAGGGCCGCGGCAATCCCGCGACGCCGGGCATCTATTCGGAGGCGCAGATTGCCGGCTGGCGCAAGGTGACGGATGCGGTGCACGCCAAGGGCGGCATCATCTTCCTCCAGCTCTGGCACGTCGGCCGGGTCTCGCATTCCTCCTTCCATGGCGGCCAGCTGCCGGTGTCTGCTTCGGCCATCGCGATCAAGGCCGAAGGGATGAAGGCGATGACCGCCGATGGCAAGATCTCGGACTACGAGACGCCGCGCGCGCTCGAGACCGAAGAGGTCAAGGGTATCGTCGAGGCCTTCAGGCAAGGTGCGAAGAACGCGCTTGCGGCCGGCTTCGACGGTGTCGAGATTCACGGCGCCAACGGCTATCTGCTCGAGCAATTCCTGCAATCGCGCAGCAACCAGCGCACCGATCAATATGGCGGTTCGATCGAGAATCGCGCCCGTCTGCTGCTCGAAGTGACACAGGCCGCGATCGACGTCTGGGGTGCCAATCGCGTTGCCGTACGGCTGTCGCCCTACGGCATCGCCAATGATTCAGGCGAGCCCGATCCGATGCCGCTCTACACTCATGTGGTGAAGGCGCTCGACAAGCTTGGCCTCGCCTATCTGCACTTCATCGAGCCGCGATCGAGCGGCTCGGGTCGCGCTGAGGTCAACTGGCAGAACGTGCCGTCCGCGATGGTGCTGTTCCGCCCGCTCTACGGCGGCGTGCTGATGACCGCCGGCGGCTTCACCGGCGAGACCGCAAACGCGGCGATCGCCGACGGCCACGCCGACATCATAGCCTTCGGCCGGATCTTCATCTCCAATCCGGACCTGCCGCGGCGGCTGCAGCACGATTATCCGATCACCCCGTACAATCGCGCGACGTTCTACGGCGGCGAGGAGAAGGGGTATACGGATTATCCTGTTTATGACGAGCTTGCGCCGGCGTAAGTCTCTCCGTCATTCCGGGGCGACGCGAAGCGTCGAGCCCGGAATCCATTTCACGTCCTGGGTTGCTGCGCGATGGTTTCCGGGCTCGCGACTTCGTCGCGCCCCGGAATGACAATCATGTATTGTTGTCCCCGCAATGACGACCGGGAGATATCATGGCCAAAGCCGCCGCCGTCGCAGGGATCGCCACCGGGCAATGCCTCTGCGGCAAGGTCACCTTCGAGATCGATGTCCCCGCGCGCTGGGCCTGGCACGATCATTCGGCTGCCAGCCGCCGCGCCCATGGTGCCGCCTACGCGACTTATGTCGGCAGCTGGAAGAAGCGGTTTCGCATCACGTCCGGCAAGGCCGCTCTCACCCGCTACGAGGACAAGCCCAGCAAAACCACGCGCAGCTTCTGCTCGCAGTGCGGCACGCCGATCGCCTATGAGCGTCCGCGCGGCCCGCACATGGTCAACATTCCCCGCGCATTGTTTGGGGAGCGTACCGGCCGCCAGCCGCTCTACCACATCGCCATCGAGGAGCTGCAGGAATGGACCTATACCGGCGAGCCGCTGGTGCCGCTGAAGGGTTTTCCGGGCGTGGTCTGGCAGCGCTCGAAAAAGAAGAAGCGGGTCGGCGGTGAGGATCCGTTCGAGCTGGGGCGGGAGGAGAGGTAGCTCCATTCGCTCCGCTCTCGTGTCCCGGACGCGCTGCAGCGTGAAACGCTGCCGCGCAGTGCCGGGACCCATGTGTCAGCAAACTCGGCGCCAATCTGGGTCCCGGCTCTGCGCCGCACCGCTGCGCGCTGCGACGCGTCCGGGACACGAAAGCTGAATTGCCGCACGCCCCCACGCAACGCAGCCATGACCACGCTTCCTTGCGCGCCTCCCGCAACTTCGGCCATCATGTGATCCGTCCTTGCGGCAACGTCCGCTCCCTGGAGGAAACATGAAGAACAAGATCACCGGCCGCTCCGCCTTTCTCGCGCTGCTCAAGGACGAGGGCATCACGCATCTGTTCGGCAACCCCGGCACCACCGAGCTGCCGATCATGCATGCGCTGAAGGACCATCCCGATCTCACCTATGTGATGGCGATGCAGGAGAGCCTGGTGGTCGCGATCGCCGATGGTTACAGCCGCGCCTCCGGCAAGCTCGTTGCCTGTAATGTCCATGTCGCCCCCGGCCTCGGCAACGCCATGGGCTCGCTCTACAATGCCCAGTTCACGGGCACGCCGATGATCCTCACCGCCGGCCAGCAGGAGCAGGGTCACGGGTTGATGGAGCCGGTGCTCTACGGCCCGCTGGTGCGAATGGCCGAGCCGCTGGTGAAATGGGCGGTGGAGGTGACGCGTCTGGAAGACCTGCCGCGCATCGTGCGCCGTGCCGCCAAGATCGCGACCACGCCGCCGACCGGTCCGGTGTTCATCTCGCTGCCCGGCGACATCCTGAACAGCGAAGCCGGCATCGATCTCGGCCGCTCCACTCGCATCGACGCGCGGACAAGGCCGTCGGGCGAGGCGCTGAGGGCGTTTGCTGCGCGGCTGTTGAAAGCCGAACGCCCCGTCATCGTCACCATGGACGAGGTGGTGAAAAGCGATGCGCTGAAGGAAGCGGCTGAACTCGCCGAGCTGCTTGGAGCTGCCGCTTACCAATCCTCGACGCCCTATGGCTCGCATTTCCTCTCCGAGAGCCCGAGCTTCGTCGGAACGCTGGCGCGCGTGCAGAAGGTCGCGCGCGACACGCTAGCGCCCTACGATCTGCTGATCGCGCTCGGCGGCGATCCCCTGCGCATGTCCGTCTATAGCGAGGTGGATGCGCTGCCGGACGGTCTCGGTATCGTGCAGATCGGTCTCGTCGACTGGGAGATCGCCAAGAACTACGGCGCCGAGATCGCGCTGAAGGCGGACCTGAAGGAAACGCTGCGCACGCTGATCCCGGTGCTGAAGGAGATGGGTGGTGCGACATTGGCGAGCCGGGCGAGGCAGCGTCTCGCCGAACTCGGGCCGAAGAACTGGGCCGCGCGCCGTGCCGCGCTGGTCGAGCAGATCGGCAAGAGCGCCGGCCGCACGCCGATCGATCCGGACTATCTGGTGCTGCAGATGGTCGAGGCTATGCCCGACAACGCGATCCTCGTCGACGAGGGCCTCACCTCCAGCCGGCAGGTGACGGCGCTGCGGCCGCATCGCGATCGCTACGGCTATCACGGCCTTGCCTCAGGCGGCATCGGCTGGGGCCTGCCGGCCTCGGTCGGCGCCAGCATCGCCAATCCGGATCGCCCCGTGGTGTGCTTCTCCGGCGACGGCAGCGCAATGTATTCGATCCAGTCGCTGTGGACGGCGGCCCATCACAAGCTGCCGCTCAACGTCGTCATCGCCAACAATGGCGGCTACCGCATCATCAAGCAGCGCCTGCTCGCCTTCCATGGCGACGACAATTATGTCGGCATGGATTTTATCGATCCGCCCGTGGATTTTGCCGGCGTTGCCAGGGCGCTCGGCTGCGAGGCGATCAAGATCGACGATCCCCGCGAGCTGAAGGCAACGCTGTCGTCGGCATTTGGCCGGCCGGGGACGAAGCTGATCGAGGTGATAGTGGACGGGAAGGTGTAGCCCCACCGTCATTGCGAGGAGCGCAGCGACGAAGCAATCCAGACTGTTTCGCGGAGGGATTCTGGATTGCTTCGCTACGCTCGCAATGACGAGGAGGAAACTACCCCGTCTTCCCCACCCGATACTCCGCGGCCGGATGCGGCGCATCGAGCCGTGCGTGGCCATCGCCGAATAGCTTCTCCCGCAGCGTGCCCTTGGCGTATTCCGGCTTGTACCGTCCGCGCCGCGTCAGCTCCGGCACCAGCATGTCGGCGATATCCTCGAAATCGCCCGGCGAGACGGCGAAGGCTACGTTGAGGCCATCGACATCGGTCTTCTCGAACCAATCCTCGATCTTGTCGGCGACGCTCTCCGGCGTGCCGACCACGACCGGGCCAGCACCGCCGATGCCGACATGCTCGATGACGTCGCGCACGGTCCAGACGCGGTCCGGATCGCCGCGCGTGACGTTGTCGAGCGCGCTCCGACCGGCATCGTTCTGGACATGACGCACCTGCTGGTCGAGCTCGTAGCCGGAGAAGTCGATGCCGGTCCATCCCGACATCAGCGCCAGCGCGCCTTCCGGATTGATATGCGAGCGGTAGTCGGCATATTTCGCCGCAGCTTCCGCTTCCGTGTTGCCGAGGATGATCGTCATCATGTTGAACATCAGGAGCTCGGCGGGGTTGCGGCCGAACTTGGCGGCTTCTTCGCGGATCGCCGACACGCGCGGCGCGATGATCTTGGCCGACGGTCCCGACATGAACACGCATTCGGCATGCTTGGCCGCGAACTGCCGGCCGCGCGGCGAGGTGCCGGCCTGGTACAGCACCGGCGTTCGTTGCGGCGACGGCTCGCTGAGATGGATGGTGTTGTTGATGCGGTAGTTCGCGCTCTCGTGATTGATGCGGTGAACCTTGCTGGGATCGGTGAAGATGCCGCGCTTGCGGTCGCGCAGCACGGCGTCGTCCTCCCAGCTCCCTTCCCAGAGCTTGTAGACCACCTCCATGTATTCGTCCGCGATGTCGTAGCGGTCGTCATGCCCGGTCTGCTTGTCCTTGCCGGCACCGCGCGCGGCGCTGTCGAGATAGCCGGTGACGACATTCCAGCCGATCCGGCCCTCGGTGAGATGGTCCAGCGTCGACATCCGCCGCGCGAACGGATAGGGCGGCTCGAACGACAGATTGCTGGTGACGCCGAAGCCGAGGTTTTTCGTCACCGCAGCCATTGCCGAGAGCAGCAGCAGCGGCTCGTTGGATGGCGTCTGCGCTGCGTTGCGCAAGGCCGCGTCAGGGCTGTTGCCGTAGACGTCGTAGACCCCGAGCACGTCGGCCAGGAACAAGCCGTCGAACCGGCCGCGCTCCAGCGTCTTGGCGAGATCGATCCAGTAGGGCAGGCGGTTGTACTCGGCGGTGCGGTCACGCGGATGGGTCCACAGGCCCGGTGACTGGTGTGCGACGCAATTCATCGCAAAGGCGTTGAGCCTGATCTCTTTGGTCATGATCGTTCCCCGGCGCTCTATACTGAGCGCTCTTCGAATGGTAGATGTGCGCCCGAACTTGGCAAAGTTCTTGCATATAGCTTGCGCTTGGCAAGGTCAAAACCAACGGGCTGCCGCCTTTGGCAAGCCAATCTCTCGAGGGCAAGGCCGAAATCCCAAGAGAAGTACAAGAGAACTACAAGAGAAGTACAAGAACTATCCAACTCCCTGCCACTTTCGACGGCCAGTGTAGCCCGCTAGGTACGCCCGCCTCGAGACCTTGAAGACGAATAGCAATGACCAGAGCCGACGCCATCGCCCGCGCCCGGGACGATTTCAAATCCGGCGCGTTCCTCGCCGAACTCGACCGCCGCGTCGCTTATCAGACCGAAAGCCAGAATCCGTCGCGTGGCGCCGAGCTGCGCGCCTATCTGGAACAGGAGATGCAGCCGGCGTTTGCCGCGCTCGATTTCACCAGCCGCATCGTCGAGTCCCCCAGTGGCAAGTCGCCGTTCCTGTTCGCCGAGCATCACGAAAGCGCCTCAGCGCCGACCGTGCTGATCTACGGCCATGGCGACGTCGTCGACGGCATGGAGGGCGAGTGGCGCGAGGGCCGCGATCCCTGGCGCACGACGGTTGCGGGCAACCGGCTGTACGGCCGCGGCACAGCCGACAACAAGGGCCAGCACAGCATCAACATGGCGGCACTCCGCGCGGTGCGCGACGCCCGAGGCGGCAAGCTCGGCTTCAACGCCAAATTCATCGTCGAGATGGGCGAGGAGATCGGCTCGCCGGATCTCGGCAAGGTCTGCGACCTCAATCGTGACGCGCTCAAGGCCGACCTCTTCATGGCCTCCGACGGACCGCGCCTGTCCGCCGACCGCCCGACGCTGTTCCTGGGATGCCGCGGCGGCATCCGCATTCATCTCGACGTGAACCTGCGCGATGGCGGCCATCATTCCGGCAATTGGGGCGGCGTGCTGGCCAACCCCGCGACCATCCTGGTCAACGCGATCTCGACCCTGGTCGACGGCCACGGCCGCCTCCAGCTGGACGCGCTGAAGCCGCCGCGGCTCACCAACCAGATCCGCTCCTATCTCGCCGACGTGCAGGTGGTCCCTACCGAGGACGAGCCGGCGCTGGCGGAGAACTGGGGCGAGGAGGGTCTTTCGGCAGCCGAACGGCTCTATGCCTGGAATACGCTGGAAGTGCTGGCGATGTCGTCGGGCAATATCGAGAAGCCGGCCAACGCCATTCCGGGCCATGCCAATGCCGTGCTGCAGCTGCGTTTCGTGGTCGGCACCGAGGTCGGCGGCCTGATCGAGGCGATCCGCGCGCATCTCGTTCAGAAGGGATTTCCGATGGTCGAGGTGCGGGCGGCGCAGAGCTTTGCCGCCTCGCGGACCGATTTCGACAGCCCCTGGATCAAATGGGCGGCGGATTCGGTGAAGGAGACCACCGGCAAGCCGCCGGCGGTGCTGCCGAACTTTGGCGGCTCGCTGCCCAACGACGTGTTCTCCGAGATCCTGGGTCTGCCGACGATCTGGGTCCCGCACTCCTATCCCGGCTGCTCCCAGCATGCGCCCAATGAGCACATCCTGCTGCCTCTGACGGAAGAGGCCTTGACGGTGATGGCCGGGCTGTTCTGGGATCTCGGGGAATTGCCCAAGCCGCTGACCAGAGCCCATTAACCTGAGCCGCAAGCCAGCCGAAAGTCACATTCTAATCCGGCCCAATCTGTGCTTGCATCCGGGCCGCATCATCCTGAAAGGGGACCAAAAAAGTGAAACATTTCCGTAGCATCGGGCTTGCGCTCGCCGCGACCTTCGCCGTCAGCCAGGCCGGGGCCCAGGAGCTGACCGGCACGCTGAAGAACATCAAGGACACCGGCGCCATCACGCTGGGCTTCCGCGACTCCTCGATCCCGTTCTCCTATCTCGACGACAACCAGAAGCCTGTCGGGTTCGCGATGGACATCTGCTACAAGATCGTCGACGCCGTGAAGAAGGAGCTCAAGCTCGACAAGCTCGAGGTCAAGCTCAACCCGGTGACGTCGGCGACCCGCATCCCGCTGATGGCCAACGGCACCATCGACCTCGAATGCGGCTCGACCACCAACAACGCCGAGCGCCAGAAGCAGGTTGCCTTCACCAACACCCACTTCCTGACCGCCAGCCGCTACGTCTTCAAGAAGTCGAGCGGCCTGAAGTCGATCGACGACCTCAAGGGCAAGACCGTGGTTTCCACCGCTGGCACCACCAACATCAAGCAGCTCACCGAGGCCAACGTCGAGAAAAAGCTCGGCGCCAACATCATCCCGGCCAAGGACCATGCCGAAGCCTTCCTGATGGTCGAGACCGACCGTGCGGTCGCCTTCGTGATGGACGACATCCTGCTCGCGAGCCTCGTAGCCGGCTCGAAGGCGCCGGGTGACTACGTCATCTCCAAGGACGCGTTCTCCAAGCCCGAGCCCTACGGCATCATGCTGCGCAAGGACGACGCGCCGTTTAAGAAGGTGGTCGATGCCGCGACTGCCGCGCTCTACACCTCGGGCGAGGGCCAGAAGATCTACGACAAGTGGTTCACCCAGAAGATTCCCCCGAAGGGCCTCAACCTCAACAGCCCGATTTCGCCCGAGCTGAAGAACGAGTTCGCGAAGCCCACGGATTCGCCGAACCCGGACGACTACAAGTAAGATACAACCTCGATCTTTCGATCGGGATCATGTCCGGCCACTCTTGACACAGGGGTGGCCGGACATTTGCATGGGGGCCTGAGACTTTTCTGAAGTTTGCTCTGATTGGCGCGTTCGCGCGGGGGACACGTGAACTACCACTGGAACTGGGGAATCTTCTTCGAGCCAAACCCCATGGGGACCGGCAACTATCTCGACATGCTGTTGTCGGGACTGGTGCTGACCCTCAAGACCGGGGCACTGGCATGGGTCATCGCCCTGATCACCGGCTCGCTCGTCGGCGTCATGCGGACGCTGCCTTCGAAAGGGGCCAACTGGTTCGGCTTTGCCTATGTCGAATTCTTCCGCAACATGCCGCTGCTGGTGCAGCTCTTCCTGTGGTTCTTCGTGCTGCCGGAACTGCTGCCCAAGGCCGCGGGCACCTGGCTGAAGCAACTTCCGAACGCGCCGTTCTGGACGGCCGCGATCGGAATCGGCTTCTTCATGTCGGCGCGCGTGGCCGTGCAGCTGCAGGCCGGTATCGGCTCGCTGCCGCGAGGGCAGAAGATGGCCGCAACCGCGCTGGGCCTGACTACCGTGCAGGCCTATCGCTACGTGCTGCTGCCGATGGCGTTCCGCATCATCCTGCCGCCGCTGACCTCCGAATTCCTCAACACCATCAAGAATACGGCGGTCGCGATCACGATCGGCCTGCTCGAGCTGACCGGGCAGGCGCGCTCGATGCAGGAATTCTCGTTCCAGGTGTTCGAGGCCTTCACTGCCGCGACGATCCTCTACCTCCTCGTCAATGCCGTGGTCGTGACGGCGATGCGCTTCCTCGAACGCTGGGTCGCGATCCCCGGCTACATCACGGGGAAATAGCGATGTTCGCCAATCTCGATTTCGACGTCATTCGCCGTGCGCTGCCCTATCTGTTCTACGAGGGCATGACGTTCACCCTGACGTTGACGGCGCTCGCAGCACTCGGCGGCCTGGTCTTCGGCACGGCGCTCGCGTTGATGCGGCTGTCCGGCTACAAGATCCTCGGGCGCATCGCCGGCGTCTATGTCGACTTCATGCGCTCGCTGCCGCTGGTGCTGGTGATCTTCTGGTTCTACTTCCTGGTGCCCTATATCGGACAATGGGTGACCGGCGCCTCGCGTCCGATCAGCGTCGGCGCCTTCGCATCCTCGCTCATCACCTTCATCATGTTCGAGGCGGCATACTTCTCCGAGATCATGCGCGCCGGCATCCAGTCGATTTCGCGCGGCCAGCCGGCCGCGGCCAGCGCGCTGGGGCTGACCTACGCCCAGACCATGCGCTACGTCGTGTTGCCGCAGGCGTTCCGCAACATGCTGCCGGTGCTGATCACGCAGACCATCGTGCTGTTCCAGGACACTTCGCTGGTCTACGTCCTCTCGATCACGGACTTCCTGGGCGCGGCGAGCAAGGTCGCGCAGCGCGACGGGCGCCTCGTCGAAATGTACCTGTTCGCAGCCGTCGTCTACTTCACCATTTCCTGTATCGCGTCCTTCGGCGTCCGTCGCCTTCAGGCGCGCATCGCCATCATTCGATAGAGCGCATCGGTCATGATCGAAATCAGTCACGTCAACAAATGGTACAGCCCGAGCTTCCAGGTGCTGACCGATTGCACAACCAGCGTCACCAAGGGTGAGGTCGTGGTGGTCTGCGGCCCCTCGGGCTCGGGCAAGTCGACCCTGATCAAATGCGTCAATGCGCTGGAGCCGTTCCAGAGCGGCGACATCAGCGTCGACGGCACCAAGGTCAACGACCCCAAGACCAATCTGCCCAAGCTGCGCTCGCGCGTCGGCATGGTGTTCCAGCACTTCGAGCTGTTCCCGCACCTGAAGATCATCGACAATCTCTGCCTCGCGCAGCAGAAGGTGCTGGGCCGGTCGCACGACAAGGCGATGGCGAAAGGCATGCAGCTGCTGGAGCGCGTCGGCCTCAAGGAACAGGCGCAGAAATATCCCGCGAACCTGTCCGGCGGCCAGCAGCAGCGCGTTGCGATCGCCCGTGCGCTCGCCATGGATCCGATCGTCATGCTGTTCGACGAACCGACCTCGGCGCTCGATCCGGAAATGGTCAGCGAGGTGCTCGACGTCATGGTGGACCTCGCCCATGAGGGCATGACCATGATGGTCGTCACCCACGAAATGGGCTTTGCCCGCAAGGTTGCCAATCGCGTGATCTTCATGGACCGCGGCGAGATCGTCGAGGACGCGGCGAAGGAAGACTTCTTCGGCAAGCCGCGCAGCGACCGCGCACAGAAGTTCTTGTCGAAGATCCTGTCGCATTAATTCCCGCCGTCGTTCCGGGATGCGCCGAAGGCGCAGGCCCGGAATCCATCGAGCGCAACACCCGGAGTGGAATGGATTCCGGGCTCATTCGCTGCGCGAATGCCCCGGAATGACGAATCGAGGGGTGATCGCCGCCCATGATTGGCGTATAAGCGCGCCAAATCCCTTCCCTCCAGGAGACCTGCCTTGGACCCGATCGCCTATGTCAACGGCTCATTCGTCCCGCTCTCGGACGCCAAAATCTCGGTCCTCGATCGCGGTTTCCTGTTTGCCGACGGCATCTATGAGGTCTCGGCCGTGCTTGACGGCAAGCTGGTCGACAACGCCTCGCATCTGGCGCGGCTGGAACGCTCGGTCGGCGAGATCAAGTTGAAGCTGCCGGAGACGCTCGAGCGCATCACCGAGATCCAGAAGGAATTGATCGCGCGCAACAAGGTCGAGAACGGCCTGGTTTATCTCCAGGTGACCCGCGGCGCCGACAAGGGCCGCGACTTCCCGTTTCCCAAGGCTGACGTGAGATCGAGCCTGGTGATGTTCACCTCGGAAAAGGACATCATCAACACTCCGGTCGCAAAGACCGGCATCAACGTGATCACCGTGCCCGACATCCGCTGGGAGCGGCGAGACATCAAGAGCGTTGCACTGCTCGCGCAGGTGCTGGCGAAGCAGGCCGCGGCCGAAGCCGGCGCCGGCGAGGCCTGGATGCTGCAGGATGGCTATGTCACCGAGGGCGGCTCGTCCACCGCGTTCATCCTGACCAAGGACGATGTCATCGTCACCCGCCAGAATTCCAACGCGATCCTGCCGGGCTGCACCCGCAAGGCCGTGATTGCGCTCGCCGAAGAACGCCAGCTCCGTGTCGAGGAGCGTTCCTTCACGGTCGCCGAAGCGCATGCCGCCAAGGAAGCGTTCATCACGAGCGCATCCTCGTTCGTCCAGCCGGTAGTCGCCGTCGACGGCAAGAAGATCGGCGACGGCAAGCCCGGTCCGATGGCGACGCGGCTCCGCGAGCTCTACGTGGAGTTCGCCAAGGCGACGGCGGTCTGAGGCGCGTACTCTGTTGTCGTAGGGTGGGCAAAAGGCGCCTCGCGCCGTGCCCACGTCTTCTCTCCTGGTAGCCACAGAAGGTGGGCACGCTTTCGCTTTGCCCACCCTACAAGACTGTGGTCGTGGTTGGCTCACGCCGCCGACGCCTTCACCTTCACCGGATGGACCGCGCGAAACGCGATCGCGATCCTGTTCCAGGCGTTGATGGCGCCGATCAGCATGGTCAGGTTCACCGATTCTTCCTCGGAGAACTGCGTGCGGATCTGCTCGTAGACGTCATCAGGCGCGTGCGTCTCGGAAATCAGCGTCACCGATTCCGTCCAGGCCAGCGCGGCGCGCTCGCGGTCGGTGTAGAGCGGGGATTCGCGCCACGCGTTCAGCAGGTAGATGCGCTGCTCGGTCTCGCCGCGCTTGCGGGCGTCCTCGGTGTGCATGTTGATGCAGAAGGCACAGCCGTTGATTTGCGACGCGCGGATCTTGACGAGCTCGATCAGCGATTTCTCCAGTCCCGTGGACTGGATCTGCGTCTCCAGCGCCATCAGCGCTTTCATCGTGTCGGGGGCGGCCTGGTAGAAATTCATGCGGGGCTTCATGGTCGTTCTCCTTGCTTGCGGGGTGAGGTCAGTGAGCGCCACCGGCTGAGGTCTTGCCGGGCTTCTTCAGGAACAGGACCGCGGCGAGCGCGACGATCAGCGCCACGCCGAGCAGATAAAACGTGTCGCTGAAGGCGAAGATATAGGCCTGCTTCTGAACGGTATGGCCAATCGCGACATAGGCGCGATGCGCCGCGTCGGCACGGTCGAGGATGCCATGATTGACGAAATATTGCGTCAGCTGTTCCAGCCGTGTGCGGGTGGCCTGCTCGAACACCGAGACCGACTGCATCAGCACGTTGGAGTGATACTGCTCGCGCTTCGTCAGCACTGTCTGGAGCAACGCGATGCCGACAGCGCCGCCGAGATTGCGCATCATGTTGAACAGGCCGGAGGCCGAGCCCGCATTCTCCGCTTCGATACCTGCTGTCGCGACCGCCGACAGCGGCGCCATCACCAGCGCCTGCCCGACGGCGCGGACGACGTTGGGCCACAGCAGCTGGTCGGCGGCGTAGTCGTTGGTCATATAGATGTTCATGAAGTTGGAAGCCGCGAACAGCACGAAGCCGATACCGATGATGATCCGCGCATCGAATTTCTGCATCAGGCGCGGTACCAGCGGAATCAGCAGCAGCTGCGGCAATCCGGTCCATGCCAGCACCATGCCGATCTGCTCGGAATTGTAGCCTTGGATGCGCGACAGATATTGCGGCAGGATGAAGACCGAGCCGTAAAGCGCGATGCCGAGCAGGAAATTGGCGAGCATGCCGAAGCCGAAATTGCGGCGGCCCAGCAAACGCAGGTTGAGCAGCGGCTTCTTCACCGTGAGCTCGATGATCAGGAAGGCGGTCAGCGCGACGGCCGCGATCACTGACAGCTTGAGGATGAAAGGCGAGCCGAGCCAGTCGTCCTTGTTGCCTTCCTCCAGCACGGTCTGAAGCGCGGAGAGGCCGATCGCCATGGTGACGATGCCGGCCCAGTCGCCCTCGCGCAGCAGCGCCAGCTTCATCGGCTTGGCGTCGAGCGCGTACCAGAGCATGCCGACCATCACCGCGCCGGGGATGAGGTTGACGTAGAAGATGTATTCCCAGCCGAAATTCTCGGTAAGATAGCCGCCGATGGTCGGGCCGATCGCGGGCGCGAACGTCGCCGAGAGCGCGAACAGCGCAAGGCCGACCGGCTGTTTTGCGCGCGGCAGCAGCGTGATGATCAGCGTGAACGCCATCGGAATCAGCACGCCGCCGGTAAATCCCTGCACGGCGCGCAACACGATCATCTGCGACAGATCCTGCGCAAGCGCGCAGGCCGCCGAGAGAACCAGGAACAGGACCGCGTTGGTCAGAAGATAGATCCGGATCGAGAACACCTGCGCCAGCCAGCCGGAGAGCGGGATCACCACGATCTCAGCGATCAGATAGGAGGTCGAGATCCAGCCGCCGTCGTCGATGCCGGCACCGATCGCGCCCTGGATGTCGGCGAGCGAGGCGTTGACGATCTGGATGTTCAGCACTGCCATGAAGGCGCCGAGCGTTGCGCCGATCACCGCGATCCAGGTCTTTGCGGACACCGCCGGAGCGGCGGGCGCAACGGGAGTTGGGAGACGCGCCGCGGCGTCGACAGTGGGTTGGAGCGTGCTCATGGCTTCAGCCGCCGTTGGGGCGGGACGTGTTGTCCGCCAGTCGCTTCGCCGTCTCGCGCTCGGCCAGTGCCGCCTGCTTGGTGTCGACCGTCGGCACCGCCGACATGCCGGGGCGCAGCAGGCCGGTGAGGCTGTGGTCGTCGAGCACGATTTTCACCGGGACCCGCTGCACGATCTTGGTGAAATTGCCGGTGGCATTGTCGGGCGGCAGCAGCGCGAACTCGAGCCCGCTCGCCGGCGACAGGCTGTCGACATGGCCGTGCAGCGTGCGATTGTGAAAACTGTCGACGTGCAACTCGACCGGCTGACCTGGCCGCATATGTGTGAGCTGGGTCTCCTTGAAGTTGGCGACGACATAGACCGCATCGAGCGGCACCACCGCCATCAATTGCGTGCCGGCCTGGACGTATTGGCCGACCCGCAAGCTCCGGGCGCCGACGGTGCCGTCGACCGGCGCGGTGATTTCGGTATAGGAAAGGTTCAGCGCCGCCTGCTGCGCGACCGCGCGGGCTCGTTCGAGCTGGGCCGCGGCCTGGGCGCGCTGGGTGGTGAGCACGTCGATCTTGCGCTGCGCGGCCAGCAGGCCAAATTTCGCGTGCTGCGATTGCGCGCTGCTCGCGCGCAGCGCCGCGTCGGTCTGCTGCGCGCGCTGGATCGTGCCGGAGCCGGTCTTCATGAGGTCGTCGTAGCGGGCACGCTCTTCCTGGGCGAATTTCAGGTTGGCGTCGGCAGCAGCGACATCAGCCGTGCTCTGCTCGATGATCGGCTGTTGCAGTTCGATCTGGGCATCGATGTTGCGCACCGAGGCCTCGCCGGCGGCCACGTCGGCTTTGGCCTGGTCGAGCGCCGCCCT
Source organism: Bradyrhizobium amphicarpaeae (assembly GCF_002266435.3). Lineage (NCBI taxonomy): Bacteria > Pseudomonadati > Pseudomonadota > Alphaproteobacteria > Hyphomicrobiales > Nitrobacteraceae > Bradyrhizobium > Bradyrhizobium amphicarpaeae. Next base: position 1,082,842 of record NZ_CP029426.2, read on the forward strand.
GAAGTCGCGATCGTCGATCTTTGCCAGCGCCTGGCCCGCTTTCACCTTCTCGTTGTCACTGACCAGCACCTTGGCGATGTAGCCGGAGACTTTTGGCGCGATGATCGTGGAATCGGCCTTCACGTAGGCGTCGTCGGTGCTCTCGAGATAGCGGCCCGTTTTCAAATAGTCGTAGCCATAGTCGGCGGCCACCGCGACGCCGATCGCCAGAGCCAGCCCGATGGCTGCACGCCCGATTACCTGCCGAGACGGGCGCAGGGTGATTTTTCTTTTGCTTTCAGCGACATAAGTTGCATTCGACATGGCATCCTCGGAACTCCCAGATGGCCCGTTTGAAGGTGCCTTGTTGGGTCGCCGGTAAGATGTGCTGTCGCACCCCTTGTGATAATCTTGGAATAAGTTGAAGCATTATCCAGTCAGAGTGGATAATCCGAGCCATGGATCGCTTTACCAGCCTCACTGCCTTCGTCCACGTCGTCGAGAATGGCGGCTTTTCCGCCGCCGCGCGCCGGCTCAACATGTCGACAACCATGGTGAGCAACCATGTCCAGGCGCTGGAGGATCGGCTCGGTGTGCGCCTGCTCAACCGCACCACGCGGAAGGTGAGCCTCACCGAAATCGGCAAGGCCTATTACGACCGCTCGACCCAGATCCTCGCCGATCTCGAACAGGCCGACGACATTGCCGGCGAATTGCAGTCGGTGCCGCGCGGCACGCTGCGCATCCACGTCGCCACGCATATGGTGCAGTTCGTCGCGCCTGTGGTCGCAAAGCTGCTGTCGACCTATTCGGAGCTCAAGGTCGATCTGCGCATGGGCGAGGCTGACGTCGATCTCATCGAGGAAGGCTATGACGTCGCCCTGCGCATGACCTCGCCGCCGGATTCAAGCCTGATCGTCCGCAGTCTCGCCACCTGGCGTCATGTGCTGTGTTGTTCGCACGATTATCTCGAGAGGCACGGCCGGGTGCAGAAGCTTGACGAACTCGCCGCGCATAATTGTGGCCGGCACTTGAACTATCCGTTCGGCGACGAATGGCGCTTCCTCGATCGCAAAGGCGCACCGGCCTCCGTACGCATCTCGGGCAGCTTCGTCACCAATAGCGGGGAAGCGCTGCGCAAGGTCGCACTGGAGGGGGGCGCAATCTGTCTGATGGCGGGATTTCTCATCCAGGACGACCTCGAAGCCGGCCACCTCGTGCGCCTCTTGCCGGAATATCGGACGATCGAGCTGTCCATGAACGCGGTCTATCCGCATCGTCATCATTTGTCGGCGAAGGTCAGGACCTTCATCGACCTGCTCGCGCAGCACAGCGCCGAGCAGCAAAAGCTGATCAATCCGTATTCATGAGACCTCTCGCCGACGGCTCCATGTCTGCCCAGAAAAGTGAGTTGACATCAGCTGGGCATCTGGAACAATGCAACCTAAGATATGAATGAGCTATTTTGGACCGAGATGGTTCGGCCCGATCCTGTTTCTTCGATGTGACGTTTCGTTCAAGCCGGCTATTCTGCTTCTCGGTCTCTTGCTTTCCATGTTTGGCGCATCGACAGGCGGCAAGCCGATCAACGTTCGATGGCGTGCCGCTTCGCAGGAGATTGGCGGCATCATATCGCGGTGAGGCTGGACGGCTTGGCCATATCCGGACCGACTGCAGCTGAAGGGAGGCTTCAATGACCCTCGCCAGAACGGGATGGCTTGCGACTCTGCTGCTCGGGCTCGTCGTGGCGTGCGTGCCTCCTTCCATAGCCGGGGCGGACGATGCGTGGCCGGTCAAGAAAAGGCTGATCGGCGAGGACGACGGCAAGTCGAAGGATGTCAGTGGCATTGCCTGCACGACCGCGGATGGATTTCCCCGTTCGTGCCTCGTCATCGACGACAACCTCCAGGACGCCCAGTTCGTCGAATTGACCGACGGCAAGCTCGTTGCCGGCAGCCCGGTCAAATTGATCGACAATACGTTCAACGACAAAGCGCTCGAACTCGATGGCGAGGGCGTCGCCTTCTCCAAAGGGGACTACGAGTATTATTACGTCATCGGCTCGCACGGCCATCCCCGGGACAAGGACCACAAGCTCGATCCAGAGAAAGATGCCGATAAGATTCGAGCGAAGATCGCTGCGAGCAGCCAGATCGTCCGGTTTCGCACGACAGGGGTAAATGGCAACGTGTCGGGCCTCGAGCGTACGTCGAAACTGAGAGATGTCATCGGGACTGAGCCCGCTCTTCGCGACTTCATGGATGTTCGGCTGGAGAAGAACGGTCTGACCATCGAGGGAGTGGCGATCAAGGGCGATCGGACATTGCTCGCGGGATTCCGCGGTCCCGTGCTGGACGGCAAGTGCGCCGTCGTTCTGGCGGTCGAGGTGGCTTCCCTGTTTGGTGACGGGAAGAGTTCGGACCATCGCTTGTACCGGCTGCCGCTCGGCAACGGTCGTGGCGTGCGCGATCTCGCATCATTCGGGGATGGCATTCTCGTTCTGGCAGGTCCTGGTGCGGACGGACCCGGGACCTACGCCGTTTATGCGTGGGACGGCGCATCGGAATCCGTCGAGCTGCTGAAGGACCTGCCATTCGATCCGAAGCGAAAGCCGGAGGGACTTCTGCCGCTGGACAAGACGTCCACCGGATGGCGTGTCCTCATCCTGTTCGATGGCGACAAGGAAGGTGCGCCCACCCCGATCGAGATATCGGCGTCGGGGCCGCGATCCTCATCCTGTCCTCCCGGCTAGGTGAAAGCCCGTGCTTCGCATTGCGCGTTCAGGAAGTCGGTGGGGGCAACCGCTTGAAAATATCGTCGAGCGCCATGCCGATCGCAAGCAGGCGATGATCGCTGCCAGCGGGGCCGTCAAGTTCGAGCCCGATCGGCAATTTGCTGGTAGCGCCAAGCGCGATCGGGATTTGGATTCCAGGTATGCCGGCATTGCTGCCGGGATCGGTGTTCTGGATGAACAGTCCGAAGTTTTCGAGGCTGCTGGAGTCGGGATTGGAAGCGATTGCCACACGCGGTGTGGTCGGGAAAGCGATGGCGTCGAGCCGATGATCGGCGAAGGTCGTGGCATAGAGCGCCTGTAGCGCCGGTCGCGCGGTCTTGATCGCCGCGTCATAGATCGGCCTTGCATCGAGCAGCGTATCGTCCGGACCCGGCAGTTTGCGCGGGATCACCAGGCCGTCATAGGTACCCTTCACGTCGGGGCTGGCAATCTCCATCGCCAGCGCTTCGATGGTGAGGCCTGTGCCGGTGTGGGCGAGATATCCGACCATGTCGTCATAGGCTTCATACAGCGCAACGGGGAAGCCGACCTGGCCGTTGAGCTCGGCGAGCTGCGGCATCTCGACCTCAACGACCGTGACGCCCTGTGCTTTCATCCGCACGATGGCGGCCTGGAAAGCGGTTTCGGTGTCGACATCGAGATTGGTCAACATCGTCCTCACGATGCCGATCCGCATTTGCTTCAGGTCGGCCGGTGCGACCGCCGCGCCACCCGTGATCACGCGATCGAGCAGCGCGACGTCGGCCATGGTCGCGGCCATCGGGCCCGCTGTGTCACGGGTATGCGAGATCGGGGCGATGCCTTGTTGCGGATAGCGGCCGACCGTCGGGCGCAGCGAGGCACATCCGTTCAGCGCGGCGGGCACGCGCACCGACCCACCGGTGTCGGTGCCGAGCCCGCCGGCGACGATCCGCGCGCCGATCGCAGCGCCGGTCCCCGACGAGGAGCCGCCGGCGATCAGGGTGCGGTCATAGGCGTTGCGTACGCCGAACCCGGCGCCGGTCCTTAACGCGGAGTTGTAGCCGGAGATGCCGAAGGCCAGCTCGTGCATGCTGGTCTTGCCGATGATGATCGCGCCCGCCGCGCGCAGCTTTGCCACGACCGGCGCATCGGCCTTTGGAACGTAGTCTCTGAGGGCGGGCGTGCCGGCGCTGCAAGGCAATCCCGCGACCTCGATGTTGTCCTTGATCACGACGGGCACGCCGCCGAGCGGCTTGTCCTTGTCGCCCGTCGCGTCGAATGCCGCTGCGGCCTTCAGGGCGCCGTCCTCGTCCAGCGTGACGAAGGCATTGAGATCGGCGTTGGACTTGGCGCGCGCAAGAGCCTCCGTCGTGAGGGTCGTACTCGTGACGGTCCCGGCGCGGACGCCGGCTGCGGCCTGGCCCAGGGTCAATTGGTCGAAATCCATGATGCGTCACTCTCTTGGCGGGCAGCCATTAGGGCGCCCTCCCAAGCATGGAGGCTGAAGCCTCGCCGGCTCCGCGTCAACCGGCGGCGCGCATCTTTGGCGGCGACGACGTTTGGAGTTCGCCAAACAAGCGCTCGACCTCGGTCTTCGTCCTCCCGATCGCGGCGTCCTTGACCGGGCCATAACCGCGGATCTCCATCGGCGCCTTGGCAATCGCGACGAGATCCGGAAGACGCGCCCTGCCGAGCTCGCCGAGCATCCGTTCGATCAGGGCTTCATACCATGTGATCAGTTCGCGCTCGGTCCGCCGTTCCCGGGCGTAGCCGAACGGATCGAACGGCGTTCCGCGCAATCCCTTCAGCCGCGCGAGGAGGGCGAGCGGCATCTGGATCCATTGGCCGAAGGCGCGCTTGCGTGGCCGGCCGCGCGCGTCGCGCTGCGACGGCAGGAATGGCGGTGCGAGGTGGTACCGGACGCTGAAGCCGTCCTCGAACTCGCTTTTCAGCTCATCGAGGAATCCACTCTGCATGTGCAGCCGCGCCACCTCGTATTCGTCCTTGTAGGCCATCAGCTTGAACAGGGCGCGTGCGACCGCTTCGGTCAGAGCCTCGCTGTTCAGGACGGTCTCGGCATTGCGGACTTTTGCGACGGTCGTTCGGTAGCGTGCGGCATAGGCGGCATCTTGATAGGCGGTCAGGAAGTCGGCGCGACGGTCGATGAGCTGGTCGAGCGTTTCGGCCTTGGGCGCATCCTCCGTTTTCAGGAGGTCGGGATCAGCGGCCGCGATCCGGCCCCAGGCAAGGGCCTGCTTGTTGCGTTCGACTGCGACGCCGTTGAGCTCGATCGCGCGCAGCAGCGCCGCAAGCGAGATCGGGACCAGCCTGCGCTGCCAGGCAAAGCCGAGCATGATGATATTGGCGTAGACGGCATCGCCGAGCAGCCGTTCGGCCAGCGCGTTGGCATCAATGGTGCCGAGATTGCCCTCGCTGATGACCTGGCCGATCGCGCGCAGGCGGGCGGGGGAGGCGAGGTCGGCGTCGCGGAATCGGACCACGTCGCCGGTCGGCATCTCCGCTGTGTTGACGGCGGCGCGCGTTCCGCGGCGGTAAGTACCGGACGCCTTCGGCGAGGAGCTGACAACGAGATCGCAGCCGATCAGCGCATCGGCCGCGCCCTGGTCGATCCGGACCTGATGCAGCGCCTCGGGGCTCGAGGCGAGGCGGATGTAGCTCAGCACTGGCCCGAACTTCTGCGCAAAGCCGGTGAAGTCGAGCACCGAGACGCCACGGCGCTCCAGGTGCGCGGCCATGCCGATCAGCGCGCCAACGGTGATCACGCCGGTGCCGCCGACGCCGGTCACCAGCAGGTCGTAGGGCCGATCGAGCGTTGCGGGAGCGGGCAGGGGAAGTGTCGCGGCCCGACCAACGGCGTCGATCTGGCTTGCGCTCTTCGTCCGGCGCGTCGCACCTTCGACGGTGACGAAGCTGGGGCAGAAGCCGTTGAGGCAGGAAAAATCCTTGTTGCAGGCCGAGAGATTGATCTGCCGCTTGCGGCCGAACGGCGTCTCTTTGGGCTCGACGCTGAGGCAGTTTGATTCCACCGAGCAGTCGCCGCAGCCTTCGCAGACGAGATCGTTGATATAGGCGAAGCGCTTGGGGTCGGCCATCTGTCCACGCTTGCGCCGGCGCCGCTTCTCCGTGGCGCAGGTCTGCTGATAAATCAGGACCGAGACCCCGGGAATATTGCGTAGCTCGCGCTGCACGGCATCCATCTCCTCGCGTGGATGAAGGGTGACGCCGGCCGGCAGGTCCGCAGGCGAGAACTGTGCGGGATCGTCCGACACCAGCGCAATGCGCGTCACGCCCTCGGCGCGGACGCTGTGGGCGATGGCCTGCACGCTGATGGGACCGTCGACCGGCTGACCGCCGGTCATCGCGACGGCATCGTTGAACAGGATCTTGTAGGTGATGTTGGCCTTGGCCGCGATCGCCTGCCGGATCGCCATCGAACCGGAATGGTAGTAGGTGCCTTCGCCGAGATTCTGGAAGACGTGCTTGCGGCCGGTGAATTTCGACGACGCCGCCCAGTTCACGCCCTCGCCGCCCATCTGGATCAGCGACGATGTCTCGCGGTCCATCCAGCTTGCCATGAAGTGACAGCCGATGCCGGCCAGCGCCTTGGAGCCTTCAGGCACCTTCGTCGATGTGTTGTGCGGGCAGCCTGAGCAGAAATAGGGCGTGCGCGTTGCGCCCGATACGTTGATGGTGCGTGCGGCCTCCGGCATCAGCGCGGCTGCGCGCGCGGCCAGATTGAGGCCTGGAAACATCGGGTCGAGCCGGCGCGCCAGCACGCCGGCCAGTGCACGGGGCGACAGCTCGCCGATCCAGGAGATCAGCCGTGCGCCGGTTTCGTCGTGCTTGCCGACCATGCGTTCGGGTTTGCTGCCGGGATAGTCGTAGAAATATTCCTTGAACTGGCTCTCGATGATGCCGCGCTTCTCCTCGACCACGAGGATCTCGCGCTTGCCCCTCACGAAATCCATGGCGTCATGCAGCGCCAGCGGCCAGACCATGCCGACCTTGTAAACGTCGATGCCGATGCTGCGGCAGGCGGCTTCGTCAAGACCCATCAGCCGCAGTGCCTCCATCAGATCGAGATGGGCCTTGCCGGTGGTGACGATGCCGTAGGTGGCATCCGGAATGTCGTAGATGCGACGGTCGATCGGATTGGCCTTGGCAAAGGCGTAGACCGCATGCTTCTTCGCCTCCAGCCGCTCCTCGATCTGCGGACCCGGCAAATCAGGCCAGCGGTAGTGCAGGCCTTCCGGCGGCGGCGTGAAGTCCGGCGTGCGGAAGCTTCGCGGCGGGCGCAGCGCGACGGAGGCGCCGGATTCGACGATCTCCGAGATCGCCTTGAAGCCCACCCACATGCCGGAGAAGCGGCTCAGCGCATAGCCATATTCGCCGAACTCGAGGTACTCGCTGACGCTTGCCGGATGTAGCGTCGGCATGAACCAGCTCATGAAGGCGACGTCGGATTGGTGCGGCATCGAGGAGGAGACGCAGCCGTGGTCGTCGCCGGCGACCACCAGCACGCCGCCATGCGGCGAGGAGCCGTAGGCATTGCCGTGCTTGAGCGCGTCGCCGGAACGATCGACGCCGGGACCTTTACCGTACCAGAGCCCGAACACGCCATCGACCTCGCGATCGCCTTGCGTCTCCACCTGTTGCGAGCCGAGCACCGCGGTCGCGGCGAGGTCCTCGTTCACTGCGGGGAGGAATTCGATGCGGTCCTGCTTGAGCCGCTGCTGGATACGCCAGAGCTCGAGGTCGATGCCGCCGAGCGGCGAGCCGCGATAGCCTGAGATGAAGCCGGCGGTGTCGAGGCCGCTGGCCCGGTCGCGCCTGACCTGATCCAGCGCGATGCGGACGATGGCCTGCGTTCCCGTCAGGAAGACGCGACCCTCCTTGCGATCGTAGCGGTCGGAGAGTTCGTACGTGTCGAGTGACGGAACGGCATCCATGGCGGACCTCGCGCGGCATCCTGCCGAATGATGCAAGGTTATGCCTGGGCCGCTGGTAGGTCTTACCTATTCATCCGATGTCGCCTATAATTGAGGTAGGGTTTTGCATATCATGGTCATTTTTGGCAGATTTTATCAAACCGGGGGTTTCCATGATTGAAGACCAGGACGTGCGGATTCTCGCTCATCTTCAGAAGGATGGGCGTGCCACCAACCAGCAACTGGCGGACGAGGTCGGCATGTCCACCTCTGCCTGCTGGCGCAGGGTGCGTGCGCTGGAGGAAGCCGGCATCATCCAGGGCTACGCCGCGCTGGTTTCGCGTGAGCAGGCGGGCTTTGCGATGTCGGCGATCCTCCACGTCTCGCTGGAGCGGCACGACGCCAAATTCGTCGACGAATTCGTTGCGCGGGTGACCAAGCGGCGCGAGGTGCTGGAGTGCTTTGCGACCACGGGCGATGCCGATTATCATTTGCGCGTCGTCGTGCAGGACATGGCGGCCTACAACAAATTCCTCGACGAGTTCATGTTCCGCATCCCCGGCATCCGCCATGTCCGCAGCAACGTGGTGTTGAAGGAGATCAAGTCGAGCGTGGCGCTGCCGTTTTGAGTGGCTTGCACCACTGCCGTAGGTGGGCAAAGGCGCACAGCGCCGTGCCCACCATCTTTCAATCGCAAACGCGGTGGGCACGCTTCGCTTTGCCCACCCTACGGCACCGTTGCTTACTGTCCCTCCCGCACAAACCTGTTCCGCAACGTCCCGACCCCCGTGATCTCGATTTCCACGACGTCACCATGCTTGATGTCGGGCGAGGCACCGTCCGTGCCCATCCAGATCACGTCGCCGGGCCATAGCGTAAAATACTTGGTCAGCTCCACCAGGAACGGCACCACGCCGAAGATCATGTCGGCGGTCGCGAAGCGGTTGGTTTCCGTGCCGTTGACCCGGACGATCGTTTCCATTTTCTCGAGATCGGCTTCGGTCTCGATCCACGGCCCCATCGGCTTGAACGTGTCGGCGTTCTTCGAGCGCCACAGGCTGCGGTCGGCCTTTTGCCAGCTGCGCTCGCTGACGTCGTTGCCGATGGTGTAGCCGAACACGCAATCCATCGCGTTCGCTCCGGTGAGGTGCTTCATCTTCTTGCCGATGACGACGACGAGCTCGCCTTCGTAGTGGATCTTCTCCGTCGCAAAGGACGGGATCACCACGTCCTCGCCATGTGCGATCAGCGCGTTCTGGGCGCGATAGCCGATCTCGGGCCTGTCAGGGACGGCCGGCACTTCGCCGCGCTTGTCAGCGGCCTCCTTCAGGTGCTTCAGATAGTTCAGGCCGACGCAATAGAAGGTGCGCGGGATCAGCGGCAGCTCGATCCTGACGTCGCCAAGCGGATGCGTGCGCGAGCTGCGTTGCCATTCGCCGAAGGGATCGCCGTCGACCGCAATGACCTTGTCGCCCTCGATAATCCCCCAGGACGTCTTGCCCGAGGCGGTGAATTTCAGCCAGCGCATGTTCTATCCTTGCCATCATTCCGCAGCATCGCGCGGCTGCACCTTCCAGGCACCGGCCGCCGGACGCTTGAGCCCCAGGTTTTCCCGCAATGTCTTGCCGGCATAGTCCTTCTGGAACAGGCCGCGGCGCTGCAGCTCCGGCACGACATGCTGGACGAAATCGGCGTAGGAGCCGGGCACGTAGGTCGCGGCGATGACAAAGCCGTCGCAGCCGCGCTCGACGAACATTTCCTCGAGCCTGTCCGCGATCTCCCTGGGGCCGCCGACCATGGCGTCCTGCACCTGGCCGCGGCCGGAGAAGGTGACGAAGTCGCGCGCGCTCGGATTGCTCTTGCCCGAATTCTTCAGCACGCCGTCGCGGATGCCCAGGATGCCCTGCATGCTCTTCAACTCGTCCGTCGTGAGCGGCTCGTCGAGATCCTTGGAGGCGAAATCATAATTGAGCGCTTCGGCAAGCAGCGACAGTGCGTCGATCTGCAACGGCAGCTTGTTGATCAGCGCCATCTTGTCTTCGGCCTCGGCTTTGGTGGCAGCGCAGACCGGCGTCGTCAAATTGCAGAGGAACATCTCATCAGGGTCGCGACCGGCCTTGGCGGCTTCGTTGCGCACGGACGCGTAGCCGTCCTTGGCGCCTTGAAGGTTGCGCGCGGCGGTGAAGATCACCTCGCCCCACCGCCCGGCAAAGCGCTGGCCCCGGCCCGATGCCCCGGCCTGGATGATCACGGGATGGCCTTGCTGCGAACGCGGCACGGTGAACGGCCCGCGCGACTTGAAGGCAGGTCCCTTGTGATCGAGCCGCTTCACCTTGGCGGGATCGGCAAAACGGCCGCTTTGCTTGTCCATGATGAGGGCGCCGTCCTCCCAGGTGTCCCAATGACCGAGCACGACTTCCATGAACTCGTCGGCCTTGTCGTAGCGGGAATCGTGTTCTGGGTGAGAGTCGCGTCCCATGTTGAGGGCTTCACCGTCATTCAGCGAGGTGACGACGTTCCAGCCCGCGCGTCCCCCCGACATCAGATCGAGCGTCGCGAAGCGGCGAGCGACGTCGAACGGCTCGTAGTAAGTGGTCGAGCAGGTTGCTCCCAGGCCGAGCTTGTCGGTGACCATGCCCATCGTGGTCAGCACGATCAACGGATCCATCTTCACGCAGCGGATGCCGTATTCGACGGTATGGGCGTGATCGTTGCCGTAGCGGTCCGGCATCGCCAGGCGATCGTCGAAGAAGGCCATGTGGAACTTGCCGGCTTCGAGAATCCTGGCGATCTCCTGATAATAGTCCGCCGACATCGAATCGGCGCGCGAGTCCGGATGCCGCCAGGAGCTCGGCAGATTGGTGCAATTCTGCGCCTGGAGGAAGCCGACCAGGACCATCTGTCTCGTCATGCTGCTGTTCTCCTGATGCCGTCAGGCCAGATCGAGGACGGTGTCGAGCCTGTATTCCCGCGCCAGCGCGCGCAGCTTTTCCCAGGTGGCATCCTCGATCTCGATGCCGTCGCGGAGACGCTGCTGCTCGCGCAGGCCTTCGATCTCGCCGGGATAGAACACGCCCTTGCTGCCTTCGGACGGCGGTGTCGATTTCAGATAATGCGCGAACTCGGCGACCTCGCGCTTGAACTGCTGCAGCGGCCGGAAGGCGGCGACGTTGAACACCGCCATGAAGCAGCCGTCGTTGTGCCGCCCGGTCGGCTCGACGCCGAAGCCGAGGCCGGTGAGCAGGCCACAGAGCACCTCGACCATGGCGGCGAGGCCGCTGCCCTTGTAGCCCTCGGTGCCGCCGAGCGGCAGCAGCGCGCCGCCCTTGCGGTATTGCGTCGGGTCGGTGGTGTGCCGTCCGTCGGCATCGATGATCCAGCCCGTCGGGATTTCTTCTCCGCGCGCGACCGCGAGCTGGATCTTGCCGGCCGCCACCGCCGAAGTCGCCATATCCAGGTAGAACGGCGCGTCGAGATCGGACGGCACCGCGATCGAGATCGGGTTGGTGCCGAGCCGTGCCTCCTTGCCGCCGAACGGGGCGACATGTTTCGGCGAGCGCCCGGAGTCCGCCGTGGCAATCCCGATCATGCCTGCGCGCATCGCCATCAAGGGGTAGGCGGCGAGGCGGCCGACATGGCTTTGCCGGAACACGGTGCAGGCCGCGACATTCGCCGTCCTGGCCTTCTCGATCGTCAGCGCCATCGCCTTGGCGTTGACGTGGAAACCGAAGCCCCAATGGCCGTCGATCACGGTCGTGGTCGGCGATTCCTGGACGATGGTCCATTTGGCGCCGGGAACGATGTGGCCGACCTTGATGCGATCGATATAGGTGGGAACGGCGATCACGCCGTGGGAATCGTGGCCGGCCAGATTGGCGTTGACGCAGCCGGCCGCGACGGCGTCGGCCTCTTCCTCGGAGGCGCCGGCGGCGCGGAGCAGGGCGGCGCTGACGCGCGTGAGGCGATCGGCCGTGACGATCGGCATGGCGTTTCCCCGGAGGTCCTTGCCCTTGGCGGGCATTGATAGTTGGAGGCCATCGTCTCAAAGCGCAGCTGCGATATCAATCTCTCGTAAACCAATACAGGGCTGCAAATTCGCAAAGAGGCCGCGCCTCTCGCTGAGGATTCGTTCCGTGCGACGGTATTTTCGATGGTTTTGCCCGGGTCATTCGCAGCTCGTTCACTTTGATCGATTGTTTGCAGCGCGCGATAACGACCACTTAGGCGATGGCCCCTCATAAAGTTACCCGGGACAAATAGGCAGAATGCCCGGGAGTTGAGATGTGTCGACGACACTCGCGCGCACCTTTGCGGCGTTGAGCGCCATTAACGAAGCGATCCTTTACGCGAAATCGCCGGACGAGCTGTACCAGAGGGTCTGCGACGCCGGGTTTTCGAGTGGGGATTTCTTGGCCGTTGCCGTGTTCCTGGTGGGGCAGGACGGCGGACGGCTTCGTTTTGCGGCGGGCTGCGGCGACGACGCCGCGCGTCTGCGTTCCATCATGATTTCCACGGAAGCCGGCAGGCCCGAAGGGGCTGGCGTCGGGGGCGAGGCGTTTCGCGATCAGAAGCTGTGCATCAGCAACGATTATCTGAACGATCCGCGCTCGCTGGCCTGGCGCGAGGGGGCGGCTGCGGCTGGCGTAGGCGCGGTCGCTGCGCTGCCACTGCTCTGCGACGGCAAATGTGTCGGAGTGCTGTTGGTGACCCGCAGCGATCCGAATTCGCTGAGCGACCAGATGGTGTCGCTGTTCGAGCGCATGTCGGCCAACATTTCCTATGCGCTGGACAATTTCGCGCGTGAGACCGCGCGGCAGACCAGCGAGCGGACGGCGCGGCGGCTCAACCGGATGTACGGCGCCATCAGCGCCACCAACGAGGCCATCCTGCGCGCCAAGACCGAGCAGGAGCTGTATCAACTCGTGTGCGACGCCTCCGTCCACGGAGGGAAGTCGCTCGCGACCTTCATCTTGCTGAAGGAACAGGATTCCGATTGGCTGAAACCTGTCGCCGGCACGGGCAAGAATCTGGAATTGGTCGCTCAGGCCCGGTACTCCACCGATCCGGACAGTCCCTATGGCCGCGGCATCTCAGGTGAAGTGTTTCGCTCGCAAAAGCCATGCCTGGAGGACGATCTGCCCCGCCGCACCAAGGGCACGCCCTGGGAGCAAGCCAACGTCAACACTGGCGTCGCAGCCTGTGTCGCTGCTCCCCTGATCAAGCATGGGCAAAGCGTCGGCGTCATGCTGTCCTTCATCAGCAGCTCGTGGGCCAAGGACGAAGAAGTCGTCGCGCTGATGTTTCGGATGGCGGAAAACGTCTCGTTCGCAATCGAGAATTTCGACCGCGAGTCCGAGAAGGCCAAAATCACCGCCGAAGAGGAGCGGCTGGCGCGCATGTATGCGGCGCTCAGCGCCACCAATGAGGCGATCCTGCGGGCGCGGTCCCGCGCAGAACTGTTCGATCTCGTCTGCGAGGCGACGGCAAAGGGTGCCAAGTTCACGTCGGCCAACATCGCCATGGTCGACCGTGACGCCGAGCTGCTGCGTGTCGTCGCCTGCTACGGGCCGAACGCTGACCAGGTTCGTAACTTCAAGTTCTCGATCTCCGAGGATGTGCCGGAGGGGCGCGGACTGACGGGTACGGCGTTCCGCACGCGCCAGCCCGCCGTCAGCAACGACGTGCTCGCCGACGAACGCATCGCGCCGTGGCATGCCAGCGCGCGCCGCAACGGAATAGCGTCCTCCGCGGCCCTGCCGCTCTTCAACGGCGATCAGGTCGAGGGCGTGTTCCTGTTCAACTCGCCGGAATGCGGCACGTTCACACCCGAATTCGTCGAGCTGCTGCGCAAGCTGCAGGCCAATGTCGCCTTTGCGCTGGAGGGCTTCGACCGCGCGGAGGAGCGGGCGCGGGCAGACAAGCTGCGCAACCGCCTGAGCGGAATGTTCGAAGCGCTGAGCGCAACCAACGAAGCGATCATGCGAGCCAAGACGCGCGAAGACCTGTTCGAGGCGGCGTGCAAGGCGGCCGTCCTCGGTGACGTGTTCGCGTCGGCCACGATCGGCATCATCGACAAGGAACAGGAGCTGGTTCGCGTTGTCGCGGTGAAGGGGCGGCTCCAGCAGCAAATGGTTGGACGGACCTGCATCATTTCCGTCGACCATCCCGAAGGCCATGGGATCATCGGCACCTCGCTCCGGGCCCGCCGGCCCAGCGTCCTGAACGACTATCTGAACGAGCCGCGATCGGCCTATTGGCGGACCAGGGCGGTCGAGGATGGAACGCGGGCCGCCGCCTGCTTTCCGCTTCTGAAAGCAGGCCAGGAACCGATCGGCATTCTGCTTTTCCTCGCACCCGAGGCGAACACGTTCACGCCAGATCTGGTCGAACTGCTCGGGCGCCTTGCCGAAAACGTCTCCTTCGCCCTCGACAATTTCGAGCGTGCCGAGGAAAAGGCCGGCACCGAGGCGCAGAAGGAACGCCTGACGCGCATGTTCGCCTCCCTGAGCGCGACCAACGAGGCGATCATGCGCGCGAAGTCGCGCGCCGAAATGTTCGAACTCGTGTGTCATGCGGTATCGAACGGCGCCAAGTTCACCTCGACCACGATCGCGCTGGCCAGGCCCGGCACGGACCAGCTGGAAATCGTCGCTGCCGCCGGGCCGTCCGCCGATACGACGCGCAACGTCCGTCTCTCCGTCGATCCGGAGCGGCCCGAAGGACGCGGAATGAGCGGCACCGCGTTCCGAACGCGCCGACCCTGCATCAGCAACGACTACCTCAACGACGATCGTGTCCGTGCCTTCCACGCCGTCGTGCGCGGCGACGGCGCGCGATCGGGGGCGGCATTTCCGCTCGTCACGCACGACCAGGCTGTCGGCGTCATGATTTACATGTCGACCGAGGCCGGATCCTTCACGGACGAGTTCGTCGAATTGCTGCAGCGCCTGGCCGACAACGTCTCCTTTGCGATGGAGAATTTCGATCGCGCCGACGCCAAGAACGAGGCGGACGAGCGGATCGAATATCTGGCTTCGCATGACAGCCTGACCGATCTTCCAAATCGCGAGACCTTCAACGGGCTCCTGCGGGAAGCGATCGACACGGCGGAACGCCATGATCATCGCTTCGCGGTGCTGTTCATCGATCTCGACCGCTTCAAGGTCATCAACGATTCGCTCGGCCATGAGGCCGGCGACCTGCTCCTGCTCGAAGTCGCCAACCGCTTGCGCGGCGCGCTTCGGGAAAGCGATGTGGTGGCGCGACTCGGCGGCGACGAGTTCGTGGTGATCCTCGACCGGTGCGGCGAGATCGGCGACGTCCAGCGCATCGCGACCGGGCTGCTCGCGGCACTCGCCGAGCCCATGGAGCTGGCCGGACACGAGTGCCACACCACGGCCTCGATCGGTATCGCGATGTATCCGGCCAACGGCTCCGACGCGCAGACCTTGACCAAGAACGCCGACATGGCGATGTACCTGGCCAAGGAGGACGGCAAGAACGGCTACCGCTTCTTCTCCAAGGAAGTGACGACGCAGTCGATCGAGCGGCTGTCGCTGGAGAGCGCGCTGCGCCGCGCGCTGGAGCGCGAGCAGTTTTCGCTGAACTACCAGCCCAAG
This sequence comes from Bradyrhizobium amphicarpaeae, assembly GCF_002266435.3. Lineage (NCBI taxonomy): Bacteria > Pseudomonadati > Pseudomonadota > Alphaproteobacteria > Hyphomicrobiales > Nitrobacteraceae > Bradyrhizobium > Bradyrhizobium amphicarpaeae. The sequence continues at coordinate 1,098,144 of NZ_CP029426.2, forward strand.
GTCGACATGGCGACCGGCCAGATCACCGGCGTGGAAGCCCTGCTGCGCTGGGCGCATCCCGATCTCGGCAACATCTCGCCGGCTCAGTTCATCCCGCTCGCGGAGGAGACCGGCCTGATCGTGCCGATCGGCCGCTGGGTGCTGAGGGAAGCCTGCGCGCAGGCCATGGCGTGGCAGCGCCGCGGCCTGCTGCCGTTGTCGATGGCGGTCAATTTGTCGCCGAGGCAGTTCGCCGACGAGCATCTGTTGCAGGACGTCGACGAGGCGTTGGCGGCCAGCGGCATGTCGCCGGTGCTGCTCCAGCTCGAAGTCACCGAGAGCATGATGATGCGCAATGTCGGCCGCGCGCTCAAGGTGCTCGATGCCATCCAGAGTCGCGGCATCCGCCTCGCCATCGACGATTTCGGCACCGGCTATTCGTCGATGTCGCTGATGAAGCACTTCCCGATCGACACCATCAAGATCGACCGCTCCTTCGTGCGCGACCTGCCGCAGGATTCGGAGGACCAGGCGATCGCGCAGGCCATCATCAGCATGGGCAAGGCGCTCGGCATGACCGTGGTCGCCGAAGGCGTCGAGAACGCCGAGCAGGAGGCATTCCTGCGCACCCATGGCTGCGACGAGATGCAGGGCTTCCTGATCTCGAAACCGCTGCCGGCCAGGCAGATGGCCGAGCTGCTGCGGCCGATGGTCCTGCCGATTGCCCCGCCGCTCCAGCCGGAGCTGGACGTTGCCGCCACGGAAGCCGCGGCGTCACGACTGAAGCGCGCTGTCGTCTGACGGCCGCGGGTGCAGTCCGCTGCCGCTGGAGCAAGACGCGGGCGCCTTGATCGGCTAACGCTGCCTGAACGGATGCGCCTTCTGGTGCCAGGCCCAGGCGGTACGGATGACGGTAGCCAGGTCGGAATGGCCAGGCACGAAGTTCAGCACCTTTCTCGCCGCAGAAGGATCCGCGACCAGATAAGTGGGATCGCCGGCGCGGCGCGGCTTGACGGTGTGCGGCACTTCGCGGCCGGTCTCCTGCCTGATCGCGTTCAGGATCTCGCGCACGGAAAAGCCGGCGCCGGTGCCGAGATTGAAGCTGCCGCCGGCATGCCCGCCCTCCAGGAGCTTCAGGGCCGCGACATGCGCCGCGGCGAGGTCGGTGACGTGGATATAGTCGCGGATCGCAGTTCCATCGGGCGTGTCGTAGTCGTCGCCGAACACCGCGAAGTCGACATGGCCCTGCAGCGCCATCATGGCGCGGGGAATGAGGTGGGTTTCATTGTCGCGCAGCTCGCCGATGCCGCCTGAGGGATCGGCGCCGCTGGCGTTGAAATAGCGCAGGCAGAACGCGCCGAAGCCGTAGGCCGAGCGGTAATCGGCGAGCAACCGCTCGATCATCAATTTCGATGCGCCGTAGGGATTGATCGGCATGCAGGGAAAGTCTTCTGGCAGCTCCTTGGAATCGGCATTGCCGTAGACGGCGCCGGTCGAGGAGAACACGATGCGCCGGCAGTTTGCGTTGCGCATCGCCTGCAACAGCGACAGCGTGCCTTGCACGTTGTTGATGTAGTATTTCTGCGGATCGACCATGGACTCGCCGACCAGGCTCGCCGCGGCGAAATGCATCACCGCCGTGATCTCATGGTCGGCGAAGGCGCGCGCCAGCGCCGTGCCGTCGAGCAGATCGCCCGTCACCAGCGGGCCGGCAACGAAGCTGCGATGACCTGTCGAGAGATTGTCATAAACGACGGGCTGGTAGCCGGCGGCGGTCAATGCGCGGCAGGCATGCGAGCCAATATAGCCCGCGCCCCCAGTGACGAGGACGGTCGGTCGGTCGGTCATGTCTTCTTCTCTTAGCGGAGGGGTTTATTGCGGCTGAAGAGAAGATAGAGCGCGCGGGGGTTGGTGGTCAAATAGCGCCAGAACAGCCGGCGCGGCTCGAGCAGGGTGCGCCAGACCCATTCGAGTCCGATCTTCTGCATCCATCGCGGCGCGCGGGAACGGCTGCCCGACAAGAAGTTGAACAGGCCGCCCGATGTCTTGATCACGCCAACATTGGTCAGGTGCGGCGTGAATTGCTCCACGAATGCCTGCTCGTTGGGCACGCCGAGCGCGACCCACAGATAGTCCGGCGCCAGCGCGTTGATCTCCTCGACCTTGGCGCGCAGCGCCTCGCCTCGCAGATAGCCGTGGCTGTGTCCGACGATCTTGAGGTCCGGATACATCTTCTGGACGTTGGCGACGGCCACGATGTTTTCGGCCTCGCTGGCGCCTAACATGTAGAAGGTGCGGCCCACCGCCTCCGCCTTGCGCGCGACGACGTGGAACAGGTCCGTGGTCGCGACGCGCTCGGGCAGCGGAAACCATGATTGCAGCCGCGAGGCCGCCACCAGCGGCTGGCCGTCGGCGTTGATCAGGTCGGCGGCGCGGAACAGGCGCTCGGTCTGCGGCTCCGTCGAGCAGCGCGCAAGCACCTCGCCATTGGCCGAGGTCAGGAACAAGGGGCGGCCGATGCGATTGTCGGGATCGGTCGCCTCGATCATGAAATCGGCGGTCGCTTCCAGATCGATCGCGGCCATGCGCAGGCCGCCGACGGTGATGCGCGGCACCTCGGCCGTTGCTGCCCGTCCGTCGATGTTGACGCGGCGCTCAAGCATATTGTCTGCTCCGCTGGCGCGTTTGGAGTGCCGGGGTGAGCTCGTCGAGCACGACGCCGACGAGCTTGCGCTCGGCGCGGCCCAGCGCGGTTAGGATCTCTTCCAGGCTGTCGTTGATGTCGAGGCTGGTCGGCAGCACCACCACCAGCGCGTCGGTGTCGTCGAGAAGCTTGCGGCCGCCGGCCGAGAGCGGCATCGCGGGGCCGTCGAGGATCACGAGGTCATAGCCGCCTGCGGCGCGCGCCTGCGCAATCGCCTTGCGGATCGCGTCGGCAGCCTTGCCGGCGTCACCTTCGCCGACCGGCAGCACTGAAACGCCGTTGACAGTCTTGATCTCGCGGGCGGCCTTGCTGCCGATCGAGAGCCAGCCGAGCCGGCTCGGCTCGCTCTTGCCGGGGCGGCTGACCTTGTTCGAGAGCGCGTGGGCCTGATGGTCGGCATCGATCATCAGCACGCGGACGCCGTCGCGTGCCGCCGCAAGCGCGAAATTCAGCGCGCTCACGCTGCGCCCGCTGGTCTCGCCGGTGCCAACGATCGCGATGACCGGCATCGCCTTGTCGCCGGCGCGCCGGGCCACGGCAGAGCGCATGTCGCGCCAGGCGTTGAGCAGTTTCGTCAGGGGAAAGCCGGGCCGCAATGTCGGCCAGCCCAGCCGGGTGAGGTCGACGCCGCCGCCGGTGGCAAGAATGGCTCCGAGCGTGTGGATGACGTCGGCCTCCTGGAGCCGCGCGATCAGCGGCTTTTCGATCAGGGGCTTTTCGACCATCGCAGGCTGCAGCGATGGCGCGGCAAGTTCGGGCAGGTCCTGCGCCACTTCCGGAAGGGACGAAACCTGGGGAGGCTGCGGCGCTTCCGGAGCCGGCAATACCTCGGGAGTGCGCGTCCTCTCCGGCGCCGGCTTGGCCGCGCGGCGCACTGGTCCGGGCGCCGTCGCGCCGACGAGCAGCAGTTCGGCCGCGGCAAACCAGCTCGACGCCGCGAGCGCGCCGAAGATGAAGCCGATCATGGCAAACATGCTCATGGCGGGCGGGAACGAGCGCCGCTGCGGCACTGTCGCCTCGCCGATGATGCGGGCCGCCGAGGTGTTCAGCGTCTCCTGCTCCTCGGTCTCGCGCGAGCGCTTGAGGAAGGATTGATAGACGTCGCGGCTGGCATCGGCTTCGCGCTCGAGCTCGCGCAGGCGGACGGCGGCCTGGCTGAGCTGCACGCTCTGCCGCTTCTGCGCTTCCATCGCCCGGTTGAGCGAGGCCTCATAATCGCGGGCGCGCGTCAGATCGTTCTTGGCCGACTGGGCGAAGCGGTCGATCTCCTCGCTGATGGTGCGCTTGAGATCCTCGACCTGCTTCTCGGTCTGGCGCAGCGCCGGATGGCGCGGCCCGAGTTCGCCGGCCAGCTCGGCATATTTCTTGCGCGCATCGGCATATTGCGCGCGCAGGTTCGCGATCGTCGGCGATTGCAGCGCTTCCGTGTTCGCGCCGGCATCGGCGGCGGTACGGCGGCTCGCCTCGATCTGGTCGAGCCGCGCCTGCGCATCCATCGTCGCCGCGCGGGCCGCGGAAAGCCGTTGGTTGCTTGCGGAGAGCTGCTGATCGCTGATCAGCGCGTCCTGGGTGCCGACGAAATTGTTCTGGGCCTTGTAGGTGGCGAGCGTGGTCTCGGCATTGCGCAGCCGCTCGCGCAGCTCCTTGAGGCGGCCGGAGAGATCGTTGGTGGCGCGCCGTGCGGCCGAAGCCTGCGAGTTGCGGGATTCGGCGAGGTAGGCATCGGTCAGCGTGTTGGCGAGCATTGCCGCTTTCGCCGGGTCCGTCGACCAGACCTCGATGTCGACGATGAAGCTCTTCTCGGTCTTGCGGATCGTGATGTGCCGGTTCAGCGCCTCGAGCGCCGCAAGCTGCACTTCCTTGTTGTCCGCAGCGGAGGGCGCGCGGGGGTGCAGGCCGATCAGCCCGAGCACCGAAGACATCAGGCTCTGGCCGTCACCGCCGCCGCCGAATTCCGGGTCCTTGTCGAGACCCGCCTGCTGGATCACCTTGAGCAGCACGCTGTTGGAGGTGATCAGCCGCGCCTGGCTCTCCACCACCATGGACATGCCGGAGACGTCCTGCGCGCGCGGCGTGAGCTCACGATCGACGAGCTGAAGCTCGCGCGGATCGACATAGAGCTGGGCGGTGGCGGTGTAGCGTGGCGTCAGGCTCTTGCCCACGGTGACGGCAAGCGTTGCGCCGAGCAGGGCAGCCGCGGCAATCGCGATCTTGCGCCGCCAGAGCAAATTGGCGAGCTCCAGCACGTTGAAGCCGGCCTGAGACTTCTGTTGCGAGGGCTCGGGTCTCGCCCGATCTATCGGCTGACTATAGTCAAGCATGATCCCCAGCTTTCATTCCAAGTGCCGCAGGCTGAGGGGTTACTCTTCGCTCTACGCCATGCACCCGGGATATAGGTGCCCAATCAACGCAACAGGGAAAATTAACCATACTCATTGAGGGACTATTCAACGAAATGGCAAACAAAGCGTTTAAGCGCTCGCCACTCCGCGGTGCGTCCTCGTGACGCCAGCGATGCCGGGGCTCCCGGGAGATTAACGGTTCGTTACCGCGCACGGCATGGCCGCGAGGCTCCGCCTGTTCTGCAATGGGCCGCGCGCGCGTCATGATGCTCAGCTTTTCCGCAGGATGACGTGATAGTCGCCGCGACGGACGTCGGTCCCACGCGACAACATGGTATTCAGCACGGCCGCGCCGGCGTCCACGAGCGCCGCGAACAGCGGCTTGCGCCGGCGCATCTCGGGATAGCGCGGGCTCTCGACCTCACGGCGGTAGATCATCTCCAGGCCGTTGGCGGTCGCGAAGGCTTCGAGCCGGGGCAGCGTCACCAGCGGATGGAAGAAGGTCGGAAACGGCGGCTCGCCGGGCAGGCCGGCATCCTTGATGCCGCGGATGTGCCGGTAGAACCAGACGTGAAACCAGTGCGGCGAATATTTGGTGACGATGCCGGACAGTGAGCGGGGATTGGGCGCGCCGATCAGGATCAGCCCGCCGCGCTTGAGCGCATCGCGAAAGTTCAGCAGCGCGGCGTCGACATGGGGCAGATGCTCGATCACGTTGTAGCAGATCACCAGGTCGAAGGTCTCGCGTCCGAAACGGTAGGTCTGCACGTCGCCGAGGATCGCCTCATCCGCATAGGTGTTGTTGCGGACCTGGTCCTCGTCGATATCGACGACGGTGACCTTGCTGCGGCCAGGCAATTCCGGCGGCAGGACGCTGCACGAGCCGCCGCCGGCTTCATAGATGGCGAGCTGGCCTTGTGGCAGTTCGCGCCGCAGCACGTCGTGAACGGCGAGCAGGCTGTCGCGCGCTTCGCCGGGGACGAGATCGTGCAACGCCTGGACGGGTGCAGCGGCCGCGGGGATCTGGATCGCCGTGGCTGTCGCGAAATCGATCGTGGCTGGCTTGTTCATTGTTCTGGACCGCGCTTGTTCTATTCAAATTTACAGGAAAAATATCGCGAGCCCGAAGAGCAAATCGGATGCCGCGACGTCTCACCGGTTGCAGTGCTTTCGGTCGGGTTAAAGCGCATAGGCATTAACTACGGCATTGTTCATGTTGGACCGTTGCCTGCGCAATGGACCGCGAATTGCAGTATCACGCGCGGCAGGTTCGGCGCCGGAAAACACGGGAACAAGGTAAAGTGCAGCGCATGGCCGGAGATTACGGTTTTGCGTCGGCGAGCGTCGGCCGGCTCGGCGTTCGTTTTGGGACGCATCTGTCCCGCGACGATGTGTCGACGCGGGACGTTTCGAATGAAGCAGGGCTTTTTCAACATATCTCGGACATTGAGAGCGTCATGACATTGATCCCGACAGACCTGTCTGCCGCGCGTATCTCGGATGCCGTGCGCGATCCCAACCGGGAGATCGTGGCGAGCTCCGGGGTCATCGACCTGTCGGTCGGTATCGTGGTCTGCATTCCCTGCTTCCGCCGTCCGCAGCATCTGCGGCTGACGCTGGACTCTCTAGCGAACCAGCGGACCCCGCGTTCCTTTGCCGTCGTCATGGTCGAGAACGATGCCACGCAGCGCGAGAGCGCGCCGGTCGCCGCGGAATATCTGGCAGCCGGCAGGTTGCAGGGCGTCTGTCTGGTCGAGAAGCGGCAGGGCAATTGCCAGGCGATCAACGCTGCGTTCGAGACGGCGCAGGCGCTGTTTCCTGCCGCGACCCGCTTCCTGATGATCGACGACGACGAGATCGCATCGCCCGACTGGCTCGAGCTGATGGTACGCACCGCGGAGGCGACCGGCGCCGATGTGGTCGGCGGTCCGGTGCTGCCTGACTTCGATGACGACAGCAAGCCCTGGCTGTCGCGTCATCCCGCCTTCTGTCCCGCCTACGACTATTCCGGCGCGGTGCCGCTGATCTATGGCTGCGGCAATTGTCTGATCACGCGGTCCGCCTTCGAGCGGTTCGAGCGTCCCGCCTTCGACCTGCGCTTCAATTTCCTCGGCGGCGGCGATTGCGATTTCTTTGTGCGGTGCCGTGATGCCGGCATGATCTTCCACTGGACGGCGGAGGCGGTCATCACCGAGACCGTGCCGCAGAGCCGCACCAGCCTCGGCTGGATCGCCAAGCGCGGCCTGCGCATCGGCGCGATCAATTATAGTGTGCAGCACAAGGCCGCGCGGACCACGTCGGCGCGGGCGCGGGTGTTCGCGCAGATGCTCGGGCGACTGCCGCTCTCGCTGGTTCGGTCCGCAGGCCTGCTGACGTCGTCGAAGGCCGTGGTGGCAATGCATCCCGTGATGGTCGCGATAGGCTCCATGCTCGCGGCCTTTGGCTTTGCGCCCAAGCCCTACGAGGCCTCGAAGATCGTGTCGTGACGATCAGATACCGAAGCGGGCGAGGGCGGTCCTGGCCGCGGCGCGCGGCAACGCCTTGAGCGAGCGCCGGCCGACCATTCCGAGATAGAAAAAGGCTTGGCGATACCGGCCGAAGCGAACCGCCTGCATCGCTGAGTAAGTGATGAGGTGAAGTTCGGCGGCGAGGCGCAGTCCGGCCGCGGTGCCCTCGGGCAGGCGTGCCAGGATCAGCCCGTCGTCGAACACCCGCGCGATGGCCGGAAAGAAATCCTTCGGCGTCCGCACCGCGGCGTTCATGGTGTTGGCGGTGTGCAGGCGATAATCGAGCAGCAGTTTCGGCGCGAATTCGAACTCGCCGATCGCTGCCAGGCGGCACCAGCAATGCCAATCCTCGCAATATCTGAGCGAGGTGTCGAAACCGCCGATGGCCCGGAAGGCTTCTGCGCGTGCGAGCGCGATGCCGCCGTTGACGATGAAATTGCCGGCGGCGAGCCGCGTCAGCACGTCGCCGGACGGCTTCCGGCGCCCCTTCAGCAGGCCGCGTCGGCCGATCTGGTGTCCCTCGCTGTCGATCGTGTTGTAATCGCCATAGACGAGCACCGCCCGCGGAGCCCCGCGTGCCGCCGCGAGCAATGACGCCACTGCGCCACGGCGAAGGCGGTCGTCGGCATCGAGGAAGAGCAGCCAGTCGCCGCGGGCATATCGTGCACCGAGATTGCGCGCCGCCGATACGCCGGCGGAATCATTGGTGATCAGGCGCAGCCGCGGATCGCGAATGCCTCGGACGATGGCGGCGGTGTTGTCGGTCGACCCGTCGTCCACGACGATCACCTCGCCCACCTCGCTTTGCGCCAGTGCGCTGGCGAGGGTTTCGCCGACATAGGCAGCGACGTTCTTGGCGGGAATGACGACCGACACCGACCAGGTCGAGCTCGATGGCAGCGGCTGGCGTGCCGCCGGAACGAGACGTGTGGTGGCCGGCAAATCGAGAACGTCTTCGGCGGTGATCTGAGCCACGGCTCGCCTTTAAGAGTCTGTTAACCAGGGCGCATCTGCCGAAGCGACGATGCGATCGATCGCAACATCGGCAGGCTCCGCGAATGATACTCGCAGTACAGTCGGATCGTTGACGGGAACGTGTGCGCGGCGCGGGTTTCGTCAGTTAGCGTTAAGCCGCTGGCATTAAGCCTGACGTAAATTTGCAAGAGTGCGACAGCCGGTCTCATGCGAGAATGCGCTACCTGCTGCCGCGGATGGATCCAGTGCCCGCTAAGACGTTCGAACACGACCCCGATGCGATGATCCTCAACCTCTTCTACGAGGACAAGGACGATCGCTGGTTCCCCGGCGACCGGCATCTGCGGCGCGTCGCGCGCCGCCTGCTGCTCGGCGAGCCGCGCATGAGCGGCCAGCTTCGCGTGTTCCTCAATCTCTGTGCGGGACTCGACCGGCTCGGCATCCGCTACCGCGTCAACGATTACGGCTACATCGCGCAGCATCCCGAAGAGCTCGCCTGCATCATCGGCCGCACCTTCCTGCTCGACAAGTTCACGTGGAAGAACCCGATCCTGCTCGGCGTCGCCGCGCACAATCATCCGCTCGACGACCCCGATCTGTTCAAGCGCCTGCCGGTGAAGAAGGTCGTGGTGCCCGGCCCCTGGTACGTCGACATGTACCGGCCGTATTGGCCCGAAACGGAGGCCTGGCCGGTCGGCATCGACACCGATCTGTGGGCGCCGTCGCACGCGTCTCGGAAGACGGTCGATGTGCTGATCTACGACAAGGTCCATTGGGACCGCGAGCGCTATGCGCCGGAGCTGATCGAACTCGTCCATGCCCGCCTGCGCAAGGAGGGCCGCTCCTTCACTGAGCTGCGCTATGGCAGCTACAAGGAGGAAGAATATCAGGAAGCGCTGGCGCGTTCGCGCGCGATGATCTTCCTGTGCCAGAACGAGAGCCAGGGCATCGCCTATCAGCAGGCCTTGTCGTGCGGCGTGCCGGTTTTCGCCTGGGATCCGGGCGGCCCGTGGCGGGACCCCGATTACTATCCGCACCGCGTGCAGTTCGCGCCGGTGTCGTCGGTGCCGTATTGGGACGAGCGCTGCGGGGCCAAGTTCATCGACGTCGCGGGCTTCGAGGCGGGGTGGGAAAGTTTCTGGGAAGGATGTGCCGCGGGCGTGTTCGATCCGCGCGGCTATGTCCTGGACAGTCTCACGCTGGAGCAACGCGCGCTGCAATATTACGAGATCGCGCGCAGCATCGTGCGCCGACCGGCGGCGCAGACGCCCGAAAGGCCCGGCGATGAACGTTCAACGGGGCTGAGCCCGGAGCTGGAGCTTCACCGGCGTCAGCAGGTGCCTTGATCCATGGACCGCAGCGCCGCCGACATGACCGACCTCGGGGCCCGATCGCTGGGCCGTGCCTTCCGTGACGGCCTTGCGGAGCTGAATGCCGTGCAGGCGGCTCGTTGCCTCGTCGCCGTCGGGGCGCTGCTGCTGGTGCTGGTGACGCTCGATCCCTTCCCGGACCTGCGCAATCCCGATGTCGCCGCCGTCGTCGGCGGACGGATGGCGCTGGCCTATGTGGCCTGGGGGCTGCTCGCTGCGGTCGCGGTGCTGCTGGTGGCCACCACGGATGCGCCCGCCCTGAAGACGCTGGTGACACCGCTTCACCTCTGCCTCTTGGGCTGGCTGGTGATCAACATCGCCCTCTCCGAGAGCCGCGGCGTCTCGCTCCAGCGCTTCGTGCTCGCCGCCAGCGTAACATCGCTCGCCGTCCTGCTGCCATTGCTGCCGCCGACGCAGCGCAGCTTCAATTTGTGCCTGGGCGGAGCTGCGCTGGTGCTGCTCGCGCTGTGCTATCTCGGCGTCTTCCTCGCGCCGCATTATTCGATCCACACCGCGCTCGATATCGGCGAGCCGCAGCTTGCCGGCGACTGGCGCGGCAGTTTCGGGCACAAGAATATCGCCTCGCCCGTGATGACCATCCTGGTCTATGTCGGCATCTACCTGACCGCCGTCGGCTCGTTCGTGATGGGCCCCGCGATCGCAGCGCTCGCCGGCATCTTCCTGATCTTCACCGGCGGCAAGACGTCGTCGGTGCTCTGCCTTGCGATCTACGCGCTGGCATCGCTGGTCTATGTCACTCCCGGCCTGTGGCTGAAGCGGATCATCTGCTTCGTGCCGCTGATCGTGATGAATCTGCTGACGGTCGGCAGCGTCTTGAGCTCGGCCTTGGGCGCGATGACGCGCCTGCTGCCGCTCGATCCGACCTTCACCGGCCGCTCCGCGATCTGGGAGTTTGCGCTGGCAGCCGTCGCTGAGAAGCCGGTCACCGGCCACGGTTATGCGGCTTTCTGGGACGACGTCACGGCGCGGCAGACGGCGCAGGGCGCCGAATGGGCGACGTCGGCGGCGCACAGCCACAACAGCTATCTCGACCTCGCGGTCACCATCGGCCTGCCGGGGCTGCTGCTCGTGATCCTCGTCTTCGTGCTCGCACCGCTCGGCAATTTCCAGTCAGCCCAGGCTCATAGTCGCAGCAGAGCGCTGGCAAAGCTGTTCCTGGCCGTTTGGCTGTTCGGCCTGTATTACGGCGCGACCGAGACCTTCCTGCTCGAACGGCAAAACCCCATCTGGTTCATGTTCGCGCTCGCGGTGGCCGGCCTGCATTTCCTGGCCAGGTTCCAATGCGTCGAGCAGACGGAACCGGCGCCATGAGAGTTCTCGCGTCTGTTGGCAGTGGCAATAGCTTAACGATAAGCCGGTCTGCGACAAAACATGATCTATCCGGAAGCACCCAGGAATCGTATTCCGCGCCGATGTCGGTTGTCGGCGTCGAGCAATTGGATGGTCTTGTGTCCGGCACCTCGGACATCGCGATCGATTTCGTGCGTGACTGGCGGCAGGCCGCGTCGCGCCTGAATGCCGGGCATCGCACTGCCTTTCAGCATGGCTACTGGCTCGAGGCCTGGTACCAGGCCTTCGATGACGTCGCGCCGTTGATTGCCGTGATCTCCGATGCCGCCACCGGCAAGGATATCGCGGTGGTGCCGATGATCAGCCATGTCAGGCGCGGCATCCGCATCGTCGAATTCGCCGATCTCGGCGTCTCCGACAACAATGCGCCGATCCTTGCGCTCGATGCCGCGTTGGACGCCACCGCAAGGGATGCGATCGGCGGGGCCCTGGTCGAGGCGTTGCGCGCCTTGCCGGACCGCTTCGATCTGCTGCGGCTGCGGAAGATGCCGGCCGAGGTCGGCGGCAGGGCAAATCCGCTGGTGTCGCTCGGGCGGATTGGATCCTCCTCGCTGAACGGCAATGTCGTGTTGATGGGCGACGACTACGCGGACTATCAGGCCTCGATCAAGCGCATGCAGATGCCGCGTTGCTGGCGCGTCTTCAGCCGGCACCAAGGCGCGCGGTTCGAGATCGCCGCGGACGTTGCGCGCGCGCACGAGATGCTCGACGTGATGGATGTGCAGCAGCAGACGCGCATGCGCCAGCTCGGCTCGCGGTTCATCCTCAACGATCAAACTCATGCGCGATTCTATCGCGAGGTCGCCAGGCGGGGCGTCGCGGAAGGCTATGCCGTCGTCACGGCGCTCGTCTGCGACGAGGGCACCGTCGCCACCGCGTTCGGCGTCAGATCCGGCACGACCTATTACCTCCTGCGCATCAGCCACGCCGGCAATTCATGGTCGAGCTGCTCGCCGGGGCTGCTCGTCACCGAGCGCACGATGGCGACGCTGCACGCCGAGGGCGTGCGCCGTTTCGACCTCAGCATCGGCAATCAGGACTACAAGCGGCGCTTCGGTGCCAAGAGGGTCCCGCTGACCGATGTCAGCGTCGCGCTGTCCTGGCGCGGCGCTCCCTTTGCGTGGCGCGATCATGCCGCGCAGGGCCTGCGCCGCCATCCCGCGCTCGCCGCCCTTGCGGCGCGAGCCATGGGCAAGGAAATGCGCTGAAGCGGCATTCCCGAACGGGAATGCCGCCCACGTCAACCTGCGCTTCAGCCATGCAGCTTCTTGGCGGTCTCCGCGATCTGGCGGCCCTGATAGCGCGCGCCGGCGAGTTCGTTGGCGCTGGGCTGGCGGCTGCCGTCGCCGCCGGTGATCGTGGTGGCGCCGTAGGGCGCGCCGCCCGTGACCTCGTCGAGCTTCATCTGACCGGCGAAGCCGTAGTTCATGCCGACCACGACCATGCCGAAATGCAGCAGGTTGGTGATGATCGAAAACAGCGTCGTCTCCTGGCCGCCATGCTGGGTCGCGGTCGAGGTGAAGGCGCCGCCGACCTTGCCGTGCAGCGCGCCCTTGGCCCAGAGCCCGCCGGCCTGGTCGAGGAAGTTGGCCATCTGCGAGGCCATGCGGCCGAAGCGGGTGCCGGTGCCGACGATGATCGCGTCGTAATCGGCGAGGTCTTCGATCTTGGCAACCGGCGCGGCCTGATCGACCTTGTAATAGGAGGCTTTCGCGACCTCGGCCGGCACCAGCTCCGGCACGCGCTTGATGTCGACTGTGACGCCGGCCTCGCGCGCGCCTTCGGCGACGGCATTCGCCATCGCTTCGATGTGGCCATAGGCGGAATAATAGAGGACGAGAACTTTGGTCATGGGTAGTCTCCGTGTGTGGGTTTGGTGCGTCGAGTTGTCTTGTTCGCTGTCATTGCCGGGCTTGACCCGGCAATCCATCAGGCTTGGAAAAGCTTCTTGCGAAGGTGATGGATGCCCGGGTCAAGCCCGGGCATGACGAATTGTCGTGTGGCTACGCCGCGTCGACGAGCACGAGCTCGGTATCTTCCAGCGCGGTGATCTTCAGCCGATCCTCGTCGCGAATTGCGGCGCCGTCTCGGGCATTGACCCGCACGCCGTTGATCTCGACCGAACCCGCCGCAGGCACCAAATAGAGGTGCCGCGACTTTTGCGGCTCGTACTCGGCGCTCTCGCCCGCCTTCAGCGTGGTGGCGAGCACCCGCGCATCGGCGCTGATCGGCAGCGCGTCCGTGTCACCTTCGATCCCGCTCGCGATGGTGACGAGCTTGCCGGAGCGATCGGCCTTCGGAAACGGCTTCGAGCCCCAGGTCGGCTGTCCGCCGCGCAGCGTTGGCTCGATCCAGATCTGGAAGATCCGGGTCTTGCCCGGCTCCAGATTGTACTCGGAGTGGCGGATGCCGCTGCCGGCGCTCATCACCTGCACGTCGCCCGCTTCGGTACGGCCCTGATTGCCGAGGCTGTCCTGATGGGTGATCGCGCCTTCGCGCACATAGGTGATGATTTCCATGTTGGCGTGGGGATGGGCGGGAAAGCCGGTGTTGGGCGCGATCTCGTCGTCGTTCCACACCCTCAAAGAGCCATGGCCCATATTGTTCGGATCATAATGGCTGGCGAAGGAGAAGTGGTGCTTGGCCTTGAGCCAGCCGTGGTCGGCGCCGCCGAGCTTGTCGAAAGGTCTGAGTTCGATCATTTGCGTGGTCCTTGTATGCGGGTGGGACGCGCCTTGATCAGGCGCCGAACCCGCCGTCGACGTTGAGAACGGTGCCGGTGACGAAGGAGGCTTCAGGGCTTGCGAGGAAGACGATTCCGGCGGCAACTTCCTCGGGCCGGCCGAAGCGCTGCAGCGCGTGCTGCTTGCGCTGGGTCTCGGCGAATTCGCCGCCATCCTTCGGATTCATGTCGGTGTCGATCGAGCCGGGCTGCACCACGTTCACGGTGATGCCGCGCGGGCCGAGGTCCCGTGCGGCGCCCTTGGTGTAACCGACCACGGCCGCCTTGGTTGCGACGTAGTCGGCAAGGCCGGGGAACGAGGCACGGTCGGCCAGCATCGAGCCGACGGTGACAATGCGGCCGCCTTCACCCATCAATTGCGAGGCGGCGCGGATCGCCGCGATGACGCCGTGGACGTTGACCTGGTCCTGACGATCCAGCGCGCCAGTGTCGGCATTGGCATCGTCGGTCGCGCCACCAGCAGCGACGCCGGCGTTGTTGACGAGGATGTCGAGATGGCCGAATTCCCTGGCGACATCGTTGACCAGCTTGGTGACGTCCTTGGCTGACGCTTGATCGGCCTTGAAGGCGCGCGCCTTGACGCCACGGGCCTTCAACTCGGTGACGACCGCTTCGGCCTTTTCGGGCGAAGCGACATAGCTGATGGCGATGTCGGCGCCTTCATCGGCGAGAGCGCGGGCAGAGGCCGCGCCGATGCCGCGCGAGCCGCCGGTGACGAGGGCAACCTTGCCTGAGAGCTTCTTGGTCATTGGATTTCTCCAGTCCTGAATGTCTGATGACCCTTGGATAAGCCTCCGCCTGTGGTATAGAAATAGAAACTATCGAAACACATTGTTTCTACATTCATTCCGATCGGACCGGCTCCCATGGCAAAACTCCCGGACTTCGAGGCGCTCGCGATTTTCGCAAAAGTCGTCGAATTGCGGTCGTTTGCGGGGGCCGCGAGCGAGCTTTCGATGTCGAAAGCCACGGTCTCCAAGGCGGTCACGCGCCTGGAGGAGCGGCTCGGCGCCCGGCTGTTCAACCGCACCTCACGCCGGCTTGCGCTGACCGACGCCGGTCACAAGCTCGCCGAGCGTGCGACGCGGCTTCTGGCCGACGGCGAAGCGGCGGAGAACGAGGCGCTGGCGCAATCGGTGGCGCCGCGCGGGCTGGTGCGGCTCGCCGTGCCCATGACGTTCGGCATCAAGGCGGTGGCACCATTGCTGCCGGAATTCTTCGAGACCTATCCGGAAGTTTCGGTCGATCTCCATCTGAGCGATGCAACCGTCGACCTGATCGGCGAAGGCTTTGACATGGCGATCCGGATCGCGCGGCTGCCGGACTCCTCGCTGATCGCACGGCGGCTCTTCACCATGCCGCGCTTCACGGTGGCCGCGCCGTCATATCTGAAGAAGCACGGACGGCCGACGCATCCGATGCACCTGGCCGAGCACAAATGCTTCAGCTACGCCTACATGTCGACGCCCAACATCTGGCACTACACCAATTCCGCGGGCGAACAGGCCAGCGTGCGCCCGGGCGGACAGCTCCGCGTCAACAACGGCGAAGCGGTGATGCCGGCGCTGATCGCGGGGCTGGGCATCGCCGAGCTGCCCGAATTCATCGTCGGCGAGGCGATCTCGTCCGGCGAGGTCGAAGTGATCCTGAAAGACTGGAAGCAGGCCGAAGGCGCCGTGCACCTGGTGACGCCGCCCGGCGGTCCGCGTCCCGCCCGCGTCGAAGCGCTCGGCGATTTCCTCGCAGCCAAGCTGCCGGGCACGTGCAAGCGCCGGCCGCGCGCAAGAGCAAAGGCGTCGTAGGAAGCCGAGCGGCTTCAACGCTACCAGTCATTGCGAGCGGAGCGAAGCAATCCAGATTGTCTCTGCGGAGGGATTGTGGATTGCTTCGTCGCAAGAGCTCCTCGCAATGACGGCGCCTGCTTACACCACCTTCACGCCATCGATCGCAGCGATGCGCAAGCTCGGCTTCAGCGTCGCCTCCAGCTGCGTCTTCAATTCGTGAACGCGCGGGTCGCTCGATCGCGCGGCGCATACGCCGTATTGGTGGACGGATTGCGCCAAAGCGCGGCGCGCTTCCGGTGTCCGCGTCAGTTCGGGCTCTGACAGCCGCAACACGATCGCCGCGAGATTCACCAGCATCTCGTCCAGCGCGACGTCGATGGTTGCCAGATTCCGCATCGCTCACTCTCCCTAAGAGGGCAACAGCCTGTCCAGACATGCGTTCCTGGCGGAGGCGGGCATGGTGAACGCTTCGTAAACGGCTTGTTCTTGCCGCTCGGCGGGTTAGGCTGGCAGCCAAACAAGGAAGATCAGGGGGAGGGCACCATCATGGATCGACGCGATCTCTTGCGCGCCGTTGCGGCACTGCCGTTGTTGCGGCTCGCAGCACCGGATCCGGCCTCCGCGCAAACCTATCCGGCGCGCAACATCACGATGATCGTGCCGTTTCCCGCGGGCGGCCAGGCCGATCTCGCGGCGCGGCCGGTGGCGATGGCGCTGGAGCGGATCCTGGGCAAGCCCGTCATCGTCGACAACCGGGCCGGCGGCGGCGGCGGCTCGGTCGGCAATGCCGCGGCGGCACGCGCCGAACCCGACGGCTACACGCTGCTGATGACGCTGTCCTCGCTCGCGGTGCTGCCCGAGGCCGACCGGCTGTTCGACCGCCCCGTCGCCTATGAGGTCTCGCAGTTCATGCCGATCGCGCGCGTGCTCGCGGATCCCACGCTGCTGGCAGTGCCGGCCTCGGCGCCATGGAAGACGGCGCAGGACTTCGTCGAGGATGCCAGGAAGCGGCCGGGCCAGATCACTTATGGCTCGTCCGGGCCCTACGGCACGCTGCACGTGGCGATGGAGATGTTCGCGAACAGCGCCGGCATCAAGCTGCTGCACGTGCCGTTCCGTGGCGCAGGTCCGGCGCTCACCGCGTTGCTCAGCGGCACCGTGCAGGCGATCGCCGCAGCGCCCGGTACGCTGAAGCCGCAGGTCGACGACGGCAAGCTGCGCGTGCTCGGCAATTGCGGCGCGCAGCGCATCGCGAGCTTCCCTGATGTGCCGACCTTCCAGGAGCTCGGCTACAAGGACGTCGAGATGTACATCTGGGCCGGACTGTTCGCACAGAGCTCTCTTCCTGCGCCGATCGCGACCCGCCTGCGCGAGGCGATGGCGCAGGTGATGACGAGTTCCGACGTGCTCAAGGCCTTCGAGACCTCGGGCAGCCTCGTCGCCTATCAGGATGCGCCGGCCTTCGCGCAATTCGTCGCGACGGACAGCACGCGGCTGATCGCGGCGGTGAAGAAGATCGGCAAGGTGGAGTAGGTTCCAGCTGCCTTTTTCACATTTTTTTGTTGGTCCAGAACCGGCTCCCGCCTCATTGATTGATGAGAATCGACAGGTATCGGGAAGGATCGGGACATGCGAACAGAGCGGATTGCGCTGGGTGTCGTGCTTGCGATCGGCGGCATGGTGGCGCCGGGCGCAGCATTCGCCGAAGAATATCGCGGGACCATGGAACAGCAGATGGCCTGCACGCCGGACGTCTGGCGTCTGTGCAGCGATCAGATTCCGGACGTCGGCCGGATCACCGCCTGCCTGCGGCAGAATACGCCGCAGCTATCGAGTGGCTGCCGCGCCGTGTTCCAGTCCAACAACCAGATGCCGCCGCAGCAGCAGGTGCCACGCAATCGCGCCGCACCGCCGCCGCGTTATGACGATGCGTTGCCTCCGCAAGCGCAACCGCGTCCCTATGACGACAACGACGATTAGGCTCTGGAGAGCGCTTGAATCGGAAATTTGCGCAGCGGGAGGCGCTACGGTTGTACGCCTCGTTTAGCGCTCTGTCCTGCTGTCCGATTCAGGTCGGTTTCCGAGCACCATGCGCATGGCAGCACCGAAGAGAATGGCTGCGACCGGCCAATGGAACCAGATCCGGTGGCTGGTGAGGAGATTGATCACGATCAGGAAGGCCGACACGGTGAGGGCCGCCGCGATCGGGCGGGGTAGCTTCGTGAGCCACTCCAAGACGACATTTGTCGACGACGATGGCGCGCGCGCGTCGTCCACCCGGGGAGTACGCGCCCGCTCCGAGGGAAGCATGCTGTTCTGGATGCCGAAGCTCCCCGGCACCGGGGCCTGGCCGCCCAGGGTCAGCCGATAGCTGGTCAGAGGTGCAATGTTCTTCATCGGACGCTGGCCGAGGCAGTCGAAGCCGACAGACAGTTTGTTGTGCACCTGGTCGTAGACCGAGCTCGAGATCACGACGCCGCCGGGCTCAGCGAGCTCCTGCAGCCGCGACGCGATATTGACCCCGTCGCCATAGATGTCGGAGCCGTCCACCATGACGTCGCCGAGGTTGATGCCGATGCGAAATTGCATCGCGCTCGCCTGCGGCGCGTTCGAAGCCTGACTTGCGATCTCCTGCTGAATCTCGACAGCGCATTGCACCGCCTCGACGACGCTGGCGAACTCGGCGATCACGGCATCGCCCCAGGTGTTGACGATGCGGCCGTCATGGCGTTCGACCAATCGGGCGATGGCCGTGCGGTAGCGGCGGAGCGTCTCCAACGTTCCGGTTTCGTCCGCTTCCATGAGACGCGAATAGCCGTACACGTCGGCGCACAGCACGGTGGTCAGTCGTCGTTTCACCTTGTCGTCGGTCATCGTCGCCATGCTAGCCTCCCTGACCGGCAAATGCACCAGAGATCGTATCCGGTGCCGCCTTACGGCCTGACCTCGCAGACATCGACCCATTCGGCCGCGGTCAGTTCGGCCATCCGGTCCGGCGTGATGCGCACCGCGCTGTGGGTCGAGCCCGCGGCCGGGACCACCACGTCGTAGGCCTTCAGCGACACATCGCAATAGACTGGCAGCGGCGACTTCAGCCCGAACGGGCAGACACCGCCGACCTCGTGGCCGGTGATGTCGGCGACCTCCTCCAGCCCCAGCATCTTCGGCTTGCCGCCGAACTGCGCCTTGACCTTCTTGTTGTCCATGCGCGAGGTGCCGGCGGCGACGATCAGGATGACGCGCTCGCCGACGCGCAGGGACAGCGTCTTGGCGATCATTCCGGGCTCGACGCCATAGGCCTCCGCGGCCAGCGGCACTGTGGCCGAGCTGACCTCGGATTCGATGACGGAGATGTCGGGGGCTTTCTCGGCGAAAAAGGCGCGAACGGATTCCAGGCTCATTCAAGTCTCACACGGGCGAACGGCGATCGTTAGGCGATCCCCGGGGTCATCCCTTGATGATCCCTGGCAGCTCGGACAGCGAACGGACGCGGTGGTCCGGCGCAAAGCCAAGCTCGTCCATCTGGGTGCGGATCGCCTTGAACATCGTCAGCGGTGCCACGAGTTCGTTCTCGACGCAAGCCAGCGCCATCGCCTCGGGCGTCACCCGCTCGATCCAGGCGACATTCAGCCCGAACGACTTTGCGCCTGCCACATCCCAAGGATTGGAAGAGACGAACAGGACCTCGTCCGGTCCGGTGCCGAGCTCCTCGCCGACCAGCTCGTAGGCCTGCGGGCTCGGTTTGAAGATCTTCTTCGCGTCGACGCTGATGGTGGCATCGAGCAGACGATCGAGGCCGGAGTTGCGCACCAGGGCATTGAGCATGTCCGGGCTGCCGTTGGAGAGGATGGCGAGCTTTCGCGGCTTCAAGGCCGCGAGCGTGCTCATCGCATCGGGATAGGGATCGAGGTGCAGATATTTCTCGATCACGCGCTCGAACGCCTCGCTCTCATAGGCGAGCCCGAGCACGCGCAGCGTGTAGGCGAGGGAGTCGCGGGTGACGGCCGCAAAATCCTGGTAGCGTCGCATCAGCGAGCGCAACCAGCTGTATTCGAGCTGCTTGATGCGCCAGACCTGCGTGATGATCTCGCCATAGCCGGGAAACGCATCCTCGGTGATCTCTGCGACCGACTGGACGTCGTAGAGCGTCCCGTAGGCGTCGAAGACGACGGCTTTGATGCTCATGGGCTGTCCTTCCGGGCAAATAGGGTCACGACGCCCATCGAAGGTGGGCACATCATCGTCAGTTTACCAGAGCAAAGTGTAAGTCTGCCACCGCAAGTGTGGTCGCCGTGCATGCGCTGCTGCGGACGTCCAATTGCTGGCTGATCTCTGTACGAGCAACGATGCAGCGGGCCGGACCGCCGAGCGGATGTCTCCATCGTCGCATTCATTTCGCGCACCAGTCCCGGTTGATTCGGTAAAAAGGAATGCCTTTGAGGTGGTGACCTCGATGCAGCCTTGCCGGACATCGCTCGGGTTTCAACACTCGACAAGCCATGTATTTCTTGCAACGATGATCAGGCAGCCGCTCGGGAGAGGCGGCGGCTTTGGGGGCGACCACTTGGAATCCTTGGAATCTGAACTGGTCGACCGGATCTACGAGTCCAGCTTCGTGCCCGAGCTTTGGCCCGAAGTGCTGAAGAACACGTCGAAGATATCCGAATCCGCCGGCGCCTCGCTGTTCGTCACCAATCCACAGGTCACGGCGTGGACAGCGTCCAAGAACTCCCGCGATATCACCGGGCGCTTCGTTGCCGACGGTTGGTATTGGCAAGGCAAGCTGATGTCGCTGGTTCACAAGAGCCGGCATGCCGGCTTTCTGCGGGACGTCGACCTGTGTTCGCAGGATGAGCTTGAGGCCGAGCCGATTTATCGCGACAATTGGCGCAAGATGGGCCTCGGATGGGGAGCCGCGACGGCTTTTTCGCTGCCGACCGGCGAAGCGCTTTCGATCGTGCTGTCACGCACCGTTGCGCAGGGGCCTGCCGACGCCGCCGTTATCAGGAAGCTCGATACGTTGCGCCCGCATCTTGCCCGCGCGTCGGTGCTTGCGGCGCGGCTGCACCTCGAACGCGCCCAGGCAGCCAGCCAGACGCTGGCGGCACTCGGCCTGGCGGCGCTGGTGCTGGATGAAGCCGGCTGCGTGCTCACGGCCAACGCCTTGATCGAGAGCATGGGCCACCTCGTGCATTGGCGGGCAGGCGATCGCGTGGCGCTGAAGGACAGGAGCGCGGACGTCATGCTGGGCGAGGCAATCGCTCGGGTGAAGCTCGGGGATCACACTGGTGTTCAGTCCTTTCCGGTGCGCGACCCGGTCGATGACTCGCCGATGGTCGGCCATGTCGTGCCGATCCGATTTTCCGCCCGCGATATCTTTGCCCGCAGCACGGCCGTGTTCATCATGATGCCGGTCGCCGCGCCGAACGCGCCGCCGGTGGAATTGGTGATGTCGCTGTTCGACCTGACGCCGGCCGAAGCCCGCGTCGCGCGCGGCCTTGCCGCCGGAAGGACCGTGGACGATCTCGCCGGCGACAACGGCGTTTCGTCGAACACCGTCCGCGTTCAGGTCAGGGCTGTCCTCGAGAAAACCGGCTGCCAGCGCCAAACCGACGTTGTTGCCCTGCTGGGAGGTATCTCCGCGGTGCGCGGCGGAGACCCGCAAGCAGGCTGAGGCCGCCCAGCCTGCTTCAGACTGTCGCATAATCAGAACTGATCATGCGTGCGCGAAAACCCCCTTGTTAACTCGCGGCGGGATGCAACGCGGTTACGCGGTCACATTGCGGCTGCGCGCGCCCATTTTTTGAGGTGTGCATTGATGTCGCTATTTTTGCCTCGTTCTTTTTCAAAAGCCATTTTTTCCGCACTGATCCTCGCCGCCGCAACGCTGTCTTTCGTATCCCCGGGCATGGCACAGGCGTTGGATTGCAGCGCCGAGGGGAGCCTGAAATCGGCGCAGCCCGGCAGCCCCGTCGAATTGTCGTTCCGCAACGCCTCGACCGAACGCCGCCGCATCTACTGGATCGATCCGAGCGGCGACCGCAAATTCGTCGGCCTGGTGGAAGGCGGCAACCAGTTCAAGCAATCGACGTCGAGCGGCCATTCCTGGGTCGTGACCGACGACGCGGAAAAATGCCTGACTGCCGTCACGGCCACGGCCGATCCCATGACGATCGATGTCGGTGGCGTCGCGACCGCGCAGCTGGCGCCGCCGGTGCCAGGCGCGCAACAGCCGCTCGCGCCGGCTGCGCCCGCAGCACCGCCGCCGCAGGCCGTTATTCAAGCGCCGCCACCGCCCGCGGTCGTCCAAGCCCCGCCACCCGCTCCTGTCGCCGCAGCACCGCCGGAGCCGGCCCCGCAAGATGCGATGGCGCAGCTGCCGCAGGTTTCGCCGGTCGAGCAATTCCAGCTTCGGGGGGCCTATCGTCTCGTGGCGCGCCTCGACAATTCCAGGGCCCTCAACACCTCGGCCTCAGGGACGGTCGATGTCGTCGCGGCGTCGCCCGAATGGGACAGCGCGCAATGGACGTTCGAAAGCGTGCCGAATACGCCCTTCGTGCGGATCAGGAATGCCTGGAAGAAGACCTATCTCACCGACGTCAACGGTAAGCCGAGAGCGCTGCCGACGCCCCCGGAAGCGACGGAGGGGCATTGGTCGTTCGAGCCGGTCGACGGCACCAACTTCGTCCAGTTTCGCAATCGCGAGACCGATCGCTTCCTGCTTTCGGTCAATGGTGCAGCGGCTCTGGTCGACGATTTCCGGCAAGACCAGGATAACGCCAGTCAGTGGCGCCCGGTCGCAGCCGCGCCCGCGCCCGGCGGCCGTCCGGTAGCCGCGGCTCCGCCTGCGCCCCGCAACCCCGCTTATGACATCGCTCTCGCAGACTGCCGCGAAATCGGCGGCTACTGGACCGGCTCCACATGTCGTCGTCCGGCCTACATCACCGAGCCCTTGTTGTGCCGGCGCGGCTTTCAATGGTCGGAAGCGACCGGCGAATGTGAATGGATCGGCGGCGGCAATTGTCCGCCATGGCAGATGGGCCCCGGAGGCAGCTGCCGCCGGGATCTGGCCTGCCGCGGCGGCGAGGTCGGAATCTCCGGCAATGGCTATCAAGCCTGCTATTGCCCGCGCGGCACGGTCGTCTGGGGCGACTATCCCACATTCTCCTGCGTCCCCTCGATTTCGCGGGTGGCGCCGTATCTGGTGCCGGCCGTCGTCGGCGGCGTGGTGCTGGGGATCATCAGCGGCGGCAAGGACCGTCCCCAGGTCGGGAACGTGTTCGGCAACAAGAGATTCTGCGGCACCGGACAAACCGGCACGCCGCCCAATTGCGTCGCGGCCGCGACGTGTCAGCCGCCGCTCGTCGGCACCCCGCCGAATTGCTACCGCCAGATGCCGCGGCCTGTGCCAACGCCGGTCGCGACACCGGTTGTCGCGCCGACCACGACCCCCGTGGTGACGTCGACCGCGACGCCCACCGTAACCCCAACCGCAACGCCCACGGCGACCCCGACTCCGATCGCGACGCCTACGCGTGCCGGGACGATTTGCCAGATCGGTCAGACCAAGGACGCCAGCGGCAATTGCGTCAGCCTCAACGCGAGTATCACCTGCACTGGCGGAAGGATCGAGCAGGGCGTGTGCGGCTGCCCGTCCGGCACCCAGCTAACCGGTAGTGGCACCAACTTCCAATGCGTCCGTGGCGACCTTCCGCCGCCGACAGGTGGGGGCAGCACGACCACCGCACCCGTCTGCGCCTTGGGAGAGACGGCGCAAAACGGAAAATGCGTGAAGCTCAACGAGTCCATCACTTGTTCGGGCGGCAAGATCGAGCAAGGCGTCTGCGGCTGTCCGGCCGGGACCAGGCTCGTCGGCAGCGGCACCAATTTCCAATGCGTTGCCGCCAATACCGGGACAACCCCGACCCCGACTCCAACTACGACGCCCACGCCGGCAACCGGAGGCGGTGCCACGGGAGGTGGTCAGCCCACGCCACAAACGGGGGGAGGGCCTCCGCGTTGCACCGACGGCCAGAACACCGCCAGCGGTTGCCTCTGTGCGGCTCCGTTGACGGTCCTGCCTGGCGGCAAATGCACCCAGCCCACCGCCCGCGGTGCGGCCTGTCTTGAGGGGCAGAACATCGCGCAGACCGGCTGCAATTGCGTGGCGCCGCTGAAGCCCATCGAAAATGGATTCTGCGGACGGCTGCTGCTGAACGAAACCGGCGCGCCGTCGGCGGGAGGAACCTGCAAGCAAGGTGACGACATCGCGGCGACCAAGTGCACCTGTAAAATGAACACCGTCGATGCCGGTGGCGGAAAGTTCATCTGCTCTTCGGTCCCTTACACGACTTGCACCGACGGCCAGCTCATGGGCGGCAGCGGCTGTAAGTGCCGCATGACGACCGTCAAAGTCGGCAACGATCTCTACTGCACGGCGTCCGGCAGGGCGCCGATCGTCGGAGGTGCGTCATGCAGCGAAGGGCAGAGCACGGCCGGCGGTTGCCGCTGCGTGCTCCCGCTGGTCGAACTGCCGGGCGGTCGTTGCGGCAAGCCGACGCGTGGCGGTGCCTGTCTCGAAGGACAGAACATCGCGCAGGCCGGTTGCAATTGCGTGGCTCCGTTGAAGCCGATCGAGAACGGAGTTTGCGGCCGCCTGCTGAGCGGCGAGTCCACGCCGCTGACCAAGGGCGGCAACTGTGCCGAAGGTCAGGATATCATCGCGACCAAATGCGCTTGCCAGATGAAGACCGTCGACCAGGGCGGCGGCAAGTTCATCTGCAGCGCCAATCCGGCTCCCTCCGGCGTCAAGACGGCGCCACCGCCGCGTCCCGGCGCTACGGTTGCGCCGTCGCCAACGCCAAGTTCGACACCGGCGCCGACACCGACGACCACTCCGCCGCCCGCCCCCAAGCCGGGAGCAGCGCCGTCGCCTACGCCAACCGTCGTGCCAACACCAACGGTGGCGCCCAAGCCGGTGGCAACGCCCTCGCCAACTCCGACGGCTGTGCCCAAGCCGGTGGTGGCACCGTCACCGGCGCCCGCACCGAAGCCTGAGGTCGCACCGCAGCCAAAACCGGTGGTGGCACCGTCACCGCCGCCCGCACCGAAGCCAGAGGTCGCGCCGCAGCCAAAGCCGGTGACGCCACCGCCGCCGCCACCCCCGAAGCCGGTGACAACGCCGCCACCGCCACCGAAGCCGGTGATTGCACCGCCGCCTGCACCCAAGCCGGTGACGCCACCACCGCCGCCGCCACCGAAGCCGGTGACAGCGCCACCGCCTCCACCCAAGCCGGTGGCACCACCGCCACCGCCGCCAAAGCCTGTGACGCCGCCGCCGCCACCGCCGAAACCGGTAACGGCGCCCCCGCCGCCGCCGCCTGCGGCATGCGCGCCGCCGAAGAAGCTGAACCCGCAGGGGCAGTGCGTTTGACGAATAACTGGATGCCGTGGCGCGCAGTCACGCCACGGCATCCAATTTTGCTGCTTGTCAGATCGTCATCGCCGCCATGACGCGTTTTGCAATGCGCGGCTCCAATGCGAGGTCCGTCGATGACAAGAGTGCTCGCCGCCGTTTTGGTCTTGATGTTGTCCGCCGGCTTTGCCGGGGCGCAGACCCGCACCTATTCCTGCCCCAAGGGCAACGCCATCACGCTCACGGTGATTGCTCCGAACGCGATCAAGGCCGGACCGATCGAGGGCGGCACCATGCGGCTGAAGCAGGAAGCGGGCAATGCTTTGCGCTTCTCCGAAGGCGATTACGCCGTCCAGATCTCTCCTGACCAGAACCAGATCACGGTCGAAATTCCGGATTGGGGCTCTGCCAAATGCAGCTTCAGACCGGACGTGGCCATGCAGGGTGGCCGGTCCGGGCTCGGCAATGCAGACCCGTGCGGGCCCGGCTTCCATCAGGCGCCGCAGACCGACCGCTGCGTTCCCAACGATGCGCATCCCGGCCGGCGCCCCATCGCCAACCAGCCGGCGCTGCCGATGGCCGGCATGTCGCTCGGCGGTATCATGCGGACCGAACCGTCGATGTCGGCGCCGAAACTGGCGAGCCTGACCGAGAAGAGCGGCATCACGCTGCTGGAGCGGGCCGGTAGCATGGATGGTTACGACTGGTTCAAGATCGAATTCCACGGCCGCATCGGTTATCAGTGGGGAGGCATCATGTGCTCGGCCGAAGCGATTTCCGGAATTTACCAGAAATGCGAGTAAGCACGGCGACACCCCGGATGATGATGCGATGACGGGACCGGTCTCGCGCGGCCCGGTGCTTTCGGCAACGCAAACCGGCCAGCAGCTTGCGCAGGTCGCCTCAAAATGCCTGTAGAAATTGTGCCTCCTGGACGGTGGTGATTCCGTCAGGACATCAGACCAGACAGCCGGCTCACGTCCTCACCGCGTCCAGGTCGCCCTTTCGGCGAACACCTGGCTGACCTCGGCCGCTATTTGACCTCTGGTCCGGCGGCGCTCGCAGACGGACCGCACCACCGAAGCGGGAGCCTTGGCAGGTATTCGGGGCTCCACTCACAGATGCTTTCGCGGCCCTTGCCCTTGAACGCGATCTTCACCGGCTCCGCCTGGCTGATGGCGACGTGCAGCGCGATCAGTATCGCGCCGACGGTGAAGGTCCAGGGGTGCAGCCAAAGGTTTCTTGCCTGATCAAGCAGGAGCATCCCCGCGATGATGATCAACGGGTCGGTGAAAACGAAATATTCCAGTTTGAGGCCGCGGCGGACTCCGAGCGTGTCGATCGCTATTGCCGCGAGCAGGAGGACGGTGGCCTGCACGGCAATTTGGTGGGCGCCTTGTCGCCAGACATAGGCAATTCCGGGAATGATCAGCCAGGTCAGGAATACAGTTGGACGCGGCGAGGAGAACAGGACGAACGTGTAACGCATGAAGACGCCGAGCAATCCCGACAGGAGCAGGCCGACGGAGTTTTGCAGCTGCCCGTCCGCGCCTGAAGCCTTTGCGTACTGCAGCATCTTCTCGAGCGGATTGAGGACGATCACCGCATCTCGCGCGTCGTATTGGACGTAGAGCGCCAGGAGGCCGAGCGACGCGCCGGCAACGAGAGCGGACATCGCTGCAAGAGTCTCGGGCGGACTCACCCGCCACTGCACGGCAAACGCGACCATGCAGCCAAGGATCCAACCCCATAGCAGGATCTGATAGGTGCCAAATCTCCCGAGCAGAAGCGGATGCAATCCTGTGGCAGCTGCCGCAACAGGATCGAGGCCCGCGGAGACCAGCGGCCACGCCGTCGCCGCCGCGCAGGCTGCGACGACGGCGGCAGCCGCGGCCGTCGTCCAGG
Source organism: Bradyrhizobium amphicarpaeae (assembly GCF_002266435.3). NCBI lineage: Bacteria > Pseudomonadati > Pseudomonadota > Alphaproteobacteria > Hyphomicrobiales > Nitrobacteraceae > Bradyrhizobium > Bradyrhizobium amphicarpaeae. The sequence continues at coordinate 1,125,239 of NZ_CP029426.2, forward strand.
CGCGCGCACCCGACCTCCAGAATCCGACGCTCGCGCTTGCGCTGCCTCCGAAGGGCAACAGCACGGCCGGGATGGCTGCGATCAGCAGGATGGCCTGGACCTTGTTTTCAAGCCCCAGCATGCAGAGCCACGCCGCGACCGCGAGCGCGACCGGCCGGAGGACGGAGCCTCGACGCGCCACGATGACGAGCAGCATGAGGGCGATCACGCAGAAACAGGCTGCAATCATCTCGCTGCGCAGAATGCGCAGGTGCATCTGCACGCCCCCCGACATCGCGAACGCAAATACGCCGCATGTTGCGACTCGCCGATCCCGAACGATTCTCTTGGCCAGAACGGCGAATCCGAGCAGGCATGCGCCTGCGGTCATCGCCGCCACGATCCGCCCGGCGCGAATGACGTTCGTCATCGCTGCATCGAAGCGCTGGCCATCCGCTGGAATGGCTGAAAGCGTCCATTCGTCCAGAAGTCGAAGCTGATGAAGCAGCCGAAGCCAGAACTCGACCGACAGGATGGTCCAATAGGCCGGGTGATCGAAGAAGGCGCGCTTGCTCCCGTCGTTGAGCGAGAGGGCGCTGTAGACCACCATGAAATCCATATCGGCATTGCGCCAATAGGCGATGAAATAGCCGCACAGCAGGAACGAGAGGAGAGAGAAGGCGAAAAGAAACGCCAGCGCGCCCCGCCATCCGAACGGTGTCAGGCGGTCGAGCGGGTCTTTCCGGGCCAGCCATTCGAGCCATGTGCCCGGGATGGACCGGGACAATTCCGTCGGCCCGGCCTTCACCGGAGGCTCGCAACAGCGATCATCTTGATCAAACCGCTTTTATCTTGAAGAAGGCGAATACAACCATCTTGAGCAGCATCCAGCCGTGGCTGAAGCGCGAGATCTGCGTCTCGCCGTAATTGCGTGCGGCATAACGGATCGGCAGGTCGATTGACTTCAGGTTGAGCTTGGACGCGCCGAAGATCAGATCGAAGTCGCCGAACGGGTCGAAGTCCCCGAAATAGGCCTTGCCCGCCTTGAGACGTTGATAGTCGCTGCGGCGCAGCACCTTGGTTCCGCAAAGCGTGTCGGTGTATCGCTGATTGAGAAGCCACGAGAACAAGTACGAGAAGATCTTGTTGGCGACCAGGTTGAGGAAGCGCATGGCCCCCTCGTCCATCGGATAAACCAGGCGGGAGCCGTTGACGAACTCGCCCTTACCCGAACACAGCGCGTCATAGAACTTGCAGAGTTGCTCCGGTGGCATGGTCAGGTCTGCGTCGAGGATCATCAGGACATCGCCGCGCGCCGCATCGAAGGCGGTGAAGACCGCATCGGCCTTGCCCTTGCCCGGCTGCTTCATCGTCTTGATGTCCTGCCCGACGAACGCCTGCTTGACCCGCTGCATTTCCTCGAAGGTGCCGTCCTTGCTGTGGCCCTCGATGAAGATGATCTCGATGTCGGGGCAGAATCCGGCGATGCGTCGTACGGCCGGTTCGATGTTGCCGCGCTCGTTTCGCGCCGGAATCACCACGGTGACCGACTTGATGTCGTCGTGGGCGCACCGCATCGAGCGGGCAACGAGATAGTGACGAAGTGACAGCGCGCGTATGCCGGGCAGCACGCTGATGAAGCGATTGACGAAGCGCCCGATCCCGAACAGCGACGCGGGCAACAGGACGCGCTGCTCGGATTTGACGGGATCAAAATCGGCCAGCGACACGAGATTGCGCAGGTCGTCCGGCGAAAGCACGTTCTGGTCGGGGTGCGGCATTCGCATGCCAAGGGCCTCGGCCAGCTTCAGGACCGGGTACCAGAGATGAGAGAAGTATCCGAAGACGATCCGCGTCTCCCGCGTGCATAGCGGGTGGAGGTGCTCGATGAAGCTTTGGCAGTCGTCCAGGGAGCCTATCGTGTCGAGAACGAGGATGAAATCGAACGGGCCCTCGATGGCAGAGAAGGTGGTGGGGCCCTCGGCGTCGCCCTCGACGAACGCGAGATCTGGATGACGCTGTCGCGCAATGTCGATCTGTGCGGAGCTGAAATCGATACCCACGCCATAGGATGGCGCGAGCGCCGCGAGCGTATCTCCGATGCCGCACCCGATGTCGAGCACGCGGCTTCCAGGCGGGATCAGGAACCGCAAATAGCATTCGTCTTCGCGGTGAAAGAAGGCCGCCTTCTCGCGCCAGCGGATGCGCGACGTCGCAGACCGGTCGGCGTGATCCCGAAGCAGGTCCTTGCGGGACGAGGAAGAACCGGGCCGCGCTGCCTTCACATCGACGGGGCAGCCATGGAGAGAAAACGCCTTACGCTCAGGCAATTCCGAGTCGAAATGTACCATCAAATCCTGCCGATACGCTCAATAGTTGTATCATGGCAGAAAGATGGCACGATTGGCCAGCCATAATTCGCGGCTGGTCGAGCCAACCGAAGCAGACACCTTTCGCTGTGGTCGAGCGGTAGCGGGTTAGGTTGGTGGCTCTCGCGAGGGCTTGTCGCGAGAGCTCGTCTCCTCGTCAGATCCCCAACAGCCTGCGCGCATTCGCCTTCAGCACCTTCGGCCGGATCTCGTCGCGGATCTCGATCTTGGAAAAATCCGATAGCCAGCGGTCCGGCGTGATCACCGGCCAATCCGAGCCGAACAGCATCTTGTCCTGCAGGATCGAGTTGATGTAGCGCACCAGGATCGGCGGGAAATATTTCGGCGACCATCCCGAGAGGTCGATATAGACGTTCGGCTTGTGGGTCGCGACCGACAGCGCCTCTTCCTGCCAGGGGAAAGAGGGATGGGCGAGGATGATCTTGAGGTCGGGGAAATCGGCCGCGACGTCGTCCATGTACATCGGGTTGGAATATTTCAGCCGCATCCCCATGCCGCCGGGCATTCCGGAGCCGACGCCGGTCTGGCCGGTGTGGAACAGCGCGACCGCGCCGCCATTGTTGATCTCTTCGTAGAGCGGATAGGCCATGCGGTCGTTGGCGTAGAAGCCCTGCATGGTCGGATGGAATTTGAAGCCGCGCACCCCGTATTCCTCGATCAGCTTGCGCGCCTCGCGCGCGCCGAGCTTGCCCTTGTGCGGGTCGATCGAGACGAAGGGGATGAGGACGTCGAGATGGTCGGAGGCGGCCTCAATCATCTCGTAATTGTTGTAGCGGCGGAAGCCGGTCTCGCGCTCGGCGTCGACCGGGAAGATCACCGCGGCGATGTTCTTGGAGCGGTAATAGGCCGCGGTCTCCGGCACCGTCGGCGGATGCTTGTTCGGCGACTTGAAATACTCCGCCATCTGCGCCTGGAAGTCGTCATAGCCGTCGTCGGGATGGCAGCCGCAGGGCTCCTCGGCATGGGTGTGGATGTCGATGGCGACGACTTTGTCGATATCAGGCAGCTTCAGCTTCGGCATGGTTTCCTCCCGACGGGTTGCCGAATTGATTATATGATATAACGAACTTGGCAAGGCGTCGTCGAAACACCGCTGATTTCCTTGGCGATAAATCGGGCCGATCCGGCCGTTTCTACTGTGCATGGGGTTGTTTTCACGAATTTGCCGGTTCGGAACCCGGCAGTTAACATTGACATGACCTCCCGCGATGCCTTAAGAACCGCCCCGTCCCGGGCGGTCGTCCGCCGGCGGGAAAGATCTCATTTTGCCACATTCGCGCGTGCCGAAACGGTAGTGCCGAACACGGCCTTTCGAACGTTCAGGATTCTGCCATGAAGGTCCGTAACTCCCTGAAGTCGCTGCGCGGTCGCCATCGCGCCAACCGCCTGGTCCGCCGCAAGGGCCGGGTCTATGTGATCAACAAGGTGCAGCGCCGCTTCAAGGCTCGTCAGGGCTGATCAGTCAAAGGCTGATCCCTGCCGAGGGCTCCGCGCGCGCCCCGCAAGACCACTGCTCACACGAGTTTGACGCCGCCTTTGCTTTGCAAGGGCGGCTTTGCGCGTTTAGACTTTGGCCATGGCAGTGAGATTCCTTTTCGCGCGCACTTTGTGTCTGGCCCTCGTTCTGGGGACGGTCGGCCTCGCTCCGGCGCTGGCGCAGGCTGATCGTCCGGCACCGTCCGGCAAGCAGCAGAAGCTCCCAGAGGCGCCGGCCAAGCTGCCCAAGGTCGATCGCACCAAGAATCTCGATTTCCTGTTCGGCGCGCTGAAGGCGGCGCCCGACGAGGCCAGTGCCAAGCATGTCGAGGCGCGGATCTGGGCGATCTGGCTGCAGACCCCGAGCGACACCGCGTCCTTGCTGATGGCGCGGGCGAAGACCGCAGTCGATGCCAAGAAGATCGATGTCGCGATCAAGCTTTTGGATTCGGTCATCAAGCTCAGGCCCGACTACATCGAGGCCTGGAACCGGCGCGCCACGCTCTACTACATGCAGAACGATTACGGCCGTTCGCTTGCGGATATCCAGCAGGTGCTGATCCGGGAGCCGCGCCATTTCGGTGCGCTCGCAGGCCTCGGCATGATCATGCAGGAGGTCGGCGACGACAAGCGCGCGCTCGACGCCTATCGCAAGGCGCTGGCCGTCAATCCGCACCTCGAAAAGATTCCCGACCAGGTCAAGTCGCTGACCGAGAAGGTCGAGGGACGAGATATTTAGCCTCAAACTCCATTATGTCTCGAGTGAACGCGGCTGCTTCGGATTAACCACGATCGCAAAGCGCGGCATCGTGAGCCCTATTGCCGGTGCCGCAGCAGGCCTACCTGCATGGCAGGAGCAAAAGCCATGAAGCGTTTGATCTTTGCAGGTGTGTTGCTGCTGGCGTCGGGAACGTTGAGCTTCGCCGACGGACTGTTCTGGGTGGTCGGCAACCGCGCCACCGGAAAATGCAATATCGTGACCAGCAATCCGGTCATCATCGGCGATATCTGGTTCGGCGACGGTCCCTACAAGTCCAAGGCCGATGCCAAGCTTGCCCGCTCGACCATCCGCGCCTGTCCCGCGCCCACGCCGGACGAGGAAAAGGAAGAGGACGGCACGAACTAGTCTGCCATCAATGCAGGGCGTTGCCGCCGCGTTCGACCGGGCCGCGATCGATGGCCGCGGCGTAGGCCTTTGCCAGCTCCGTTTCCAGGTGCTCGTTGATCAGCAGCAGCGCCCGCACGGCACCGCGCAGATCGCCGTTGCAGCTCGCCACGATCTCGTCGATCGCAGTGTCGTTCGATCTGAAGCTCATCGAAAATCCTCCGGTTCAACCAGGACGAATATGCCGGTCTTTCCTAACAATCTCCTGAGGTTGCGAGGAGGATCGGCGCCCACCCGCACATAGATGGCGGAACCGACCATGGCGATTATAAGGAAGCCGCGATGACGGCCGGATGAAGTCGATCCCCTCTTGTGCTTCTCCGGTGATTGATGTTGATTTCATTGAGCTTTTCATTCGGCAATTGTGCACATATCCACAGCCCGGCATTTTCGGTGGAAGACGGCAGGCCGCCCCAGCGAAACTGCCACCCAGTAAGCTCGTAACTGCCCTGTGCCCAGGATCACCCGGATTCCCTTCATGATCGTGATGTCAGTCGTGACGGCGCTGGTTCTGCTGGCGCTGGTCACGCAGGCTGGAATCGTCGCCGTGCAGTGCGCCTACCCGCCGCAGGGCGAGATGGTCGAGGTCGACGGCGCGACGCTTCACGTCGTCGATATCGGCCCGCGCGATTCAGGATTGCCGATCGTGATGCTGCACGGTGCGAGCTCCAATCTCGAAGCGATGCGGCGCCCGCTCGGCGACCTCCTCGCCAAAGACCACCGCGTCATCCTGGTCGACCGCCCCGGCCACGGCTGGAGCACGCGCGCGCGGCGCCACGATTCCACGCCGCAGATCCAGGCGCGGATGATCGACGAGGCGTTGGGCAAGCTCGGTATCGATCGTGCGGTTTTCGTCGTTCATTCCTGGAGCGGTGCGCTCGGCGCGCGGATTGCGCTCGATCATCCCGGCCGCGTCGCCGGTCTGGTCATGCTCGCACCCGTCACCCATCCCTGGCGCGGCGGCGTCGGCCGCTACAACGAGATCATCGCAAAGCCGGTGATCGGTCCGCTGCTCGCCTACACGATCACCCTGCCGCTCGGTTACTTTCTGGCCGAGCCTGGTGCGCGCAGCGTGTTCCTGCCGCAGATGATGCCGGATGGATTCGTTCAGGATTCCGCGACACCGCTGCTGCTGCGCCCGCGCGAGTTCATCGCCAATGCCTATGATCTGGTCACGCTGAAGCAGGCGGTGACCGAGCAAGCCGCACGCTACGGCGAGATCTCGGCGCCGGTCACGATCATCGCCGGCGAGCCGGACAAGACGGTGAAGACCGACATCCATGCCCGCCCGTTTGCGGCCATGGTGCCGCAAACGAAGCTGATCGTGCTGCCCGATCTCGGCCATATGGTGCAGAACGCGGTGCCGGACCTCGTGAAGGCGGAGATCGAGACGATGCTCGGCGGGATCCGACGGGCCGCGCGGGGCCAGGATCCGGCCGGTTCAGCTTCAACGAGAAATCCCTAGCTGCGGAATTTGCCGTCCTGATGGAGCAGTGGCAGGCTGTCGCTGCTGCCCGAGGCAACCACCCTTCCGATAAAGATCGAGTGCGTACCGAATCCGGTCTGCTGCTCGACCAGGCACGCGAAGTATGAAGTGCAGTGCTCGATGATCGGGCAGTGGTTGGAGCCGAGACTGTAAGGTACATCCGCGAACGGCTCGACGGGCGTCGAGGCAAAGTGCGTCGCGAGCCGCTCCTGTTCAGCGGAGAGGACATTCACAGTATAGGCGCCTGATCGTTCGATCAGCGCGTGTGAGCGGTTGGCCCTGTTGACCACGATCAGCAGCGACGGCGGATCGGCGGACACGCTGCACACCGCGGTGGCGGTCATGCCGTTGAACAGGCCGCCGCTGCCGCTGGTGATGACGCTGACCGTCGCCGCCATGCGCCGCATCGCAGCCTTGAACGCCGCTGGTGCGATACTGGCGAGGAGGTCGACGTTGCTGCCCTGCGCAGGCTGCACCTCACGCTGTCCCATCGGCGATCCCGAGATGGTCGCGCAACGTGACGCCGGCATAGTCGCGGCGGAACAGGCCCTTGTCCTGGAGGATCGGTACCACACCGTCGACGAAATCCTCGAAGGTGTCGGGGAGAAACGCCGGCGACACAACAAAACCGTCTGCGGCGCCGGAGGCGACGATATCGGCCATCTCGTCGGCGACGTCCTTGGCAGTGCCGACCAGCCGCGGGCACATCACGCCGCGGCCGTAGATGCGCCCCGCGTCGGCGATGCTGATCGGCTCGCCTGCCGCGATGCTCTTCAATGCATTGATGTTGCCCTGACTGCCCGACGACGTGACCGACTCCACGGACTCATCGAGCGGCAGTGCGGAGAAATCGGCATTGGCGTGCGCGCCGAGCGTGGACAATCCGACCAGCGGATCGACCAGCGAATCGTGCAGGTCGCGCTTCTCCTCTGCCTCGGCGCGGCTCTCGCCGATGAAGGGCATGATCGCCATCAGAATCCGGCTGGCATCGGCGGGCCGGCCCTGCTGCGCCAGCGCAGCGTGAACTTCGGCGGTGAACTTGTGCATCCGCTCCATATTCGGCTGCAGTGCAAAGATCACCTCCGACCAGCGTGCGGCGAATGCCTTGCCGCGCCCGGACGAGCCAGCCTGGATGACCACCGGCCGTCCCTGCGGACCGCGCGGGATATTCAGCGGGCCGCGCGATTGGAACCATTTTCCGGAATGGTTGAGATAGTGCACTTTGCTGGGATCGGCGTAGATGCCGCGGGCGCGGTCGAGGACCAGCGCGTCGGGCTCCCAACTGTCCCAGAGCTTGAAAGCCACTTCCATGAACTCGTCGGCACGGTCGTAGCGCTCGTCATGGCCGAGATGCGGCACGTTGCCGTAATTGAGCGCCTCGCCGTCGTTCATCGACGTCACCACGTTCCAGGCGGCGCGCCCGGCGGAGATGTGGTCGAGCGTGGCGAATTCGCGCGCGATATTGTAGGGCGCGTCGTAGGTGGTGGACCTCGTCGCGCCGAGGCCGATGCGGCTGGTCACCGCCGCCAGCGCCCCCAGGATCGGCATCGGGTCCATCCGTGTCGCATCCTGGTCGCCATGGCGAATGCCGGTCACATGGCTTGCGCCGTAGCGGTCGGCGATGGCCAGCCGGTCGGCGAAGAACATGAAGTCGAAGCGCCCGCGCTCCAGCACCTTGGCGATGCGCGTGTAGTGCTCGAGGCTGAGAAAATCCGTGGTGTGTTTCGGATTGCGCCAGATTGCGTGGCTGTGAACCACCGGGCCCGCGATCAGGAAGCCGCAGAGATGCATCGTTTTCGATTTGGCCAATTTGTCCTCCCGCATAGGTTCGCGTGTGGCGCCGGCGGCAGCCGGCGCCTTGTCCTTCTTCCCAGTGTCTCGTCGTCTTCAGGTCACGACTTCGACGATCTTGTTCTTGCCCTTCTCGATGACCTGATGCAGGAACGAGCGGTTGAGCTGGTCGCCGCGTTCGTCGAAATCAACGGTGGCACCGGCGCCGACGAAGTTGATCTTCTTGCCGGCCCGCACCATCTCCAGCGCTTTCAGGATGTCGTCGACTTCCTCGCCCGGTGGATTGCACACCTCGCGGATCGATTTCACCCATACCGCAGCTTCCTGGGTCTTGGCGTGCTCCATCGCCAGCGCGGTGACGCAGACCTGGTCATGGGTGTTGCCGGCGAACAGGAACGCGGTGCCTTCGGGGGCGCCCATCAGCTTGACGAACTTCTTGTAGGCGGCCGAGTCCATCGGCGGCGCCGGCTGTAGATGGTGGATGCCTTCGGCCACTTCGGGCGTGACGCTCCTCAAGTAGGCGCCGTCGGCGTCGGCACCTGTGCCGAGCCCGAGAATCTTTGACTTGAAGCCGCCACGATAGACTTCCTTGCTGATGGCGACGAAGTCGGTGAGCAGCGACAGGCAGAACACGCCGTCGGGCTCCGGGCCGAACGCCTTCTCGACTTCGGCGCGATACGAAGCCTGATCCGGATTGTACTGGACCACGTCGATGACCTGGCCGCCCAGCTTGGCCATCTCGGCCTTGAACGGCTCGATCATCGAGATCACGAACGGGTTCTGCTGGGCGAGAATAGTGACCTTCTTCAGTTTGAGGCTGGTCATCACCTTGGCGCCGGCGGGACCCCACTGGCTGCTCTTGGCCTGGAAGCGGTAGATCAGACCCTTGGTGTCGCCGTCAGTGATGCCGTTGGCCGAGGCCGAAACCATCTCCACTTTGTTGGCGGCGAGGATCAGCGGCTTGGCCGCCAGCGCGATCGGGCTGCCCCAGAAACCGCCGACCAATTCGACCTTGTTGACATCGAGCAATTTGCGTGTCGCGGTGACACCGACCGTCGGGTTGGTCTCGGAATCCTCGACGTAGAGATGCAGCTTGCGCCCGCCCAGGATTCCGCCGGCATCGTTGATGATCTTGACGACGAGATCGGCGGCTTTTTTCATGTCGGGCCCATAGGGGCCGGTGGCACCGGAGAATGGCAGAACCATTCCGATCGGGATTTCCGCGGCCTGCGCCAGTGCCGACGCTCCGGTGAGGCCGGTCAGCGATGCCGCACCCAGTCCGGCGAGCACGTGTCGCCGGCTGATCGTTGAATCCATCATCGCAAGTCTCCGTTGTCATCAGTTGAGGAAATGTGGGGTGGAAGAATCGGTTGAGTGTCCTGGGGTTCAAGTGGAGCAAGGAAAGCCGCGAGCCGGTCGGCGGCGCTGCCGTCGTCGATCTGCAGCGCATCGTTGAAGCGGTTGTAGAAGCCGGCAAGTGCGATACGCAGCGTCAGCTCGACGATTTCGGCCTCGGAGAAGTGCCTGCGCAGCCGATCGAAGACGTTGTCGCGGATCCGCCCGGCGTTCTGCGTCACCAGCGTCGCGTATTCGACCACAAGGCGGTCGACCTCGTCGAAGGCGGGATGGTCGGTGCTCGGAAGTGCGGCGATCGCGTCCGCCGGCAGCCCTTCGACCGCGAGCACCGGCGAGTGGCTGGCGACGCAATAGTTGCACGCGTTGAGCTGGGAGACCACGACGATGGCGAGTTCGATGTAGCGCCACGTCACGCCGCGCCGCGCCTTCAACTCCATCAGCATACGGCAGAGATGATCGAGCGCAGGAGGCACATGCGCAAGCACCGCGGCCTGATCGCGGAAAGGGCCGTAGGACACGAAGCGGTCGTAAACTTCGGCGATCTCAGGTGCCAGTGCTGACGAAGGCAGGGGGGTGACGCGCGGCATCAGGACGTCCCTTCATGATCGGGGAAGAAGTCGTTGGCTTTCCGTTGCGGCTCCGGCAGCAGGCCTTGCGGGCGGAGGATCAGCAGCAGGACGATACCGAGGCCGATCAGGCCGAGCCGCAGCGCCGCCAGCTGGGTGCCGTCGATCACGGCAAATGCATCCTTGAGAAAACGGGTGGCCTCGAGCAACACCATGATGGTGCCGGCACCGAAAAGCAGGCCGAAATTGGAACCACGACCACCTGCAATCACGGCCATGAAGGCGTAGGCGGTGATGATCGAGGTGAACTGGCTGGGATCGATATAGGTCAGGTAGAAGGCGTGCAGCGCGCCTGCCGTGCCCATCACCGCGCCGCCGGTTGCGAATGCTTTCACCCGTAGCAGCAGCACGGGCTTGCCGAGCGCCGCCGCCACAGTGGCGTCGTCGCGGACCGCTCGCAGCGCGCGCCCAAAAGGCGAGCGCACCAGCGTCTCCAGCAGCACAAAAACGATCGCCACCAGCACCAGGGCGAACGCGGCCAGCATCAGGTCGTACTGCCGCGGCGGCACCAGGTTGACGAAGGGACGGGGAATGTCGGCGATGCCGACGGCGCCGCCGGTCAGCCAGCTTTCGTTCAGCAGCAGGATGCGGACGACTTCGCCGAAGCCAATGGTCACAATCGCGAGGTAATTTTCCTCGAGCCGGATCGACAGGAAGGCGAGCACCGTGCTGATCATCGCGCACAGGGCGGCGGCGGCGATCATCGCGGGGAACCATCCCAGCGGCGGTGCCAGCAGCGCGGTGGTGTAGGCGCCGAGCGCGACGAAGCCGACCACGCCGAAATTGACCAGCCCGGCGACGCCCCATTGCACGTTCAGCGCCAGCCCCACCAGGGCGGAGACTGCGACCAGGACGATCAGGGTGGTGAGATAGGCGATCACTTGCGCACCGCCTTCCCGCCGAACAGGCCGCGGTTGCGCACCAGCAATAGCAGCAGGATCACCGCAAAGCTGACGATCTGCCGGTAATTGGTGGGCAGCACCAGCGAGGACAATTCTTCAGCAAGCCCGATCACGATGGCACCGACGATGGCGCCGGTCGGACTTCCCAGTCCGCCGAGGATGGCCGCGGCGAAGATCGGAATCTGGTAGTTCCAGCCGAGCAGCGGATCGACGGCGCGGTCCAGTCCGGCGAGGACGCCCGACAAGGCGGTGAGGCTTCCCGCGATACACCAGGTGATACGCGCGATGGTCTGGCGCTCGACGCCGCGCACCGCGGCCAGTGCCGGATTGTCGGCCACTGCGCGCATCGCCCGTCCGAGCGGCGAGGCATGAAGCAGCAACTGAATCAGGATCACGCAGGCGATCACGACGATGGCCGTGATCAACTGCTCCTGGTTGATGCGCAAACCATGCCATCGGATCGGCCGGGCCACCTCAAAAGCGAAATTGCGGGTCGCATTGCCGAACGCGAAGCGGCAGATGTTCTCCAGGACCAGCGATATTCCGAGCGAGGACACCAGCAGCGTGATCGATCCGCGGTCGCGCAGCCGGGAATAGACCAGCACGTCGCAGAGCATCGCGACCAGCGCCATGACGACCGCCGAGGCCACGGCGGCGACTGCGAGCGGCATGCCGAGCAGGCTGTTGGCGACCCAGGCGGCATAGGCGCCAAACGTCAGCATTGCGCCGATGGCGAAGTTCGGGAATTTCAGGATACCGAAGGTCAGCGTCAACGCCAAAGCCGGCAGCGCCAGCAGCAGGCCCGTAACAAAACCGTTGAGGACGAGTTGCGCGATCATCTCAGCCTGCCTTCGCGAAGAACAGGTCGGCAAGATCGGCGTTCGAGATGTCCTTGGCCGGCGCCCGCAGACTCTTGCGTCCGGCCACCAACACCATGACCTCGTCGGCGATTCGCAGTGCTGCCGCGACGTTTTGCTCAACCAAAAGCACGGTGACGCCACTCTCGCGCACCCGCACCACCGCTTCCATGGTTTCGCCGACGAATTTCGGTGAGAGCCCCGCCGACGGTTCGTCGAGCAGCAGCACTTCGGGATTGGCGAGCAGCGCGCAGGCAAAGGCCAGCATCTGGCGCTGGCCGCCTGACAGATTGCCGGCCAGCAGTTTCGGCCGCGCGGCGATCTCCGGAAACAGCGCCATCACCAGTTCCCGCTGCGCCGGTCCGACGCCGGGACGGCCGCGCAGGAATTCGGTCGCAAGCTTGAGGTTCTCGCGGATGGTGAGGTTGCCGAACACATTGGCTTCCTGCGGCACATAGGCAAGCCCGGCCATGACGCGCCGTGCCGGCGACAGGGCCGTCACGTCGCGGCCGGTCACCGCGATGATGCCGGCACGAGGCCGCAGCAGGCCGGCGAGCGTCTTGACGAAGGTCGACTTGCCCGAGCCGTTCGGACCGATCACCGCCAAAACGGTTTCCGGCGCCTGATCGATGTCGATGCCGCAGACGATGTCGCCGCCGTTGCCGTAGCCAGCGCGCAAGCCCTGCACCGAAAGTGCTGGAGTGACCGGAGGCATGCTCATACCCCCAACCCGAGATAAGCGTCGATGACGCGGGCATCCGCGGTGACTTCGGCAAAGCTGCCCGAGATCAGATTGGTGCCTTCCGCCAGCACGTGGACATGGTCGCAGATCGCACCGATCAGGTGCATGTCATGCTCGACGATGCCGAACGAGATACCGTCGGCCTTCAATTCGCGGATCAGTTCGATGATGTCCTTCAGTAACGGCGGCGCGACTCCGGCGGCAGGCTCGTCAAGCAGCACCAGCGTCGGCTCCAGCAGCAGCACGCGCGCCAGTTCCAGCAGCTTCTTTTGGCCGCCCGAGAGCGCCGAGGCCGAATGATCGGCCAGTTTCCACAGCCCGATCCGCTTCAGCACGTCGCGGGCCTTGGCCGCGTGGCGGGCTTCCTGCTCGCGCACCGTGGCGCGGGCGAACAGCGCTCCCGAGATGACCTCGCCGCGCTGGTGAAACGGTGCCAGCAGCAGGTTTTCCAGAACCGTCAGGCCGCCGAGTTCGCGCACGATCTGGAACGTTCGGACCAGCCCGAGCGTGGCGACCCGGTGCATCGGCTGTCCCGTGACGTCGCGGGCGTCGAAATGAACTGTGCCATTGTCCGGCTTGACCAGGCCCGAGATGACATTGAGCAGCGTCGTCTTGCCGGCGCCGTTCGGCCCGATCAGGCCGGTGACCTGGCCTCGTTTGAGCGACAGCGAACAATGATCGAGGGCGGCGAGGCCGCCGAAATGCTTGCTGACATCTCTGACTTCGAGCAGCGCCGTCATATGAAGCGCTCGCGAAGTGGTACAGGGAAGCGCCGACGCGGGCGATAGGCTTGGCTACAAAATAGGCGCATGTGCTCGCTTATTGGGCGTAAGCTATTTACTTTGCTGAGGAATTTTGACGGTACTTGATGCCGAAGGCAAATTTATTGTGCTTCGCGATAAGCCAAGTTTTGCTTATCAAGGGCCATGCGACGCCCGCTCGAAATTGCTCTGCTGCGGACCTTTGTGATGCTGGTCGAAGAGCGCGGCGTCACCCGCGTGGCGCGACGGCAGAATCTCACCCAGCCAGCGGTCAGCCTGCAATTGGCGCGATTGGAAGAGGCCGCCGGGCAGCGCATCTTCGAACGGGACCGGAGACACCTCCGATTGACCCGACATGGCGAGATCCTGCTGCCCTACGCCCGGCTGATGCTCAAACTGCACGACGACGCCCGCGCGCGGTTGTCGGCGGAGGACATCGCGGGCCGGGTCACTCTCGGCTGTCCCGACCTCTACGCGGCGTTCCTGCTGCCCCAGACCCTGGCGCGGTTTCGCGCCTCCTATCCCGGTGTCGAAGTAACGGTGCGCTGTGCGCTCAGCGCGCAACTGGCCGAGGAGATATCAAACGGGCGGCTCGATGTCGCGCTGGCGACCCGTATGCCGCACGTCCATCCCAAGGTCGGCAGCGTCACCCTGCTGCGCCATGAGCCGCTGGTCTGGCTGGGCGCCGAGAATGGCGCCGCCTTCAAGGCCGATACAATTCCGCTGGCCATGCTGCCTGACGGCAATCTTTACCGCGACTACGCGCTGGCTGCGCTCAACGAGGCTGGCCGCACGTGGCGAATTTCCTGCATCTCGGAAAGCATCGCTGGGATGGAGGCAATGGCGCTGGCCGACGCCGCCGTGATCGTGCTGGCGGCGTCGGTCAAAGTGAACGGACTGCGCCGACTCGACGCCGAAGACGGCCTGCCGCCGCTGCCTGATGTCGATCTGATGTTGTGGCAGCGCGAACCGGGATTAATCCCCGCCGCCGATCATCTGGCAGCTTATATCATCAAGGATATCGGGACGACCGCTGGGAGAGATGCCTGAACGGCGGCCCCTCCACGCTTACTGCTTGATCTTCCCGTCCTTGTCGAACTGCGACACATAGGTCCAGAGATTGTTGATCTCGGTCTCGTTCTTGATGCCGGCGAACGCCATCTTGGTGCCGGGGATCTTCGCCTTGGGGTCCTTGATGTATTCCTTGAAGGTGGCTTCGTCCCAGGTGATGCCGGAATTCTTGTTCGCGTCCGAATAATTGTAATCCGGAGCGGTTCCCGACTTGCGGCCGTTGAGACCGTTGAGCTCGGGGCCCACCTTGTTCTTGGCGCCTTCGCCGATCGCGTGACAGGCCAGGCATTTGTTGAACGACGTCTTGCCGGCCGCGGCATCCTGCGCCATCGCGGCGGGTGCGGTGGCAATCGCGGTGAGGATCGTCAGTGCGCCAAAAATCAGTTTTGTCATCGGGTGCTCTTCGTCTCTTCCCTGGTGGGTGTGGCCTGGTCAGTCTCTTGCCTGATCGGCAATCGCCCGGCCTGCCGGTTTTGGCAGGCCTGCTTGGCTTGGACAAGCCACCAAACCATGACAGGTTTCATGATTTCCTGCTTGTCCCAGAGCGAACTCGCTTGAGATCGTCGATCAGACTTTCGGATGGCCTACCCAAACAGGCGCGGACGTGATTGATTTGCCGAGACAAATTGATCGTTCCGGCGCGAGCCGGAAGGATATGCCATGAAGGATTTGATATGGCCATCATGATGCCTGCGAGCGACCAGGCCGTGCTCGCGCGGCGCGCCGGGATCATTGCTGCGTTGCGTGCGATCGTGCCCGGCGAGGGCGTGATCGATACGCCTGCCGAGATGCGGGCCTATGAATCCGACGGGCTGACGGCCTATCGGCAGCCGCCGATGGTCGTGGTGCTGCCCGATACCACCGAGCAGGTCTCGCTGATCCTGAAATATTGTGCAGAGCAAGGCATCAAGGTGGTGCCGCGCGGTTCCGGCACCTCGCTGTCCGGCGGGGCACTGCCACTCGAGGACGGCGTGCTCCTCGGCCTTGGCAAGTTCAAGCGCATCCGCGAGATCGATTTCGACAACCGCGTCGTCGTCACCGAGCCCGGCGTCACCAATCTCGCCATCAGCCAGGCGGTCGCCCATGCCGGCTTTTACTACGCGCCCGATCCGTCCTCCCAGATTGCCTGCTCGATCGGCGGCAATGTCGCGGAGAATTCCGGCGGCGTGCACTGCCTCAAATACGGCATGACCACCAATAACGTGCTCGGCTGCGAGATCGTGCTGATGAGCGGCGAGATCCTGCGCATCGGCGGCAAGGGGTGCGAAAATTCCGGCTACGACCTGATGGGCGTCATCACCGGCTCCGAAGGCCTGCTCGGCGTCATCACCGAGATCACGGTGCGTATCCTGCAAAAGCCGGAGACGGCGCGCGCGCTGATGGTCGGATTCGCCGAGGTCGAGGCGGCCGGCGAATGCGTGGCGCGCATCATCGGCGCCGGCATCATTCCCGGCGGCATGGAGATGATGGACAAGCCGGCGATCCACGCCGCCGAAGCCTTCGTCCATGCCGGCTACCCGCTCGACGTCGAGGCGCTGCTCATCATCGAGCTCGACGGTCCCAAGATCGAGGTCGATGAGCTGATCACGCGCGTCGAGACCATCGCGAACGCCTGCGGCTCGACCACCTGCCAGATCTCGACCTCGGAGGCCGAACGCAACCTGTTCTGGGCTGGCCGCAAGGCCGCCTTCCCGGCGGTGGGCCGCATCTCGCCCGACTATCTCTGCATGGACGGCACGATTCCACGCGGTGCGCTGCCGAAGGCGCTGGCGCGCATCCGCGAGCTCTCGGAAAAATACCAGCTCGGCTGCGCCAACGTGTTCCATGCCGGCGACGGCAATCTGCATCCGCTGATCCTCTATGACGCCAACAAGCCCGGCGAGATCGAGCGCGCCGAAGCCTTCGGTGCCGACATCCTGCGCGCCTGCGTCGAGTTCGGCGGCGTGCTCACCGGCGAGCACGGCGTCGGCATCGAGAAGCGCGACCTGATGCCGGAGATGTTCACCGAGATCGACCTCAACCAGCAGCAGCGGCTCAAATGCGCCTTCGACTCGCAGGGCCTGCTCAATCCCGGCAAGGTGTTTCCGACCCTGCACCGCTGCGCCGAGCTCGGCCGCATGCATGTGCATGCGGGTAAGCTGGCGTTTCCTGATATCCCGCGGTTCTAGCGTCGGTCGCTACAACGCGCCAAATTTGCTTTCCGCTCTCAACTTGGATACCGGCTTAGTCGTGGATACGCTTAAAGTCAGAGACGCCAAAGACGTCGAAGAGGTGGTGCGCGCGGCGATTGCCAATGAGCAGCCGCTCGAGATCATCGGTCATGGCAGTAAGCGCGGCATCGGCCATGCCATGGCGACCAATGCGGTGCTCGACGTCTCCGCGCTGAATGCCGTCACCGCCTACGAGCCCAACGAGCTCATCGTCACGCTCCAGGCCGGCGCGCCGCTCGCCGACGTGCTGTCGCTGATCGATGCCAAGAACCAGCAATTCGCTTTCGAACCGATGAACACGGCGCCGCTGCTCGGCACGCCCGCGCTTGGCACCATCGGCGGTATGATTGCAGCCGGGCTCGCCGGCCCGCGGCGCATCAGGGCGGGCGGGGCGCGCGACCATCTGCTCGGGGCGC
Source organism: Bradyrhizobium amphicarpaeae (assembly GCF_002266435.3). Classification (NCBI taxonomy): domain Bacteria; kingdom Pseudomonadati; phylum Pseudomonadota; class Alphaproteobacteria; order Hyphomicrobiales; family Nitrobacteraceae; genus Bradyrhizobium; species Bradyrhizobium amphicarpaeae. The sequence goes on from NZ_CP029426.2 coordinate 1,142,467, forward strand.
ACGCCGTCTCCGGTTTCGGCGACAGCTTCAAGACCGGCGGCAAGGTGGTGAAGAACGTCACCGGCTACGACCTCTGCAAGCTGCTGGCGGGCTCCTGGGGCACGCTGTCGGTGATGACCGAGGTCACCCTGAAGGTGATGCCCAAGCCGGAGGCCGAGCGGACGCTGCTGCTGCGCGGGTTAGATGATGCCGCCGCCAACAAGGCCATGACCGCGGCGCTCGGCTCGCCCTTCGACGTTTCCGGCGCGGCGCATCTGCCGGCATCGACCCTCCGGGGCGGAACCGAGGCGCTGGGCGATCTCGCCGCCGAGGGTGGGTCGCTGACCGCGCTGCGGCTCGAAGGCATCACGGCCTCAGCCGCTCACCGCGCCGGTTCGCTGCGTGAATTGCTGGCGCCGTTCGGGGCCGCAACCCTGATCGAGGACGCGGCCTCTGCGTCATTGTGGGCGACCATCCGCGACGTGCTGCCGTTCGCGGCCGGCGGCGCGTTCGGGCCCTGGCCGGTCTGGCGGATCGTCTGCCCGCCGGCCTCAGGCGCTGCGCTCGGTACGCTCTTGGCGCGGGAGACGGGAGGCGACGTGATCTACGATTGGGGCGGCGGGCTGATCTGGGCGGCATTGCCGCCGAAGGACGACGCGCATGCACCGGCGGTGCGGATGCGTGCCAATGCCGTCGGCGGCCACGCCACGCTGATCCGGGCGGCCGAGGATGTCAGGCGCGATGTCGACGTCTTCCATCCGCAGGCACCGGGTGTTGCTGCACTAAGCGAGCGGGTGCGCGCCAGCTTCGACCCGAAGACCATTCTCAACCGGGGACGCTTGAGGCGGGGCGCTGCTGAATGAAGACCGAATTCTCACTGGCGCAGCTCGCCGACCCTGATATCGCGGAAGCCGACAAGATCCTGCGCGCCTGCGTCCATTGCGGCTTCTGCACCGCAACCTGTCCGACCTATGTGCTGCTTGGCGACGAGCTCGATAGCCCGCGCGGCCGCATCTATCTGATCAAGGAGATGCTGGAGAAGGACCAGGCGCCGACGGCCGAGGTGGTCAAGCATATCGACCGCTGCCTGTCGTGCCTGGCCTGCATGACGACCTGCCCCTCAGGGGTGAACTACATGCACCTCGTCGACCAGGCCCGGGTCAGGATCGAGCAGCGCTATCAGCGGCCCCTGGCCGAGCGGCTGCTGCGTCAGGTGCTGGCTTTCGTGCTGCCGCACCCGCAGCGCTTTCGCGCCAGCATGCGGCTGGCGCGGCTGGCCCGCCCCCTTGCCGTGTTCCTGCCGACGCCTCGTCCCTCGGCCACGCCGGGCCTGATCCAGCGCCTCAAGGCGATGCTGGCGCTGGCCCCGAACCGGCTGCCGTCGCCCGGCCCCCTCCCGGGCAGTGTGTTCGCGGCGCTGGGCAAGAAGCGCGGCCGGGTCGCGCTGCTGCAGGGCTGTGCCCAGCAAGTGCTGGCGCCGCGCATCAACCAGGCTGCCATCAGTCTTCTCACCCGGCACGGCATCGAAGTTGTCCTGGTCCGGGACGAGCAATGCTGCGGCGCGCTGACTCATCACCTTGGTAACGACCACGATGCGCTGGCGCGGGCTCGCGCCAACGTCGCGGTATGGTGCGCGGAGGCCGCCGGCGAGGGGCTCGACGCCATCCTGGTGACGGCGTCCGGCTGCGGCACGGTGATCAAGGACTACGGCTATCTGCTGCGCGAGGACGCCGCATTCGCGTCCGATGCGGCGAAGGTGTCCGCGCTTGCCAAGGACATCACCGAATACGTTGCCGGCCTCGGTCTCGCGACCACTGCGATAGGCGACAACATCGTCGTTGCCTATCACTCAGCATGCTCGTTGCAGCATGGGCAGAAAATCACGGGGCTTCCGAAAGAATTGCTTTCCAAGAATGGATTCGTGGTGAAAGATGTACCGGAGAGCCATTTGTGTTGCGGTTCGGCGGGGACCTACAACATTCTCCAGCCCGAGCTTGCGGGCCGGTTGCGCGATCGCAAGGTCGCCAACATCGCAAGCGTCAAGCCGGACATGATTGCCGCGGGCAATATCGGCTGCATGGTGCAGATTGCCAGTGGCACGTCAGTTCCGGTCGTACACACGATTGAGCTTCTCGATTGGGCTACGGGCGGGTCGCGACCGGCATTGAACGCGCAAGTTTGAGCTTTCAAGCCCGAGCTTTCGTCCGGAGGCGGCGCTGGAACGACGCCCGATCGACCATTGTTCGTCGACAACAGGAGGACCACGATGGCGAAAGCGAAGAAGAAAAAAAGCAAGAAGGCCAAAAAGGCGAAGAAGGCTGTAGCGGCGAAGAAATCCGCGAAGAAGGCGGCCAAGAAGTCCGCGAAGAAATCTGCCAAGAAGTCTGTCAAGAAATCCGCCAAGAAAGCTTCGAAGAAGGCCGCGCCGAAGAAGGCCAAGAAGGCCGTGAAGACGTCGGCCAAGAAGGCGGCCAAGCCGGCTGCACCGAAGAAGGCTGCGAAGAAAGCGGCACCGAAGAAGGCGAAGGCAGCTCCCGCGCCGAAGCCGTCAGCGCCGGCGGCAACTCCGGCTCCCGAGCCGGCCGCCGAGACGAGCTGGGCGATGCCTTCGTCTTCTGCGGAAGCCGCACCGGCCGAGGGGCAAGGCTAGCTCCCATCCAGCGAGCGCGATCGCCAACAGGGAAGGCCGCTGCGGTGACGCTGCGGCCTTTTTGCATCGCCGCAAGGAGCTCCGGAAGCCGTCTCCCCCTCGCCCGTCTGATTCGTAGCTTGATTGTCACGCCATCTGCCGTCCCCGTACTTGCACGGACTCCTCGTGCACCTTGGCATGCAAATAATGTGATCGAGAAGACACACAGCCCGACAACCTTTCGTGGAATCGTCAAAACGCCCAAAAAGTCGGCAGATGCCCGTGATTTTTGCTTCACGACCCTCGTCTCTCAATCCAGATTGCCGCGGTAACGCAATTTTGCAGACAGGTCGTTTGCCCCGGGGGCTTCCGGGATCCGACTGGGTAGAACTGGCGATGGGGATCGAAATGAAAAAAGTGGCTTTGTTGGCAACGGCGCTGGCAATGGTGACGACGGGTTCGGCATTTGCGGCGGACATGGCGGTGAAGGCCAAAAAGGCTCCCCCGGTTGTTGCCTTTGACCCCTGGGATATCGCCTTCGGCGCCGCGATCATGAACGACTACATCTTCCGCGGTATCACCCAGTCGAACCACAAGGCGTCAGTCGCGGCCTATTTTGAGCCGCGCTACAACGTCACCAAGGACCTGCAGCTGTACGCCGGTGTGGCCGGAGAGAGCATCTCCTTCCCCAATCGCGCGGCCGCCGAGATCGACATTTACGGTGGTATTCGCCCAACCTTCGGTGCCTTCGCCTTCGACGTTGGTGTTTGGGGTTATCTGTATCCGGGCGGCACCTGCTACTATGGCGGTGGCGCTGTCACCGACACCGCAGGAAACGCGCTGAACGCAGAGTGTATCGCCAACACCCTGACCAACCTCAACGTCGCGAAGAGGGATGCGAGCTTCTACGAAGTCTACGGCAAGGTGACCTACACCGTGAACGATAGCTTTTCGTTCGGCCTCAACGAATTCTATTCGCCGAATTTCCTCAATACCGGCGCTTGGGGCAACTACCTGTCGATCACCGGCAAGTGGATCGCGCCGAGCACTATATTTGGCGCGAGCGGCGTTGGAATGTACGTTTCGGGTGAGTTCGGCCGCCAGTGGTTCGGAACTTCGGATTCCTTCTATGGCGTGGCTCAGCTTGCTGGCTTCCCGAACTACACGGCAGGTATTCCCGAGCCCAGCTATAACACCTGGAACATCGGCGTCGGCTTCACCTATAAAGTGATGACGCTGGATCTGCGTTACTCCGACACCGATTTGAGCAAGGGTGATTGCAACGCCTTCACCAGCGCGTTCAACGCCACCGGCACCACTAACGTCACCCCGATCAATCCGGGCGGTGCTAGCTCCAATTGGTGCGGCGCGGCCGGCGTTGCCAAGCTGTCCTTCGACCTGACCGCGATGACCAACCTGAAGTAAGTTCCTCCCGGAACGACGTGGCGAGGGCGGCAGAGCAATCTGCCGCCCTTCGCTTTTCTACGCTCGTCCTTTTATACGCTCGTCAATGGCCGGGCTTGACCCGACATTGACCCGCGACCACGCAGCGCTCTGGTCTCAACGCGCCGCGGTCGGCTCCTGCGCCGGCGCATTGGCTTTGCCGAGCACGTGGATATCGCCGTCATTCGCCAAAGCCACCTTGCGGGTGTGGAAAGCATCCAGCGTCGAGCGGTGGCCGATCGAGACGATGGTGGCCTGGGGCAGCTTCTCCGTCAGCAGCCGATAGAGCCGGTCCTCGGACGGCTCGTCCAGCGAGGCGGTCGCCTCGTCGAGGAAGAGATAGTCGGGGACGTGCAGCAGTGCGCGGGCAAGGCCGAGGCGTTGCTGTTCGCCGAGCGACAAGGTCCGGTTCCAGTGACCGTCCTCGTCGAGCCGCTCAGCCAGGCGCGGCATGCCGACCGCAATCAGGGCGTCGCGGATCTTGTCGGGCGTGATCGAGCCGTGCTCGGCCGGATAGATCACGGCGTCGCCAAGCGGTCCGACCGGGAAGTAGGGTCGCTGCGGCAGCATCATCAGCTTCGACGTCGCAGGGATGGCGATCTTGCCGCTACCAAATGGCCAGACCCCGGCAATGGCCCGGAACAGCGTCGACTTGCCCGAGCCCGACGGGCCGGTCACCAGCACGCGCTCCGAGGGCTGGATCGTGAAGCCGTCGGCTGCGACCAGAGGTGTGCCGTTCGGCAGCTTGACCAGCAACTGCTCCAGCGCGATCGCCTTGCCGTTCGATGGTGCGACGTCGATGGTCGGCTCGAGCGCCGCGCCGTGGGTGGCAGAGCTGACCGACATCTCGAAGCCATCGAGGCGGGCGATCACCGCGCGCCACTCTGCGAGCGAACGATAGGCGGTGACGAAGAAGGACAGCGCGTCCTGCACGCTGCCGAACGCCGAGCCGGTCTGCATCATGTCGCCGAGCTGGATGCGCTTGGCGAAATAGGCGGGTGCCACCACCACATAGGGAAAGATCGTGGCGGCCTGGCCGTAGCTCGCCGTGAAGGCGGTGAGGCGCTTGGTCCGGCTCATGATCGCGTACCAATTGCCGATGACGAAGCCGAAGCGCTGCAGCAGACGCCCTCGCTCGGCGTTCTCGCCCTTCAACAGGGCGATCTGCTCGGAATTCTCGCGCACGCGGATCAGGTTGAAGCGGAAATCCGCCTCATAGCGTTGCTGCTCGAAATTGAGATTGATGAGCGGGGAGCCGATCCAGTGCGTCAGCGCGGTACCGACAATCGCGTAGGCGAGTGCGCACCAGACCAGAAAACCGGGCACGAGGATATCGGTGCCGTAAATGTACAAAGGTGCCTTGTAGGACAGACCCCAGAGGATGACGACGAACGAGGCCAGCGTCACGATCGAGGACAAGAGGCCAAGGCCGATGGAGAGCGTCTGTTCGACGAAATTCTTGACGTCCTCGGTGATGCGCTGATCCGGATTGTCGGCGGCGTCGCCCTTGAGCTGCATGCGGTAATGCGTGGCGCCGCGGAGCCATTCGCCGAGATAGTGCTGCGTCAGCCATTGCCGCCAGCGGATCTGGAGCCATTGGTTCAAATAGAGCTTGTAGACGGCCAGTGCGACGAAGGTGAAGGCGAGGCCCAGGAAGATCCAGACCTCCTTGACGAATTCGGGCAGATCGTAGGCCTGCAGGGCGCTGTAGAATCGGTTTTGCCACTGATTGAGCAGCACGTTGATCGCGACCAGCACCAGCTCCATCGCGACCACGACGGCGAGCAGGCCGCGGCCGACCCATTTGTCCTCCGACCGGAAATAGGGAATCGCGATTCGCCAGACGATTGCGAGCGTGGCGCTGATGTTCTTCACAGAGCAGGGTCTCCTGGGGGGTGCATAAATGCCCTGCGCCAAGGGTTTGAGGCAATGGCGGAAATGGGCGCGCTTAGACTAAAGTCGCAAGTGCTGCAATTTGCGTTGTCTTGTCGCAGCCCGCAACCCTAGCATGGGGTTCGACGGCGCGGGGTGGGGTGCTTCGGGATTTCGCGAGCTTGTGAGCGGGACGGGAACCGCCGCATTCGCGAGGAATTCGCGTCCAGCTCGGGGGTTATCGCTTCCAGCGTCAAGCAGGTCGGCTCTCCACGCGGGCCGTCTGCCACAAACATGCGTGGGGGAGGAAGACCATGTGGAATCAAGTCTATGATCCGCTGCACAGCCCTGTGCTGTCGACGATTGCGGCGGCGGTGCCGGTCGTCACGCTGCTGGTCCTGATCGCCAGCGGCCGCGTCCAGGCGCATATCGCTGCGGTCATCGCCGTGATCGTGGCCAACCTGATCACGATTTTCATCTTCACCATGCCGGCGAACATGTCGATCCGCGCCTCGGTGCTGGGGATCGTCACCGGCTTCTTCCCGATCGGCTGGATCGTCCTCAACGTCATCTTCCTCTACCAGGTGACGGTGAGCACGGGACGCTTCGAATTGCTCAAGCGCGCCATCGGCGGCGTCACCGAGGACCGGCGGCTGCAATTGCTGCTGATCGCGTTCTCCTTCGGCGCGTTTTTCGAGGGCGCCTCCGGCTTCGGCACGCCGGTCGCCATCACCGGTGCCGTGCTGATCGGCCTAGGCTTTTCGCCGCTCGCAGCAAGCGGCCTGTCGCTGATCGCCAACACCGCGCCGGTCGCCTATGGCGCGCTGGGCACGCCGATCCAGGGCCTCGCCTCGGTCACCGGGCTCGATCCCTACATCCTCGGCGCGATGGTCGGCCGGCAATTGCCGTTCTTCTCGCTGATCGTGCCGTTCTGGGTGGTGTGGGCGTTCGCGGGCTGGAAGGGCATGAAGGATATCTGGCCGGCGATCCTCGTCACCGGCATCTCGTTCGCAGTTCCGCAATTCGTGATCTCGAACTACATCAATCCCTGGATCGTCGACATCGGCGCGTCGCTGATCTCGATGGGCGCGCTGATCCTGTTCCTCAAGGTCTGGCAGCCGAAGCAGCTCTGGCTGTCGCCGGCGCTGCGCGGCCGCGATGAATCGGCAGCCACCATGGCGGCCGCAAAGCCGCTCGACAAGACGCCGCTGACGCAGGGCGAGCTGTTCAGCGCGTTGCTGCCGTGGATCATCGTCTGCATCGTGATGCTGGTCTGGGGCAATGGCGGCTTCAAGACCTGGGCGAATTCGATCTTCGTCTGGAATTATCCCGTCCCGGAACTGCACCAGATGATCAACAAGGTGCCGCCGGTCGCGCCCAAGCCGACGCCTGAGGGAGCGGTCTTCGGCTTCACCTACCTGTCGTTCACCGGGACTGGCATGCTGATCGCGGCGATCATCTCCGGCATCCTGATGGGCGTCGGGCCCGGCCGGCTGGTCACGGAGTATGGCCGCACCATCCGGCTCTGCGCGATCTCGCTGATCACGATCTCGGCGATGCTCGCGATCGGTACCTTGACGCGCCTGTCCGGCGTCGACGCGACGCTTGGTTTGGCGTTCGCCGCGACCGGCGTGCTCTATCCCTTCTTCGGCACGCTGCTCGGCTGGCTGGGCGTGGCGCTGACGGGATCGGACACGGCGTCCAACGTGCTGTTCGGAAACCTGCAGAAGATCACCTCAGAGCAGCTCGGCCTGTCGCCGATCCTGATGGGCGCGGCGAACTCGTCCGGCGGCGTGATGGGCAAGATGATCGACGCGCAGTCGATCGTGGTCGCCTCCACGGCCACCAACTGGTACGGCCATGAGGGCACGATCCTGCGCTTCGTGTTCTGGCACTCGATCGTGCTGGCCTGTCTCGTCGGTGTGCTCGTGACGTTGCAGGCCTATGTCTATCCGTTCACGGCAATGGTCCTGAAGTAGCAGGCCACGTCCGGCTGCGATGCAAATCCCCGCGGAAGTCTCCGCGGGGATTTTTGCGTGCGAGCGAACCTTCTCAATGAGCCCGCAGTCTTATAGAAGGTGCCGCAAATCAGGTCGGTCGAGAGGTCTCATGGTTTCGCTCAAGCGATTGGTGTGTGCTGCGGTTGCAATGCTCGCGATGTCCATCGTCGCGCGTGCCGAGGACGGCTTTCCGTTCGGCACCGAGATGACGCTGGAAGCGCTGCCGCAGGCAGGCTCGAAGCGGATACCGAACATCGAGATCGGCGACCATGGCGAGGTCGTGCTGGAGCTCTGGTGCAAGGGCGGCAAGGGCCAGTTCTCGGTCGCCGGCAACACCGTGATCTTCGTGCCCGGCCAGATCCAGGATCGCAACTGCCCGCCCGCGAGGGCCCAGGCCGACGACGAACTCGTCACGGCGCTCAGCAGTGTCGAGACCTGGAAGCGCCAGGGCGACGTGCTGACGCTGATCGGCCCGAAGCCGCTGCGTTTCAGGACGACGGGGAATTAGCCACGGGCGTGTCCCGGACGCGCTGCAACGCGTAGCGTTGCTGCGCAGAGCCGGGACCCAGGACTTTATCGGCGACTTCGCTTGCGGCCTCTGGGCCCCGGCTCGCAGCGCTTGCGCGCTGCGTCCGGGGCACGAGAGCCTACTTCCACACCGATTTGTCGGCGTCCCAGCGCTGGCCCTTCAGCTCCTTGGCGAGCGCCTCGATCGAACCGTTGTCGTCGGGCTGATCGCCTTCCTCGTCGATCGAGGCGTCGTCGGAGAGATTGAGCTTGGCGCCGCTGCTCTCGTCACTGGTCGTCGTCGCGGGACTGCCGATCCAGAGCATGAGCTTGTCGGTCGTGCCCGGTCTGTCGGGCGAGACGAGCCCCGCAACCTCGATCGTGTCGGTGAGATCGAGTGCGGGGAAATCCGGGTTCGGCCGCTTGAACACCAGCTTGAGCTTGCCCGTGGCGGGGTTGAAGCTCTGCGAGACCGGCTTTGCCGCGAGCGTCCGGCTCAAGACGTTCGCAACAGTGGCCGCGAGCTTGTCCTTGCTGATCTTGTCGCCCTCGCGCCAGTCGGCAGCAGTGAAGCGGATGGTGCGGTCCATCTCGGTCATGCCCGCGGTCCAGCCCACGGCGGTGACGCCCGGCATCGCCTTGAACTTCGCCAGCAGCGCGCCGGCGCGCTCGGGATCGACCGACATGTTGATGGTCTGCTCGCCCGCACGCAGCGCATCGCAGCCGACGGTAAGGCTCGCCAGCGTCACCTCGACCGCCTGGCCCTTCAGGCTCTTCAGGAAGTCGGTCGCGGCGTCGAGCTTGACCTTGACCGCGATTGCCTCCGGCGAGACGTCGGTGAAATCCTTCGGCTGCGGCGTGATGCCGTCGTCGGAGGTCTGGTTGTCCTGGAACTCCTTCTCGCTGAGATCGGAATTGTCGGGCGAGGTCACCTCGGTCACCACCTGGCCGATGCTGATCTGGCCGCGGAATTCGAAGCTGTCCCCGCTCTGCTTGCGCAGCAGCTTGACGCTGACCGGCGCCTTCTCGTTCATGCTCTGCGTGGTGCCGGTCAGGGTCTGGCCCGCGACCTGGAGGTTGACGACGAAGCGGTCCTTGCGGTCGGAATTCTTCGCGACGGGGTAGCAGACGTCGAGCACGGCCGCCGTCACCGTCTTGCCCTGTCGCGTCTCTTTCAGGATCACGTCGGCATTGCCGTCCATCAGCCCGTCGATCGAAGTGAAATAGCGTGTCTCCGGACCATTGGGCGTCGTGGCCTTCGGCGACAGCTTCATCTGGGCGGAAGCGGGCTGCGGAGAAACTGCAAGCAGGGCCGCCAAAAGGGCTGTCGAACAAACCAGAAGCGCACGCATCGATGAAATCCTCGCGCAACGGGCATGATCCGGGAAAAGTGTGAAGCGGTTTTCCGGGAGCATCATGCCCAAACAATTCGAATCGGCGCGTCACCGTAGTGGGTTTTGGCCACCGGTTGAATCGGAAAGCAGGGTCGGCAAAAAAGAAGGCCGCCCGGAGGCGGCCTTCGCAATGCTGTGATGGAACGGAGGCTTAGAAGCCGCCCATGCCGCCGCCGGCGGGCATCGCGGGCGGGGCTTCCTTCTTCGGCGTTTCGGCGACCATGGCCTCGGTGGTGACCAGCAGGCCGGCCACGGAGGAGGCGTCCTGGAGCGCGGTGCGCACCACCTTGGCGGGATCGATGATGCCCTTCTCGATCATGTCGACATAGTCTTCGGTCTGGGCGTCGAAGCCGAAGGTCTCGGACTTGTTCTCCAGGATCTTGCCGACCACGATCGAGCCCTCGACGCCGGCATTCTCCGCGATCTGGCGGATCGGGGCTTCCAGCGCCTTCAGCACGATGTTGATGCCGGCCTGGACATCGGCATTGGCGTTGGTGAGACGGCCGACCGCCTTCTTGGCACGCAGCAGCGTGACGCCGCCGCCGGGGACGATGCCTTCCTGCACCGCGGCGCGGGTCGCGTTGAGCGCGTCCTCGACGCGGTCCTTCTTCTCCTTGACCTCGATCTCGGTGGCGCCGCCGACGCGGATCACCGCGACGCCGCCTGCGAGCTTGGCGAGGCGCTCCTGGAGCTTCTCACGGTCGTAGTCCGAGGTGGTTTCCTCGATCTGGGCCTTGATCTGGCCGACGCGGGCCTCGATCTCCGGCTTCTTGCCGGCACCCTTGACGATCGTGGTGTTCTCCTTGTCGATCACGACCTTGCCGGCGCGGCCCAGCATCTTCACCGTGACGTTCTCGAGCTTCATGCCGAGGTCCTCGGAGATCAGCTGGCCGCCGGTGAGGATCGCGAGATCCTCGAGCATGGCCTTGCGGCGGTCACCAAAGCCCGGCGCCTTCACCGCGGCCACCTTGAGGCCGCCACGGAGGCGGTTGACGACCAGGGTGGCCAGCGCCTCGCCCTCGACGTCCTCGGCGATGATGACGAGCGGCTTGCCCGACTGCACCACGGCTTCCAGCACCGGCAGCATGGCCTGCAGGCCCGAGAGCTTCTTCTCGTGCAGCAGGATGAAGGCATCCTCGAGCTCGGCGGTCATCTTCTCGGGGTTGGTGACGAAATAGGGGCTGAGATAGCCGCGGTCGAACTTCATGCCCTCGACGATGTCCACCTCGGTGTCGAGCGACTTGTTCTCCTCGACGGTGATGACGCCCTCGTTGCCGACCTTCTGCATCGCCTGGGCGATCATCTTGCCGATGGCGGCATCGCCGTTGGCGGAGATGGTGCCGACCTGGGCGACCTCGGAGGAGGCGGCGACGGGCTTGGCGCGCTTCTCGATGTCCTTGATGACGGCCGCAACCGCGGTGTCGATGCCGCGCTTGAGGTCCATCGGGTTCATGCCGGCGGCAACCGCCTTGGCGCCTTCGCGCACGATGGCCTGGGCCAGCACGGTCGCGGTGGTGGTGCCGTCACCGGCGAGGTCGTTGGTCTTGGAGGCGACCTCGCGCAGCATCTGGGCGCCCATGTTCTCGAACTTGTCCTCGAGCTCGATCTCCTTGGCGACGGTGACGCCGTCCTTGGTGATGCGGGGCGCGCCGAACGACTTCTCGATGACGACGTTGCGGCCCTTGGGGCCGAGCGTCACCTTGACGGCGTTGGCGAGAATATCGACGCCGCGCAGCATGCGATCGCGCGCGTCTCCGGAAAACTTGACGTCTTTGGCAGCCATTTCTGCAATCCCTCGTGTTTGGTGATGTGTTGTTTCGTGCTGCGGCGCGCTCTCTTCGTCATTGCCGGGCTTGACCCGGCAATCCATCCCCTGGCGAAGATTGATGGATGCCCGGGTCGTCTAGCGCGAAGACGCGCTTCGCGCTTCTGCCCGGGCATGACAACGGCGCATTCAGCGGCTGTTCAGGCGGGTGGCCTTAGGCCATTACGCCCATGATGTCCGACTCCTTCATGATCAGGAGCTCTTCGTTGTCGATCTTGACCTCGGTGCCCGACCATTTGCCGAACAGCACGCGGTCGCCGACCTTGAGGTCGATCGGGGTCAGCTTGCCGGTCTCGTCGCGGCCGCCGGGGCCGACAGCGACGATTTCGCCCTGGGACGGCTTTTCCTTGGCGCTGTCCGGAATGATGATGCCGCCCTTGGTCTTTTCCTCGGCGTCGATACGTTTGACCACGACACGGTCATGCAGCGGACGAAATTTGGATTTAGCCATGACGTTTCCCTCTGGAGGCTCGCTTCGGAAGTAGTGGAAGTGGGTGGGCGGCGCTTCCGTCCACCCCTATCCCAGGGATCGAACGGCGCGCTTAGCAATCGGGCTTTCCGAGTGCTAATAGTGGGCCCGGAAATATGGCTTGGCCGCGATCCTGTCAAGCAAAGGTGGTTAAGCGATTGGTGAGGCGGATATAGGATGGTGGTATTGGAAACTTGTTCGGGGCGCCGGCGTATCAAAGGACGTCATTGCTCCGGCAGCGTTTTTACGCTTGGCTGTAGGAGGGGTGCGGCCATGGTCTTGTCCGGGGGAATGCCATGATCAGTTCAGCTCACGCGCGCACGGTTGCCAATCTGGCCGCCGCCTCTTGTCTGGCGCTGCTGCTGGGCGCCTGCGGCGGCGGCTTGAGCCTGCCGTCCTTCTCGTCGTCCTCGCCGCCGCCCGAAGCCGAGCCCGGCACCGGCCCGGAGATGCCGGCGACCATTCGCGCCGACGAGATCGTCGGCCGCTGGGGTCTCGCCTCGTTCCAGAACCCGGCCGACCGCGCCCGCACCGAGGCTGCCGCCCGGGCCCAGTGCAAAAATCCCTACGTGATCACCGCCGGTTCCTCCGGCGGCGTGATCATGCATCTGGCCGACCAAGCAACGCCGCAGGAGCTGCGGCTGAAGGGCTCGCCGAGCGGCAAGAACTACATCGGACCGGCGGGCCCGACCCCCGGCGAGCAGGACCGCGAGATCGTCTCCTTCGACGGCCGCGTCCTGATCACCCGCTTCATCGACAAGGACGCCGCCACCCGCTACGGCAACATGGTCTACGTCCGCTGCGCGCCAAGGGCCTAAAGGCGACGGTGCGACTTTCCCTTCTCCCACAAGGGAAGAAGGAAGGGAGCCGCGGCGCTCTCCAAAAACAAAAAACGCCGGCCTCAGGGCCGGCGTTTTGTTTTTCTCTCTGTCGGGTCCGCTTAGTCGAACAGCGCGTCGATGTCGTCCTGCGAAGCGTCGCCGGCGATCCACCGGGCGTCAGTCGCGCGATATGGACTGCCCCGCGAGGAGCGGAGCGTACGCAGCGAGCCTGCGGAATACGAATTCAGTAAAGAGCCGCACGCGCTTCGTCTTGCGTGTCTCCCCCTGCGTGAGAAGCCAGAGCGTTCCATGCATGTGCAGGCCGGTGCCCGGCACCCTCACCAGCACAGGGTCGGCATCTCCAACAAAGCACGGCAGTATCGTCATCCCGAGCCCTTGTCGTACTGCAACGATCTGCGCCTCGCCGTCCGTGGTCTTGAACGGAACACCTGTGGTGCGAACTTCACTCTCGCGGGCCCAGTCGGGGATGCCATGGCTGCTTATGACGATCCACCGGATGGGATTCGGCGCACCCGCCTGCCAGGCGGCTAGTCGGTCGCGGGAAATGTAGACGCCGCCGAACAGATCCGGTCCCTTCAAGCCGTGAAGATTGAGCGGCAGGGTTTTGCGGTCGTAGACGACGCGGATCGCGACGTCGGCCTCTCGGTTAGTAAGATTTGCCAGCTCGCCGGACGACAAGATTTCCATCTCGATGTCCGGATGCAGACGTGCGAAATCGGCGAAGTCCGGCATAAGCAGGTGGGTCGCGAGGGTCGGCGCCGTCGTCACCCGCAGAAGTCCGCGGACGCTCTGGTCGCGCCCGAATACCCGCGTCTCCAGCTGGTGGGACGACGCTTCCATCTGGTTCGCGAGGTCGAGGACTTCCTCGCCCGCAGCCGTCAGGCGGTAGCCCGCGGGCAGCTTTTCGAACATCAACGCCCCGAGGCGTTCCTCAAGCTGGGCGACGCGTCTCAGTACGGTCGCGTGGTTTACGCCAAGGCTCTTGGCGGCAGTCCGCACCGAGCCTCCGCGCGAGACGGCAAGAAAGTAGCGAATGTCATCCCAGTCGATCATGGTGCAATCTAGCACCACATGGTGGCCCTTCCAAAGCCCTTAGCTAGGGAATCATGTCGTAAATCATAGCCTTCGGTGCAAGCTCGGGCGACCGCAGCAACCGATTATCGTGGGCGGTGTTAATCGCCGGACCGGATCGTTTTCGCACCACCGATGTGCGCTTTTCCGCACTCACTGCCTGACGCCGGCAGATCTATGTCGAGGCTGTCGGGGGCATCCCCAACGATCAGAGGCGGAAGCCTGGAAGGAAGCAGTCATGGGTAAGCTTGAAGGTAAGGTTGCAGTCATCACGGGCGGATCGAGCGGCATGGCGCTGGAGAGCGCCAAGCGGTTCGTGGAAGAAGGCGCGTACGTCTTCATAACGGGCCGGAAGCAGGAGGCGCTCGACGAGGCGGTCAGGCTGATCGGCCGCAACGTGACCGGCGTGCGCGGCGACGCGGCCAATCTCGGCGACCTCGACCGTCTGTTCGACACGGTCAAACGGGAAAAGGGCAGGATCGACATCCTGTACGCGAGCGCTGGCACAGGCGAAGCCGTCCCACTGGGCGAGATTACGGAGCAGCATTTCGATGCGACCTTCGGCCTGAATACGCGCGGCACGCTGTTTACGGTCCAGAAGGCGTTGCCGCTGTTCAACGACGGCGGATCGATCTTCATGACCGGGTCGGTCGCCTCGCTCAAAGGCTTTCCCGGCTACAGCGTCTATGCAGCGAGCAAGGCGACGCTGCATGCGTTCGCCCGCGGATGGCTCAACGAGCTCAAAGGCCGGAACATTCGGGTGAACGTGCTGCACCCGGGGCCGATCGCCACGCCGATGCAGGACCAGGTGCTCAGCGCGGAGGCGAAGAAGATGTTCGAATCCCTGATCCCGCGGGGAACGATGGGGCGTCCCGAAGAGATCGCCGCGGTCGCGGTCTTCCTGGCATCCGACGATTCCAGCTTCGTGAACGGGTTGGAGCTGTCCGTCGACGGCGGCTTCTCGGCCGTCTGACATCGCGCCGAGCAAAAACGGAGAGATACGATGAGCACCGAAGAGAATGTCCAGCTCGTGAAGAATTTCTTTGCAGCCATGGGCAGCAGCAACGCGCGCGATCTGTTGGCGTTGGCTGCCGAAGATATCGAGTGGATCATTCCGGGCGAAGGCTGGCCGCTGGCAGGCACGCACCGCGGGCACGCCGAGCTGGCGGCTGTGCTCAAGAAGGCGTCCGAAGCGGTGGAAACGCGATACCCGAAGCCCCCCGAATTCGTGGCGCAAGGAGACCGGGTTATGGTCGTGGGCGTCGCTACGGGAACAATCAAAGCCACGAACACGCCGTTCAAGGACGAGTGGGTCTTCGACATTACCGTTCGAGACGGCAAGGTCGCCCACATCCAGGAGTACATCGACACGCAAGCACTGGCGCGGGCCTCGCAGATCGTCGCAAGGACCTAGCCGCGCGATCGTCGAATGCCAACCATCAAGGAAATACCGATGTACGACCAATCCAGGCTATCCGAGTTGATCCGGTTCGCACGCGTAAAGGCGGGCACCACCGTCATCGACGTTTACCCAGGCGACGGCGACTGGACCCGTCTCTTCTCCGACATCGTTGGACCCGAAGGACGAGTCTACAGCTTCGTGCCGGCCGAAGTCGCCCACTTCAAGAACGATCCTGTCGGCCGCATGCGAACGCTTGCGAAAGAGCCGGGCCGTGAGAACGTCGAAGCCGTCTCGGCGGACCTCGTGGCTATGCCGGAGGCCACGCAATCAGCGGACGTCCTGTGGCTGCACCTGTTCTATCACGATCTCCACACCACGCTGATCCAGGCCAGGGGCGCAACGGCAGCCCAATTCAATCGAGCCGTCTACGAGCGGCTGAAGCCCGGTGGGTCCTACGTGATCGTAGACCACGCCGCCGCCGCCGGGGCCGGTACAAGCGACGCCCAGTCGCTGCATCGGATTGAGCCTGCATCCCTTCGCGAGGAGGTGGAGGCGGCCGGCTTCGTACTGGACGCGCAAAGCACCGTGCTCGCGAACAAGGACGATCCGCACTCGATCAAGGTTTTCGATCCCTCGATCAAGGGCGAGACCGATCGTTTCGCCTATCGGTTCGTGAAACCCTGACAGGTCCCGTGGAAATAGCGGACTTCGCGAGCTGTCAGTTCGGCCGGCTAATGGGTTCACGGCCAAGTGCGCGATTGCACACGGGGGCGGGGCAACCAGTACGCCGCGGCTTCTCGGATCAATCACTGCCGTTTCTGGAATAATGGATCGTGCGCCTGCGTGGACGATGACAGCGGAGGGTCCAAGCAAAAACGCCGGCCTCAAAGCCGGCGTTTTGTTTTTCTCTCTGTCGCGTCCGATCAGTCGAACAGCGCGTCGATGTCGTCCTGCGAGGCGTGGCCGACGTCGCCGGCGAGCTTGGGGCCGTTGAGAAGCTTGTCGTCCTCGCTGCGATTGTCGACCTGCGGAACGACGTGGGCCTTGATCGCATCGACGCCGCCCCAGATGTCCATCATCGAGTTGATGTGCTGCTCGATGAACTTCATCGTGGTCATGACCTTGCTGATGCGCTGGCCGGTCAGGTCCTGGAAGTTGCAGGCCTCGAAGATCGAGATGACGCGTTCCTGGATGTCGTCGGAGAGCCGCTTCTGCTGGTCGACCGAGTCCACCTTGGACATTGCGCTGGCGGCCTGGTCGATCGATTCCGCGGCTTCGAGGATCTGTTGGGTCGCCTGCTCGGTGCCGCCGACCACCGCGCCGAGCTCGCCATTGACCTTGGCCATTTCGCCGCCGTCAAAGCTCTTGCCGTGCAGCGTCGCGATCTCGCGCTTGGTGCGATCGATGGCGTCATGGATCAGGTCGAGCTCGACCTTCAGCTTTTCGCACTGCTCGATCTGGGCCCGATAGGTATCGAGCATGGTACGAGCCTCCGCGAGCTCGTGGGCGGTGGAGGCGTCGATCGCCGCCATGGCCGCGCTGCCGGACAAGGGCGCTGGCATGCTGCCCTTCGCCATCTGTGCACGGATCGCGCGCAGCTCCGCCATGATCTCGCTATGCATCGGGATTGCCTCTTCAGTAACGTCAAAATTCGGCATCTCGCCGCCACCAGCGATATCCTCGACGCGAAAACGTTTGCGGTGAACAGCCATCAGGATACTCCCCCCACCTCACTCACGCGTCTTTGTAGGCAGAAGCGATTTAACACGAAGTTCACGGCCGGAACTGTTGTGCGGTTGCAGGCGACGGCGTGCAAAGAAGCGATTAACCATGGCCGCGCGGCGTTCATCGAAAATAAACGCTGATCGCCAAATTGGCCCCCCGCTCGCGACGTGGTGAATCAAAACGCGACTTCCGTTTACCAAACAAAACGCCTTTTGCTTTTTATTGACCACGTCGCGGACGCCGATCAGCCATCAGCCCTCCACGGCGCATGTGATCTAGACGAAACAGTACAGAGTACGTCGATGTTCAAGAAAATGTCTGTTGCGCTGCTCGGCAGCGCTTGCACCTTCATTGCCGGCGCAAACAGTGCCAGCGCCTTCGACAATTCGGTGCCGAACGATCCGCCCGCGGTGCTTTACCAGCCGCAGGTGCCGCCGGCGCCGATGCGCGTCGCCTCCAATGCGAACATGGGCGGCGGTTTCATCGAGTTCCTGTTCGGCGACGGTCCCGGCCGCGGTCCGGCCTACGCGCCGCAGCAGCCGGTCTATCAACAGCAGCCCGGCTATTACGACCAGCGCCGCCTGCCGCCGATGGGCGAGCCGCAACAGGGTGGATATCAGCAAGGCGCGGTTCAGCAGGAGGCGGCCGACCCGCGTCAGCGTCAGTTCGACCCGAGGTTCGAGAAACAATCCGTTGACTATAGCGGCAAGGAAAGTGCCGGCACCATCGTGGTCGATACCCCGAACAAGTTCCTCTATCTCGTCGAGGGCAATGGTCGGGCGATGCGCTACGGCATCGGCGTCGGGCGCCCCGGCTTCACCTGGTCCGGCGTGAAGGCGATCACGGCCAAGCGCGAATGGCCGGACTGGACGCCGCCGGCCGAAATGATCGCGCGCCGCCCCGATTTGCCCCGGCATATGGAAGGTGGTCCGGAGAACCCGCTCGGCGCCCGCGCGATGTATCTGGGCTCGACCCTGTACCGCATCCACGGCTCCAACGAACCCTGGACCATCGGCACCAACGTCTCCTCCGGCTGCATCCGCATGCGCAACGAGGACGTCATCGACCTCTACGGCCGTGTCAATGTCGGCACCAAGGTCGTGGTGATGTGATCTCTTCTTCCCCTCTCCCGCAAGGCGAGGAGGAAAGGCACCTGCGCAAGAATTGGAAAATGAAAACGGGCGCCTCGTGGGCGCCCGTTCTTGTTCGCAACGCTGATCAGCCTTACGCGTAATCGCTGCCGCCATCGTCGTCGCCGCCGAAATCGCTGTCGTCGGCCACGTCCATATTGCCGTCGTCGTTGTGGTCGCCATAGTTCTGATCGTCGTCGTTACGATCGTTCGACGCCTGGTCGGAGAAGCTCTGGCGGGACTCGCGGTTCGAGCCGATGTCGTCGAGACCGGCATCGCGCGCGAGCGAGCCGCCGGACTGGTCGCTGCCGCCCCAAGGACTTCCACCACCGCTGCGGTCGCCGAGGGCATTGCTGTCCCCAAAAGCCTGCTGATGCGATCCGCCCATCATGCCGCGGATGCTGGAGAGCAGCAGCGAGCCGCCGACGACGCCGGCGGCAGCGGCCGCCGCCGTGCCGAGGAACGAGCCGCCGCCACCGCCCATCGGCGGTGCGCCATAACCCTGACCGGGGCCCGGGCCCTGACCGGGACCTTGGCCGTAAGCCTGTCCGTAAGGCGGCTGGCCGTAGCCCGGCTGGGTCTGCTGCATCGCTCCGCCGCTGTTCCAGACCGGCCGCGCGTCCCGCGGCGGCACGTTCGGAACCGAGCCGCGCGAGGGGCTTCCGCCGAACAGCGTGTCGCGCATGGTGTCGAGGAAGCCGCCGGACTGCGCCTGCTCGGGCGCATGGGCCGCTTCCAGCTCCTGGATGCGATTGTGGGCGCGCTTCAGCGCCTCGTCCTGCAGCAGCGTGGTCTGCACCAGCGCATAGACCGCGCCGGGCGCCTTGCGCAGCCCGTCGGAGATCGCTGCGATCGCATCGGGATCGCGCGGTGCATTTTCCAGTTTCGAAAGCCGGTCGAAAAGCTCGTCGACGAGCTGGCGTTCCTGCGGCGTCATGGTCTGTCTCCCTCGCGCAAAACAAGCGCGACGCAGATGTAGGGTTCCATTGTGGCCCCAACAGTGCCGGCCGGATTAAATTTCGGTATGCGACAAGCTGCCCTGCGGCTTGTTTTCCGCGGGCTTCATCCCAGCGTGGCGCCGCTGTCCGCCAGCAGACGCGCGAAGGCGTCACCCGAGAGATAGGCGTGCTCGCGTTCGCGGACATCCGTCATCGGGTCGAGGCCGGCGAGGACGTCGTCGACGAAGCCGGGATGGCACATCACGAGGCCGCCATCCGGCAAGCCTTCCAGGAATTGCCGCATCAGTTCGCCAAAATCGGCCGCCCGCGTGAAGTCATAGGCGCCGGCGAAGCCGGGATTGAAGCTGAGGCCGGCGCTGCCGGCCCGGCGGCGGAATTGCGCGCTGAAAATATCGAGCACGATCGCCTTGGGTGAAGCGAGGCGCTGCCTGAGCGGCAGGTCGCGGCCGCCCTGGCGCACCCAGGCGTTCGGCGCGGCCTCAACGACCGCTTCGACGAAGCCGTCGCGCACCTGCGGGTAGAGCTGCACATGCTGATGGCCGTCGACGAAGTCGGGCACCCGGCCGAACGCTTCGGCGAAGGCGGCGAGCTGCGCCTTCACCTCGTTGCGGAAGAATTCGCGATCGAGCCGCCGCAAGACGCCTGCGCGCAGCAGCTTCGGAAACGGCATGAACATGTCGCCGTCGAGCGGACGAAAATGCATGGTGAGGGGGCGGAACGGCGCCGACAGCGTCACGTGCAATCCGATCGCGCAGCGCGGGCTCGCCGTCGCGGAGGCCTGGAGCGCTTCGATCTCGCTGCGCGCGATCGCCGGGCCCACCATCATCACCGAGGTGGCGTTGAGGCGGCCGCGTTCGATCAGGTCGCGGATGGCGC
Source organism: Bradyrhizobium amphicarpaeae (assembly GCF_002266435.3). Lineage (NCBI taxonomy): Bacteria > Pseudomonadati > Pseudomonadota > Alphaproteobacteria > Hyphomicrobiales > Nitrobacteraceae > Bradyrhizobium > Bradyrhizobium amphicarpaeae. The sequence continues at coordinate 1,162,590 of NZ_CP029426.2, forward strand.
GGTTGACGCCCGGGCTGATGCCGTAATCGTCGGCACAGAGCCAGATCCGCCGCAGGCCCGCGGCCGCGCTCATTCGGCGGCCGTCCTCTTCGCGGCGTCGTCGGCTTCGAAGTGCTTTTCACTGTGCTCGGCGACGAAGTAGATCGGGCGCGCCTTCATCTCGGAAAGGATCTTGCCGATATATTCGCCGACGATGCCGATCATGATGAGCTGCACGCCGCCGATCGTCATCAGGCCGATCACCAGCGAGGGATAGCCGGGCACCTGCTTGCCGGTCGTGAGCACCTCCCAGAGGATCGAAAGGCCGAACAGGAAAGCGCCCGCTGCGAGAATGACGCCGAGCAGGCTGGCGAAGCGCAGGGGGGCGACCGAAAACGAGGTCAGGCCCTCGATCGACAGGCCGAGCAGGCTTGCGGCGTTGAAGGTGGTGACGCCATGGACGCGCGCCGAAGGCTCATAGTCGACGCGGATCTGGCGGAAGCCGATCCAGCTGGCGAGGCCCTTGAAGAACCGGTTGCGCTCGGGCAGCTGCCTGAGCGCCGTGACCGCGCGCGGCGACAGCAGGCGGAAGTCGCCGGCGTCCTCGGGAATCTTCTGCCGTGCGCCCCAATTGATCAGCGCGTAGAAGCCGTGCACGGCGATCCGGCGCAGGAACGGCTCGTTGTCGCGATGCGCCTTGGCGGTGTAGACGACGTCATAGCCGTCATCGATCCAGTGCCGCACCAGCTGTTCGATCAGGGCCGGCGGATGCTGGCCGTCGCCGTCCATGAACATGACGGCGCCGAGCCGGGCATGGTCGAGGCCGGCCATCAGCGCCGCCTCCTTGCCGAAATTGCGCGACAGCGACACCACCTGGACGTCGATCGCATCGGCCGGCAGCGAACGGGCGATCGTCAGCGTCGCATCCTTGCTGCCGTCGTCGACATAGACGACCTCGCAAGCCAGCCGATAGCGCTCCCGCAAGGTCTTTGCGAGATCGCAGATGCGCTGGTGCAGGGCGGCGAGGCCCGCCGCCTCGTTGTAGACGGGGACGACGATCGACAGTCCCTTCGCCGCGGCGGTGGCTGCGGTGGTCGTCATGCCGGAAACGTCGGAGCCCAGCGTCATCGATCAAGTCCCAGAGGCGTTCAAAGTCATCTCAACAGCATATGGTAGCTGCCGCTTGCTGTCGCAAAGCTGAACGGAAAAGCCGGGCGAACCCGGGGCTCACTGCCGCAGGAACGCCTCCAGCCTGGCGAACAGCGGATTCTCGCGGTCGAACACGTAGTCGAGCGAAACCACCGAGACGGTCTCGGCGCCATGCTCGCGCAGGAAGCTTGCCAGCGCATAGAGCTGCCCCGGCGGGCAGTGCAACGTCAGCATGCCTGACGAGGTCGGCCCGCCGAACGGAGCCTCGACGCCGAACCGGCTGTGGGCTTCGCCGAGCAGGGCGGCGTCGCATTGCCGGAAGCGGGTGCGGACCTCGCGGTATTTGTTGGCCCGCGCCCTTGCCGCGATGTGATCGAGGATGATTCGCGCGGTCTCCCGCGCCTGCGGCGTCCAGTCCGCGTCTTTCGAAGCGACCAGATTGGCCTGGCTGCGCAGGATCACGCCGTCGTCGAGCACCCGCAGGCCGTTGGCGGCGAGGGTCGCGCCCGTCGTGGTGATGTCGACGATCAGCTCGGCGCTGCCGGCCGCCGGCGCGCCTTCGGTCGCACCGGTACTTTCGACGATGCGGTAATCGGTGATGCCGTGGCTCTGGAAGAAGGCGCGGGTGAGGTTGACGAACTTGGTCGCGACCCGCATCCGCATGTGGTGCTGCTCGCGGAAGCCGGTGGTGACGTCGTCGAGGTCGGCCATGGTGCGAACGTCGATCCAGGCCTGCGGCACCGCGACCACGACGTCGGCGTAGCCGAAGCCGAGCCCGTCGATCAGCGACACCCGCTTGTCGGCGTCCGCGATGTTCTCGCGCACCAGATCTTCGCCGGTGACGCCGAGATGGGCGAAACCGCGCGACAATTGCGAGGCGATCTCGCTCGCCGAGAGATAGGCGACCTCGACATGATCGAGGCCTGCAAGCGTGCCGCGATAGTCGCGGGCGCCGCCGGCCTTCGACAGCTTGAGGCCGGCACGCGCGAAGAAGGCCTCGGTGTTTTCCTGCAGGCGGCCCTTGGAGGGAACGGCCAGGACGAATGGCGCGCTCATGACTTAAGCTCCCACCTTGCGGCCGATCTTCGTCAGCGCATCCACCCAGACCGAGAAGCCGACCGCGGGGATCGGTTCAGCCGATCCGAGCTGGGTCATCAGCCCGTCATAGCGGCCGCCGGCGACCAGCGGCTCGGCGCCGTTGCCGCGGTGATGCAGCTCGAATTCGAAGCCGGTATAATAGTCGAGGCCGCGCCCGAACGCGGTCGAGAAGCGCGTCTGCTTCACGTCGATGCCGCGCGCCGCCATGAAGCCGATCCGGCTCTCGAACTGGTCGATCGCAGCCGTGAGGTCGAGCCGGGCGTCGGCCGCGAGCGCGCGCAGCTCGGCGACGGAATCGTCGGGATTGCCGGAGATCGTCAGGAAGCGCTTGAGCACGGCGATCGCCTCGCGCGGCAGCGCGCCGCCCTTCAGCGTCGATTGCTCGAGGAAGCGATCGGCGATCTCGGCGGTGGTGCGTCCCCCGACATTGGTGGTTCCGGCGATCGACATCAGGTCGGTGACGAAGGCGAGCGCCGCCTTGCGGTCGGAGCCGGCGAGGGCTGCGAGCACGCCCTGATATTCGCTGGGGCTTGCGGTGGTCGAAGCCGCGAGCTTCTCCAGATCCTGCTCCAGGCTGATCTTGCGGTTGAAATCCTTGACCAGGCGGCGGCGCCAGACCGGATACAGGTTCAGCGCATCGAGCAGCCCGTTGAACAGCCCCACGTCGCCGGTGCGGATCTCGACGTCGTGGACACCGAAGGCCGCGGTCGCTTCGAGCCCGAGTGCCAGCGTCTCGGCGTCGGCCGCGGCGCGGTCCTGGCGGCCGAACGATTCGATGCCCGCCTGCAGGAATTCGCTGGCCTGGCCATTCCGGTAACGGAACACCGGGCCGAGATAGCTGAACCCGGCCGCCTGCCCGGCACGACCGGAGGCGAGGTAATCGCGCGCGACGGGAATGGTCAGGTCCGGGCGCAGGCAGAGCTCTTCGCCCGTGAGGTCCGTGGTCAGGTACAGGCTCTTGCGGATGTCCTCGCCGGAGAGATCCAGGAACGGCTCGGCCGGCTGCAGGATGGCGGGCTCCGCCCTGACGTAACCGGCCTGCGCGAACGACAGCAGCAGCGTATCCGCCCAGGCGGCGGAGCCGGCAGCATTTGGGGTGGCAGTCGCGGTCATAGCTGGGTCCATCGTCCCGGTGGAACCGGGCAGGGCAAGGAGGAGGCTAGGGGAGGCAAGCGAATTGCGCTGCCCTTAGCATGGCCCGAAAGCGGTTTCGACCTCCAAAGGATCAATCGCTTAACGAGTTCGAAGCGAGCCTCGGCCCGCCGGTCAGCGGCTGAAAACGGAGATTCCCCGTCACGCCAAGCGAGGTAATAAAATACCTTGTTGCGCCAGCGCCTGGGGCGGGCGGGACGGCATCATTCGGCCTGGCCCGGGGACGTCTCCAGCCGGCTCGACGGATGATGCGCCGGCACGGCCGGTCCGGTCGCGGCGGACCCGGCTTCTTCCGCGAGCTGCTCCGCCAGTTCGAGTACCCTCTGCCTTCGGCCGGGGTCCCTGAGGCGGAGAAACGCTCTGATGAGCCGCAGCTCTTCGCATCCCCTCGCGTCCCGCACGACATCATCGTTCATCGTCACGCCTTCCATCGCGCGCCACCTCGATGCGGCCCCGGCATCGAACGGTCGAATCCGCGATCGTGCGCCAAAGTCATGTCGGCCACCGCGTCCGCAGCATGTCGAGGTCCAACCTTCATGGCGCTGCGCGAACGCGTCGGCGAGCGATTTCGATGCGGCCGGGGCCGAGCTTCACAATGAGAAATTGAGGACGGCTGGCAAGTCGTCGCATACTCATTTTGGGTATGGCGGACGATCCGTTCGCCGCAGCCTTCGTTTACAACATGAATGTGGAATTCGATTCATGCGCAATGCTTCAGACATCATCCGCACGGTCTCGCGACACACGCTGGCCTATATGTTGTTTTCGATCAGTGAGTTGTTTCGGCACTACGATGAATTCGATCCGCTGGACCTTCTGATCGTTCATGCGGTCCTGAACGCGAATGTCATCCATGTGATGAACGATCCGGTGTTGGACGAGCAGTTCTCCAGCATTCACGACGTCGAGCCGGATGTGATCAAGCAGGGGGTCTCACGTGCGGCACTGTCTCGCTTCCTCAGCCTGCCGCTCGAGACGGTTCGCCGTCGCGTGACGGGGCTGAAGCGGCGGAAGATCCTCGAAGAGACCGAAGCAGGACTCATCGTGACCGAGCAGAACGCATTCAGGTTTGGAAACAACCATGAACTGCAGAAGACCAACATGCTGCTGCTGACGAAGCTGCTTCGCGATCTCAAGCGCGCCGGTATCAACGGGCCGGATGATCTGCGCGCATCCAGGACGGCCACGTCTGCAAGGAAGGCAAAGTAACCGGCACGACATGAATCAGGGCCATTTCGAGACCGCGCGCGACGGGGCGCAAACGCTGGCGGCGGACCGCTTGATGTCCTTTCAGGGGCTCAAGCCATCGTCGGCCCTCGAGCTCCGGGCGTATGACATCGACCATTACGGCGAAACCGAGAGATATGCCGGCGCATCCAGCATGCCGCTGGCGGTCGGGGCTACAGCCATCATGCGCGCCCGGCTCAGCCTGCCGACCCTGACCTTGTCTCTGGTGAAGACTTTTCCGCGGATCGTCCGAGGCTATCAACTGACGAATGCCATCGCTATCGCGGTGCCGATGGATCACGTCACCTCGGCCCGCATCAACGGGCAATCAGTCGGTCGTTCGATCGTCATTCTGAAGGGCAATTCCGATTGCCTGGTCCATGAGCCGGAGGGTCGGCTGATAGCCGTCGTCTATTTCACTCCGCCCCGGCGCGAACCCTGGGCGCAACTGGATGACGGCTACCACCTGGCGAACCCCACATCGGACGCCCTTGCCTCATTGCGCCGTCTGGTCTCCGTCACGCTGGAAACCGCAGCGCATGACCCGGACTTCCTGAACGAGCCGATATCGTCGAGCGTCGTCGAGCAATCGTTGCTCAGCACGATGGAAACTGCGCTAACCACCAGCGTGAGAGCCGCACCCGTGTCGCCCGCGATGGACGGCTATCGCCGGATCGTCGCAAACATGGAACGGCTGATCCGGCAGGATCTGACGATCTCGCACAAGACGCCTGAACTGGCAGAGCAGGTGGGGGTGTCCGTCCGCACGCTCCAGAGCGCAACACAGGCCATTTGCGGCATCAGCCCGCATCGCTATAGCCGGATTCTGCGGCTCTGGTCGGTGCGCAAGCAGCTGCGCATCGGTGTGGGTCGGCGCAGCGTGAAGGCCTGCGCGATTGCGCACGGTTTCTGGCATCTGGGCGAGTTCGCGGCGAGCTACAAGGCTGCGTTCGGTGAGCTGCCGTCCGAGACCTTGCAGCGCGCGATGCGGGAAACGATCTAGCCGTCTCCGCCGCCCCAATCGCCCAATACGGCCTGCACCAGCGCCAGCGCCGCCACCGCGGCGGTGTCGGCCCGCATGATCCGCGGACCCAGGGCCAACCGCAGGATTTTCGGCTGCCGCAGCAGCAGCGCCCGCTCTTCCTCGGCAAAGCCGCCTTCGGGGCCGATCAGCACGTCGATACCTTCTCCGGTCTCGCAGGCGCCCCGCAGGCTCTGAACGGGGTCGCGGACCTCCGCCGCCTCGTCGCAGAAGATCAGCAGGCGGCCCGCGGGCCGCTGACTGAGATACCGATCCAGCGGCACCGGCTCGGCAACGCCGGCGATGCTCAGAATGCCGCATTGCTCGGCCGCCTCGACCACATTGGCACGCATCCGCTCGGTGTTGACCCGGGAGGCCTGGGTGAACCGGGTCAGGACCGGGTGCAGGGCGGCGGCGCCCATCTCGATGGCTTTCTGGACCATGTAGTCCAGCCGGGCATGCTTGAGCGGGGCGAAAACGTAGGCGACGTCAGGCAGCCTGTCCTGGGGCCGGGTCTGCTGAAGGATCACGAGGCCGTCCGGCCGCTTGCGCCCTTCGATGGCGGCCTGCCACTCGCCGTCCCGGCCGTTGAAGGCCAAAACCTCGGCTCCGGCGGCAAGTCGCAGCACATTGCCGAGATAATTGCTCTGGTCGCGGTCGAGCGGGATCCTGGCGTCCTGGGCAAGAGGAGCGTCGACGAACAGGCGGGGGCCGCGAAAATCGTGGGAGGGCATCGTTCAGGGGTCCGATTTGCGGCCGTTCTTAACCGAAAGCAGCCATTCCGGGGGTAAAAATTGCCGAAACGGTGCGTCCCCGCGCCGCGCTCTTGCCCTATTCAACGGGTTGTTAAGCGTCGGCGGGAATCGTAAAAACGCGAACACGCTGGTTGCGCTTCAATTGGGAAGGCGCCGAACCCCGTAGCTCCTGCCGGAGAGACTATCTTGATGATCCGTCATTTGATGGTTCCGATCACTGCCGCCATGGTCACCCTGAGCGCCGCGGGCGCCTTTGCGCAAAGCGCCTTCCCGGCGCCGCTGCCGAACCAGGCCCCAACCAGTTCCGCGTTTCCCCCGGTGAACGGCTCGGCGCCGATTGCTTCGGTCGGCACGGCGCCGCAATCGTCCTTTCCCGTGAACGGCGCCGCGCCCGTCGGTGGCGCTGGCGCGTTCAGCGCGGCCCCGCCGACCCAGGGCGGCCCTGGGGAGGACTGCATGAAGGCTTTCATTCCCCTGCGCGAGGAAGCCGAGAAGCGCGGCAAGCTGATCAAGGCCGCGAGCGATCGTCACGCGCCTCCGGACGAGGCCTGCAAGCTGATCCGCAATTTCAGCCAGGCCGAGTCGAAGATGATCAAGTATATCGACACCCACGCCGCCAAATGCGGAATCCCGCCGCAGGTTGGCGATCAGATGAAGTCCGGCCACAAGAACACCGAGGCCATGACGACGAAGGTCTGCAACGTCGCGCAGCAGATGCAGAACCAGCCGCGCGGCCCGGCGGGTCCGTCGCTGAGCGAGGTGCTGGGTTCGGGCTCGGCGCCCGAGGCCAATGCCGGCAGGAAGGGCGGCAGCACCTTCGACACGCTCAACGGCAACGTCCTCACAAGATGAGCGACACATCCGCCCGCGTTGCCGATTCCACCGGCAACTGGGTCGATACGCTCGCGCCGCAATGGGCGCGGCCCTATTTGCGATTGTCCCGCTTCGATCGCCCGATCGGCTCCTGGCTGCTGCTGATGCCGTGCTGGTGGTCGGCGGCGCTCGCGAGCGGCATGGCGCATGACGTCCGCGGATTGCCGCTCACCATCGTGCTGTTCTTCATCGGCGCCTTCGTGATGCGCGGGGCGGGCTGCACCTGGAACGACATCACCGACCGCGACCTCGACGCCAAGGTCGAGCGCACCCGCTCGCGGCCGCTGCCCTCGGGGCAGGTCAGCACGAAGCAGGCGCTGGTCTTCCTGGTCGTGCAGGCGCTGATCGGCCTTATCGTGCTGCTGCAGTTCAACCGATTCGCGATCGCGACCGGCATTGCCTCGCTCCTGATCGTCGCGATCTATCCCTTCATGAAGCGGATCACCTGGTGGCCGCAGATCGTGCTCGGGCTCGCCTTCTCCTGGGGCGCCCTGATGGGATTTGCCGTCACCTTCGGACGCATCGACGTTACCGCGATGGTGCTCTATGCCGGCGCGATTTCATGGGTGATCGGCTATGACACGATCTACGCGCATCAGGACGCCGAGGACGACGCGCTGATCGGCGTCAAGTCCACCGCGCGCCTGTTCGGCGCGCACACGCACCAGGCGCTGATCCTGTTCTACGGGCTCGCTGTGATGCTGATCGGCGTCGCGCTGGCCTCCGCCGATGCGCGCTGGGCGGCCTGGCTCGGGCTGATCGCCTTCGCCGCACACCTGGCCTCGCAGATCGTGCGCTTGCGGATCGAGGATCCCGAGCTGTGTCTGCGCCTGTTCAAGTCGAACAGGGATGCCGGCTTGCTGCTGTTTGCGGGATTGCTCGCCGACGCGGTGATGCGGGCGGCGTAGGTCTTGTAGGGTGGGCAAAGGCGCCCTTGCGCCGTGCCCACGTTCTCTCAATGATTGATAGAAAAGGTGGGCACGCTTGCGCTTTGCCCACCCTACGGCACCTTCAATTCCGCGCGATGATCTCGCGTTCGCCGTGATGAACCATCACCTCGCGCGCCATCGCAACGCGGCGGCGCATCAGGAATTTCGGGCGGCGGGCGCGGATCGCATTGGCGCGGCGGCGGCGAGGTGCGGGCTTGCGCGCGCCTTCGTCGAGCTGCGGGAGCGCGAACAGCTCGCTCCAGATCGCCAAGGCCTCGACGAGTTCGTCGCCATCGTTGCTGACCAGCAGCGGAACGGAGAGTGAGGGATCGCGATGCACGAGGACGAGGGTCTGTGCCTCGTCATTGCCGCGCAATGCGACGCCGGTGAAATCGCTGACGCGGACGTTGATCGCCATCTGCATGCCGCGAACGGCACGGCGAAGCACGACGCGTTCGCGATGGAGCTCGATTTGCCTCGTGTATCCGTCGGCGCGCGGATCGTGCGCATCGAAGCGGACCGGAAGGGAAAGGGGGTCGAGCCGCAGTGAGCGGCTCGACCCGGCGGGAGCGATCCCGCATGTTGCTGTTTGACGCCTCACGGCTTTAGTTCTCCCCGCCGGGATTATGTTCCCGGTCGATGCGAGGACCTTAGCGCGCGGCGTTCCGAAACCGCTTAAAAAGGCTGGTTAACCCACCGTCACTGCTGCTCATGATTGACAAGAGCTTGGCACGCATGATTGACGAGACGTTGCGCCAAAGCTGCGAATCTGAGCTTTTGGCAGGCTGAAAATGCTTGAAGTCCGCGCGATCAGGGCACATCTGTGGGTTCCGGTCCCGAACCCCCGCCCCAACAGGATTTCGTTCGTGAACTCTTCACCATCCGCAAGCTCGACGTTTTCGTCCAAGGATTCCTCCAAGGGGTCAAACAACGGGTCAAAGGCCAGCCGCGACCTGTTCGACCAGTCCGCTTTGTCGGATCTGGCGCAGCGGCTGGTGGAGGCGGCGAAGCGCGCCGGCGCGGACGCGGCCGATGCAGTCGCGGTGCGCGGCGTCTCGCAAGGCGTCGAGGTGCGCGACGGACGCGTCGAGGAATCCGAACGCTCCGAGGGCGACGACGTCGGCCTGCGCGTGCTGGTCGGCCAGCGCCAGGCGGTGGTTTCGACCAACGACGCCAGCGGCGATGCCGTCACCAAGCTCGCCGAACGCGCGGTCGCGATGGCGCGCGTCGCGCCCGACGACAAATATGTCGGCCTCGCGGACCCATCGCTGCTCGCACGCGACTTCCCCGATCTCGATCTGCTCGATCCCGATGTGCCGGCCACCTCCGAGCTCGAGCGCCGCGCGCTCGAAGCCGAGGCTGCGGCCCTCGCCGTGAAGGGCGTCACCAAATCCGGCGGCGCCTCGGCGTCCGCGGGCATGGGCGGGATGGTGCTGGTCACCTCGACCGGCTTCCACGGTTCTTACCTGCGCTCCAGCCAGGGCATCTCGGCGACCGCCATCTCGGGCGAAGGCACCGGCATGGAGCGCGATTACGACTTCACCTCGGCGCCGCATGCCGCCGACCTGTTGTCGCCTGACATCGTCGGCCGTTCCGCCGGCGAGCGCACCGTGGCGCGCTCCAATCCGCGCAAGGTCGAGACCTGCAAGGTGCCCGTGGTGTTCGATCCGCGCGTCGCCGGCTCCCTGGTCGGTCACGTCGTCGGCGCCATCAACGGCGCCTCGATCGCGCGCAAGACCAGCTTCCTCAAGGACAAGCTCGGTCAGCAGCTGTTTGCGAAGAACATCCGCATCATCGACGATCCCCTGCGCAAGCGCGGCCTGCGCTCGCAGACCTTCGACGCCGAGGGCGTTGCGGTGAAGAAGATCGCGCTGATCGACGAGGGCGTGCTGACGACCTGGCTGCTCGACTGCGCCACCGCGCGCGAGCTCGGCCTTGCCACCACCGGCCATGCCCATCGCGGCGTCTCGTCGTCGCCTTCGCCCGGGCCGTATAATCTGCATCTCGAACCCGGCACGCCGACCCCGGCCGAGCTGATCGCCGACATCAAGCAGGGCTTCTACGTCACCGATCTGATCGGCTCCGGCGTCAACGGCGTCACCGGCGATTACAGCCGCGGCGCCTCCGGCTTCTGGATCGAGAACGGCGAGATCACCTATCCCGTCAGCGAGGTGACGATCGCCGGCCATCTGTTCGAGATCTTCAAGTCGATGCAGCCCGCGAACAATCTCGAGTTCCGCTACGGCATCAATGCGCCGACGGTGCGCATCGAGGGATTGACGCTTGGCGGACGTTGAGGCGAACGCCCCGGGCGAGACCATTCAGACGCGCGATGCGGCGCTGCTGCAGGACACGGTGCGCGAAGCAGGCGCGCTGGCGCAATCGATGTTCCGCACCGAATTGAAGAAGTGGACCAAGGGCGCGTCCTCGCCGGTGTCGGAAGCCGACATCGCCGTCAACGATTTGCTCGAAGCGCGTCTGCGCGGCGCGACGCCGGATTACGGCTGGCTCTCGGAGGAGAGCGCCGACGATGCCGCGCGGCTGTCGCGGCGGCTGACCTGGATCGTCGATCCCATCGACGGCACGCGCAACTATCTCAATGGCCATGAGGATTGGTGCGTCAGCGTCGCGCTGGTCCAGGATACCGCGCCGGTGCTGGCCGCGGTGTTCGCGCCTGTGAGCGGCGAGTTCTTTTTCGCCGCACGCGGCCGGGGCACCACGCTCAACGGCGCAGCCGTGCAGGCTTCGCCCGGATCCACGCTCGACTTCTCCCGTGTCGCCGGCCCGAAGCCGATGGTCGAGCGGCTCAACAGCTCGGGCGGCGAGATCAAGCTGCATCCGCGAATCGGCTCGCTGGCGCTACGCCTGTGCCGGGTCGCCCATGGCGCGCTGGATGCGGCCTTTGCGGGGGGCAACAGCCATGATTGGGACCTTGCGGCGGCCGATTTGATCGTGCAGGAAGCCGATGGTAGGATGAGCGACCTCTCCGGAGAACCCATCCTCTATAACCGCCGGGAAGTGGCGCACGGGGTGCTGGTGGCAGCGGGACGCGATCGTCATGCGGGCATTGTCGCGCATTTTCGAAACCGTCCCTTGGCCTAAAGCGCTTTTTGTCGTGCTTCTCGAACACTGCTTTGCCGGGCAGCCCGTTAGGAACAGAACTCATGCCAGATAGTGCCCCGCAACAACTGCTTCACCTCGTGATCGGCGGCGAACTCGTCGACCTCACGCAGAACACCTTCAAGAATCTCGACGACGTCGAGATCGTCGGCCTCTATCCGAATTATGCGACCGCCCACGCCGCCTGGCGGGCCAAGGCGCAGAGCACGGTCGACAACGCGCAGATGCGCTATTTCATCGTCCATCTCCACCGGCTGCTCGACCCGAATCAAGAACCGGCGCGTTGAAAAAGCTGCTTCGCAATACGCTGCGAAGCAGCTGGTTTCAGCGTGCCGTCGGGGTTCTGGCGGCCGAATATCTGCGTCTGGTCTGGCGGACCAACACATTCACGCTGGATCCGCCCGACGTCTATGACCAGGTCGAGCCGCAGCTCCCTGCGATCTTCGCGTTCTGGCACGGCCAGCACTTCCTCACGCCCTTCATCAAGAACCAGAACAAGGCCTCCTATCGCGCCAAGGTGCTGATCTCCCGCCACCGCGACGGCGAGTTCAATGCGATCGCCGCGGAGCGGCTCGGCATCGGCACCATCCGCGGCTCCGGCGATCATGGCGGCGCCTTCCACCGCAAGGGCGGGGTCGGCGCCTTCAAGGAAATGGTGCGCACGCTCCAGGCCGGTTGTAATGTCGCGCTGACCGCCGATGTCCCCAAGCGCTCGCGCGTGGCCGGGCTCGGCATTATCATGCTGGCACGGGAATCGGGGCGGCCGATCATGCCTTTCGCAATGGCGACCAGCCGCTTCGTCCGGCTCAAGAACTGGGACCGCACCACCATCAATCTTCCATTCGGGCGAGGCGCATTGGTCGGCATCAAGGAAATCCATGTTCCCGCCGATGCCGACGCCGCCATGATGGAAGCGTTGCGGCTTGAGCTCGAAGAGACGCTGAACGAGGCGACCCGCCGCGCCTATGCGCAACTCGGCCGTCCTGGGCCTCAAGATGGCTAAATTGCTTCCCAAGTCGTTGCCCAAGTCGTTGCCCGGCTCGCTGCCGCTGACGCTGCGGCTGTATCGTCGCCTGGCCTCCGGCCTGGTGCCGCTTGCGCCCGCACTGATCAGGCGGCGGCTGAAGCAGGGCAAGGAGGATCCCGCGCGCGTCGGCGAGCGGCGTGGCCTGTCCCGGGACGTGCGGCCGCATGGCCCGCTGGTCTGGATCCACGGCGCCAGCGTCGGCGAGGTGCTGGCCGCGGCGGCGTTGATCGAGCGCCTGCGCGATCTCAATCTGCGCATCCTGCTGACCTCGGGCACCGTCACCTCGGCGACCGTGGTCGCAAAGCGGTTTCCGCCCGACGTGATCCATCAATACGTGCCGTATGACTCGCCGCGCTATGTCGCGCGCTTCCTCGACCACTGGCAGCCGTCGCTGGCGCTGTTCATCGAATCCGACCTGTGGCCGAACCTGATCCTGGCGGGCGCGACGCGCCGGGTGCCGATGGTGCTGATCAACGGACGGATGTCGCCGCGCTCGTTCCCGCGCTGGCGGCGCATGCAGGGCACCATCTCGGCGCTGCTGTCGCGCTTCGACATCTGCCTCGCGCAGTCGAGGACCGATGCCGAACGCTTCGCCACGCTCGGCGGCCGCGACGTCGTCACCACGGGCAACCTCAAGCTCGACGTGCCGGCGCCGCCGGCCGATCCCGCCAAGCTCGAACGGCTGATGGCGATGACGCGCGGGCGCCCCATCATCGTCGCGGCCTCGACCCACCCGGGCGAGGACGAGATGCTGGTCGCGGCGCATCGCAACCTGTCCGGCTTCTTCCCGCAGCTCCTCACCGTGATCGTGCCGCGCCATCCCGATCGCGGCTCCTCGATCTCGGGCCTGGTCACGGCCTCGGGCCTGAAGCCGGCATTGCGCTCGCGCGAGGAGCTGCCGACCGCGACCACCGACGTCTATGTCGCCGACACCATGGGCGAACTCGGCCTGTTCTACCGGCTGTCGCCGATCGTGTTCATGGGCGGATCGCTGATCCGCCATGGTGGCCAGAACCCGATCGAGGCGATCAAGCTCGGGGCGGCGGTCGTGCATGGCCCGCACGTCTTCAACTTCGCCGATGTCTACGAGGCGCTCGACGGCAGCGGCGGTGCGCGCCAGGCCGACACGCCGGAGGCGCTGGTCAAGCAGCTCGGCCTGCTGCTGGCCGAGCCGACGGTCCGCGAGAAGATGCAGCGTGCAGGCGCGGGCGTGGTCGAGGATCTCGGCGGCGCGCTCAACCGCACCATGACCGCGCTCGAGCCGTATCTGCTGCAGCTGCGGATCGAGATGGGAGCCGCCAATGCGTGAGCCGGCCTTCTGGTACCGGCCACGTTCTCTTCCGTCATTCGCGTTATGGCCGCTCGGAGCGCTCTACGGCGCGATCACCCAACGGCGCATGCTGCGCCAGGGCACGGATGCCGGCATCCCCGTGATCTGCGTCGGCAATTACCATGTCGGCGGCGCCGGCAAGACGCCGACCGTGCTGGCCCTGACCAGGCTCCTGCGCGAGCTCGGCGAGACCCCGGTGGTGCTCAGCCGCGGCTATGGCGGGCGCTTGCAAGGCCCGGTCATGGTCGACCGCATACGCCACACCGCGGCCGACATCGGCGACGAGCCCCTGATGATGGCGCGCGATGTCCCGGTCGTGGTGGCGCGAGACCGCCTCGACGGCATCGCGCTGGCGAAATCGCAAGGCGCCACATTGGTCCTGATGGACGACGGCTTCCAGAACCCGCGTTTGCTCAAGGACGCCTCGCTGATCGTGATCGACAGCGAACGCGGCCTGGGCAACGGCCAGATATTTCCGGCCGGTCCGCTGCGCGCGCCGCTGAAGGCGCAGCTCGACCGCACCGACGCGCTGGTGCTGATCGGCGACGGCCATGCCGCCGACGATGTCGCCTCCGCGCTCGCCAGCCGCGGCAAGCCGGAATTGCGCGCGCGGTTGAAGCCGGATGCAGCCTCGCTCGCGCAACTGTTCGGCAAAAATGTTCTCGCTTTCGCCGGCATCGGCGATCCCGAGCGGTTCTTCCGCACCCTTCGCGCGAGCGGCATCGCGGTCGCGCGCACGCGGCCCTTTGCCGACCACCACATGTTCTCCCGCGAGGAGATCGCAGCGCTCGCCGCGGATGCCGCGCGCGAGCAGCTGACGCTGGTGACGACCGAAAAGGACCTTGCGCGCCTGCGCGGCAGCGAGGGCGTGCCCGATGGAATCGTGCCGTTCGCGGTTCAGCTCGAATTCGACGACCCGGCCAAGCTGCGGCAATTGATCAGCGACCAGCTCTACAAGGCGCGCGAGCGAAGGTTCTCCAGGCGGTGATCTGGTAGGGTGGGCAAAGCGAAGCGTGCCCACCATCTCTCGTCGAATGTGAAGTGAGATGGTGGGCACGGCGCTTTGCGCCTTTGCCCACCCTACGGCACCAGCTACGGCAACTGCATTCAGGCGACATTCATCGCGCGACTCGTACTGATCTCATCCGATCAGGAGTTCTCTCATGCAACAACCGCCGGCCGTCTTACGCCTGCGGCTTCAGCTCGCCCGGGAAATGCCGCTGCAGCACCGCGGCGGGCGTGGCGTAGGCCTCCTGCAGATCGACGCTCCAGTATTTCAGCTCGTCGAGCGGAATCCTGACGTCGGTGATGGCACAGCGCACATAGGTCCCCGGCGAGATCACGCGGAAGTCGCCGTCGAGATATTGCACTTGCGCTTCGCCATGGCCCGAGGGGCCGAACTTGTTCAGCACGGTCGAAAGTCTCCGCGGAAGGCCGCTGCCAGGAAAAACTTAAAGGAAACCTTTAACGGGAAACCCTGGAGGGCACGATGTGTTGGATGGGATGTAGCATAGATAGGGTGGCTTGTCCGCCCGGTAAACCCACCGGTTTGTGATGTTTTGCCGCCGTGTCTGCATGATAGGGCTTGCGGCCGTGCGGCACCTCCTGCGACAGAATCCGATGCGCCTTCGACTGACCGCCTTGTTCCTGATGCTGCTGATGTCGGCCGCGTCCGCCGCGCCTGCGCCGCAGCAGGTCGACATCCCGCTGTCGTCGGGAATCCTGCATGCGCAGCTGTTCAAGCCCGAAGGCGAGGGGCCGTTTCCGACCGTGATCGCGCTGCATGGCTGCGGCGGCCTCGGCAGCCATTCCGAACCCGTGCTGCCGCGCTACCGCGACTGGGCGATGCGTCTGCTCAAGACCGGCAATGCCGTGCTGTGGCCCGACAGCTACGGCTCGCGCGAGCTCGGGCCGCAATGCCGCGTCAAGGAGATGCACGTCAGCGCGCGACGCGAGCGCGTCATCGATATCGCGGCATCGCGCGCCTGGCTGATGAAGCAGTCCTGGGTGGCGCGCGACCGCGTCAGCCTGATCGGCTGGGCCAATGGCGCCAGCGCGCTGCTGTGGGCGGTGCGGCCGCAAGTCGCGACGGCGCGCGATCCGGGGCCGGATTTTCGCGCCGCCATCGCATTCTATCCCGACTGCCGGATCTCCGCCGGCCTCGGCTGGAGCACGCGGGTGCCGACCCTGGTGCTGATCGGCGCCAATGACGACGTCTCCTCGCCGCCGGCCTGCCGCCAGATGGTCGAGGGCGCGCATGGCCGCAGCGCGCTCGCACGCATCGTGGTCTATCCCGGCGCCTATCACGATTTCGACCGCGCCAACACGCAGCTGCACGCAGCCGGCGGCAGCAACGACGCCGCCGCGCCCGAGCACGGCCATCTCGGCACGGATGCCGAAGCGCGCGCGGAGTCGCAGAAGGACGTCGCGCATTGGCTGACGCGGTAATTCGGTAGCCCGGATGAGCGCAAGCGATATCCGGGGCGAGGGGTCCCGCATATCGCTGCGCTCATGCGGGCGACATCTTCGGGCTCCAGAAGCGGGGCCGCCCGGGGAACAACAGGAGGCGGACAGCCCCGCATCGGCCACCGCCCTGCATGGAGAAGGGCCGACCGTGAATCTACGGATCGCGCGCGATGCGGGTTTCAGCAGGTGACGGCGCCTTAGTTCGACCACGATGTCGATTAAACGCAATCCTCATGCGCATTACACTCTTCTCCGCATTCGCCGTCTTCACCGTCGCGATCTTCCTCTACGAGGCCCACGCCGGCGCTCCCTTGCGCGCGGCGGAGCATTGCGGCTTCTGGACCACGATCGACGCGGGATTGTCGTGCCGCTGAAGTTCACCAATCCATCGCCGTCACCCTGAGGTGGCCGCTTCTCAGCGGCCCTCGAAGGGCGACAGCCCGGCTGCATCGCGGCCGTACATCCTTCGAGGCTCACCTTGCGATGCGTTCGCATCGCAAGCCTCGCACCTCAGGATGACGGGTCTGAGACTACGCGCTGTCTCCAGATCGTCGTGCAAGGGCTCCTCGCAATGACGGGAATGGAGCACTCGCTTCTCGCGCCTCAGAACAGATTGCCCTGACCCACCGGCTTGGCCACGCGCTTGGGCGCGGGCTTTGCGTCCGACGCGGCCGGCTTAGGCTGCGCCGGCGCGTGCTTGGCCGTTGGAGCTGCACGATCCGCATCCGCCGTCGCACCCACGCGGCCATCGGCGAACTCGATCTCGAGGCGTGCGCCGGGCCCGACGCTGTCCGCCGCATGCACGGGATGTCCGGCTTCGTCCCGCACCAGCGCAAAGCCGCGCGCGAGCACGCTGCGATAGGACAAGGCGGACAGCAGCTTGCCGCTGTTGTCGATGCGGGCCTCGAGCCGCTGCAGCAGCGTGAGCAGCGCGCGGCCGGCGCGTTCTGAGAGGCGATGCGTGCGCTCGCGCTGGCGGGCAATGGCGTTGCGCTGCGCCTGCGCATTGGCGAGCTTCGAGGCGCGCAGGCGAATTTCCAGCCCGGCAAAGCGATCGCGCCGGCGCCGCAGCAGCGAGCGTGCGGACAGGCCGAGCCGCTCGCCGCACACTGTCAGGCGATGATCGGCCTGCGAGATCTGGCCGTGCAGCACCCGCAGCGTCAGCTTCGCGCTCGCGGCGGTGAACCTGCGGAAATGCGCGTGCGTGTTGGCCTTGAGACAGCGGGGCAGCGACGCGCCCGCCGAATCCAGCCGCTGCCTGGGAATGGCGAGCAGGTCGCCGGCCGCCGGCAGCGCGCGCGCGGCGGCGCGCAGCTCGCTGCGGCGGCTCTCCTGGCTGCGCTGCCAATAGGCGCGGGTGCGGCGGCCGAGATCGGCGACCTCGACGAACAGATCGCTGCGCACCGGCACCGCCATCTCGGCGGCGGCGGTCGGCGTCGGCGCGCGCTTGTCGGCGACGAAATCGATCAGCGTGATGTCGGTCTCGTGCCCCACCGCGGAGATCAGCGGGATCATGCTCTCGGCGGCCGCCCGAACCACGATCTCCTCGTTGAACGACCAGAGGTCCTCCAGCGAGCCGCCGCCGCGCGCGACGATCAGGACGTCGGGCCGCGGAATCCTGCCGCCCTCCGGCAGCGCATTGAAGCCGCGGATCGCGGCCGCGACCTGCTCGGCCGAGCCTTCGCCCTGCACCTTCACCGGCCACACCAGCACGCGGCGGGGGAAGCGGTCCTCCAATCGGTGCAGGATGTCGCGGATCACCGCGCCGGTCGGCGAGGTCACCACGCCGATCACCTCGGGCAGCCACGGCAGCAGCTGCTTGCGCGCCTCGTCGAACAGCCCTTCGGCGGCGAGCTTCTTCTTGCGCTCCTCCATCAGCGCCATCAGCGCGCCGATGCCGGCCGGCTCCAGCGCCTCGATCACGATCTGGTATTTCGAGGAGCCCGGATAGGTCGTGAGCTTGCCGGTGGCAATGACCTCGAGCCCCTCCTGGGGCTTGAAGCGCATCCGTCCGTGCACGCCCTTCCAGATCACCGCCTCGATCTTGGCGCTCTCGTCCTTGAGCGCGAAATAGCAATGGCCGGAGGAGTGGGCGCCGCGAAAGCCGGAGATCTCGCCGCGGACGCGGACATGGCCGAAAGTGTCCTCCACCGTCCGCTTCAGGGACTGGGAGAGCTCGGACACGGTGAATTCGAAGGCGTTGTTGAGTTGTTCCGCGGGGGGCATCTGCAAGCGATTCGGAGTGTTGGGGGCAGACCCCACGTTAGGGATTTTCGCCCCGCGGCGCCAGCTAGGGAGTTCACCTCTCCTCGCTGGGGAGGTTCGGGTCGCCGCACGAGCCAGCTTCTTCACACGACGCTCCGGAGCGTCCTTCTCGGAGCCAGCGTCTGGTTCGGCCGTGCCCACATTCTTGATGCGCCCCAGTGGATCGCCGAAAACAATAACTCGCAATGATGGATTTCAATTTCACTTAGCGGGTCTGTCCAACGGAATCGTGGAACAGCGCACAACAAGATGGCTATGTCCGCATCGACCGCCGTCGGAACTGGCTCCTCTCACAACGTCGATATATTTGCAAACTTCTGGATGGTTTATTTTGGCCCAACCAGCCACGTCCGTTCCACAATACAAAAAAGCTTCTGCTGGTGGACCGCCGTGACTAGTGTCTTCCGCTACCAGAACCGGGAAGTTTTCCTGCTTTACCTCCACTGGCCAATCTACGTCAGCCCAATCAGACGTGGCTTTTTCGCATCGCAACTGGATTTTGCCCTCTTGAGGAAATTCCTTCCTAAGAATGACAAACGAGAAGCGCTTGAAGCCATTATGCGTGTCTCTCTTTTCCGTTATGTCCTCACTTTTTGGGTACTTCTTGCCCGGACCGATGTTGAGATCGGCTTGGCACATTCCCAGTGATTTATTCGTCGCCACCACGTCTACAAATGCCCTGTAGTCATTGTCGCCGGCGGGCTCGCGATAGACCAGCTTTGCAGAGCGCAGCTTGAACTCGTCTCCTTGGAGGAAATCCAACGCATAGCTCTTTAGCTGGTCACCCGTCGCTCTGAGCTTCGCCACATCGATCCCAGCTACCCAACCGAAAAATGTGGTTATCGCCACTGCGGCGGCAACAATCCAGGCCCACCAGCCACGTTGCTTAGCTTTTGTCTGCTCTGGTCCTGATGATGTCGCTGGCTCGCTGTTTGGCTTATCAAGCATGTTACGGGCCCCTAGAAATGACGCACATGCATTAAATTACAACTAGAGCGAGCTCGTCAATGTTGTTCGCGTAGCGGACCTGATGGCGGAGCTCGACGACATCATCCACCAGCCGCTGCGGCTGAAGATCATGGCGGCGCCGAATGCGCTGCCCGTGTCCGCCGGCTTAGAGTTCTCCCGACTGAAGAAGCTGACCGGTGCCACCGACGGCAATCTCGGCGCGCATATCGAGACGCTGGCCAAGGCGGGTTACGTGTCGGTGAAGAAAGCGTTCGTCGGGAAGAAGCCGCAGACGAAGGTGACCGCGACCGCGGCGGGCCGCGGGGCGTTCGCGCGGCATGTGGCGAAGTTGCAGGAGATTATTGCGGGGAAGCAGGTTTAGGTTCTTGAGTACCTCTCACACACCCAGTAATCGCCGGAATCTCCCGACGGCTCCACGAGCTTCGTCTTCGGCAAGAGGCTTGAGGCGGCTGATTGCAAGCTTGGCGTCGTCTAGGTCTATAGGAGCATCGAGCTGTGTGTTGATCCTAAGCATTCTAGCGCCTGAAAATGTGCTGTCATCGAGCAATGTTCCGACCGTTTGATCGGCAAGTTCACTCTGTGTGGCGAACATCATGTTGAGCGTTGGCTTCAACATTCGCGCGCGCCACATGCTGTTGAAGTCAAGGCCCACGCTCCCGCCCGGGATCTCACCATTGCCAACGCTTATGACGCGCATGTCGGCAAATGGAGTATCCAGGCATCGCCGTGCAGTCATAACAGCCTGGAGAACCGGATTGTTGGCCCAAAGTCCTCCGTCCGTATACGACCGTTCCTCAGTTCGTATCTGTTCGTCTGATGAACGCCGACCGCGCGGGCGATAGGCCGAAAAAAAGAGCGGCGCTGCTGCACTTGCGAGCGCCACGTCCGCTGCAAATAGCTCTCCATCGAGACTTTCGGGGGCGCCGCACCGTGCGAGAGTAGTAAAGGACCTAATTTGATAACGGTCCAGTATCGTAGCCGGTATAACCACGGGGGGCACACAGTCTCTCAGTTGAAGCTGTCGGCCGTCGTCTGAGAAGACTTCAGTCAGCAGGCTGTGAAGCCGCGCTTGCTTGTAAATGGGCCCTTTGCAGGCGTACGAGAGTGTTCGCTGGCTCGCGCGCCTCACGTTTTCGGGAAAAATCTCACCGCCGTGCTTTTCGAATAAATCCACCACGTCGCCCAGTGGCACGTCGAGTGCGATACCGAGCGCAATGATAGCGCCCGTCGAGGTTCCGGCAATTAGATCGAATTGTTCGCGGAGCGGTACCCCAAGTTGTGACGCGATTTCCCGAAGGAATACTGCTTGAAAGATGCCACGAATCCCGCCTCCGCTTAGGCTTAAGATTTTCACCGGCATTCGGTCTATCCTACGGGAGTGGCACTTCCTTCAGCATACGTACATACTCTCCAACACCCTTTAGCATCCAAGAATCCTTTGCAAATCTTTCGGATTCGAGGCGAGGCGCGAGAGCGGTGTTACCCCCGCGTTGCAGCGTCACTAGCCCGGGGTGTTCTGCTGTAAAGCGTCCGATTCGATGCGCGGATGCTTTCGACGCATTAGCCAGTTCAAACAACCGATCTTCATGCGCAGGCGATACAGCAAGAATGACGTTCCAATCCCCCCACCCTAACCAGTAACGCGCAGCATTGCTGCTCTCTTCTGCGGTTAGACCCGGAACAGTGAGTGCTTCAAGGTTTAGGACGATCCCAAGGCTATTCTTGCTTGCTAGCTCGTTTAAGCTTGGAAGAAGGCCATCGCTGTTGTCCATCGCCGCCCTGACGAGATGCTCCCGGGCTAAGCAGTGAACGAAACCAATTTGAGATATGGGCTTAAAAACTGGAGAGCTGTCCTTCGGTCCAAAGTCCTTACCGTCCAAGAGTCGCAAGGCGTCACGCCAAAAGACCCCGCCTTGGCCGATGCTAATGATGGAGTCCCCCTCTTTGGCGCCTACCCGCGTTAAGGGTGAGTATGAATCACATATTCCAAATGCTGTGCCGACCGCTGACAGCCGCGAGGCCTCCCGAAGGTTGCCTCCAACGTAAGGTATCTGAGCCGCCGCACAACTTGCCCGTATGCCCTCCAACAGACGCTCAAAGGACTCGGTTGTCCTCTCAGATTCGCATTCTATGGCCGCTAGAAAACCCAGCGGGACGGCTCCCGCTGCTGCCAAATCCGAGACGTTAATTGTGACGAGGAGCCAGCCCATCCAGAAAGGATCATTGTCTCCTCCAATAGCAGCGGCTGCAGGAGGCGGCACGGGATCGGTGGTGACCACAAGATGCCCGCCGGAAGTTTGGAGAATGGCACAATCATCTCCAGCGCCTTCCGCAAACCGGGGAATGATCTGCTTAAGGATTTCTCGCTCGCCTAGGTCGATGAGTTTAGACATTCGTTGCTCACGCAAAAATGAGGAGGTGCTCCGTTTGTAGGCTGGGGTTCTGTCGGCGGCCTGTCGAGATTTTACGAGACTGCTTATAAAGTAGCTTGAAGTGACAGCTTTCTACGACCTGCTCAAACTTTTCGTTCATCGGGGTTCGATCACCTGATTCACCAAAGACGACCGCACAAGCTCTGCCTCGGTCAAGGACCTCCCGGCATCCTTCAAACACGCGCTTGCATTCGGCAAGGTATTGTTCAGCCGCAACCAATCGGTGCCTCTTGCTTCGCGCTCCAATCTCTTTCTGACGCAGTGGTTCGATTTCTACTCCCTGCCACTCTAAAGTTAAACGTTGCGCCTTCACGTAGTCTGCCACTCCGAAGTACGGGGGCGAGGTGACGATTAGTTGCGCACCATCGATCGGCTTGTTTCCCAGGATGGTCGCAGCATCACCTTCCAAAATTTTCACCTCGGTAGCAGCCGTCTCGCGACGCTGCGATGCATTTCGATATGTGTCTCGCGCCTCATAAGCCTCGGCAAATCCAATTAGTACCTTTTCGTAGAGATCAATCACGTCCCTCTCGTGATTATCTTTAGGAGTCGTGTTGTCACAGACGTAGCCCCAATGACGCGTTTCACGGCATACGGGCAGCAAGATCGATGAAAATGCAGCTTCGGCAAGAACACGACCGTCCCCTCGCAATTCTGCGATGCTGCTTCGCAATCTCCGCAAGTCGCCAAGTGTCCTTGGCGTATACCATTTTTCGCTCTGCACAGTTTTAGGAACCGCGTCCCTCTTAGCATTCTGGCGCACGAGGATGCGAATTCGATCTACTAGCTTTCTTATTTGATCAGAGCTCCGCGATAGTGTCTTCGCGCGAGCCATCAACGCCGAAACGGGATTAAGTTCTACCCCGACGCAAGGGCGGTCGAGGCGCTGAGCTTCCACTGCGGTGGTGCCGGAGCCAAGAAAAGGATCAAGAACGATTTCGCCCGGTTCAGTCAGTGCGCCGATCAGAACGGCCGGGATCTGAGATGGATAACGGCAGGGATGCCAGTGAAGGCTTGAAAATGCCGACTGACTGCGGCTTGTGGAGAAGTCCCAATCGACTTCCTCTAGACGCTTCAACCTAGCGCGCAAATCGATTGTTTTCGTTCGTGTCAACATCTACCTTAACCGCCCCGCCCAGCTCTTTAAGCAGAATATTCTGGAATCGCTCTTGGATTGGCTGCGGTGGCCTCTCCGCCTCGTTGGCAAAGCAATAGAACACAATGCTCTGCGACGCAGCACCAAAATTCCACCGGTGTCTTGTAGCCGGATCGGTGAACTCTAGTTTTTTCGAAAACGCGGACTTATCAACGAAGGCGTATCCGAAAGGCTTTTTGATACCAAATTCGTCCTGCGCCAGCTTCTCCACCAAGCTAATCGCTGCATCGCGCGACGAAAATCCCAGGCTCGCAAGCGACCCAGGCACTTGCAGCGCGAAGACCTGGGAGGGAAGGCTTTGATGAAAATGTCGCAGCATCAAATCCTTCGTTTTTGGTGCACGCGTTAGCAGATCGAGAAAGTCTTGATCGCGATTGGCCCAATGTATCTCCGACACGGCGCTTTCATTGAATAGCAGCGAAATCGCCTTGGTAAGGACCGCCTGTGTTGCGACCGTGATGGAGTCGAACACCAGGATGTCGTAAACTCGCCGACGCGTCTCCGCCCAGGCCTCGACTGACGAAGCGTTACGCTCTGAAAGGAGCATTTTCCCGTCTATCGAAACACCGATCTCCCGCGCAATCTGCAGAAACGAAGCCGATTGCGTGCTGAGCCCTAGCGCCCAAGCCATTCTCAGGACGTTGTCAAGGTTGTCGAAGTCCAACGCTCCGAACAGCAAAGCGGACGAGGGATGCTCCTTCCGCACGATTTGTAATACCAATTCAAAATCGATCTTGCTGGCGCTGCAGAGCCGCTTGAATCTCAGTTCCTCTCCCGGCAGTATTTGATGTGCGATGTTCCCGAACAAATTATGTCCGGTTAGTAAATCAGGAAGCGCGGCTTCGTGGTCCCATCCAGCGCGATCTTTGAGGTAATATTCAAGCAGGTGAGCAAACGGCGGAGTTGCAGCATCGTGTATCAAAATCGCTGCGGAGAGCGCCCTAACTTCGTCTCGCGCTAGCCCGTTATGAGGATTGAGGAGCGCTAACCTTAGAACTCCAAGCGTATGCGAAAACCGTCGGACCTCTGATAGTGTCGGTAGAGAGGGTGACGGTGCGTTTAGCAAACGAACCCCCATGAGACGGCGCACCTCAGGAGCGAGTATTAGACGGTCTAAGAAGCTTGGTGGCTCAAATGCGCCGTAAATGGGATCATGAACTATCATGGTTGCACGCCCGCTTCACGATCCAAGCCAAAAGTAAGAATACCAGCGTTTGCGATCGGATCGTGCCGCAAGCAGGTTCTTTGAATGCTCAAGCGCCAAGGCAACCCAGGCTTGGCTTAGGCTCGTGGCCCTCTCTCTTCCGCCGAAGTAAACGCCTGAATCGATAAACGAGTCAGCCGCTTCATCGGCCAGCTTGACCGCCTCTAGATGCTGCCCTTTGTCGCCTGTCAGTCCACTTGCCAAAAGAATGTCAACGGAATCTGCAGGAACGTGCAGGTAGTCGCGACGAGAGATTAGGCCTTCACCCACCCGATAATCATAATCCCAAAAATCCAGAGTGTCTTGCCCGCGAGTCTCCTGCGTGATCTTGCTCCTCACAATCCACTGTTTGATCCGGGGGCGTAGGTTCCCCTGGTCCAGAGCTAGACAAAGAGCGCAAAGAGAGAATTTTCTTAGGCCGCTATTCGAAGAGGGGGCTCCCTCTAGACGTTCCTGTAGAGCGGTCGCCGCTCTTAGCATCTCGGGGGGAATATCGCTCTTCTTTCCGGTCAAGACGTACGCTAGAATTGCAACGCACGTCGCCGTCTCATTCCCCGTTGCAGCTCTCGTGGACTTGTCGATTTGCCATCCTACCAAAAGCCCATCGGAAAGTATTCTCTCTCGCAGCTCACGGTCCGCTTCGGGGGCTATCGCTTGCAATTTGGGATGTTTGGATTGTCGCACGGCCATCAAGAAAAAGGCGCGCCTTGCCGTGAGCGCAAAGTCACGTCCGCCTCTTGTGCCCGGCACGTTCCTGTCATTCCAGAGTGAAACGAGATAATCAATTACCGGCGCCGGAATGCGGGGATACCCGTATGCTAGCGAAATGCAGATTACTCCCGCGCAGGTGCCGTACAGGCCGACTTGGTTTCGATTTTTCTGCCCGATGAATTGCCCCCAGCCCTTGAAGTCGGAGCCGCCTTCAACGGCGCGTTGCTCGTTCAGGAACGAATCCGCTAGCTTCTTGAGCGCGCTATCGATCTTTGCATCCGTTAGCATTGATCTTCCGAGACGAAGGCGGTCCGCAGTGTATTGGCGATGGAAATAGCGCGTTCACGCTGCGGCCAAGCTTTCCAGTCAGCTAGATGCGCATTGCCATTTTTCCATGCCACGAGGAACCGGGCGAGCTGTCGAGGAGCATTGAGTGGTGTGGAATGGATAAATAGGCGGCTCGAGCTGGGTGATGTTAGAAGATACTCAGGGTGCAGTGCAGCAAAGGCCAGTGCGCCGTCCAACGTCGAAAACTCGGCGGTGTTGGCAAAGTACGAACTGGCGAGGGACGAAACATCCTCACTACCTGGAAACACCAGGAAGTGCGCATGGAAGCAATGATGGTCATGCTCACCGGCCGCACAAACCGCCATGCGGCCATGTTCCGTGACGAGACAGTTGCCGTACATTGCAGACAGCCTGGTTCGGACCGCACCTAGGAATGAATCTCGCTCCGCTCGCAAATTCGGAGCTAAGTCTGCCATCGATCTGGAGTGCGCTTTTGCTGCAACAACGCAATAGCCATCTACTACCGGTCCAAGCCCAGCGAGCGCATAGAAATTCTGCGATTCGTGAAACACCAGCTCAGACGAGGGGGAGCATAGAAAGCAAAACCCCTCCGGTGTGTCTTCTCCCGCTGCCGTGTCCAACTGCTTACCCGCGCCGACTCAAGGTTACATTTTAGACGTATCCAGCAAGTCGCAATACCGCTAGTTGTCAAATCCAAACTTCGACACTTCCTCTCACAACAGGCCTGATCCACCGAAGCGGAGGTAAATTCCGTAGCGTCGCCAACCGGCCGGCCGCTGATGGCCCCGATGAATTACCGACTCGCGCCTCGGAGGTGGCCTGGAATGACGGGGAGTATGGGTGCACCGCCCTTGAGCCCCACCCCGATTCGTGCCACCTCCGCCCCATCCAGACCCCTCATTTCCGAGCCCTAGATGCACATTCTCCTCCTCGGTTCCGGCGGCCGCGAACATGCTCTCGCGTGGAAGATCGCAGCCTCCCCCCTGGTGACCAAATTCTGGTGCGCGCCCGGCAATGCCGGGATCGCGAAGGAGGCGGAATGCGTGGCGCTGGATGTCGCCGACCATGCGGCGGTGATCGACTTCTGCAAGGCCAACAAGGTCGAGCTGGTCGTGGTCGGGCCGGAGACGCCGCTGGCGGCCGGCATCGTCGATGATCTCACGGCCGCTGGCATCAAGGCGTTCGGGCCGAACAAGATTCCGGCGCAGCTCGAAAGCTCCAAGGGGTTCACCAAGGCGCTCTGCACCGAGTTCGGCATTCCCACCGGCGCCTATCAGCGCTTCACCAACGCCGATGACGCGCGGGCCTATGTGCAGAGCCAGGGCGCGCCGATCGTGGTGAAGGCCGATGGGCTCGCCGCCGGCAAGGGCGTCGTCGTCGCCAAGACCGTGCGCGAGGCCGAGGACGCCATCGCCATGATGTTCGAGGGCGCGTTCGGCGAGGCCGGCGCGGAGGTCGTGATCGAGGAGTTTCTGCCGGGCCGCGAGATCAGCTTCTTTGCGCTGTGCGACGGCGAGACCGCCATTCCGCTGGCCTCCGCGCAGGACCACAAGCGCGTGTTCGACCACGATGTCGGCCCCAACACCGGCGGCATGGGCGCCTATTCGCCGACGCCGCTGGTGACGCCTGCTATCCACGACGCGATCATGGCGAAGATCATTTTGCCGACCGTCGCCGGCATGAGGAGCCGCGGCACGCCGTTCCGCGGCATCCTCTACGCCGGGATCATGCTGACGACGCAGGGCCCGAAACTGTTCGAGTTCAACGTCCGCTTCGGCGATCCCGAATGCCAGGTGCTGATGCTGCGCATGATGAGCGACATCGTGCCGGCGCTGCTCGCCGCCTGCGACGGCCAGCTGAAGAATTTCGACCTGCGCTGGCACAAGGAAAGCGCGCTCACCGTGGTGATGGCCGCACAAGGCTATCCCGGCGACTACCAGAAGGGCACGCGGATCGAAGGGCTCGATGACGCGGCGAAAATCGACAAGGTCGAGATCTTCCACGCCGGCACGGTGGCGAAGGACGGCGCGATCCTCGCCAATGGCGGCCGCGTGCTCAATGTCTGCGCGCTGGGCGCCGATGTGACGGAGGCGCAGGCCCGCGCCTACCAGGCCGTCGACCGCATCCGCTGGCCGGAAGGTTTCTGCCGCCGCGACATCGGCTGGCAGGCGGTGGAGGCGGAGAAGGCCAAAGGCTAATCGAGGGCTAGGCGAGAGCCGGCCGAGGGCGCGTCGAGAGCTCGTTCGGCGCAAATGGCGCCACCGGATCGCCACATCCGGACGCCAAAATGTGCAATTGGTATCTGGGGTTATTGGCCCCGATGATGATACCGGTACTGTGCATGGGGTTGTTTTCGCACTTTTGGGTGTCGGGGACCGGCCCGATGAACCCGACAAGGATGCAAGACAAGGATGCAAGAGATGTCCGACCTCGCCGACCTCTATCCGGGCTTTGCCTCCGAATGGATCGATACCTCGTTCGGCCGCATCTTCGCCCGCGTCGGCGGCAAGGGACCGCCGCTGCTGCTGCTGCACGGCTTCTCCGAGACCAACGTGATGTGGCATCGCGTGGCGCCTGAGCTGGCGGAGGCCTTCACGCTGATCATCGCCGACCTGCCGGGCTATGGCTGGTCCGACATGCCCGAGAGCGATGCGCTGCACATCCCCTACAGCAAGCGCACCATGGCCAAGGCGATGGTGGAAGCGATGGAGCGGCTCGGCCACGTCCACTTCGCGCTCGCCGGCCACGACCGCGGCGGCCGCGTCTCGTACCGGCTGGCGCTCGACCATCCCGGCCGGCTGTCGAAGCTCGCAGTGCTCGATATCCTGCCGACCTATAATTACTGGGAGCGGATGAACCGCGCCTACGCGCTGAAGATCTGGCACTGGACCTTCCTGGCGCAGCCCGCGCCGCTGCCGGAGACGCTGATCGCAGGCCAGGGCGAATTCTTCCTGCGCTTCAAGATGGCGAGCCAGACCAAGTCGAAGACGCTCGATGCCATCGACCCGCGCGCGCTCGAACACTACCTCGCCCCGTTCCGCGACCCCGCCCGCATCCATGCGATGTGCGAGGATTACCGCGCCGGCGCCTATTTCGACTACGATCTCGACAAGGCCGATGTCGAAGCCGGCAAGAAGATCACGGTGCCGATGCTGGCGCTGTGGGGCAATGCCGGCATCGCCCAGGCCGCAGCGACCCCGCTCGATGTCTGGAAGCAGTGGGCCACCAACGTGGAGGGCATGCCGGTGGATTCGGGGCACTTCCTCACCGAGGAGAATCCGGACGCGACCGCGAAGGCGCTGCGGGCGTTTTTCTGCTCGTAGCCCGGGTGAGCGCAGCGACACCCGGGACATCTTTCGCGGCGATCTCGGATGTCGCTGCGCTCATCCGGGCTACGCAGCTCCGACCTACCTCCGCTCCCGAAAGAACTCCCTGAGCAGCCGCGCCGCCTCGCTCTCGCCGACCCCGGAATAAACGTCCGGCGCGTGGTGGCAGG
Organism: Bradyrhizobium amphicarpaeae; assembly: GCF_002266435.3. Lineage (NCBI taxonomy): Bacteria > Pseudomonadati > Pseudomonadota > Alphaproteobacteria > Hyphomicrobiales > Nitrobacteraceae > Bradyrhizobium > Bradyrhizobium amphicarpaeae. The sequence continues at coordinate 1,191,258 of NZ_CP029426.2, forward strand.
TCGGCGCGGCGAAGAACCGCACGCCCGACTCGACCGCGCCGCCCTTGGGGTCGGCGGCGCCGTAATAGAGCCGCCTGACCCTCGCAAACGAGATCGCGCCCGCGCACATGGTGCAGGGCTCCAGCGTCACGTAGAGGTCGCAGTCGACCAGGCGCTCGCTGCCGACCTTTTTCGCCGCCTTGCGCAGCGCGACGATCTCGGCATGGCCGGTGGGGTCGCGGTCGGTCAGCGTCCGGTTGGCGGCGGTGGCAATGACCTCGTCATTGCGGACCACCACGCATCCGATCGGAACTTCGCCCGCTTTTCCGGCATTTTCAGCCGCCAGAAGCGCCAAATCCATGAAAGAGGGGGCTTTCAAGCCTCGTATCATCGCCAGAAACCTGCTAGTAGCTGCGCCTTCAGCAGAAGTGCTTAACCGAATTGCCTGGGCATGCGGCTCCAAACGAGCGCGCACAATGCTTAACGGCCACCCCCTCGAGTGAGATCATTCATGCCTCGCGACAGCGACAAAGACAACGATTCCCGCGGCCGGCGAGGCCCGCCCAAGGGCGGCCGCAGCGGCAAGCCGCGCGGCCCGGACAAGAAGTTCGCCAAGCGCGGCCCCGAGGGCAGGAGCGACGCCCGCCCGCCCCGTGGTAACAGCGACAGCCGTCCTTTCCGCCGCCGCGAGGAGGGCGATGCCCCGCGCCGCGACTTCAGCGACCGGCCGAAATTCAACCGCGACGACCGCCCCCGGGAAGATCGCGGCGAGCGCAGCTTCAAGCCGCGTGGCGATCGTCCGTTCTCGGATCGCGCCTCGCGCGACGGCGACAAGCGGCCCTTCAAGCCGCGCGGTGATCGCCCGTCCTACGGCCGCGACGACCGTCCGCCGCGCCGGGATCGCGACGAGTCCCGCCCCGCCGGCCGTTCCGGTGGTGAGAGGAAATTCGGCGACAAGAAGCCTTACGCGCCGCGCGGCGATCGTCCGGAGCGCAAGTTCGACGGCGAGCGGAAGTTTTCGCGGGGTGCACCGCGCGAGGACCGCGGCGAGCGCAGCTTCAAGCCGCGCGGAGACCGCCCGAATTTCGATCGCGGCGAGCGGAGCGATTCCAAGCCGTGGCAGAAGCGCGACGCGGGTCCGCGGGGCGATCGTCCGCCGCGCAAGGATTTCGGCAAGGGTCCGCGCAAGGATTTCGGTGGTCGCGACCGCGGCGGGGACAAGCCCTGGCAGAAGCGCGACGATCGGCAAAGCGGCGGCGATGAGCGTCCGCGCTTCTCGCGCGCGCGCGACGATCGCGCGACGGGCGATCGTCCGTTCCGCGAGCGGCCGAAATTCGACCGGCCGCGCGAGGACCGTCCGAAATTCGACCGGCCCCGCCGCGACGGCGATGGCGACCGCGGCGGGCGTGGCGGCGACCGGCCGACATTCAACCGTCCGCGCGAGCGCTCCGAGGGGCGCTCCGACTGGCACGAGCATCCGCGCAACGAAGGTGGCTTCGGTGATCGCCCGCGCCGTGAAAACGAGGACGAGAGCAGGATCTTCGAGAAGCGCCCCGCCTTCGGCGGCCGCGGCGCCTATCGCGAGCGCGACCGCGATTCCGATCGCCGGCCGCGTCGTGACGAAGAGCCGAAGCCGAAGAAGGCCGGCGAGCGCATCGCCAAGGCGCTCGCGCGCGCAGGGCTTGCCTCGCGCCGCGATGCCGAGGAGATGGTCACGCAGGGCCGCGTCACCGTCAACGGCCGCGTCATCAACTCGCCGGCGCTCGACATCACCAAGAACGACGTCGTCCTGGTCGACGGCAAACCGTTGCCGGAACGCGAGCGCACGCGGCTGTTCCTCTATCACAAGCCCCGCGGGCTGATGACCACGCATGACGACCCCGAGGGCCGTCCGACCGTGTTCGACAATCTGCCCGAAGGCCTGCCGCGGCTGATCAGTGTCGGCCGGCTCGATTTCAACACCGAGGGCCTGCTGCTGCTCACCAATGACGGCGGACTGGCGCGCACGCTCGAACTGCCCGACACCGGCTGGCTGCGCCGCTACCGCGTTCGCGCCCATGGCGACGTCACCCAGGCACAGCTCGACGCGCTCAAGGACGGCGTCGAGATCGAGGGCGTCAAATACGGCCCGATCGACGCGACGCTGGAGCGCGACCAGGGCGCCAATGTCTGGCTGGTGTTCGCGATCCGCGAAGGCAAGAACCGCGAGGTGCGCAATGTCTGCGCCCATCTCGGGCTCGAGGTGAACCGGCTGATCCGCGTCTCCTACGGTCCGTTCCAGCTCGGCGAAGTCCCCGAAGGCCAGGTCGAGGAGATCAAGTCCCGCGTGCTGCGCGACCAGCTCGGCGACAAGATCATCGAGAAGTCGGGGGCGCAGTTCGACGTGCCGTCGAAATCCGCGCGGGTCGACGATGCGCCAAGCGAAAAGAAGCCCGCCACCAAGCGCGGCGTGATCAACGATCGCAAGGGCCGCCGCGTGCTGGTGCAGCGCACCGGCAGCGAGGAGGCGCGCGAGCGCAACGAGGAAGAGGCCGCCGGCTACGGCCCGCCGCGCCGTCCCAAGCGCGGCTATCACGGCAAGCGCGACCTGACGCCGAAGGAGGACTAGGTTGCGCGTCGTCGGCGGTCGTTTGAAGGGGCGTAATCTCGCCTCGCCGTCCTCGCGCGACATCCGCCCCACGGCGGACCGCTTGCGCGAATCCGTCTTCAACATCCTCGTGCACGCCTATGACGATCCGATCGAGGACGCGCGCGTGCTCGATCTCTTCGCCGGTACCGGCGCGCTCGGCATCGAGGCGTCGTCACGCGGCGCCAAGTTCACGCTGTTCGTCGACAACGGCGCGGAAGCCCGCGCTTTGCTGCGCAACAACGTCGAGTCGCTCGGCCTCGGCGGCGTGACCAAGGTCTATCGCCGCGACGCGACCGATCTGGGCCCCGCGCATCCCGTCGAGCCGTTCTCGCTGGCGTTCCTCGATCCGCCCTATGGCAAGGGCTTTGCGGAGAAGGCCCTCGCAAGCTTGCGCGACGGCGGCTGGCTCACCCCGGGCGCGTTGCTGGTGGTGGAAGAGGCCAAGGCGGCGCAGTTCGTGACGCCGGACGGTTTCGAGGAACTGGAGCGGCGGGCTTATGACGACACGGAATTCGTGTTCTTGCGTAGGGCGGATTAGCCGTAGGGTGGGCAAAGCGAAGCGTGCCCACCACCTGTCTCGATCATGCAGAGCTCGTGGGCACGGCGCTTCGCGCCTTTGTCCACCCTACAAAATCACCTTCGCCCGAACAGCTTCTCCACATCGCTCAGCTTCAACTCGACATAGGTCGGCCGGCCGTGATTGCACTGGCCGGAGTTCGGGGTGTCCTCCATCTCGCGGAGCAGGGCGTTCATCTCTTCCGGCCGCAGCCTTCGGCCGGCGCGCACCGAGCCGTGGCAGGCCATGGTCGCAGCGACATGCATCAGGCGTCGCTCCAGCGGCAGCGCCTCGTCCCACTCGGCCATGTGCTCGGAGAGATCGCGCAGCAACCCGCCGGCATTGGTCTTGCCGAGCAGCGAGGGCGTCTCGCGCACCGCGACGGCGCCGGGACCGAAGGATTCGATGGCAAGGCCGAACGACGCCAGCTCTTCGCTACGCTCGAGCAGGCGCTCGACCGTCGCCTCGTCCATCTCGACGATCTCGGGAATGAGCAGGATCTGCCGCTGCACGCCGTTCGCCGCCAGCGAGGCCTTCAGCCGCTCATAGACGATGCGCTCATGCGCGGCGTGCTGGTCGACGATGATGAGGCCGTCGCGGGTCTGCGAGACGATATAGGTCTCGTGGATCTGCGTACGCGCCGCGCCGAGCGGGCGATCGACCAGATCCGCCGCCGGCTGCGTCTCGAACCGCACGTCCGCGCTGGGCCCGCCGACGTCGAAGGCGGCCTGCGCGCGTTCTGTGAAAGCCGTTGCCGCAGAGCCCTCGAATGACGGCATCGGCGCGACGGGCGCGGAGGGTGACGCGCGCCAATCCCAGCTTGCGGGCCGCGGCGTGAAAGCCGGGCGGAACGCGGATAATGCACTTTCGCCGCTGTTGGCGGCGGTGCGGCGGCCCTCGCGTGCGAGGCCTTCCTTCAGCCCGTGCACGATCAGCGCGCGAACGAGGCCGGCATTGCGGAATCGCACCTCGGTCTTGGCCGGATGTACATTGGCGTCGACCTCGCGCGGATCCAGCGTCACGAACAGCGCCAGCACCGGATGGCGGTCGCGCGGCAGATAGTCGGCGTAGGCTCCACGCACCGCGCCCAGGATCAGCTTGTCGCGCACCGGGCGGCCGTTGACGAAGAGATATTGCCCGAGCGCATTGGCCTTGGTCAGCGCGGGCGCCGCGGCATAGCCCGCGACGACGACGCCCTCGCGTTCGGCGTGGACCTCGAAGGCATGGCTGCGAAACTCGGCGCCCAGAATGTCGCCGAGCCGGGTCAGCCGTCCGGCCGCGCCGGGCAACGCCGCAGCCCAGGTCACCGGCGCGCGCTCCTCGCCGGCCAGCGTGAAGGCGATATCGGGCCGCGCCATCGCGAGCCGCCTGACCACCTCGCGGATCGCCTCGGCTTCGGTGCGGTCGGTCTTCAGGAATTTCAGCCGGGCCGGCGTCGCGTAGAAGAGATCGTTGACCTCGACGCGGGTGCCATGCGCCAGCGCGGCCGGCATGATCTCGGACTTCTCGCCGCCTTCGACGGTGAGCGCCCAGGCATGCGGCTCGCTGGCATGCCGGGTGGTGATAGACAGCCGTGCCACCGAGCCGATCGAGGGCAGCGCCTCGCCGCGGAACCCGAGCGTGCGGATCTGCAGCAGATCCTCGTCGTCGAGCTTGGAGGTGGCATGACGTTCGACCGCGAGCGCGAGATCCTTTGCGGTCATGCCGCCGCCGTCGTCGGTGATGCCGATCCGGCGGCGGCCGCCGCCGTCGGTGAAGACGTCGATCCGGCTGGCGCCGGCATCGATCGCGTTCTCGACCAGCTCCTTGACCACGCTCGCCGGACGCTCGACCACCTCGCCGGCGGCGATGCGGTTGACGACTTGTTCTGGAAGCTGGCGGACGGGCATGGGGGACTCGAAAGGACGATCAGGCGCTCAATTTAGTCCCGATGAGGCGCAATTGCATGGGGCATGCCTGCGCTGCCCACATCTACCGGCATCCCCTGCGTTTCGGAGGAACGCGGCTAGTCGTCGAAACCGCGGCCTCCGCCGCGTCCGGCCTTGACGTCGCTGCGACGCTTCTTGCCCTCGAGCCGGCGTTGCTTGGAGCCGAAAGTCGGCTTTGTCGCGCGCCGCGGCTTGGGCCGGATCATGGCTTCAGTCAGGATCTCGACCAGCCGGTCGATGGCATCCTGCCGGTTGCGCTCCTGGGTGCGGAAGCGCTGCGCCTGGATCACGATCACGCCGTCCTTGGTCATACGCTGGCCTGCGATGCGGGCGAGCCGGATCGCCGCGTCCTCCGGGATCGTCAGCTTGCGCGTGTCGAAGCGTAATTGCGCCGAGGTCGCGACCTTGTTGACGTTCTGCCCGCCCGGGCCGGAGGCGCGGACGAAACTGATCTCGATATCGTCCTCGTCGATGACGAGGTCGCGGGAAATCCGCAGCATGATGGCACCATCTATGATGTCCGGACATATCGCGGACGTCTGGTTTCGGCAATGGCGCGAGGTTTAACGCAAAATGGCCGGGACGAGCCCGGCCATTTCAGGAGAAGTGAGGACTTTAGTTCGACTTCGTCGCCGGAGGCGTGGCGGGCTGGGCCGCAGCCTGCGGGGTGCGGCCGACGACGACGGTCAGGAGGCCCTGGCCCCAGAGGCGCTTGGCGGCGGCCTTGGCGTCGTCCAGCGTGACGGCATCGACGATGGCGTTGCGCTTTTCGATATAGTCGATCGGCAGCTTGTCCTGCTGGTACTGCAGCAGCGCCTGCGCCAGCTTGGAGGAGGTGTCGAGCGCCAGCATCTGCGAGCCCTTGAGGTAGGACTTGGCCTCGTCCAGCTCCTTCTGGGTCGGACCTTCTTCTGCGATCCGGCGCACTTCCTTGTCGATCGCGTCGATGGTGTCGCTGGCACGATCGGCACGCGTGCCGGTGTTACCAATGAAGATCGCCGAATGCTCCATCCAGAGCAGCGATTCGAACACCGAATAGGCCAGCCCGCGCTTCTCGCGCACCTCGCGATAGAGCCTTGAGGACAATCCGCCGCCGCCGAGGATGTGATTGACGACGTAGGCCGCCATGAAGTTCGGGTCGTTGCGCTTCACCCCGGGGCCGCCGAACGTGATCACGGTCTGCGGCACGTCGAGCGTGACGAAGGCGCGCTGCGGCGGCTTTGCGGCCTCGACGTCGGGGACCGCCGTGAGGTTGGCCTTGGCGGGCAGGGCGCCAAAGGTGTGGTCGAGCAGCTTGCCGAGCGTTTCCGGGTCGACATCGCCGACGACTGCGATCTTCAGTCCGTCCTTTGCAAGCACGCGGCCGACATAGTCCTTCATGTCGGGAACGGTGATGGTCGGCACGCTGTCGAGGGTGCCGTTGGTCTGCCGGCCGTAGGGATGATCGCCGAAGGCGACCTCCAGGAATTTGCGGCTCGCCAGCGAGGTCGGGTTGGTGGTCTCGCGGCGCAGCCCCGAGATGACCTGCGAGCGGATGCGCTCGACGTCGGCGGTGTCGAAATGCGGCGAGGTCAGCGCGCTCCTGAGCAGGTCGAAAGCCTCGTCCTTGTTGTCGCGCAGCATGCGCAGGCTGCCGCGGAAGGTGTCGCGGGTGGCGCTGAAGGAGAGCTCGATGGCGCGGCGGTCGAGCCGCTCGTGGAAGGTCTTGGAATCGAGATCGCCGGAGCCCTCGTCGAGGAGGTCACCGACCAGGTTGGCGACGCCCGACTTGTCCCTGGGATCCTGGGCCGAGCCGCCAGCGAAGGAATATTCCATCGCGATCAGCGGCACGGTTGCGTCCTGCACGAACCAGGCCTCGATGCCGCCGGGCGAGACCAGGCGCTGGATCTTTGCGGCGGCCTGTGACGGCGAGAGCGAAGCGAGCGCAAGCGCAGCGCCGGTGGCAAGGGAGACTGCAGCGCGACGTAGGAAGGGATAGGTCACGAACGCTTCTCCTCGCGCTTGGCGGCACCGGTGTCCTTGATCAGATAGCCCGTCACCGAGCGCTTCTTCTCGAGCCATTTCTGGGCGACGGCGCGGACCTGCTCGGCGGTGACCGCGCGGATGCGGTCGGGCCAGCTCCTGATGTCCTCGACCGACAGGCCGGTGGTCAGCGCGCCGCCATACCAGCGTGCCAGCACCGCCTGGTTGTCCTGGGCGTAGATCGCTTCCGCGATCAGCTGGGTCTTGACCCGCTCCAGATCCTCGGCGCGGATCGGGTTCTGCGCGACATTGGCAATGACGGCGTCGACTGCCTGCTCGACCTCAGCGAAGCTGATCCCGGGTTTCGGCGAGGCCGAGACCGCGAACTGGGTCGGGTCGAGCGAGATGCTCGAATAGCTGGCGTTGGCGGAGACCGCGAGCGGCTTGTCGACGACGAGGGCGCGGTACAGATAGGAATTGCTGCCGCTGCCCATCAGCTGCGCCAACACATCGAGGGCGGCGCTTTCACCGGCCGCAGCCGTGGTTGCCGAGGGCACCAGATAATAGCGCCGCATGCTCGGCTGCTCGACGCGCGGGTCGGCCAGCGTGACGGTGCGCGGCGCGGCCGGCTCCGGCTCCTGCGGACGGACGCGCCGTGCCGGGATCGCCGGCTGGGCCGGGATCGCCCCGAAATTGCGCTCGACCAGCGGGCGGATGTCGGAGGCTTCGACGTCGCCGGCGATCACCAGGATCGCGTTGTTCGGCGCGTAGAAGCGGCGGTAGAAGGCGAGCGCGTCCTCGCGATCGAGCTTCTCGATCTCCTGATGCCAGCCGATCACGGGACGGCCGTAGGGATGATTGAGATAGAGCGCGGCCATGATCTGCTCGTTCAGCCGCGCGTCCGGATTGTTGGCGACGCGCATGTTGTACTCTTCGAGCACGACGTCGCGCTCGGGCAGCACGTTCTCGTCCTTGAGGATGAGACCGGTCATGCGGTCGGCCTCGAATTCCATCATGGTCGCCAGCTGCTCTTTCGGCACGCGCTGGTAATAGTTGGTGTAGTCGACCGAGGTCGAGGCATTCTCGTTGCCGCCGACGCGGAGCACGGTCTGGGAGAATTCGCCGACCGGATGCTTCGAGGTGCCCTTGAACATCAGGTGCTCGAGGAAGTGGGCGAGGCCGGACTTGCCCGGCGTTTCGTCGGCCGAACCGACCTTGTACCAGATCATCTCGGTGACGACGGGCGTGCGGTGATCGGGGATCACCACGACCTGCATGCCGTTGGCGAGCGTGAAGCTGGCGGGCGGGGCCGATGTGACCGTGGTCTGGGCAAGGGCCGCGCCTGATGTCAGGACACTGGTCGAAAGCAGCGCGGCAAGGAGACAGGCAGCCGATCGGTTTGCGGACATCATGATCCTTTTGGAAGACCGAGGTCCGGATGTCCGGCTCGGAGGCACGGCATGCTACACCGTGCGGCTGAGGCTTCGCGTCACGAAGCAGAGAACTCAACGCGGTGGCAAGTTACTGATCAGCAACTTATGCACCTCGGCCGGCGTCCATGATCGCCGGCGCGGGGGGCGCGTCTACAGGACAGGAACGCTATTGTTCCTTGTCCTTGCCCGACATGATGTCGAAATAGGTCCGCCGCGACTTGTCCGGCCCGGCGCCATAGGCGTAATTCGGGGACGGCGTCTGATAGCCCGGCGGCGGCTCGACCAGCGACTGGCGCGGCGGCTCGGTGGTAAATTTCTTTTCTTCGGTGGCGTTGCCGCCCTTCATCATATTCCACAGACCGCCGGAGAAGCCGAGTTCGGCGGGGCTCAGGGACGGATTGCCGTTGGTGCCGGGCTGGATCGGGTCGTTGCTTGTCCGGGGGGCTGCGGCGACTTCGCCGGCCTTCATCTCGGCGGGCGTCAGCGGCCGGGCAACCTGCCAGTTTTCCGTTTCCTTGGTCGCCTTCTTGCGCGCGGCGATGGCTTCCTTGCGGCGCTTCTCTTCGGGGTCCTTGGGCCAGTTCGGCGCGGCCTTGGCCTGGGTCGCGGGAGGCGGCAGGTCGAGCTTGGGCGGCACCACCAGCGGCGAGCGCTCCCGGTATTCGATGCCGGGCTTTTCCATGCTCTTGGCGCCGATGCCGGACATCAGATTGTCGATGATCTTTTCTTCGAAGGTCATCCCGTCATCGTCATCGTCGTCGTCACCGGCGCGGGCCGCGCCCGCCGACATGACGAGACCGATGCCGAGCGCGACAGCGGACAATTTCAACGCCTGCCAAAGCCCCGATCGGGGGTCTCGAACCATCGACATGCTGGTCTTCGAGCTGCGCATCACTGTACCTGTTCCATATTGTGTCAGATCGCCGCGCGTATGCGGCAAACCCTCGCAAAGGCCGGGTTCCACCTGCCGGTCCGTATCGGCCGGGATCAGGGCGCTTTTGCGGCGGGTACCCCCAGGAAGGAATCATACAATAGCCCCGCCACCCCAGCAACGATGGCCACGTCCGCCAGGTTAAACACATACCAATTATAGGTATTTCCGCCGATCTCGATGTGGAGCAGGGCGAAATCGACCACCGCGCCATAGGCCAGGCGGTCGATGCCGTTGCCGATGGCGCCGCCGATGATCAGCCCCAGCGCGACCGTGGCGAGCCGGGTGTGCGAGCGGGCCATCCAGATCGCCAGCGCGACCACGGCGATGGCCTTGACGGCCATCAGCGCCAGCTGAGCCGCCTGGCTGTCGTTCTGGAGCCAGCCGAAACTGATGCCGATGTTCCAGGCCAGCACCAGGTCGAAGAACGGCGTTACCTTCACCACGCCGCGACGGGCGAGGTCGAACACGTTCAGCAGCCAGAGCTTTGAGGCCTGGTCGGCCACGAGGGTGACCAGGGCCGCAAGGATGCCGGCGCGAAGCGGGGTCATGGCCGGGGGATCAGACGCTCACGCCCAACGCCTTCCACTCGCGCAGCGCCTTGGCATCGCGCGGGGTGACGTCGGGATATTCGGCGTCTTCGCCGACCGTGGGGGAGATCTTCCAGGAGCGGGCGCATTTGGTGCCGACCGCCTTCTCCACGACGACTGCAACGCCGGGCACGGCATCGAGACGGAATGCCGAAGCCGGTGCCTCGCCCTCACGCACCTCGTAATTCGAGGTGATGCAGATCTCGGCGAGGTCGGTGTCGAACAGCGTCATGAGCACGTCTCGGTCGGCGACGTAGATCACCGGCGATGCCTCCAGCGAGGAGCCGATGTTCTTGGCGGCGCGTTCGAGCTCGAGCGCGCCGGTGACGACGCGGCGGACGTTACGGATCGTCTCCCACTTCGCGGCGAGCTTGTCGTCGCGCAAGGCTTCGAGATCGGTCGGGAACAGCGTCAGATGCACCGACGGCTCGGCGTCGGGGCGATACATGCGCCAGCCTTCCTCGGCGGTGAAGCTGAGGATCGGCGCCAGCCATTTCAGGACCGAGGTGCACAGCAGGTCGATCGTCGTCAGCGCCGCCTTGCGCGTCAGCGACGACGGCGGATCGCAATAGAGCGTGTCCTTGCGGATGTCGAAATAGAATGCCGAGAGCTCGCTGTTGAGGAAGGCGGACAGGGTCGCGACCACGGTCTTGTAGTCGAATTCCCGATAGGCCTTGTCGACAGCGGCGGCGCGAACCGCGAGCTCGTGCAGCATCAGCCGCTCGAGCTCGGGCATCTCGGCGGGCGCGACCGCGTCAGCCGGCTTGTAATGATGCAGCGTGCCGAGCATCCAGCGCACGGTGTTGCGCAGCTTGCGGTAGGTCTCGACGGTGTTCTTCAGGATCTCGGGACCGATGCGCTGGTCGTCGGTGTAGTCGCAGGACGCGACCCAGAGCCGGAGGATGTCGGCGCCGGATTCCTTGATGACCGACTGCGGCTCGATGGTGTTGCCGAGCGACTTCGACATCTTGCGGCCGTCCTCGGCCTGGGTGAAGCCGTGGGTCAGCACGATGTCGTAGGGCGCCCGACCGCGGGTGCCGCAGCTCTCCAGCAGCGAGGAGTGGAACCAGCCGCGATGCTGGTCCGAGCCTTCGAGGTACATCACCGTGTCGGTTCCGCCGTCGACCTTGCGCTTGATGCCGGCGAGACCCGGGAAATGCACGGGGTCTTCGAGCACGAAAGCGTGCGTCGAGCCGGAATCGAACCAGACGTCGAGGATGTCGTCGACCTTCTGCCAGTCCTCACTGGCGCGGGACCCGAGGAAGCGCTCGCGGGCGCCCTTCGCGTACCAGGCATCCGCGCCTTCCTTTTCGAAGGCCTCGCCGATGCGCTTGTTCACCGCTTCGTCCTGCAGGATCTCGGCGGAGCCGTCGCCCTTCTCGCGCACGAACACGGCGATCGGCACGCCCCAGGCGCGCTGACGCGAGATCACCCAGTCGGGACGCGCCTCGATCATGCCGTTGATGCGGTTCTCGCCCGACGGCGGCACCCATTGCGTCACCGAGATCGCGTGCAGCGCGCGGGCGCGCAGCGTGTCGCCGCTCTTGGTCTTTCCGCTCGCTGCAACATCCTTGTCCATCGCGATGAACCATTGCGGCGTGTTGCGGAAGATCACCGGCTTCTTGGAGCGCCAGGAGTGCGGATATTGATGCTTGAGCCGGCCGCGCGCGATCAGCATGCCGCGTTCGACGAGCGCCTTGATCACGGCTTCGTTGGCATCGCCCTTCTCGCCCTTGTCGTTGATGACACGCTTGCCGGTAAAGCCCGGCGCATGATCGGTATAGGCGCCGTTCTCGTCGACGGTATAGGGAATCGCCGTGGTAATGCCGCGCGCGTCGAGATCGCGCGCCTGTGCCATCCAGACATCGAAGTCCTCGCGGCCGTGGCCGGGCGCGGTGTGCACGAAACCGGTGCCGGTGTCGTCGGTGACGTGGTCGCCGGGCAGCAGCGGCACGACGAAGTCGTAGCCGCCGGCAAGGCCCTTCAGCGGATGGGCGCATTCGATCGCGTCCATGGTGTCGCCGGGGACGTCGCGCACCTTCTCGTAAGTCGTCACGCGGGCCTGCTTGAAGACCTCTTCGGCGAGCGCGTCGGCGAGGATCAGGAGATCGCCGGTTTTGGCCCAATTGTCGGCGGGCGCGTCCGTCACCTTGTACAGGCCGTAGGCGATCTTCGGTGAGAACGAGATGGCGCGGTTGCCCGGCAGCGTCCAGGGCGTGGTGGTCCAGATCACGACGCTAGCGGAGGCGAGCGCGCCATGCGCGGGCGACGTGACGGGGAATTTCACCCACACCGTATCGGAGGTGTAGTCCTCGTATTCCACCTCGGCCTCGGCAAGCGCCGTTTTCTCGACCACGCTCCACATCACCGGCTTGGAGCCGCGATACAGCGTGCCGTTGGCGGCGAACTTCATCAGTTCGCGCGCGATTTGGGCTTCAGCCGGGAAGCTCATGGTGGCGTAGGGATGGTCCCAGTCGCCGATGACGCCGAGCCGCTTGAACTCCTCGCGCTGCACGCCGAGCCAATGCGTGGCGTAGGCGCGGCATTCCTTGCGGAAATCGATCATCGCGGCACTGTCACGGAAGTCGGGCTTCTGCTTGCCCTTCTTGCGATAGTGCTCTTCCTCGACCTTCCACTCGATCGGCAGGCCGTGGCAGTCCCAGCCGGGCACGTAGTTGGAATCGAAGCCGAGCATCTGCTGGCTCTTGGTGACGAGATCCTTCAGGATCTTGTTCAGCGCCGTGCCGATATGGATGTTGCCGTTGGCATAGGGCGGCCCGTCATGCAGCACGAACTTGGCGCGGCCCTTCGCACTCTCGCGCAGCTTCTCGTAGAGGCCGATCTCGTACCAGCGCTTGAGGATCTCCGGCTCGCGCTGCGGCAGGCCGGCGCGCATCGGGAATTCGGTCTGCGGCAGGAACAGGGTCTTGGAATAGTCTTTGGCGTCTGACTTCTGCGGCTTTTCGGACATGAGGCTGACTGGCTCGGAATGGCGCGGGAACGGATGGCGATGCGGAATCGCGGGGTGAAACGACAAAATCCCGGTCTTGCGCCGAGCCCTTGGGCTCAGGCGGAAGCCGGGCCGCTAATCCCTATGATGCGCCGCGCAAACATGGGCACTCCATAGCAGGGGGGCGGGGGAAGCGCAAAGGTTCGGGCAGATCGGGTTCGGCCCTCAATCGACGATGCCGAGCCGCGGAAATGCGTCCGGGGCGGCGGCGAGGATGGCACGGGCACGGGCGGAATCGTCGTCCATCTGCCGGATCAGGGGCTCTAGACCATCGAATTTCAGCTCCTCGCGGATGAAGCTGACGAAGGCGCAGTCCAGCTGCTGCCCGTAGAGGTCGCCCTTGAAGTCGAACAGGAAGATTTCGAGCAGGGGCGCGCCGTTGTCGAAGGTCGGGCGGCGGCCGAAGCTGGCTACCCCGTCCAGCCGTTCGGTGCCGCGGCCGACCCGCACCGCATAGATGCCGTGCTTCAGCCCGCAATTGGCGTCCAGACGGATGTTGGCGGTGGGATAGCCGAGATCGCGGCCGCGCTTCTCGCCATGGATCACCTCGCCGGTGACGAACCATGGCGCGCTCAGCATGGTGGTGGCTTCCTCCAGCTGGCCTTCGGCGAGAGCGATCCGGATCGCGCTGGAGGACACCGGCCGCTCGTCGAAATCGACATGGGGCTGCACGTCGACCTCGATGCCGAGCCGGGGCGCCTCGTTGACGAGAAGGCTCGGCGAGCCGACCCGTCCCTTGCCGAAATGGAAGTCGTAGCCGACCGCGATTCCGCTGACGCCGAGCCGCCCGATCAGGTCATGGTGAATGAAGTCTTGCGCGCTGGTTCCGGCACGGGCCTTGTCGAAGGTCATGACCACGGCGCCGGCAAGCCCGGTGCCGGCCAGAAGGCGCAGCTTGGCCCGCTCGTCCGTCAGGCGGAATTGAGGGGTATTCGGGCTGAAAAACCGTCGCGGATGGGGCTCGAAGGTCAATGCCAGGGCCGGGCGGCCCTGAGCCCTGCCCATTTCCAGGGCTGCGGCGATCACGGCGCGGTGGCCGAGATGAACCCCGTCGAAATTGCCCATGGCGACCACGGCCCCCCTTGGAATGGCGGAGTCCGGCGTGGTGTCGCGGATTACGGTAAAATGCGGAGCCATCAGGGGAATTCTCGAACCGGCGGGACCGGCGGGGACCGTGGCGCGACCGGCCGGATGAAGTCAAGCGGGAGGGGCGGCCGGATCAAATGCGATTCCAGTCCCTGGGGGGCGTCCCCAATTAACGCGCTGTTTAACGCCTTGGTGCTAGTCCTTGAGCGTGGAACTGCCGGGGCTCGGGCTCGGGCTTGGGCAGGTCCGATCGTAATATTCCTGGTTTGCGTTGGGGGAGTCGAGATGGCGGTTGATTTGTCGATGTCGGTTTTGGTGGTGGATGACTACAGCACCATGATCCGTATCATCAGGAATCTGCTGAAGCAGCTTGGCTTCGAGAACATCGATGATGCCAGCGACGGTTCGGCAGCGCTGAACAAGATGCGCGGCAAGAAGTACGGGCTCGTGATCTCCGACTGGAACATGGAGCCGATGACGGGCTACGACCTGCTGCGCGAAGTGCGCGCGGATCCGAACCTCGCCACGACGCCCTTCATCATGATCACGGCGGAATCCAAGACCGAGAACGTGATCGCGGCCAAGAAGGCCGGCGTGAACAACTACATCGTCAAGCCGTTCAACGCGGCGACGCTGAAGACCAAGATCGAGGCGGTCTTCCCGGACATGGCCAGCGCGTAAGCGCGCTCCTCTCCGGGTCAACAATTCTCCATCGAGATCGTCATGCCCGGGCTCGTCCCGGGCATCCACGTTCATGGCTGGAAGAAGAAAGGCGTGGATGGCCGGGACGAGCGGCCATGACGACTGGCGCTCAGCAATTCGTCCAGGCTGGCATCGGTTCAAGCCGCGCCATCACCACTTCAATTCGCGCATCAGCGCCTTCGGCGGGTGGCCGAACAATTCCATCACCGAATTCGGGTCGAGCTGGTCGAGGCCCTCGAACTCCTCGGCATGGATGCCGCGGGTGACGAACAGGCAGTCGATGCCGAATTCGCGTGCGCCGGTCAGGTCGGTGCGGACGGAATCGCCGATCGCCAGGACTTTCTTCCGGTCGATCGGGTGGCCCTGGCGTTCGCCGGCGAGCGCCATTGCGCGTTCGTAGATCGGCCGGTGCGGCTTGCCGTAGAAGATCACTTCGCCGCCGAGTTCGCGGTAGAGCTCCGCGATGGCGCCGGCGCAATAAATCAGCCGGTCGCCGCGTTCCACCACGATATCGGGGTTGGCGCAGACCAGTGTCAGCTTGCGCTCGCGCGCCTTCAGCATCATGCCGCGATAGTCTTCCGCCGTCTCGGTCTCGTCGTCATAGAGGCCGGTGCAGACGATATAGTCGGCTTCTTCCAGCGGCGCGGTCGTCGCATCGAGGCCGCGATAGATCGAATTGTCACGCTCGGGGCCGAGCCAGAACATCTTGCGGCCGGGATGCTCGGCGACATAGAGCCGGGTCAGGTCGCCGGACGAGACGATCGCGTCATAGGTCTCGTCGGCGACGCCGAGCTTGCGCAATTGTCGCTGCACCGAGTCCGCCGGCCGCGGTGCGTTGGTGATCAGGATCACCGTACCGCCGCGGCTGCGATAGGTGTGCAGCGCCTCACAGGCTTCCGGGAACGATTCGAGGCCGTTGTGGACGACGCCCCAGATGTCGCTGAGCACGACATCGACACCGCCCACGAGCTCGCGCAGGCTTTCGGCGAAATGCAGCGTGGTCATGATGCGCAGCGTCGATCAGATGCGGCGCGCGAGCGCTGCGTTGCCGGTGATGCGTTGTGCCGGAGGAGCGGCTGACGTCGCGCCAGATGTCGTGCCAGTTGTCGTACTTTGGCTGGGGGGAGCGGAGCCATTGGATCCCTGAATGTCCTGCGCCTGGTTCGGCGAGGCCCCGCCGGTAGCAGATGCCCCCTCCGGCCGCAATGGCCGGGGCGGCGCGAACAGGAAGCCCTGGCCGAACCGCACGTCATAGTCGAGCAGGTCCACGACGGCGCGCTCGCCTTCGATCCGCTCCGCGATCAGGTCGATGCCGAAGCGGCCGAGCAGGTCGGAGAGGTCGGAGGGATGGATGTCCGAGGCCGAGGCCTGCCTGGGGTCGAGCAGCAGCGAGGCCGGCACCTTGATGAAGCGCACCCCGCGGTCGGCCAGCTCGCGCGGCTCGATCCTGAGATCCGTGACGTGGTCGATCGAGAAACGGAAACCGCGCTGGGCCAGTGCGGCGAGATTCTCGGTCTCGGCCGGGCCGAGATTGCGGAAGGTCGATTGCTTGAACTCCAGCACCAGCGAGGGCGCCAGCGCCCGGTTGGCTTCGAGGAAGTCAAGGCATTGCGCGAAGGTGGTGGAATTGCCGAGCGTGGACGCCGCGACGTTGCAGAACACGCCGACGTCCTTGTTGCGCACCATCAGGCGCCGCAGCACCTGCACGCAGCGCAGCATCACCATGTTGTCGATGCGCCCGATCAGCCCCGAAGCTTCCGCGATGCTGATGAACTCCTCGGCGGCGATCAGCTGGTCGCGCTCGTCGCGCAGGCGCGTCACCGCCTCGTAGAACCGCACCTTGCGCTGCGGCAGCGTCACCATCGGCTGCAGGAAAATGTCGATGCGGTTTTCGTCGATGGCGTTGCGAAGCGTCGCCAGCAGTTGAGTCTGGTTGCGCCCGGTGGCTGTCTGAACAGGGGGGGCGGTCTGGGGCTGGACCGCCGGGGCCTGCCGCGCCACCGAAGGCGGGGGTGCTGCGGGAAGCGGGGGAGGGGCGACGAGTTGTTCCTCGAACGGTGCGATCAGGTCGATCGGCGCCTCCGGCTCCTGCCTGGCGATCGGAGCGGGAACGGGCGCCGGCGCATTGCCGGCCAACTGATCCTCATGGCTCGATACGGTGGTGGCGAGCTGCCTGACCAGGCCGCCGAGCTCGTTGATCTCGCCGACCACCGACTGGATACGGTCGGAGTTGGTCGAATTGGACGAGGCGATGCGTCCCTCGATCGCCGCCAGCCGGCGGCCGAACTCGGCCACCTGGCGGGCAAGATCGGCGGTGCCGCGCGACAGATCGGCGATCTGGCCGCCGACGTCGTTGCGGTCGCGCAGCCGCATCGACACCGCGTTGTAGAGGATCAGGAAGGTCAGCGCGGTCAGCGCCACGATCGCGGATTCGGTCCCGCTGATGCCGGCGACGGCGTAGAGCACAAGCCCGAGCGAGGCCGCGACCAGAACCATGCAGATGGCGATGAAGATCGTCGAAATGCGAATCATGCCGCGCGTTACGCCTTTAAGAGCTGACTGCCTCACCCGGGAAAACACGGGTCACGTCGCGATCCCGCCACACCTCATGCTCCCCCAAGCCGCACGACCTTAACATCATTGTTGATTCGAGGGGATAGCGCCGCGCGCTCGGGTGCGGTCAGGACGGCGCGGCGGCGCCGACAGTGTCGGCCGAGACAGCTTCGCGGGTGCCGAGCGGCTTGGGTTGCCCCTCGGTCGTATCCCGCAGCGTCTGCCGCTCGATCTCCGAATTCAGCTCGGCACCGAACATGATGACGATGGCCGACATCCACATCCACATCATCAGGCCGATGGCGGCGCCGAGCGAGCCGTAGGTCGCGTCGTAATTCGCGAACGCGGAGAGATACCAGGACAGGAGAGACGAGCCGGCGATCCAGAGCAGGGCCGCTGTCATTGCCCCGACGCTCAGCCATTGCCAGCGCGGAGCATCACGGCTCGGCGCAAAGCGGTAGAGGACGGCAAGTGCGGCCAGCAGAATGACGAGAAGCAGGGGCCAGCGCGCCAGTGCAACGATCAGTTTGCTCTCGGGGGCGATGCCCAGATGATCCAGCGCCAGTGGAAACGCGACCACGGCGCCGACCATCATCAGCAATGCGGCAATGCCGCCAATCGTGAAGGTTAGCGAGATCAGGTTCAACCGGATGAAGCTGCGCTTCTCGCGTTCCTCATAGGCAACGTTCAGGGCATCGAAGATCGCCTTGACCCCGGCGTTGGCGCTCCAGATCGCAAGCAGGAGGCCGAAGGCGAAAGTGGTGCCGAGCGCCGTGTTGCCTTTCGATACCACCCGGGCGGTCTGGTCCTCGACGATCTGGAATGTGCCCGAGGGCAGCATCATCGCTAGAGTCTGCAGATTGTCCGATATCGTGGAGGGGTCGGTGAACAATCCATAGGACGAGACCAGCGCGGTCACGGCCGGAAAGACCGCGAGCAGACCGAAAAACACCACGCCTCCCGCGTTTGCCAGCAGGCGGTCGTCGTCGATTCGCTGATAGGTGCGCCAGAGGATGTCCTTCCAGCCGGACCAGGGGATCGTGAAAGGGCTGGTCGAACGGCGTCCACGCCCAGGCTCGGCAGCCGCGCCGCTCGGGTCGGTCTCCGGCGATTTTGCTTCCTGATTGCGCTGATCGGGGCGAGGTCCGGCGCGAAACAGCCCGATGCCCTGGACGTAGCGGTCAGCGGTCAGCACGAACACGGCCGTCGCTGCGATCAGCATCCAATTGTCGAGATGCCCTGGACGAGACGGCATTCAGGCGCCCAGTCGTTGCCCATTGCGATGCCGCCGCGCCGCAGCGAGGCCGATCAGGCCGACTGCAGCCAGCATCATGCCGACCTTTACCGGCCGCTTGCCGCGCGCGCGCCAGGCCTTGCCATTTTCACCGGGAGCCAACGGTGCCAGCGGGATCGCAGTCGCGACTTCCTTCACAGCCCGTGTGACGGTCCCGCTTGGAATGCGCGGGGTGGCAATGGCAACGCGAAGACGGCTCGTAAGTGGCACGATAGGCCTGGCCTTCCGGTTCAGCTGCGCTGAGGCGATACCGGCGCAGATCGCGGCCAGCACCAGCAGGACCGCGCCAACCGCGCCGAACCCCCAGAACTGGCCATGGGTCAAGGCCACCCAGCGGTAGAGTGCGATCAGCCCGACGAAGAACGCCGCAAGGACGAAAATCCCGGCGACCGCGAACATTCCGCCGGCCATCGCGTAAGACGTCACCCGGCCCGTGGCATGGGTGGTACGGTCCCGCATGTAGGATTGAGCCGCCCGTTTGAGATGGTTGAGTTTCAGCGCCATGCCGGCGCGCAGCAATTCGCCCGATGGCGCGAGCATCTGGACATCCTCCGAAAACGAGACAGTTCGTCGGGGATGAACGTGGCGGAATTTGACTTGTTCCGCCGGAGCAGAAGGCGCCGTGATGGTCAGGCCAGATCGGCGGCCGCGATCCAGAACACCTCGCCCTCGGAATCCTCGGTGTCGAGCCAGAGCAGCGGCAGTTCCGGAAAGGCCTCGTCGACCAGGTCCCGGCCGCGGCCGATCTCGCAGATCAGCCCGCCATCCGGCGTCAGGTGATCGGGTGCCTCGGCCAGGATGCGGCGGACCACGTTGAGGCCGTCGGGGCCACCGTCAAAGGCGAGCTTCGGCTCGGCCCGGCATTCCGGTGGCAGCGCGGCCATGCCCTCGGCATCGACGTAAGGCGGGTTGGTGATGATCAGATCGTATCTGGCATCGCCGAGCGGGGCGAACAGGTCGCCGCGATAGAGGCTGATCCGGTCCTCGAGGCCGTATTCGGCGACATTTCGCCTGGCGACTTCGATCGCGCCCTTGGAGACATCGACGGCATCGACGGCGGCGTTCGGGAAATGGTGCGCGGCGAGGATGGCAAGGCATCCCGATCCCGTGCAGAGATCGAGCACGCGTTCGACCGCCGCGGGATCGTCGATCAGCGAGCCCGCCTCGCCGTCGCCGCCGAAATGCGACTCCAGCAGTTCGCCGATGAAAGAGCGCGGAACGATGACGCGCTGGTCGACATAGAAGGGCAGGCCGCGCATGTAGATCTTGTTGACGAGATAGGCGGCCGGTTTGCGCGTGGTCACGCGCTGATGGATGAGGTTGAGGATAGTCTTGCCCTCCGCCGCGGTGACGCGTGCGTTGGCGAAAATCTCGAACTGCTCAGGATTGAGATGCAGCGCTTCGCTCACCAGGAAGGCTGCTTCGGCAACTGGATCGGTCGTACCGTGCGCAAAGGCGAGCTCGGCCTGGACGAAGCGGCTCACCGCATAGCGGACGAAATCGAGCAGCGTGAGGAGCTCGCCCGGGCCGACTTTGGCGAGCTTTGGCGCGGCGCGGCCGCGTACGGTCTTTTTGGCTGCCTTTGCCATCAGGATCGGGTCCAGCGTGCGGCGGCCTCGTCGTCGCGGGCATGGGCTTCGACCCAGTCCGCGCCGGCTTCGCTCTCTTCCTTCTTCCAGAACGGCGCGCTGGTCTTGAGGTAGTCCATCAGGAACTCGGCCGCATGGAATGCGGCCTGGCGGTGCTGGGAGGCGGTCAGCACCAGCACGATGTTCTGGCCCGGCATGAAGCGGCCGACGCGGTGGATCACGGTGACGCCGTTGAGCGGCCAGCGCGAGATCGCCTCGTCGGTATGACGCCTGATCTCTTCCTCGGCCATGCCGGGATAGTGCTCGAGCGTCAGCGCTGCGATCCTCGCGCTATCTTCGTCACCGCGGCAGATGCCGGAGAAGCTGACGACCGCGCCGATGTCGGTACGGCTCCTGGTCAGGACCGCGATCTCGCGCGCGATGTCGAAATCGTCTTCCTGAATGCGGATGGTGACGGGGCAGGCGCCAGCAGAGGAGGTCATGACCTAGCCGCCGGTCATCGGCGGGAAGAACGCGATCTCGCGGGCGCCGGCGATTGCGGCATCCGATTTCACGTGGGCATGGTCGATCGCGGTGCGGATCACCTTCGGCTTCTCGAAGGCGTAGGCGTAGGCCTCGCCTTGGCCCGACAGCCACGCGATCAGTTCCTCGACGGTGCGCACGGTCGCCGGCGGCTCGATGGTCTCCTCCGCCTTGCCGACACGCTCGCGGACCCAGGCGAAATATTTCACCTTCATCCCTCATCCTCCTTGATGAGGTGATGGATGCCGGCGCGGAAATAGTCGTAGCCGGTGTAGATGGTCACGATGGCCGAGGCCCATAGCAGCACGAGGCCCATCATCGAGACCACAGGCACCACCTCATCGCCGGCAGGCCCGGCGAGCAGGAACCCGATGGCGACGAGCTGGACCGTGGTCTTCCACTTCGCAAGCTTGGTGACGGGCACGCTGACCCGAAGCGCGGCGAGGTATTCGCGCAGGCCCGAGACCAGGATCTCGCGGCACAGGATCACGATGGCGGCCCACAACGACCAGCCATGGATGATGCCGTCTGCGGCCAGCATCAGCAGGCAGGAGGCGACCAGCAGCTTGTCGGCGATCGGGTCCAGCATCCGGCCGAACGCCGATTGCTGATTCCAGATCCGCGCGTAATAGCCGTCGAGGTAATCGGTGACCGCGGCCGCGATGAAGAGGGCCACTGCCACCCAGCGCAGCCAGAGCGGCTGATCCAGAATCGACTGCGCATAGATGCATCCGACGACGACCGGGATCGCGGCGATCCGGCCGTAGGTCAGGAGGTTGGGGAGGGACATCGCGCGGCTGGTCGTCCCTCGTGTCGTAGCGATGTTCATCCGTCCTACCAATACCGCTCGTGCCTGAAGGTCAACCGTTCCGCTCCGCAAGATGGGGTGCGGGATACGACGACCATATGACCACAGCCCCTTTAGTTCATCCCGGCTGGGGATGGAAATACTCGAAAATCCTGCGGGCGCTCTCGGCGCTCACCCCCGGAACCTTGCCGAGATCGCCGATCGAGGCGCGTTCGATCTCCTTCAAGGTCCCGAAATGATGCAGCAAGGCACGTTTGCGGGACGGGCCGATGCCCGGGATTTCCTGCAAACCGGCCTCGCGGATGTCCTTCTTGCGCAGCTTGCGGTGCGAGCCGATGACGAAGCGGTGGGCTTCGTCCCGCAGCCGCTGGATGAAATAGAGCACGGGGTCGCGCGGCTCCAGCTTGATCGCCTCGCGTTCCGGCATGAACAGGGTCTCGCGGCCGGCATCCCGGTCCGGCCCCTTGGCGACCGACATCAGCGACACCTGGGTCAGGCCGAGATTTGCGAAGATCTCGCGGACCGCATTGAGCTGGCCGCGGCCGCCGTCGATGATGACGAGGTCGGGCCATTGCGGGAAATCGTCGTCTTTTGTTTTGGCAGCGCCCTCCTCGGGCGGGTTGATCAGGCGCTTGAAGCGCCGCTCCAGCACCTCGCGCATCATGGCGAAGTCGTCGCCGGGCGTAATCCCTTCCGACTTGATGTTGAACTTGCGGTATTGGTTCTTCACGAAACCGTCGGGGCCGGCGACGATCATGGCGCCGACCGCGTTGGTGCCCTGGATGTGGCTGTTGTCGTAGACCTCGATGCGCTTGGGCGAATGGGGCAGGCCCAGCGTCGTCGCGATGGCGTCGAGCAGGCGGCTTTGCGTGGCGGTGTCCGCAAGCTTGCGGCCGAGCGCCTCGCGCGCATTGGTCAGCGCATGGGTGACGAGTTCCTTCTTCTCGCCGCGCTTGGGCGTGGTGACCTCGATCTTGTGGCCGGCCTTGATCGAGAGCGCATTGGCGAGCAGTTCGCTCTCCTCGATCTCGTGCGAGAGCAGGATGTTCCTGGGCGGCGGCTTGTCGTCGTAGAACTGGGCGAGGAAGGAGCCGAGCACTTCTTCCGGTGTGTACGTCTTTTCCGCGCGCGGAAAATAGGCGCGGTTGCCCCAGTTCTGGCCGGTGCGGAAGAAGAACACCTCGACGCAGGAGAAGCCGCCCTCCTGGTGGATGGCGAACACGTCGGCTTCCTCGACCGTGCGCGGATTGATGCCCTGCTGCGACTGGATCGCCGACAAAGCGGCGAGGCGGTCGCGGTAGAGCGCGGCGCGCTCGAACTCGAGCTCGCCGGAGGCCTTCTCCATCTCGCCGGCGAGCTCCTGCTTGACCGCATGGCTCTTGCCGGACAGGAAGTCGCTCGCCTCGCGCACCAGGGTCGTATAGCCGCCGAAGTCGATCTCGCGGGTGCAGGGGCCGGCGCAGCGGCGGATCTGGTAGAGCAGGCAGGGCCTGGTGCGGCTCTCGAAGAAGGAATCGGTGCAGGAGCGGATCAGGAAGGCGCGCTGCAAGGCCGTGATGGTGCGGTTGACCGCGCCGGCGGAGGCGAACGGACCGAAATAGCGCCCGGGCCGGCTCTGCGCGCCGCGATGTTTCAGGATCTGCGGCGCCCAATGGTCGCCGGTGATCAGGATGTAGGGAAACGATTTGTCGTCGCGCAGCTGCACGTTGAAGCGCGGCCGCAGCTGCTTGATGAGGTTGGCTTCCAGCAGCAGCGCCTCGGTCTCGGTGTTGGTCGAGATGATCTCCACGGTGACCGTGGCCGCGATCATGCGCAGGATGCGGGCGGGCTGCGGCGCATTCTGGCGCGCATAGTTGGAGAGGCGCTTTTTGACGTTCTTGGCCTTGCCGACATAGAGCACGTCGGCATTCGCATTGAGCATGCGATAGACGCCGGGCGAGATCGGGGCGAGCCGGACCGCGCGTTCGATCGCCTCGTGGCCGGTCGCCAGCGGGCCTTCGCCGACGGCGCCGCTCTCTTCCAGGATATCGGGCAGCCGGGAATCGTCCTCGTCATCGCCGCCGCTGGTGGCGGGATCGAGGTCGGGCGGCGTCTCGGCCGGGACGTCCGGTGCGGTGCCACGCACAGGTTTGCGCGCGCGGTCGTCCGGAGTGTCGGTGGAATCGTGAGCCATGGAGTGAATTTAGGCGCTGAGGGGGCCGATTTGAAGTTCCGGCCGTGCGGCACGCACAGGATGGCGGCGCAGTTCCCGGTAACGCTTGCTTAAGCCTGTTAACAGCGCGGTAACCCGGCTTAACAGCCCTTTAACTTAAAACTCTCGATAAATCTTACGCGAAAAGGTCGTGGTTCCGTAACCATGCGGTTTGCCCAGCGCGGCGGCGTCAGGCTTCGCACCGGTTGCGACAGTTGCGTTGGAGTTAAGTGATGAAGAGGTTCGTTGTGGGCGCAGCCGCGTTGGTTGCGGCCGGCTGGACAGCTTCGGCAGAGGCCGCCGACATGAGTTACGGTCAGCGCGCGCCCTATACCGTCAACCAGCCGCTCAACGCCTATAGCTGGGCGGGCCCGTATCTCGGCGCCAATCTCGGTTACGAGTGGGGTTCGGTGAGCAACAATCCCGCAAAGCCCGCCGGCTTCGTCGGCGGCGTGCAGGCCGGCTACAATTTCCAGAACGGCCCATGGGTGTTCGGCGTGGAAGGCGATATCCAGGCCGCCGGTGCCGATGACACCTTCGCGCCGTGGAAGTTCTCCAATCCCTGGTTCGGCACCCTGCGCGGCCGCGCCGGCTATGCCTTCAGCAACATCCTGTTCTACGGCACCGCGGGCCTGGCCTTCGGCGAGCTGCGCGCACAGACGTTCGGCTGGACGGAGTCGCACACCACCGCCGGCTGGACCATCGGTGCCGGCGCGGAGGTCGGCTTCGCGCCGAACTGGAGCGCGAAGCTCGAATATCTCTACATCGATCTGTCGTCGAGCCAGTTCGCAATTACAGGCGTGTCAAACGGCTATAGCGCCAGCGTTGTGCGCGCAGGCGTGAACTATCACTTCTGATAGCTGAAGAAGAAAATACCGGACGACAACCTCCCGGCCGCTCGCGGCCGGGATTTTTTTCGCAGGTATTCTTGCGCCGAGTATTGCGCCGAATGTCGTGCGTCAGTCCCGCTAGGACAGGATCACCAAATTGACCGCCTTCGGGCCCTTCCCCTTCTTGTCGGGTTCGACTTCGAAAGTAATACGCTGTCCTTCCGCAAGGTCCTTCAGTCCGGCCCGCTCCACAGCAGTAATATGTACGAAGACGTCGCGGCCGCCGTCGTCAGGCTTGATGAAACCGTAGCCGCGTTCGCCGTTGAAAAACTTGACCGTTCCCGTCATGGCCATCGGGAAACTCCCCCTCATTGCTCCTCCGCCGCGACGCAGACGCACGTCGCGACATGACCGGGCATCACGAAGCCCGGGAGAGCTGGCCATCCTTGGGCGGACCGCTGGCGGTCCGGCCGGATCTTTCTTAGGCCTTCACTCCGCCGCAACCATTCGCGGAAGCGGAACGTAAAGCCAGTCACGGAAACAGCATAATACGGTTCTCTGCAGATTGACTACCGCTCCTGCATATTTTTCCCAAGAATGGCGGAGTGTTACGGCCGCGGTGTCTCCAATCGGAATCTGGCAGCGCCGCCCTGGCCGAGCGGCATTTCCAGCTCGGGCAGGATCGTCTTGAGTTCGCCCTGAAGCGTGTAGGGCGGATTGACGATCAGGAGCCCCGTGGAGGCGAGAGCCCCGCCATCGAGCTGGGGCGCGACGCTGAACTCCAGGCGCAGACAATTTCCGGGAGGCTTTGCTGCAGCTGCGAGCCGCGCCACGGTTTGGGCCAGCGTGTCGGTGGCACGCCGGTTCTTGGCCGGATACCAGATGACATAGATGCCGGTCGGCCATTTCGCGAAGGCTGCCGAGAAGGCTTCGCCCAGCCGCTCGAACTCGTCCTTGGCCTCGAACGGCGGATCGATCAGCACGAGGCCGCGCCGCTCCTTCGGCGGCACGAAGGCCGGCAGCGCCACCCAGCCATCGAGGTCGACCACGCGGGCCTGTTCGTCGCGACGCAGCACGGCGATCAGCGCCTTCCGCGCCTTCGGCTCGATCTCGCAGGCGACGAGGCGGTCTTGCGGCCTGAGCAGGCCGCGCGCGATCAGCGGCGAGCCCGGATAGGCCTTGAGTTCACCCTTCGGATTGAAGGCGCGGACGATGTCGAGATAGGGCTTGGCCAGTGCCGCGCTCTCGTTCGACAGGCGCGCCTGCATCAGCCGCGCGATGCCGGTCAGCCATTCGCCGCCCCGGCGCGCCTCGTCGCTGTCGAGATCATAGAGGCCGGCGCCGGCATGGGTGTCGATGACGCGGAACGCCCCCGGTTTGTCCTGCAGATAGGTGATTATGCGCGCCAGCACGATGTGCTTGATGACATCGGCGAAATTGCCGGCATGGAAGGCGTGGTGGTAGTTCATGGCGCAGAGTTACGACATCGCGCGATGAAAGTAACTCCCGTCATTCCGGGGCGGTGCGCAGCACCGGGCCCGGAATCCATTTCGCCACGGAGCATGCTGCTGGATGGATTCTCAGATGCGCGACTGCGCATCAGAGTTCGCGCTCTGCGGGCCCCGGAATGACGGCGAACAAATCCTAGCCGCCCCTGATCGGCGGCATCGTCACCTGGTCGCGGCGGCAGGTGCGGCGTTCGTTCTCGTCGCAGGCGCGGAATTGCAGGTCCTTGCTGAGGCAGATCCGGACCTCGGACAGCCGGGTCCGGTTGCAGGTGACCGAGACGGCGGCATTGCTCAGCCCCGGATTGGCCTTGATGAAGGCTTCCTCGACCTCCGCCGGCGCCAGGGTCTTGGCCTGCGACAAATCGAGATATTCGGCCGGAATCTTGATCGCTGCGCGCGCCTTGCGGATCGTCTCGAAATAGCTGCGGTCGGCGAGGCCGGAGCAGGTGCCGTGCTTGTCCCATTCGTTGAAGATCAGGCCCGGCGCCGGCATCAAATCGAGCATCGAGGAGACGATGCTGCGGTTCAGCCGCGGTGCGGGCCGCTGGCAATATTCGGGGAAACCATTCTCATATTGCGGCCACAGCCCATGCACCACGAAGGCAAAAGGCCGGCCGCCGCACTGGATCTGCGAGCGGCCGCCGCGCTCGGCCGCCTCTTCGCAGAACGAGGGCGACCACGACAGCGACAGCACATAGAAGTCGAATTCGCCGGGCGCGTTCTGCCGCTTGTCCTGGGCGTTTGCGCCGCCGGCGAGCAAGGCCAGCCCGGCGGCCAGGGTCAGTGAGATCACGAGCCGGGAGAACGAATGCAATCTGGAATGAAACATGGCGACGCCCCTCAACTAGACTGTGCAAGGAAAGCCTAGCAGGCGATAGGAACATTTCAAGAACAAAATTCAGGCGACCGCTATTCAGCGCCGCAAGCGACCCGAATCAGGGCCTTCCGATCAGGGCCTGGCGGCGCGGCAGGCCGGATTGTAGGCCCAGTTGCGGTCGACCCCGACCACGCACCATTCGACACCGTTGCCGTAGCCGGCGAAGCCGCCATCCTCGATGAGCGAGTAATGCACCTTGCGCACCTTGCCGTCATTGAGCATGGCGTCGGCCGTGCAGTAGCGGCGCGGAATGTTGTCGGATTGCCAGGGCCGGAACGCGGTCTCGCGAACGGCCGAGAAGCCGGTGATCTTCAACGAGGAATTCCAGAACGTGCTTTCTTTTTCCCAGAACTGGGTGGCGATGGTCGGCAGCGCCCTGTCGCAATCGGCGACAGTGCCGTCATAGCGCGGCCCGCTCAGCCAGAAATTCAACTCCAGGGGATTGGCGGCCCGGGCCTCGCCGAGCGACATCGCCCCGAACACGAGGCCGAGTAGGGCGGCATAGCGGAGCGATTTCGGGGAGGAGGCGCGCATGGTCAATCCGGACAGCTGAAGTCTTGCTTGGGCGTGGACGGTGCCGCGAAGGCCGGGGGAGGTCAAGTGCAGCGCGGCAACACTTCGCCAGGAGTTGACCACAACATCGTGGTTGGCAGGGCTTCCGTTCTTTTCACTTCCCTCCCGGCACCGTAAACTGGCGGCCAGCCAATTGGAGTGACGGGAATGCGAATCATTGCGGCCGCGGGTCTTCTCGCCAGCCTGGTTGTCTCGGGTATGATGGCGAGCCAGTCGGCGCGCGCCGATTATGTGCCGCCTTTCAAGGGCAACGACACCGGCGGCATCATCGCCTATTCGATGGCCACCCAGGTCGATGCCCGGCAGGCCGCGGTCGATCACTGCGCGCGCTATGGCAAGGTCGTGAAATTCCTGGCGGTGCAGGCCTATGAGGGCGGCTACATCTCGTTCTCCTGCCGCTGGGTGCCCTATGGCGCCGCCGACCAGCCGATCCGCACGCTCTACTGAGGCGTCGCCTAAACGCCGCAATTTCAGCCGGGAGCTTCTCGCATGACGCGCAAACTCGCTTTGCTCGGCTCGACCCTTTGCCTTGCGTTGTCCGCAGGCGTGGCCTGCGCCGACGACCTGCCGGTGCGCAAGGCCGGTCTTTGGGAAATCAAGATGGTCAGGACCGGCACGCCGATGCCCGAGATGACCATGCAGCATTGCACCGACGAGACCGTCGACAAGGAGATGAACAACAACGTCTCCCCGATGGCCAAGCAGATCTGCTCGAAGCAGGACATCAAGAAGACCGCAACCGGTTATGTCAGCGATTCCGAGTGCAGCGTCGCCGGCATCAGCACGACCTCGCACGCCGAGATATCAGGCGATTTCAACTCGGCCTATACGGTGAAGACCTCCTCGCACGCGCAGGGCGGCGCAGCCGGCGCGGCAGGCCGGGACACGACCACGACGCTCGAAGCGAAGTGGTTGGGTGCCTGCAAGCCCGAGCAGAAACCGGGCGACATCGTGATGCCCGGCGGCTTCAAGATGAACGTGCGCGATATGGATAAGCTGAAGGCGCTGCTGCCGAAATAGAACTTCGCGAGTTCGTAGCCCGGATGGAGCGGAGCGCAATCCGGGCTACAGCTGGCTCGGCTACACCGGTATCCTCACGCTCGCCCTCAATCCCCCCATCGGGCTGTCGCCCAGCGTGATGTCGCCGCCATGCGAGCGGGCGATGTCGCGGGCGATGGCGAGGCCGAGGCCGGTGCCGCCTTCGTCCTGGTTGCGGGCGTTGTCCAGCCGCAGGAACGGCTTGAACACTTCTTCGCGCAAATGCGTGGGAATGCCGGGGCCGTCGTCGTCGACCGTCACGGTCAAGTAACGGTGATCGCGCTGGCCGGCGATGGCGATGGCCTTGCCGTAGCGCGCCGCGTTGGTGACGAGGTTGGCGAGGCAGCGCTTGAACGAGGCAGGTTTCACCGTCACCACGGGCAGTCCGTGGAACGCCACCGTCGCGATGTGGCCGTGGCGCTCGGCATCGCTGCGCAGCTCCTCGAGCGCCTGCGCCATGTCGGTCGGCTGCGACTGCTCGCCGGAATCACCGCGGGCGAAGGCGAGGTAATCCTCCAGCATCATCGACATCTCGTCGACGTCCTTGCGCATCCCCTCGAGCTCCGGGCTGTCGCCGATCAGCGCCAGCTCGAGCTTGAAGCGGGTCAGGATCGTGCGCAGATCGTGGCTGACGCCGGCGAGCATCGCGGTGCGCTGCTCCATGGTGCGCTCGATGCGCGACTTCATCTCGAGGAAGGCGACCGACGCCCGCCGCACCTCGCGCGCGCCCCGCGGCCTGAAGTTCGGCGCGTCGCGGCCCTTGCCGAAACTTTCGGCAGCGTCCGCCAGGCGCAGGATCGGCTTGATCTGGTTGCGCAGGAACAGCACGGCGACGATCAGCAGGATCGACGACGTCCCGACCATCCAGAACAGGAAGATCTCCGAGTTGGAGGCATAGGCGGCGCTGCGTTGCGCGAACACGCGCATCACGGCATCGTCGAGCTGGATGCGGATCTCGACGAGGTTGGAGCGGCCGACCGTGTCGATCCAGAACGAGCGCCCGATCTGGCGGCCGAGCTGCACCGACAGCGTCTGGTCGAGCAGCGAGAAGAACGGCTTTGGTCCCGGCGGCGGCATGTCGCCGGGAGGCAGGAAGTCGACGACGAGGCCGAGGCGCTGCTGGGCGATGCGGCGGATCTGGTCGCGGTCCTTGTCCTGCGGATAGCCTTTGTAGACGTCGATCAGCGCGGCGATGTCCTGCACCACCGCGGCCGACAGGCGCCGCGTCACCGTGTTCCAGTGGCGCTCCATGAACACGAAGGCGACGACCGATTGCAGCACCACCATCGGCACGATCATGATGAGGAGCGCACGGGCGTAGAGGCCGGTCGGCATCCAGCCCTTGAACGCGTTGCCCATCCAGCCGTTGGCGGCGGAGACGCGGCCGGCGGCGCTTCGGAGCAGCGTCAGGCCGGTATCGATCGTGCTCATCGGTCGCGCTTCACTGATTTATGGCGAGGCCACCAGGCGGTAGCCGATGCCGCGCACCGCCTGGAGGAACAGCGGATTGGCGGGGTCGGTCTCGATCTTGCGCCTGAGCCGGTTGATCTGCACGTCGACGGCGCGCTCGTTGACGCTGCCGTTGCCGGTCAGCGCACTGCGCGGCACGGTCTCGCCCGGAGTCTCGGAGAGAATGCGCAGCATCTCGCGTTCGCGGTCGGTGAGGTGGATGACCTCCTCGCCCTGCCGCAGCTCGCCGCGATCGAGATGATAGATGTAGGGACCGAACGCGATCTTCTCCACCGCTGTGGCCTGCGGCGGCGGCGCGGCGCGCTTGAGGATGTTGTTGATGCGCAGCGCCAGCTCGCGCGGCTCGAACGGTTTTGCCACGTAGTCGTCGGCGCCGATCTGCAGGCCCTCGATACGCGCTTCCGCCTCGTGGCGCGCCGTCAGCATCACGATCGGCACCGAGGAGGAGGTGCGGATGAAGCGGGCCAGATCGAAGCCGGTCTCGCCGGGCATCATGACGTCGAGGATCAAGAGGTCGAAATGCAGACCCAGCAGCTTCGAGCGCGCATCGCCGGCACTCGCGGCGGTGGTGACGCGGTAGCCTTCAGCGGCGAGGAAGCGCGAGAGCAGATCGCGGATGCGGCGGTCGTCGTCGACGAGCAGCAGATGCGGCGCATCATCGGCCGGGCGCGCTGGCGGGCGGGCGAGCGTGGCAGCAAGTGGCACGGTCACTCCTTGGTGTCCTGGTTGACGGAAGCAAAGATCGTCTCGAGCACCTTGTCCGGATCGTCGCGATCGATCATCGCGCGCAGGAAGCGCTTGACGGTTTCCGCATCCTGCGGCGCCATTTCGGCGAGCGCCTTGGTGATCCGCGTGGTCTGCAGCCCGGCGAGCTTCTGCACCAGCGCCTCGCCCTTCGGCGTCGCGTAGAGCAGCCGCTGGCGGCGGTCATTGTCGCCGGTCTTCTGCACGATGTAGCCTTCGTCCAGCAGCTGCTTGAGCACGCGGCCGAGCGACTGCTTGGTGATGCGGAGCACGTCGAGCAGGTCGGCGACCTTGAGGCCGGGATAGCGGTAGACGAAATGCATGACCCGGTGATGGGCCCGGCCGAAGCCGAAAGCCTCCAGCTCCTGGTCGGGGTCGCCGACGAAGTCGCGATAGGCGAAGAACAGTAGCTCGATGATATCCCAGCGCAAATTGCCTCCGTCGTCTGCGGCCGGCCTGGGCTCGGCGGCGTCGTGAGAGGAAGTCGCGAAATTTATGTCAGGCATATTGACGTATCTTGGGTTCAATGTTACAAAACGATTGACCAGCACGAAATTTTAGATCGTTTCGCGCGGGGTGGCATCGAAGCAAGGGCGGCTGGAGAGAGCCGGACAGGCGACGACGGCCGGATCAGATCTACCGTGCGATTGTCGAGCGGCGTTTCGGCAAAACATACTGGACTTCCGCCTTCCGCAAAAGCATGTCCTCGGCGATATGCTGGCCACGGAAACCGGCCGTAACAAGGCTGGCGGTGGTTCGGCCTAAAACCAATCAAGCCAGCCGGGCCCAAAAGGGGCAGGCCGGCGCCAGAACGGCGCCGCCACCGGCAGCGGGAGGCAAGGACATGAGCATGAAATTCGATATCCAGCCCGCATCCAATCCGACGTCCGAGAAGGAGCGCGTCGCCAAGCTGGTGGACCCCGGCTTCGGACGGGTCTTCACCGATCACATGGCGATCGTGCGCTACAACCAGGCCAAGGGTGGCTGGTACGAGGCGAAGATCGAGGCGCGCGCCAACTTCCAGCTCGATCCGGCCGGCGCGGTGCTGCACTACGCCCAGGAAATCTTCGAGGGCCTCAAGGCCTACAAGCGCGACGATGGTGGCGTGAACCTGTTCCGCCCCGACGCCAATGCGCGGCGCTTCAAGGACTCCGCCGACCGCATGGCGATGGCGCAACTGCCCGAGGACGTCTTCATCGAGGCGGTCGAGCAGGTCGTGCGCATCGACCGCGCCTGGATGCCGGGCGGCGAGGGCAGCCTCTACCTGCGGCCCTTCATGATCGCGAGCGAGACCTTCCTCGGCGTCAAGCCGTCGTCCGAATACATCTTCGCGGTCATCGCCTCTCCTGTCGGCTCCTACTTCAAGGGCGGCCCCGCGCCGGTCTCGATCTGGGTCTCGGAAAACTACACGCGCGCCGCCGTCGGCGGCACCGGCGCCGTCAAATGCGGCGGCAATTATGCCGCGAGCCTGCGCGCCCAGGCCGAAGCGATCCAGCATGGCTGCGACCAGGTCGTCTTCCTCGACGCGATCGAGCGCCGCTACGTCGAAGAGCTCGGCGGCATGAACGTGTTCTTCGTATTCGACGACGGCTCGCTCTCGACGCCGCCGCTCGGCACCATCCTGCCCGGCATCACCCGCGACTCCATCATCGCGCTCGCGAAGGATGCCGGAAAGACCGTGCGCGAGGAGCCGTATTCGCTCGATCAGTGGCGCAAGGATGCGGCCTCAGGCAAGCTCAAGGAAGCGTTTGCCTGCGGCACGGCGGCCGTGATCTCACCGATCGGCAAGGTGCGTTCGGTCAGCGGCGATTTCGAGATCTCGGGCGGTGCCGCCGGCCCGGTCGCCATGGGCCTGCGCAAGCAGCTCGTCGACATCCAGTACGGCCGCACAAACGATCCCCACAACTGGATCAAGAAGGTGTTTTGATCTCCTCTTCCTTCTCCCCTTGCGGGAGAAGGTGGCGCGAAGCGCCGGATGAGGGGTTGTCTCCGCGAATTCAAATGTGAGTTGGACTCGTGGATAAAACCCCTCACCCGTCTCGCCGCTAGCGCGGCGAGCCACCCTCTCCCACAAGGGGCGAGGGGAACAACGCATCGCTCGTCGTGTTCA
This sequence comes from Bradyrhizobium amphicarpaeae, assembly GCF_002266435.3. Taxonomy (NCBI): domain Bacteria; kingdom Pseudomonadati; phylum Pseudomonadota; class Alphaproteobacteria; order Hyphomicrobiales; family Nitrobacteraceae; genus Bradyrhizobium; species Bradyrhizobium amphicarpaeae. Next base: position 1,224,171 of record NZ_CP029426.2, read on the forward strand.
TGAACGCACCTGTGCGACCATGCGACAAAGCCTCGACACATTGAGGCATCGCGATCATGGCACCCCGACTTTCTCAACCCATGAAATGGGTCGTTCTCGCCGCAATCACCGGCGTCTCCGTTCTCGGCATCCTGACCATCGGCCCAATGCACGAGGTCGCAGCCGATGATCGCTCGCCGATCGTCGACGTGCGCACCACGGATCCCGAAATGAACAGCGCGATCGCGCGCGCCCGCGGCACGCTGCCCACCTTCTGGGCTTCTTATGAATCGCCCAAGCCGACGGAGGAAGGCCATTCCCTGAAGGTGCGTTTTCATACCCGCAAGGGTGGCGAGCACATCTGGATCGCCGAGATGAAGAAGCTACCGGGCGGAGGCTATTCGGGCGTGTTCGCCAACGAACCGCGGGACCTGCCCGGCAAACGGGCCGGCGACGAAGTCAAGTTCACTGAGGCCGACATCTCGGACTGGATGTTCATGCGCAACGGCAAGATCGTCGGCGGTGAAACCATCAAACCGACGCTGAAGTCCCTGCCCAAGGCGGACGCGGACGCGCTAAGGGCGCGAATGGAGCAGCCGTAGGGGCACGGGGCTCAGCCGTCAGGCCATGACGAGTTCTGCGGATACCCCGGTTGCCGCCTCGCGCCCCGGCTGGTAAACGCCGCGCATGGCCGAAAAACCCAAAAAGCCGCAGAAACTGAAGGCGCGCCTGCCGCGCGGGCTCGAGGACCGCGATCCTGCCGCGATCCGGGCGACGCGCGAGATGGTCGAGAAGATCCGCACCGTCTACGAGCTCTACGGCTTCGAGCCGGTGGAGACCCCGGCGATGGAATACACCGACGCGCTCGGCAAGTTCCTGCCCGACCAGGACCGCCCCAACGAGGGCGTGTTCTCGTTCCAGGACGACGACGAGCAGTGGATCAGCCTGCGCTACGATTTGACCGCGCCGCTCGCCCGTTACGTCGGCGAGCGTTACGGCACCGACGCGCTGGTCCTGCCCTATCGCAGCTACCGCGTCGGCTACGTCTTCCGCAACGAGAAGCCCGGCCCCGGCCGCTTCCGCCAGTTCATGCAGTTCGACGCCGACACGGTCGGCTCGGCGACGCCGGCGGCGGATGCGGAGATTTGCATGATGGCCGCGGACACGATGGAGGCGCTCGGCGTCGCGCGCGGCTCCTACGTCGTGAAGGTCAACAACCGCAAGGTGCTCGACGGCGTTCTGGAAGCTATCGGACTCGGTGGTGAGGAGAATGCGGCGCGCAGGCTGATCGTGCTGCGCGCGATTGACAAGCTCGACAAGTTTTCCGCTGACGAAGTGCGAAAACTGCTTGGCCCCGGGCGATGGGATGGCGGTGAAGAAGGCAAGGGCGACTTCACGAAGGGCGCCAATCTGAGTGCGGCGGAGGCTGATGTCGTTCTCGCCATCACCAAGCCGCGCGACGATTGGAAAGAGGCCATTGCCGCCGCAGAAACCTATCTCGCCAAGAGCGAGGTCGGTCAGGCCGGCGTGAGCGAGCTGGAAGAAATTGCCAAGCTGGTCGCGGCATCGGGTTACGATGCGGACCGCATCAAGATCGATCCCTCCGTCGTGCGCGGCCTCGAATACTACACCGGCCCCGTCTACGAGGTCGAACTGCTGCTCGAGACCAAGGACGATAAGGGCCGCCCGGTGCGGTTCGGCTCGGTCGGCGGCGGCGGCCGTTATGACGGCCTCGTCTCGCGCTTCCGCGGCGAGCCGGTGCCGGCGACCGGTTTCTCGATCGGCGTGTCGCGGCTGCAGGCGGCACTGACGCTGCTCGGCAAGCTCGACACCAAGCCGGAGTTCGGCCCCGTCGTCGTCACCGTGTTCGACCGCGACCGCGTTGCCGACTATCAGAAGATGGTGGCGTCCCTGCGGACCGCCGGCATCCGCGCCGAGCTCTATCTCGGCAATCCCAAGAACATGGGCAATCAGCTCAAATATGCCGACCGCCGCAACTCGCCTTGCGTCATCATCCAGGGTTCGGATGAAAAGGCGCGCGGCGAGGTGCAGATCAAGGACCTGGTCGAGGGCGCCAAGGCGGCGGCCGCGATCGCCTCCAACCAGGAATGGCGCGAGAGCCGCCCGGCGCAGTTCTCGTGCAGTGAGGCCGATCTGGTTGCGAAAGTGCGCGAGGTCTTGGCCCGCCATGACGTAAAGTGGGGATAGCCATTCCGCCAAGCCGTCATGCCCGGGCTTGTCCCGGGCATCCACGTCTTGTTTGATGAAAGCGAACGTGGATGGCCGGGACAAGCCCGGCCATGACGAACGCAGCAGGGAGAGAACGATGCCTGAGATCACTGTCAGCATGGCCGAAGGCCGCACCGACGAGCAGAAGGCCGGCATGATGCGCGATATCACCCAGGCGCTGGTGAAGAATCTCGGCGTCGACGCCGATGCCGTCGTCATCCAAATCAACGAAGCCCCGCTCCGCCACAAGATGAAGGGCGGCAAGACCTTCGTGGAGCGCGCGGCGGCGGCGAAGAAGTAGCCTCGGCTGGAGCGGCAACCACCACCGTCGTCCCGGACCAGCGTCAGCGCAGATCCGGGACGACAGCGGAGTTTGAGGCACCATGGACGCACGCGACTTCATCACGATCGGTATGAGCGCCGAGCGCACGCTGGTGGTCCCGGCGGAGCGCACGGTCGGGCATTTCGTGCCCGGCATGCCGATGGTGTATGCGACGCCGATGATGATCCTGGAAATGGAGATGACGTCGGGCGATGCGATCCGCGCAGCGCTGCAGCCGGGTTGGGTCACCGTCGGCACCGAGGTCGACATCCGCCATCTCGCAGCTGCCCTGGTTGGGGCAACGGTGCGCACCACCGCAAAGGTCGTTGCGGTCGAACGCCGGGTCATCCGGTTCGAGGTCGAGGCGTTCGAGGGCATGCGCAAGCTAGGCGAGGGCCGCCACGCGCGCGGGCTTGTCAATGTTGAGATGTTCAACAAGCGGCTCGGGGCGTAGCCAAGGTCGCGCTGCCGCAGGGTGAGCTAAGGCTCAAAGCGCCGTGCTGGAACTTCTATCTGCTCCCTGCGACGAATAGAACGCATCCTGCTGCCTTCGGATGCGCACGGCAGGCAGCGTTTCGTCAATCGCCACATCGGCCCAGGTGATGCAGGAGTCCTTTGCTACCGCCTTTGTCAATCGCACATTGTGTGCAAGCCCAAGCGGCAAATAGCCCTTTGCAAGCGAGGTTCTGGCCGGCGTCAGCTTGCCGAAGACAGTGTAGCCGCCTTCTCCGTCCAGCGTATCTCCGGCGCGCAAATCCTTCTTGGCTGTCGCGGCAACATCGGCGTTGAACGTCGTTGCGACCCCCGTCGGCTCCTTGCGCAGTGCGATCGAGGCGACCGAAATTCCGAGCTCGAGACCAATGAGATGCCACTTCTTGTAGGAGCTCATGTAGCGGCCGCTCGGATCGGTGACGACGCTGTATTCCTGGAAGCAGTTGCGGATGTACTCGCTGTCGCCTTCGAAGCAGACCCAGACGCCCTTGCGGATGTCGTTGGGGATCGGTTTGCCGTCCGCCGTCAGGCAGGACACGACTTCGACCTGTCCCTTGGATTCCAGGATGCCGCCTTCGGCGCGGGGGCGCATCAGCGTCGGGATGTCGTCGACCGATCCCGGTGGGAATGCGAGGCCTTGCGAGGGCGCCTCCAGCCCGGTTGCGTTTGCGATCGCGGCGGATTCGATCGCCGGCTTGGAGCCGTCGAGAAATGCGTTGAACATCTTTGGGTTCATGCCGCCGCGCGCGGCTTGCTCGGCGGAGAGGCCCCAATGGTCCCAGACCGTTTCGGGCGTCGACTCCCGATAATGCGGCAGCCATTTGTGGCCGCGGCCGGCCGCCACGACCGGGAAACCGCAGGCCCTTGCCCAATCGACGAGGTCGCAGGCGAGGGCCGGCTGATCGCCATAGGCGAGACTGTAGATCACGCCGGCCTGTCTTGCTCTTTGCGCGAGGATCGGTCCGCAGAAGGCGTCGGCCTCGACGGTCACGTTGATGACGGGCTTGCCGTTGGCAAAGGCGCCAAGGCAGTGTTCGACCGCCGCGACGGGATTTCCGGTACACTCGGCGATCACCTCGATGCCGCTGCACTTCATCAGCGCTTCCCAGTCGTCGGTCAGGAAGGTCGTACCATTCTTGAGGGCGTCCTCGAGCGAGGTCGCGGCGAATTGTTCGGGGCGCCAGCCAACCCGGTTCAGGTTTTCGCGGGCATGCGACGGGGACAGGTCTGCAATTGCGACGAGATGGACGCCGGGCGTGCGCAGAACCTGATGCAGGTACATCGCACCGAACTTGCCCGCCCCGATCAGCCCGATCCTGATGGGGCGCCTCGCGGCCTGTCGTTCGAGAAGTTTCGCGTAGAGGTTCACGACGCTCTCCCTGTCGGCAACAGCCAGGATCGCCTTGCGTTCGGCCGTCCGGATCGGGGCCGAAACGCTCTTGGTCTGCCTACTTCGCCAATTCCTTCGACCGCTTCGTCGCCGCCGCGATCGCGCGGATCATCAACTCGCGCAGGCCGGGCTCGCCCATCAGCACGCCGAGCGCCGCAGCCGTGGTGCCGCCGGGCGAGGTGACGTTCTGGCGCAGCGTGCTCGACGGCAGCTCCGACTGGTGCAACAGTTCGCCCGAGCCGGCGACCGTCTCGCGTGCAAGCTTGGTCGCCAGTGCTTCGGGCAGTCCGGCCTCGACGCCGGCGCGGGCGAGTTCTTCGGCGAGCAGGAACACATAGGCGGGGCCGGAGCCGGAGACGGCGGTGACCGCATCCATCAGGCTTTCGTCGTCGACCCATTCGACCGAGCCGGTGGCGCGCAGCAGCGCATCGGCCACCGCGCGCTGCGCGGCGCTGACGTTGTTCGCGGCAACCGCGACGGTGATGCCGCGGCCGATCGCGGCCGGCGTGTTCGGCATTGCGCGCACCACGGCGCCGCCGCAGACCTGCTGCAGCGATGCGATCGTGGTTCCCGCCATGATCGAGACCACGGACGTCCTGTCGGAAACGAACGACTTCAGCCTGGCGCCGGCCTCGCGGAACATCTGCGGCTTCACCGCGACGACCATCGTCTCGACGGGGCCGGCCGTCGTCACATCGGGATTGAGCGCGACGCCTTTGGCGGCAAGCGCGGTGATCTCGGGCGAGATGTGCGGATCGATCACGGCGACGCGGCGCGGATCGAGTCCGCCCGAAAGCCATCCCGTCAGCAACGCGCCGCCCATCTTACCGGCGCCGGCGAGGAGGATGGTGCCGGTGATGTTCTGGAGGGGATTGTTCGTCATCGCTGCTGCCACACGTACGCTGTCGTCCCCGCCTGGTGCGCAATTGCGCACGGGGAGCGGGGACCCATAACCACAGGCGGTTCTAGTGGATGAAGCTGCCGGCAACAAGCCGCGTGCCCCAAGGAGGCATCACGCGGTATGGGTCCCGGATCTGCGCTGCGCTTGTCCGGGGCGACGGCGGAGAGGTGGGCGAGACCTTACGCCTCTCCTACCGTGTCGAACATCGCCGCGTCCATGGCCTGTGCGGTGGTCTTGCCGGCCCACACCACGAACTGGAACGCTGGGAAATAGCGCTCGCAGGCGTGGATGGCGCCGGCGAGCATGGCTTCGCATTGCGCGGTCGAGGCGGTGAGGCCGCCCGGCAGCACCAGGGCCTGGCGGTGCATGATCATGCCGGTGGTGGTCCAGAGATCGAAGTGCCCGACCCACAGCTGCTCGTTGACCGCGGCGACGAGCCGCTGCACCTCGCCGCGGCGCGCAACCGGAATCTTCATGTCGAAGGCGCAGGCCAGATGCAGCGCCTCGATCTCGCCCATCCAGGTGAACGAGATCTGGTAGTCGGTCCATTGTCCCTTCGAGACAATGGTGAGTTCGTCTTCGCCGGAGCGTTCGAACGGCCAGTTGTTGCTGGCAGCGATATCCTCGACCACCGCGAGCGGATGGCTTCTGGAATCGATAGTGCCTTCGAGCAGGGACATGCCGTCTCGACCTCTTGCCTTTTTGTTGTCTTTGATACGCACGCGGTAGGGTCCGGCGCGCGCTCCCTAAACGTCGTCGATCTCGGGAGTCGCTTTCGTGATCTCCTCGGGACCGGCGCGGCCTGTCGCGGATCAAGTGATGTGATTTGCGGAATCTGCGCAACTGGCTGCCGAGTCCGTCCACAAGCCAGGACTCGTTCGTCCACAGCTCATCTCCGCCACAATCCTTAACGTCGGGAGATCCAGGAGGAGAACAAACCGGAATCGGATTTGCGAGCCAGGCTGCCAATCGCCAAAGGGCTGCCAATCGTTAATTCCGCCCCGCGAGGCCCGAACCGCCGCGGAGGCATGGGACCATGCGAATTGCCCATGCGGAACGCGCTTGCCGCGCCGGCCCGCCGGCTGCATATTTCCGCCCAGGCCGCTCATCCCGGGCGGCCGATGTTCTCAGGGCGGGGTGAAAGTCCCCACCGGCGGTAAGGGCCGAAAGGCCCAAGCCCGCGAGCGCCTTCCGTAAGGGATGTCCTGAAAGGGATTTTCCCGAAGGGAAGGGTCAGCAGATTCGGTGCAACTCCGAAGCCGACGGTTAAAGTCCGGATGAAAGAGAACGGTCGGAGGCAGACGCATCGCAAGATGCGGCTGTTTGTCGTTCCGTGTGCCCTGATTCTGGTCCTTGAGAAGGAAAGCCATGAATCAGATGCTGCAAGATCCCAAAACCGAAACTTCCGAAGTCACCCAGCCGCCGGTTCCGCATGACCCGGCGCCCGACCACCCGCGTTTCGCAAAGCCGCAGCGGGTGGCCTTCGTGCAGGCCTGCTGGCACCGCGACGTGGTCGAGGAGGCCCGCATCGCCTTCATCAAGGAGGCCGAGGCGCGGCACCTCACCCATGTCGACGTGTTCGAGGTGCCGGGCTCGTTCGAGATCCCGCTGCACGCGCAGGTCCTCGCCAAGACGCGGCGCTACACGGCCATCGTCGCGGCCGGCCTCGTCGTCGACGGCGGCATCTATCGCCACGAGTTCGTCGCCGATACCGTGATCAAGGCCCTGATGGACGTGCAGCTGCGCACCGAAGTGCCGGTGTTCTCCGCGGTGCTGACGCCGCAGCAATTCCACGAGACCGAAGTGCACTACGACTTCTTCCGCAAGCACTTCACCATCAAGGGCATCGAGGTTGCCGCGGCCTGCGCGGAGACGCTGCACGGGCTGGAGCGCCTGCGCGGCCAGGTCGCCGCGGGGATCGTGTAAGCAGTCCCGATCGTTATCCCGCCGTCGTCGTCTCGATTGACGTCGGCGGCGGGAGAACGCGATGCCGGCGCATGGCGCGAGATCGCAAGTCGCGAATTTACCCCAGCGACACCCCCGCCTTGGCGCGACTGATCCCCAGCGCCAGGATGCGCTGCAGGAGGTCCGGATATTTGAGCCCGGCATGGAGAGCCGCCGTGGCGAATTCCTGGCTCTTGGCGATCTCGGGATTGGGATTGGCTTCGATGAAATAGGGCGTGCCGTCGGCGGCAAGGCGAAAATCGATCCGCGCGTAGCCGTCGAGTCCGAGCGCCCGGTAGATACGCTTCGCGGCCCGCTGGATCCGGGCGGTCACTTCCGGTCCGAGATCGTTCGCAGGCCCGTCGACGATACCGACTTTCTCCTGATAGTCGGTGTCGTGCTTGGCCTTTTCGGTGGCGATGTGGCGTGACCTGCGCCCGCCCATGCTGCCGAATTTCAGCTCCCAGACCGGCAGAACGCGCAGGCGATTGTTGCCGAGCACGCCGACGTAGAGCTCGCGTCCCTCGATGAACTGCTCGGCGATGGCGGCGGTTTCGCTTCGATCATGGATGAAGGCGACGCGCTCCGCGAGCTTTTCGTCGGTTTCGACGATGGAGGCCTGAGAAATGCCGGCCGATCCATCCATGTTCAGGCTCTTGACGATCAGCGGCAGCGCCAGATGTTTCGGCCGCTTGACCCGGCGTCGCATCGGGAAAACGGCGAAGGCCGGCACCGCAATGCGGCGATGATGCACCAGCGTCTTGGACAGGTCCTTGCCGCGCGCCAGGATCAGGCCGCGCGGATTGCACCCGGTGTAGGGCACCTTCATCAGTTCGAGATAGCTCGCGATGTGCTGGTCGAAGGCGACGTTGTTGTGGAACTCCTCCAGCAACGTGAACACCACATGCGGCTTGAAGCTCTCGATCTCGACGCGCACCGGCTTGATTTCCTCCTGCGCACCGAGCGCACGCACGTCGTGGCCGGCTGCACGCAAGGTGCTGACGACGTCGTATTCCGTTTTCCAATTGTTGATCTCCTGCGCGCTGTACCCTTCGCTTGAGTCCGGCGGCAGGAAGTCCGGATGCATGAGGACCAGAATGCGGAGTCGTCTCATAGGGCGATCCATTTACGCCGGGACGGGCCAAACATCGCGTGCATCGTCTTGGCGGTCACGAGGACAATGAAATCGAGGACGAGCTTCTGCTCGGGACCCACGGCACGCAGATCGAGTTCGCGGCACCGGGAGATCATCTCGTCGAGCACCGCGTCGAGCGTGAGCTGGTTCTCGCCGGTCCATCGCGCGACCAATTGCCTGATCTGGGCGCGGTTTCGCCGGATCAGGACCGAGGCCGGCTTTGCGCGGTGGTGCCGCGGGTCGGCGGAAAACAGCCTGGACAGGTCGCGGTCGTAGGTCTTTGCCGGCGTAAAGGCGTAGAACGCCTGCTTTTTCTTGTAATGCTCTTCGAGCGTCTGACTGAGCCGGCCCAGCGGATCGACACGCTCCCGCGTCGTGATCAGCGGCCGCTTTCCTGCGATCTCGCTCATGAGCTCGTCGACATATTCGAGCTTCTTCAGCGCCGGCCAGCCGGCGTATCGCGTCCGCCAGTTCGAGCGCGGCCGCAGCCACACCGCAAAGGTCTCGGCAAAATCCTCATCCGGATGGCTTTGTGCGTACCACAGCCTGAGATGCTGAACGTAGCGCCGGCTCGCCGGATTGGGCCGGTAGTAGCGCGGATAGTGCTTCGACGACGGGCCGAACAGCTGCTGCCAACGCCGGCGGCGCTGCAGCTGATAGCCGTGCTGAATGGCGTGGCCCGCTTCGTGGCGGAGTATGGCCATGCATTCGCGCCAGGTCCCGCCCTCGACGTCGAACATCATCTTCTTCTCGAGCTTCATCAGGCGGGGATGAGCCAGATAGAAGGGAATCGCGATACCTGGCACGCCTCCCGGACTGAACCATTCGCTCGAGATCCACGTGTGCGGCTGCAGCCGGATGCCCCGCTCGTCGAGTTCCTGATGGAGTGTGCCGACGCAATCCTCGAGCCAGGTGCCTTCGACCGTAACCTTCAGGGTCGAGAGCCTCTGCTGGAGCAGCTCGTCGTCCGGCAGCTTCTCCCAGGCAAATTTCCGGCTTGGCATCAGGCATCCAGGCAGAGATGACTCGGTGTCATGATGATGTCATGGGTGGCAGCCGGCAACAACCCGTGGGGGGCGAGGCGCGCTGCGGCGCGAGGTGCCGTAGGGTGGGCAAAGCGAAGCGTGCCCACGTTCTGAGTGCGATCAATGTGAGATGGTGGGCACGGCGCTTCGCGCCTTTGCCCACCCTACGAGACCTTATCGGGATCGAAAAACTAGTCGAACAGGCTCGAGACCGACTCTTCTGCTGCGGTGCGCGCAATGGCGTCCGAGATCAGGCTGGCGATCGGCAGCGTGCGGATGTTCGGCGCCTTGGTCACCGCGTCGGTCGGCAGGATCGAGTCGGTGATCACGAGCTCCTTCAGCTTGGAGCCGGCGATGCGGGCGGCCGCGCCGCCGGAGAGCACGCCGTGGGTGATGTAGGCGTAGACGTCCTTCGCACCCTTGGCGATCAGCGCGTCGGCTGCGTTCACCAGCGTGCCGCCGGAGTCAACGATGTCGTCGACCAGGATGCAGCTATAGCCGGCGACGTCGCCGATCACGTTCATGACCTCGGATTCACCCGCCCTCTCGCGGCGCTTGTCGACGATCGCGAGCGGGGTGTTGATGCGCTTGGCAAGGCCGCGAGCGCGGGCCACGCCGCCGACATCTGGCGAGACCACCATCACCTTGCCGAGGTCGAAACGTTCGCGGATATCGCGCACCATCACGGGGGCAGCGAACAGATTGTCGGTCGGGATATCGAAGAAGCCCTGGATCTGGGTAGCGTGAAGGTCGAGCGTCATGACGCGGTCGACGCCGGCATGGGTGATCAGGTTGGCGACGAGCTTGGCCGAGATCGGCGTGCGAGAACCGGACTTGCGATCCTGCCGGGCGTAGCCGAAATACGGGATCACCGCCGTGATGCGGCGCGCCGAGGAGCGGCGCAGCGCGTCGGTGATGATCAGCAATTCCATCAGATGGTCGTTTGCCGGGAACGAGGTCGACTGGATGATGAAGGCATCCGAGCCGCGGACGTTCTCCTGGATCTCGACGAAGATCTCCATGTCGGCGAAGCGCCGCACCACCGCCTTGGTCAGTGGCAGGTCGAGGCCCTGCGCGATCGCCTGCGCAAGGGCCGGATTGGAGTTGCCGGCGACGAGCTTGATGGAGCCGTTCTTGCCCGACATGGATGCTTCCTCCCGCGCTTTGCTGGATACGACGTTCAACATCTCAGATCCCACTGGAAGCACGGTTATGACGGGCGAGGAAATATCAGGCCGGGGGCTGCGATGGCAACCCGGGAGGCTACGTTTTCCCTTCGAAAATCCTGAGTCGGGCCAACGGCTTGGCCGCAACTTGAGGCCGTGGTTTAGCGGGGGTTATCGCTCGGCATAGCCGAGTGCCGAGGCCGGCATCTCGGGTGTGGGTCCGATCGGAGCGACGCTCGCGACCGCCGGTCCTCGAAGGCCCGGAGCCGTGCCCGGTGCATCCGGCGTTCCGCTGATCATGTTGGAAAGTCCGCTGAATCCGGCCTGGGCGATCTTCCGCAGCACGAGGTCGTCGGCGGCGTTCCAGGGATCGCGGCCACCCTTGGCGGCGGTCGGCTCCTCGCCGGAGAGGCGCAGGGCCCGCTGCTGGTTGGCGTCGTAGACGTCCCAGACCCAGGCGATCACCGTCTTGCCGCGCACCACCTGGGCGGAGAGATAGCTGCGCACCCGGTAGGCGGCCGAGCCCTCGCGGGAGACGACGGACAGGCTGCGCAGCTTGGATTCGCTGTCGAGCACGCCAACCATGCGGTCGAACACCTGCGGCGGCGGCCCGTCGATCGATTCGAAGGCGACTGTCGCACCGCTGCCCGTGCTCGGCGCCATCGCATAGGAATTGGCGGCCCCGCCGCCGCCGGCGCAACCGCCAAGCGCGGTCGCTGCCGTCAGCAGCACGATCGCCAGCACGCGCGAACCCGCACGGCCCAGGATGAATGACGCGTCCCTCATTATGGAGGGCAGCGATATCGTTAAAATCGATTAAGGTCTAGGGCAGGGACGACACAGGCCACCGTCATCGCATCGGGAATCGCCCCGGAATGACACGGGGTTGCCGCTGTGTTCACGCTTCGAGCGTATAGCCCTTAAAGCGACGGATGGGACACCGGTGCGTGTCCCGGACGCGCTGCGGCGCGCAGTGCCGCTGCGCTGAGCCGGGACCCAGCCTGTCGCCGAGATCAAGATCGCAGAGAGATGGGCCCCGGCTCAGCAGCGCATCACTTTCGTGCTGCGCCGCGTCCGGGGCACGAGACCTCACCCTTCCAGCGCGATCGCGTGAACGTGACGGCCGTAATCCGGCTCCTTGCGATGCACCGAACGGCGATAGCTGAAGAAGCGCTCGTCGGCGTAGGTGTCGAGGCCGAGATCGTCGATCATCAGGATGCCGGCGGCCTCGAGCCGGTTGCGAATGAAGCCGGCGAGGTCGAACATCGCGTGGCCCTCGCGCACCGACGGGATGAAAAAGATTGCGTTGTCGGCATCGGCCTCGATGAACCGCGCGACGAACTCGTTGCCGACCTCGTAGCTGTCCTGGCGGATCAAGGGCCCGATTGCGGCGATGATGCCGCTGCGGGTGGCGCCCAGCTTCTCCATCGCCGAGATCGTCGATTCCAGCACGCCAGTCAGCGCGCCCTTCCAGCCGGCATGTGCGCCGCCGATCACGCGCGCATTGGGGTCGACGAACAGCACCGGCCCGCAATCGGCGGTGGAGACGCCGAGCGCGATGCCGGGCGTGTTGGTCACCAGCGCGTCGCCCTTCGGCCGCGGCCCGCTCGGCCACGGCGTTTCTGCGACAAGCACGTCAGGCGAATGGATCTGGTGCAGGCTGAGGAAGCGGTCCGGCGCGACGCCGACATGTTCCGCCATGCGGCGGCGGTTTTCCGCGACAAGGGCCTGATCGTCGTTCGAGCCGAGGCCGCCGTTCAGCGCGGAATAGATGCCGCCGGAGACGCCGCCTTCCCGCGTGAAGAAGGCATGGCGCAGGCCGGGCACGGCTGCCAGCAGCGACGAGGTGAGGGTCATCAATTGTCTCCGGCCTGTTCGAGATCGCTGAGGCCGGCAATGGCCGTCAGCCGCGGCTCGGAGATGCCGAGCACCTTGAACATCGAGCCCATGCCGCTGCGCCCGGTGTCCGTCAGCCGCTTCAGCGCGATCGAAATGTCGGTGGCGACCTCGGGCGTCGCCTTCTGCATCAAGGCTGCGGCGCGGGTGTCGATGCCGATGCGCTTGAGGAAGTCGCCTTGCGTTACCGGCCCGTGCACGCGCGCGCCGACATCCTCCGCCGCGCGCGCCAATGCCTGGAAGTCGACATGGGCGGTGACGTCGGCCTGGCCCGGCGCCTTCAAGGGATCGGTGAAGGTGTGACGCGCAATCGCCTGGAAAGTGTCGCCGGCGTCGCTGCGCAAATGGCCATAGTCGATGATCAGCGCCGCGCCGTCCTGGTCGCGCACGCGCGTGGCGAGCTTCATGATCTCGCCGTCGGGCCGCCATTCGAACACGGCGCCGACGGGCGCGGCGCGCACCAAGGGCGGCAGCAGCACGTCGAAGCGCGGGGTCGGCTCGGATGCCGCGCCGAATTGAAGTTTTCCGTTGCCGTCGATCTCGATCACGCGCTCATGCCAGCCGTTCTCGTGGCGGATCATCTGGTGGATCGGCAGTACGTCGAAATATTCGTTGGCGAGGATGATGCTCGGTCCTTCCGGCACATCGTCGATGCTGTCGTGCCAGGCGATGTTGCGCACGCCCGAAAGCGTCGCACCCTGCCGCTCGCGCAGCACGGGATTGACCTCGACCATGTGGATGTGAAGCGCCTGGTACAGCGGCGGCAGCACGCGGAGCGCGCGCAGCGCGTCCGCCATCATGGTGCCGCGGCCGGGGCCGAGCTCGATCAGCCGCAGGAATTGCGGCGAGCCCATCTGCTTCCACACCGAGGCGGTCCATAGTCCCAATAGCTCGCCGAACATCTGGCTGACCTCGGGCGCGGTGGTGAAGTCGCCCTCACGTCCCAACGGATCGCGCGAGACGTAATAGCCATGGCGCGGATGCATCAGGCACAGTTCCATGTAGCGCCAGACCGGCATGGGGCCTGAGGCTTTGATCAGCGCCTTGATCTCATCGAGTAGCGGCTGGTCGGTCACGGCGTACTTTCTCGAAATGAATTAACGAATGGCCTCGATGGGCTTCGGCGCCCCGCGCCTGACTGCCAATACAATAAGTATGCCGCCCACGATAAGCATCGGGATCGACAGCAGCATGCCCATGGTTAATCCGCCCCAGAGGAAACCAAGCTGCACGTCCGGTTCGCGGAAATGCTCGCCGGCAATCCGGGACAGGCCGTAGATCAGGATGAAAGCGCCAAGGATCATGCCGGGCCGCTTCAGCGCGCCGAGCCGGATCATGATCGCGAGCACCGTGAACAGCAGGATGCCTTCCATGCCTGCCTCGTAGAGCTGGCTCGGATGACGCGGTAGCTGCGTGGGATCATGCGGGAAGATCATCGCCCAGGGCAGGCTTGCATCGGTGGCGCGGCCCCACAATTCGCCGTTGATGAAGTTGGCGATGCGCCCGAGCAGCAGCCCGACCGGGGCGACCGCGGTGGTGATGTCACCGAGCGACAGGATCGGGATCTTGTTGCGATAAGCAAACCACATCACCGCGACGACGCAGCCGAGGAAGCCGCCATGGAAGGACATGCCGCCCTCCCACAATCGGAAGATCGCGGCAGGATGATCGATGAAAAACGGCAGGTTGTAGAACAGCACGTAGCCGGTGCGGCCGCCGAGAATGATGCCGAGCGTGACCCAGAGGATGAAGTCGTCGATCTGCAGCAGCGACATCGGCGCGGGGCCGCCCCACAGGCGCTCCTTCTTCAGCAGCGAGCGCGCATAGAGCCAGCCGAACACGATGCCGCAGATATAGGCCAGCGCATACCAGCGGATCGCGAACGGGCCGATCTCGAGCGCGATCGGCTTGAAGGCGGGAAAGTCGATGAGAAGAAGCTGCATCGCGCCTTCTATGTCTGGACGAGATTGCGGCGATAGAGCGCCAACAGACGCTCCCAATGCCGCTCGGCGGCGTCGCGGTCATAGACCGGGCGCTTGGGGAAGGCGAAGCCGTGATGGGTGCCGGGATAGATCTCGACCTCGGCTTTCGCGCCGTTCATGCCCACCTTGACCTTCTCGACGATCTCCGGCGGCGCGTAGACGTCGGTCTCGGCGCAGGCGAAATAGAGTTCGGCCCTGGTCTTGGCCGCGGCCAAATGCGGGCTGTCGTCCTGATCCGTTGCCAGTTGCACGCCGTAGACCGAGGCGGCCGCCTTGACGCGATCGGGGAAGTGCGTGGCGGCGTTGATGGCGTAGCGGCCGCTCATGCAATAGCCGACGGTTCCGACCAGCTTGGTGTTCGCGGCCGCCTGGCCTTCGGCATGGGTGAGCAGCGCCCTGGTGTCGTCCATGATCATGGGGATCGTGAGCGAGCCCATCAGCGCAAACATGCGCTTGCGTTCCGGCGCGTTCGGATCGGCGGGCAGCGCGCCGAGCTCCATCACGCCGGAGCGGTAATAGAGGTTCGGCAGCATCACGTAATAGCCTGAGGTCGCAAGCCGGCGCGCCATGTCGCGCAGCTCTTCGCGGATCGCGGGCGCGTCCATGTAGAACAGGATGACCGGAAACGGCCCGCCGCGTTCGGGATGGGAGATGAAGGTTGCGGTGTGGCCGTCCCTGGTGGGGATTGCGATCTGCTGGTCGATCATCTCATTCGCCTTGTGATTCTTCTTATGCAGGGACGTTGAATACGATTGCAAGGAAACCGGTTCATGACAAGGATACCGCCGATCGGGCCTTGAACCGTTCCGCTCGGATTGCCATTGTCTTTTCGAGAGTTCGCGCAAAGTTGAGGCCGCCAGGAGACCGAAATGACCCAGACCAACAACCGGTTTTTCGACGAGATCGGCCGCCTTATGAACGACGCCGCCGGTGCCGCCCAGGGCGTCAAGCGCGAGTTCGACACGGTGATGCGCACCCAGGCCGAAAAATTCCTGCGCGACATGGATCTGGTCAAGCGCGAGGAGTTCGAGGCGGTCAAGGACATGGCCCGCCTGGCGCGCGAGGAGAACGAGGCGCTGAAGGCGCGCATCGCGGCGCTGGAGGCCAAGCTCGGGTAGGTTCAATTGAGGTCGTCATGGCCGGGCTTGACCCGGCCATCCATCCGTCTCGAAAGGTCATTTTGACGATGGATGCCCGGGTCAAGCCCGGGCATGACGAGCCGCCCATTCTCCTTGTCATTTCCGCATCTTCCGGGTAAAAGCCCGCCAGTTCGTGGCCCCCGCACCCCTGGAGGCTTGCTGCGAACGATGCCATGGGCCGCGCTGCGGCCCATTAACTTTTGCAAAAACAAGGACTTAACGACATGGCGACGACCGTCAAGGAATTGAAGGCGACCGCACGTCCGAAGAGCGGCAAGGGGGCCGCCCGGGCTGAGCGTCGCGCCGGGAAAGTGCCCGGAGTGATCTACGGTAACAAGCAACCCCCGCTCCCGATCTCGGTTGACGATCGTGAATTGCGCCAGCGCATCCTCGCCGGCCGGTTCCTGACCACGCTGGTCGACATCGACCTCGACGGCAAGAAGCACCGCGTGATTCCGCGCGACTATCACCTCGATCCGGTCAAGGACTTCCCGATCCATGTCGACTTCATGCGGCTCGGCGAAGGCGCCACCATCCGCATCAGCGTTCCCTTGCATGTCGTGAAGGCGGAAGGCTCGCCCGGCGTGAAGCGCGGCGGCGCCGTCAACATCGTGGCTCATGCGATCGAGATCGAATGCGGCGCCGAGAGCATCCCGCAGTACATCGAGGCCGATGTCGGCTCGCTCGAAATCGGTCACTCCTTGCATCTGTCGGACGTCAAGCTGCCGGCCGGCGTGAAGGCGCTGACCCGCGAGGACGCGACCCTCGTCACCATCGTGCCGCCGTCCGGCTACGCCGAAGAGCAGAAGGCCGCGGCTGCGGCTGCAGCTCCTGGCGCTGCTGCGGCTGCTCCGGCGGCTGGTGCTGCTCCGGCTGCGGGTGCTGCTCCGGCGGCCGCTGCCAAGGCTCCCGCCGGCGGCGACAAGAAGAAGTAATCTCTCAAAGCTGGCGCGCGGTCTCTGACCGCGCGCCGAGCGAGGGGCGCGCCGCGTCATGCGACTCTTTGTTGGGCTCGGCAATCCCGGCGCGAAATACGCACGCAACCGGCACAATATCGGCTTCATGGCCGTCGACGAGATCGCGCGGCGTCATGGTTTCGCACCATGGCGCCGTCGTTTTCAGGGCGAGACCTCGGAAGGCACGCTCGGCACCGAGCGCGTGATCCTGCTCAAGCCCACGACCTACATGAACGATTCCGGCCGCAGCGTTCAGGAAGCGGCGAGCTTCTTCAAGATCGCCATGGGCGACGTCACCGTGTTTCATGACGAGCTCGAGCTGCCGCCGGGCAAGGTGCGGGTGAAGATCGGCGGCGGGATCGCCGGCCATAACGGCCTGCGCTCGATCTCGGCGCATATCGGCAACGAGTATCGCCGTATCAGGCTCGGCATCGGTCATCCCGGCGTCAAGGAACTGGTGCACGGCCACGTGCTGTCGGACTTCGCCAAGGCCGACAACGACTGGGTGGCGACGCTGTGCGAGGCGGTGGCCGAGCACGCAGGCCTGGTCGCCAAGGGCACGGACGCGACTTTCGCCAACAGGGTGCATCTCGCGATGCAGGCGAAGGGATTTTTGACCAAGGACGACAACGGCAAGGAATAACGCTCGTGGGATTCAAATGCGGGATCGTCGGATTGCCCAATGTCGGCAAGTCGACCTTGTTCAATGCGCTGACCGAGACGGCCGCGGCGCAGGCTGCGAACTATCCGTTCTGCACCATCGAGCCGAATGTCGGCGAGGTCGCCGTGCCGGATCCCAGGCTCGACAAGCTCGCGGCGATCGCCAAGTCCGGCCAGATCATCCCAACCCGGCTGACCTTCGTCGACATCGCCGGCCTCGTCCGCGGCGCCTCCAAGGGTGAGGGCCTCGGCAACCAGTTCCTCGCCAACATCCGCGAGGTCGATGCCATCGCGCATGTCGTGCGCTGCTTTGAAGATTCCGACATCACTCATGTCGAGGGCAAGATCGCCCCGCTCGCCGACATCGAGACCATCGAGACCGAGCTGATGCTCGCCGACCTCGACAGCCTCGAGAAGCGCGTCGACAACCTCACCAAGAAGGCCAAGGGCAACGACAAGGACGCCAAGGAGCAGCTCGACCTCGTCAACCGCACGCTGGTGCTGCTGCGCGAGGGCAAGCCCGCCCGCCTGGTCGAGCGCAAGGCGGAGGAGGAGCGCGCCTTCGGGATGCTCGGCCTGCTGTCGTCCAAGCCCGTACTCTATGTCTGCAACGTCGAGGAAGGCTCGGCCGCGACCGGCAATGCGTTCTCCAAGGCGGTGCAGGAGCAGGCCGCCAAGGAAGGCGCCGTCGCCGTCGTCATCTCGGCCAAGATCGAATCCGAGATCGCCACCATTTCACGCGATGAGCGCGCCGACTTCCTGGAGACGCTGGGTCTCGAAGAGGCCGGTCTCGATCGCCTGATCCGCGCCGGCTACACGCTGCTCGACCTCATCACCTACTTCACGGTGGGCCCGAAGGAAGCGCGCGCCTGGACCATCTACCGCGGCACCAAGG
Organism: Bradyrhizobium amphicarpaeae; assembly: GCF_002266435.3. Taxonomy (NCBI): domain Bacteria; kingdom Pseudomonadati; phylum Pseudomonadota; class Alphaproteobacteria; order Hyphomicrobiales; family Nitrobacteraceae; genus Bradyrhizobium; species Bradyrhizobium amphicarpaeae. The sequence goes on from NZ_CP029426.2 coordinate 1,242,282, forward strand.
CGCCGGGCGCGGCCGGTGTGATCCACACCGATTTCGAGAAGGGCTTCATCCGCGCCGAGACGATCGCATATGAGGATTACGTGGCACTCGGCGGCGAAGCCGGCGCCCGCGATGCCGGCAAGCTTCGCCTCGAAGGCAAGGAATACGTCGTCGCCGACGGCGACGTGATGCACTTCCGGTTCAATACGTAAGGCTGGATCGCGTGCCCCGGACGCAGCGCAGCGCGCTTGCGGTGCGCTGCAGAGCCGGGGCCCAGAAGTCTTGATTGTTGATGCATGGGTCCCGGCTCTGCGTCGCGTCATTTCATGCCGCGCCGCGTCCGGGACACGAGACTCACCGCAGCCCGCCGCCCTGGTCGCGGATCGCGCCGAGATGCTCGTTGATGCGGAAGACGATCAGGATCAGCTCGGCAAGGATGCGCGAGAACACGATCCCGACGACGACGCTCGCGATCGACGACAGCAGCACCAGGAAACCGCCGAACGGGCTGATCGCCATCGCAGCGAGCCCTGAGAAGATGCCGGAGAGGCCGAACAGGCAGATCAGCGCGATCACCAGCCAATAGAAGGTCTTGATGATCGTCGGCGTGATGAAGCGGTCCCACTGAAACAGATCGCTGAATGAAAACATTGCTCTCCCCAGGGCATTGGGCCTTGGTAAATGGATCTCGGTCCTCGGTTGATCCGACTCAAGACCAACGCTGCCACCCCGTATGTAGCACGAGCCATGCGGACCGGCGGGTTGAGATTGCCGCAAAGTGCGGCCACAATCTGTCATTCCCTCAAAGCTTTCCCAAGATGACCCTGACCTTTGAAGATTTCCCGCCCGGCCGGTTCGGAACATTCGGCCCGCGCCACGTTACCCGCGACGAAATTCTGGCTTTCGCGGCCGAGTTCGATCCGCAGCCGATGCACCTCGACGAGGAGGCCGCAGCCAAGAGCATGCTGCGCGGCCTCTCCGGCTCGGGCTGGCACCTCTGTTCGCTGATGATGCGGATGATGGCCGACGGATTCATTACCCGTGCCGCCTCGCTCGGCTCGCCCGGCGTCGACGAGGTGCGCTGGCTGTCGCCGCTCAGACCCGGCGACGATCTCATGCTCGATGTCGACGTGTTGGAAGCGCGCCCCTCGAAGAGTCGGCCCGAGCTCGGCATCGTCAAGTTCAAATGCACCGTGCACAACGCCAAGGGGGAGGCGCTGGGCGAGATGACCTCGCCGATCCTGATCAAGCGGCGCGAAGGGGCGGTCTGATGCGGTTCTTCCACGATATCGAGATCGGCCAGCGCCGCGAGATCGGCAGCTATACGTTCACGGCCGAAGGCATCAAGAATTTCGCGGCGAAGTTCGATCCGCAGCGTTTTCATCTCGACGAGGAAGAGGGCAAGAACTCGTTGTTCGGCGGACTTGCCGCCTCGGGCTGGCATGTCGGCTCGGCCTGCATGAGCCTGCTTGTCGCCGACGGCCAGCGCCTGGCGCGCGAAGCCGCAGCGCGCGGCGAGGAGGTCGCGGTGTGGGGGCCGTCGCCGGGCTTTCGCGACCTGCGCTGGATCCGGCCGGTGCTCGCCGGCGACACCGTCGCCTACGTCAATGTCGTCATCGACAAGCGTATTTCCGCCTCGCGCGCCGGCTGGGGCATCCTGACCGCCCGCACCACCGGCACCAACCAGCGCGGCGAGGAGGTCTATTCCATCACCGCCAGCGCCTTCGTGCCGATGCGTGCGAAGAGCGGTGGTTAGACCTGTTCCAAAATGAACGCGGCAAATGATGCGCGAGTGTTGCCCGCGCGCTATGGACGCGATTCCGGGCGGCTGCCATAAGCCTGCGCAAGATGGTTACCGCGACGCAGTTTTGCGGAACTAGTCAGTTGCTAACTAATTATGAACCTGTCGCTGTCTATTTGAAACGAATTGGGCAGACGACAGGGGACGAGGACCATGGCTGATCGCGGCGCACTCAAGTTTGTTGGATTTCTCTTCGCGACCGCGACGCTGGCAGTGATGCTGGTCGCCGGCATGGTGGTGAAGGGCTATGCCGATGGCGCCTACACCCTGGAAGCCTCGGCCGTCGACGCGAGCCGGTAAGCGTTCGTTAACTTCGCGGGGCCGCAAGCGGCTTCCGCCCTCAGCGGCTATAGACGAGCCCCAGCACCGCGATCGCGACCGCCAGCAATCCCACGAAGCGCAGCATGATCGTGCCGAATTGATTCGGCGCGGGCCGCATCGGAATCGGGTCGGTGTTGTCGGGCCGAATGCTTTCCATCTGAAATGTCCCCAAGCGCGGCCGCAAAGGCTGCGGGCGCTCGGCATTGGTCGGTGGAGAGCGGCAGACGGTTCAAAGGGCACTTCGTGTCCCGGACGCGCTGCAGCGTGCAACGCTGCTGCGCAGAGCCGGGACCCATCTCGAAGCCATTTCGACTGAGGCATGGGCCCCGGCTCTGCGGCGCGTCACCATAGCGCGTCGAAGACGCGCGTCACCGCGCTTGTGGTGCCGCACCGCGTCCGGGGCACGAGACCGCCGGAATCAAAACCGCCGCGCTCCTTTCGGAACGCGGCGGCTGATGATGGGCGGTGCTTGCGATCAGCTGTTGCGCAGGCCGTCGGCGGCGCGCTTCCACTGCGCGACGTTGTCGGCGATCATGCGGGTCGACTTCATCGCGGCCTGGCTGAGCTGGGCGTAGCCGGAGATCTCGCGCTGGACGCGCTGGCCTTCGGCATGGAGCAGGTCGCGCAGGCTCTCGAGCTCGGAGATCAGATTCTCGATCTCGGCGAGCGACGTGCCGGCGACGCGCTGGATCAGCGAATTGACGTTGGTGACGGTGGCCTCTGCGCTCGGGTCGAGCGGCGGCGCGTCGGTGGTCGTCGCCGCCGGGCGGCGCAGATAGGCGATATCGTTGCGGACGAAGTCGCGGATGCCGGCTTCGACTTCCGTGACTGCGGCGAGGTTGGTGTCGACCGTCTCGGTCTCGGCGGCTTCGGTCTTTTCCGGACGCATGGCGTTCATCGTTATTCCCCTGTTCGCGTTGAGCGCAGCGCGAGTGTCCCCCGCACGACGAATTCGGTCAGCCCGACTAGGACGTCGGATTTTGACCGCAACTTGGCCGAGATACGGCAAGGGCGGACGATTCGGGGGCTTTGCCGTGGCGTATGGTTAGGAGAGTGTGAATGCTGGCCCCGCGGCGAAGTGAATGCGGCTCGGCCGGTGCTTCATTCCCTCTCCCCGCAAGCGGGGCGAGGGCAGTGAACTACCAGCTCTTCTTGAAACCCGCCGTGACGCTCTTGTTGATGGCGCCTTGCGAGGTCTCGCCGACCGAGCCGGAGACGGTGACGTTGTCGAACAGCTTCTGCTCGGCGCCGACCTTGCGCAGCCATTTGTCGTCGGTGGTCGACAGCGTCTGGCCGGCGGTGACGCTGGTGCCGGTGTCGGTGAGGGTGACCTTGGCGGACTGGTCGGTTTCGTAATTGCGGGTGACGTGGCCGCCGATGCCGGGGACCGCACTCGTGCCCTGCTGGTTGACGCTGTAGCCGTTCTGCAGCGTCAGCGAGGTGTCGCCGGACAGCGGCACCGATTTGATCAGCGACGCCCCGAGCCTGCTCTGTTCCGAACCGGGATCGACGCGGGCTTCCACCGCGGTCTTGTCCCAGATCACGCCCGCGCCGGGCGCGGTTGCCGTCGCCCAGGCGCTGCCCGAGGATTGCGGCAGGTTGCCGCCATTGCTGGCCTTTTGCGCCAGCAGCTCGGACATCGTCCTGGGCTCGCTCGCCACCGTCATGTCGGCGCCGATCCGCGTATCCCAGAACGAAAACACGGATTGCTTCACCGTCACCGCCGAGGAGCCGTTGGCATTGGCGTTCGACGACCAGTCCAGCCCGTCCTTGGCGGCGGCCTGGGCGCGCTTCTTGGCGGCCATGGGGTCGATGCCGGTGCCGGCGTCGACCGCGAGCTGGCTCCAGTCGAGCTTGTCGACGTCGACGCCCTTCATCACGTCGGGGTCGTTGACGTCGGGGACCTCTGCCGCTTCGGTCTCCTCGTCGTCGGCGACGGCCGCGGGCGGGGAGAAGGGCGGAATGATCTGCGCCTGTAACGTCAGCACCGAGCCCAAGATGAACGCGGCCGCCAGCACCGGCAGCCTGGTCCAGCCAAAACCTGTCGAGAATTCCATCGTCCTGCCCGTGAACCCCAGCGCATGTGGTCCGCCAATATAAGGCGGTCCCTGGTGATGACCATGCGCCATTCGGTCTGCTTGCATCAATGCGGATTTATCGTTGCGAAATTGTGGCAACTCGCGTGGGGGACGCGAACCAACGGGCCGCGCGAAAGGCGCGCGCCCGACGACGAGCTCTCGATGCGACGGCATCCGGCGGGGCTGGAGGCCAGGACGTCGCGTCAGGCATCGTCATCGGTCCCGAACGGCGGGGCCCGTTGGTGTCCCCCTCAGCCGACGCTGGTCATCTTCGGCAGATGAATGGCGCGGCCGAGTGCCTGCTCGACCAGGTCGAAGGTGTCGATCAGGACGCGCATGCTGGTGAGCTTGCCCGCCCTGAACTGGGCGAACTGCGCGACCCGCAAGCTGATCGGCTTGTTGGAATCAAGTGCCGTCAGCGAATAACGCAGCATCGAGGCGGCGGAATCGACGCCCAGCATGATGCTCTCGCGGTCGAAGCGGCGGACCTGGAAATTGTCGGCGAGCTGGCGGACGACGTCGAGCACGGCGTCCTTGCCCTGGCGCGCGCCGAGGAACGGAAACATGTCGATCGGGCCGTAGAGCGCCCATTCGACGTCCTCGTCGATCAGGGCCTCGATGTCCTCGAAATGCCGGTCGTTGATCGCGCGGTGCAACGCGCGCGAGAAACGCCAGAGGCTGTGCTCTGTCATTTTGGGCAGTCCTGACGCTGGCTTTGCGATAGAAAACGGAAAACGACCCCAGGCGCAGTCAGGCGGTGGGGCTCAACTCATTCGTATACAAACAAAATAGGTGATTTCGGCCAAAACGCAATTCACGTTTTTGCAATGCACAATTGATGGCGATGTGTGAGATTTGCAATAGAACCCCGTAATTTCCCGGTGCGACGGGGCCGTCTGCCGGGTTCCAGGGCAGGAACGGTTCAGTCCTCCCGCTGCCCCTCGATCAGCGGCCCGATCTCGCGCTCGAGCACCTGTTGCACCAGATCGTAGGAATCAATGATCTCGCGGATCTCCGCCACCAGCCCGCCGCGGAAGCTGTAGAACACCGCCATGTCGAATTGCACGATGCGGTCGTTGTTTCGCTTCCTGAAATAGGTGTGCATGTAGGTCGCGACCTCGTCGCTCTCGGCAACGATGTGCCGCGCCTTGTAGCGGACCTCCGAATAGCGCGACCAGATCGTCTGCCAGAGTTCGCGCAGCTCTTGCTTGCCGTGGCGGGGCACCATATGCGGCAGCACGTCGATCGGCGCGTGGGTCAGGAAGTCGACGTCCTCGGTACAGCACGCCAGCGCGGCCTCGAGATCGCCGCGCGCGAAGGCGTCGAGCAGATGCAGCACGCGTTGCCTGTTCAGCTTTTCAACCGTCATGCTGCTCCCGCCCTGGTTGGCCGTGGATTGCCAACGCTACCGCGGGTAACGCGGGTACATCAATCGGCAAAAACACAGGGGGGCTGCTTCTCTCCGTGCGTCTCTGGACCATGGTGTCTTGTTGCCTAATAGGGAACCCGGACCCATCCGCTTTCGTTGAGGGGGCCAACGCCGCATCCGGAGACATCGACCCATGAAAACGCCGCTTCTCGCCGTCACCGCCGCGCTGCTCATGCTCGGCGCGACTTCCGCCGCCAACGCCAAGGGCTGCATCAAGGGCGCTATCGTCGGCGGCGTCGCCGGCCATTATGCCGGCCATCACGGCGTCTTGGGCGCCGCCGCCGGCTGCCTCTACGGCCGCCACCACGCCAAGGAGCAGGAAAAGCAGCGGCAGCAGCAGAGCCAGGTGAACGGGCAGGGGAAGCTGTAATTCTCTGTCATTCCGGGGCGCGCCAATTGGCCCGAACTCAGATGCGCAATTGCGCATCTGAGACTCCATCTCGCCCCTCGTTCCGCAGCCCAAAAAGTGCGTGACCCAGCTCACATCACGCCCGACCCGGCGCGCCTATCGTCATCCCTATGTCATCAGGGAGACGTGCCATGGCCGCCATCGCAACCGTCAGAAAGTCCCGCCTGCACAACGCGATCGAGGGACTCGCGCTGACCGCGATCCTGCAGAGCTTCCCGACCTTCGCCGCCGCCGCCTTCCTGCTCAAGCTCGTCGGCAACCACGACCTCGTCGGCGACCCCGGCGTCGCCATCTTCGTCGCCATCGCCTCGCTCGCCCATGCGATGCTGGCGGTGACGTTCGGCCCGAGCTTCCCGGTCTTCTTCAAGACCGTCTACGAGCCGAAATTCTTCGAGGCCCATCTGTCGTTGTCCGACAAGATCACGGCCTGGCGCACCCAGCCGGTCGCCTCGCTGCAACTGGTGACGATCGTGCTGCTGCTGTCGGTGATGGCGGTGGTGACGGCGAGCGTGGGGTGAGTATCATGACTTCGATCACCGCACCGAAATCCGCCCCCCTCAACTGCCTCGAAGGCTTTGCGTTGACCGCGATCCTGCAGGGCTTCCCGATCTTCGCCGCAGCATCGCTGATGGTGAAGCTGCTGGCCGACCATCGCGGCGGCAATCCCGTGCTCACCATTGCAATGGCGACGATCCTCTACAGCTTGCTCGCGATCTGGGCGGGATCGACATTCCCGAGATTTGCGAAGGCCTATGAGCCATCGTTCTTCGACGCCAGCCTGTCCTTCTCCGAAAAGATCGCCCGCTGGCGCGCCAAGCCAGAGACGTCGGTACAACTCATCGCGTCGGTGCTGCTGTTGTCGCTGCTGGCGGCAAGCGCGGGGTGAGGCCCCATCGTCATTACGGGGCGCCGCGAAGCGGCGAGCTAAGATGCGCAATTGCCCATCCGAGAATCCATAGCCACGAATGGCGCGGATGATACCGCCCCCTACCTCTTCTTCCATCCCCCGCGCCGTCCCGGCATCCCACCCGTCGACTTCGGCGCCGGCCCGAACTCCGGTCCCGACTGCCGTGAGTCCGTCGGCTGGATGATCCGGCTGGTGCTGCCGAACGGCTTTGACGGCAGCGTCTGCTTCTCCCGAAAGGGCAGCGACTCCGGCCCATGCATCTCGTCGAGATGCGGCTTGTGCACCCTAGAGCCACTGCCGCCGCCGCTGGCTTTAAGCGCGGAGCTGACCGTTTTCTTCTTCATCGCGCTGACCGGCAGATTGGCGGCATCGCCGTACTTCTTGCTGCCGGCATAGGCGCCGGCCTTGCCCTGCACAACGCGCTGCTTCGCGGTGGGATCGTCGACCACGGCAAGCTCGGTGGCGCGCAGGCGCTTGACTTCGTCGCGGAGGCGCGCGGCTTCCTCGAAGTTCAGGTCGGCGGCGGCCTCGCGCATGCGGGTTTCGAGATCGCCGAGCACGGCTTCGAAATTGTGGCCGATCGAGATGACGTCGTCGGTCATGTCGTGGCCGCCGACCTCGACCAGCACGTGGTCGCGCTCGTAGACGGAGTTGAGGATGTCGCCGATCTGCTTCTTCACGCTCTCCGGCGTGATGCCGTTGGCGGTGTTGTACTCGACCTGCTTTTCGCGACGGCGGTTGGTCTCGGCGATGGCGCGCTCCATCGACCCCGTCATCTGGTCGGCATAGAGGATCACCTTGCCGTCGACGTTGCGCGCGGCGCGGCCGATGGTCTGGATCAGCGAGGTCTCGCTGCGCAGAAAACCTTCCTTGTCGGCATCGAGAATCGCGACCAGCGCGCATTCGGGAATGTCGAGGCCCTCGCGCAACAAATTGATGCCGACCAGCGCGTCGAAGGCGCCGAGGCGCAAATCGCGGATGATCTCGATGCGCTCGATGGTGTCGATGTCGCTGTGCATGTAGCGGACGCGGATGCCCTGCTCGTGCAGATATTCGGTGAGATCCTCCGCCATGCGCTTGGTCAGCACCGTGATCAGCGAGCGATAGCCGGCCTGTGCGGTGGCGCGGACCTCGCCGACGAGATCGTCGACCTGGGTGCGGGCCGGGCGGATGTCGACGGGCGGATCGATCAGCCCGGTGGGACGAATGACCTGCTCGACGAACACGCCGCCGCTCTCGTTCAGTTCCCAGGCGCTCGGCGTCGCCGACACCGCGACCGTCTGCGGCCGCATCATGTCCCATTCCTCGAAGCGGAGCGGGCGGTTGTCCATGCAGGAGGGCAGACGGAAGCCGTATTCGGCCAGCGTCGCCTTGCGGCGGAAGTCGCCGCGGAACATGCCGCCGATCTGCGGCACCGTGACGTGGCTCTCGTCGGCGAACACCAGCGCGTTGTCGGGGACGTATTCGAACAGCGTCGGCGGCGGCTCGCCGGGCAGGCGCCCGGTGAGATAGCGCGAATAGTTCTCGATGCCGGCGCAGCTCCCCGTCGCCTCCATCATCTCGAGGTCGAAGGTGGTGCGCTGCTCGAGACGCTGCGCCTCCAGCAGGCGCCCCTGGTCGTGGAGCTGGTCGAGCCGCTGCTTCAGCTCCGCCTTGATCGACTTGATCGCCTGCACCAAGGTCGGGCGCGGCGTCACATAGTGCGAGTTGGCGTACATCTTGATGAATTCGAGCTCGTCCTGCTTGTGGCCGGTGAGCGGATCGAACTCCTCGATGGTCTCGATGGTGTCGCCGAACAGGTTCACGCGCCAGGCCCGGTCTTCATAGTGCGCCGGGAAGATGTCGATGACGTCGCCCCTGACACGGAAGGTGCCGCGGGTGAAGTCGTGCTGGGTGCGTTTGTACTGGAGCGCGACGAGGTCGGCGATGAGCTGGCGCTGGTCGATCCGCTCGCCCTTCTTCAACGCAAAGGTCATCGCGGTGTAGGTCTCGACCGAGCCGATACCGTAGATGCAGGACACCGAGGCCACGATGATGACGTCGTCGCGTTCGAGCAGCGCGCGCGTCGCCGAGTGGCGCATGCGGTCGATCTGCTCGTTGATCGACGAGTCCTTTTCGATGTAGGTGTCGGTGCGCGGAACGTAGGCTTCCGGCTGGTAGTAGTCGTAATAGCTGACGAAATACTCGACCGCGTTGTCCGGGAAGAAGCTCTTGAACTCGCCGTAGAGCTGGGCGGCCAGCGTCTTGTTCGGCGCCAGGATGATGGCGGGGCGCTGCGTCGCCTCGATCACCTTGGCCATGGTGTAGGTCTTGCCGGAGCCGGTGACGCCGAGCAGCACCTGCGAACGGTCGTTGCGCTGGATGCCTTCGACCAGCTCCTTGATCGCGGTCGGCTGGTCGCCGCGCGGCTCGTAGGGGGACTTGATCTCGAAGCGCACGCCGCCTTCCGACTTTTCCGGCCGCGGCGGCCGGTGCGGGGTCCACACCTTGGTGGAGCCGTCATTCTTGCGGAACTCCGGCCGGCCCTCGCGGATCAGCGATTCCAGCGCGTCCGCAGTCGCCTTGACGCCGAGCGCCTCCATCTTGCTGCGCGGCGGCCGCGCCAGCGCTTCGGCATCGTCCTCCTCGGTGGGCAGGCCGAGCTGCCGCGCCAGTTCCGGATCGAGCGTGGGGATCGTGGCGGCGGTGCCGTAATTGGCCTGCGGCGCTTCGTCGAAGCCGCCGCCCTCGGCGGCCGCACGGGCGCCCGGTGGCTGGGGATTGGGCCGCAGCGGCATCGATCGCGCCGCATCCTGCGGAAACTGCTTCTGAAGGTCTTTGGGCGTCGAGGCCCGCGCGCGATGCGCGGCAGCCTCGCCGCCGGAGCGGCGGTCGCGCGAATTGTCCGGCGGCGGCTGCAGTCCGGTGCCCGATCCAAGCCCGGCGTCACCGCGATTGATCGCGGGATTCAGCAGCTCAGCCAGCGCCGGCCCGATCGGCTGCACATCGGGCCGATGTGCCTTCGAGTTCGGAGCCTTGGTTTTCGGGGATTTCGGGGGAGCAGGTTTCTTCGCCATGGGGCGAATATGGGATGAGTCCGCCTCCCGATAAAGGGCGAATGACCGCCGCCATGCAGCCTGCTGACAGCAGGTTGGCAGCAGGGCAGGGGCTCACGCCGCCGGCAGTGGACCCTCGTCGTCCCCGCTCGCCAGATACGGCTCGAGGATGTCGAGGTGGATGCCGCCGCACGCGTCGCAGCGCATGGCCCAGTACTCGCATCCGGAGCGGCCACCAATCACACGGAGCACCGTAAGATCACCGCTGCATTCGGGGCATTTCGACACCACATCGCGGCTGTAGATCCTCGGTCGCGACCGGTCTTCGATTTCGATGACTGTCATGACCCGGTTCCCCCCTGTACGCTGTGTTGTCTTTGGTTTGCTTGCCGTCCCGCCGGCTTATTCGTCGTCGCTGTCGGCCCGGCGGCGGAAGCGGTCGATGTGGTGCTTGGCGTCGGCGATCGCGGCGCTCTGATCGGGCCAGGCGAAACCGACTTCCATCGCGGGAAACAGCACGCCGTCGATGGCGAGGGGGCTGAGGTCGGCGCGGCGGATGCGGGCGTGCCAGAGGCCTTTGCCGGCCTCGAAGGATTCAATGTCAAAGCCGTCGTAAAGGGTCGTCATTCCAGTCGGTCCCACGTTTCTTTTCGGAGGGTCAGGGGACCACGTTTACGGACTTCGGAATGTGAAGCCGTTCACAAGCGGCGGGCTTTTTTGCCTCCCGCCGTCAGTTCCGCCCGGTGACACGGCCCGTCCGCTTGACGGGGCGCGCGGCGGGTTCCGAGGCCGCGCGCATGATCCAGCGGCGGAACGCGGCAAAATCGCGCTGCTCGGTCTGGAAGCTGCGATAGACCAGATACCAGCGCATGCCCTTGGGTACCGAGAGGTCGAACGGTGCGACCAGCCGGCCGGCGGCGAGGTCGTCGTCGATATAGGGGCGGATGCCCATGGCGATGCCGAGCCCGTCGGCGGCGGCCTGCAGCGCCTGGCCGTAGAACTGGAACTCGGGCCCGCGCGGGTTGATGCGGGTGAGGTTCGCGGCTTTCAGCCAGATCGGCCAGTCCTCCGGCGAATGTTCGACGCGGATCAGGCTCGGTCCCTTCAGGTCGGACGGGCGCTTCAGACCGGTCGCGAGGCGGGGCACGCAGACCGGGGTGAGATCGCCGGCGAACAGCGGCTCGGCGACGAGGCCGGGCCAGTCGCCGGTGCCGAGCTTGATGCCGCAGCTCCAGTCCTCGCCGAACGGCACCGACGCGCCGCCGGTGGTGAAGCGCACCTCGATGTCGGGCTCTTCGCTGCGAAACTCCGACAGGCGTGGAATCAGCCAGCGCATCGCAAAGGTGTGGCCGACGCCGATGGTGAGCACGCGCACGCTGGCCGGCGCCGTCACCTGCGCGGTCAGGCTGGCCAGCGCGTCGAAGATCGGTGTCAGCCCGCTCTGATAGGCGCGGCCGGCCTGGGTCAGGACCAGGCGGTTGGCCTTGCGCTCGAACAGCGCGACGCCGAGCCGCTCTTCCAGCAGATGCACCATGCGGCTGACCGCGGCCGCCGACACGCTCAGCTCGAGCCCGGCCGCAGCAAAGCTGCCGGTCCGCGCCGCCGCCTCGAATGCCTTGATGCCGTTGAGAAACAGCAGACGCCGCAAATGCAGGACCCTATACCGGACCCTCAGGAAAGCTGAGGCCAGGCCAAGATAACTCAGTTTGCGAAGCTGGGGCAAGCGGGGCAGAAATATAAGCGTCATTGGGGCTGATTGTTGAAGTGAAGACAGTGCCCTTCGCCTCTCCGCGTGCGGGGAGAGGCTGGGACCAAGCAAAGCCTGGATTCCGGGTGAGGGGACTCTCCGTATCCAACTTTCACCGTCTCCGCGGAGACCCCCCTCACCCCACGCTCTCCCGCAAGCGCGGCAAGGGAGTGAGGCGGCTTCGGTCCCTTACGTGCCCATCACAGGAGATTCCCCACGTGACGCCCATCATGATCGCTGCCCTCGGATTGCTGATGGTCGCCACCGCGTTCCTGTCGGGGCTGTTCGGCATGGCGGGCGGGCTGATCCTGATCGGCGTGCTCTTGGCGCTGATGCCGCTGCCGACCGCGATGGTGCTGCATGCGATCACGCAGATGGCCTCGAACGGCTGGCGCGCGTTGCTGTGGCGGGCGCATATCCGCTGGCGGCCGGTCGCGAATTATATGGTCGGCGCTGCCATCGCGCTCGCGGCGTGGTCGCTCACCCGCTATGTGCCGGACAAGCCGATGGCGCTGCTGCTGCTCGGCATCACCCCGTTCATGGCGCGGCTGTTGCCCGCGAACATCAAGCCGGACCCCGACCGTCTGTGGCAGGGAACGGTCTACGGCACGATCTGCATGGGCCTGATGCTGATGACCGGCGTGTCGGGCCCGCTGCTCGACACCTTCTTCCTCGGCGGCGATTTCGGCCGGCGCGAGAAGGTCGCGACCAAGGCGATGTGCCAGCTCGTCAGCCATTTCACCAAGCTGATCTATTTCGGTGGCATCATCGACCAGGCCGCGAGCCTCGATCCCGTGCTCGCCGGCGTCGCCATCCTCGCCTCGATGCTCGGCACCACGCTGGCGCGGCGCATCCTCGAAGCCATGACCGACCAGCAATTCGTGGCCTGGTCGAACAAGCTGATCCCCACCATCGCCTGCTACTATATCGCCTATGGCGGCTGGCTGATGCTTCGCGTGCCGGTTCTGGCCGCCTTCGACAGGGGAGGTTTGCAATGAGCGAAATTGCCGATCCGCTGGTGCTGGACTTCGTCGAATGGGTCGCGCGCGAGCCGCGCGCCTATGCCGAGGTGATTTCGACCTGGAAGACCTCATGCCCGCGCCTCACCATCTGGGAAGACGCAGCCGACCGCGGCTACGTCGCGCGTGAGACGATTGCCGGTGTGGGGCTGGTGATCGCGGTGACGGAAGGCGGCGAAAAGCTGCTGCGAGCGCATGGGCGGTAGTTGCGAGTGTTTCGGCCTCCACAACGTCATTGCGAGTGCAAGCGAAGCAATCCAGAATGTCTCGGCGGCGGTAGTCTGGATTGCTTCGCTGCGCTCGCAATGACGGAGCCCCACCATGTCACTCAAGCTCTACGAACTCGTCGGCACCGATGCTGCGCGTCCGTTCAGCCCGTATTGCTGGCGCACGCGGATGGCGCTGGCGCACAAGGGCCTCGCGGCGGAATCGCTGCCCTGGCGCTTCACCGAAAAGAGCGCGATCGCGCCGCACGGCTCGGAGAAGGTTCCGGTACTGCTGCACGATGACAAGCCGGTGGTCGATTCCTGGGCGATCGCGAATTATCTCGAGGACAATTTCCCGGACCGCCCGTCGCTGTTCGGCGGCGAGGGCGGCCGTGCCATGGCGCGCATGATCAACGCTTGGGGCGACATCGTCATCGTCGGCGGCATCTTTCCGCTGATCGTCGCCGACATCCCGAACAATCTCGACGAGGTCGACGCCGCCTATTTCCGCCAGTCGCGCGAGGCGCGCTTCGGCGGCAGGACGCTGGAGCAGGCCATGGCAAGCCGCGACACCGGCGTGGTCGCGTTCCGCAAATCGCTCGAAGTGATGCGGCAAACCGTGAAGAAGCAGCCCTTCATCGGCGGCGCCGCGCCGAACTATGCCGACTACCTCGTGTTCGGCGGCTTTCAATGGGCGCGCGCGACGAGCCCGTTCAAGCTGCTCGAAGCCGATGATCCCGTCTATGCGTGGCGGGAAAAGCTGCTCGACGCGTTCGATGGCATGGCGCGGACATCGCCCGGATTCTCGGTCTAGCCGATCGGCGGATCAGCTGGCCGAAGGCGCAGCCCGCCGCGATGCGCGGTGCATCCTTGCTGGCAGCGCGCCGAACTGCCGTGCGGGCTCAATTGGCTGCGGATCAGCTCGCGGGAAAGCCGACCGTCTGCGACAGCAGCACCTGGTGGTCGTGAGGCAGTCCGAGCGCTTCCGCAATCGCCTCGCGGTTGATCCATGCGCGGATCACGGTGGCAAGGCCGCTGCTGGCCGCAAACAGATAGACGTTTTCCGTGATCGCGCCGGCCGCGACGGACGCGAAGCTTTCGCGGCTTGCGACCGGGATCAGCGTCATGCGGCCGTGGTCAGCGACATAGACGAGGTCGAGCGGAGCCTCGTCGACGAAATCCTGGTAGCCGGTAATGCGCCGGATGTCGCTGCCGGCGACCAGTTGCAGCGCATTGTCCCCGGCGTCGTAGCGATAGGCGCCGGAGGGAAGCGCGACGTAGATGTCGATTTCATTGGCATGCATCGCCGACGGTGCGGTGCGGCCGCCATCGTCCCGATTGATGCCATTGGCCGCCCACAGCAGGTTCGACAACATCGGCATCGGCAGCTCCGTGCGGGCGAATTCACGCTGCGACCGCCTGGCCGCTATCGCCTCCATCAACGGCAAACCGCCGGCCTTCTCGGGCGCAGGCAACACGATCCTGGGCGGCGCATCGCCCGTCGCGGGCTTGGGCCGGAGCCGCCCCATGGCGCCAAGCGCCAGCTTTGTCAGCGTGCTCATCGTGTTTGCCTTCTGTTCGCCCCGTCCTGTCGTTGCGGCGGGGGATCTTCCAGATTGGACGCGATCAGCGTGGCATGGCCCTGATTGACCAGTTCGACCGCGCGCTGCGCCTCGGTGGCCTGCGCTTCGAACAGCGCGCAACTGTCCACTTCGCCGTCGATCATCATCCCCTGCGCGGTCTGGAATCGCGCCATCGCGACACGCTTCGTGGCGAAGGCCTTCAAATCGAAATCCTCGTTGGGACGTTTGAGACGGACCACGAACATGCTTGCCTCCGCAGCGGCAGATAACCCGCATATTAGGGCGCACATTTGCCGCGGGGACGTTGCTCTAGGTCAAGGCCGGGGAACTCGTCGGCCGGGAGCTCTCCTTCGCAAGGCAAGCCGGTCGCCAGCCGATCTACTCCACTGCTTCCGCAGTCGCCGCAGCCTTGCGCAGGCAATCCCGGCACAGGCAATCCTCACCCTTCACCGGCATCGGCAGCCGTGCCGTCTCCTCCGCGCACCAGCAGTTGCCGGAGAGATCGCAGCCGAACTCGGTGCCGCAGCGCGCGCAGGTGAGGCGACGCGGTTCCGGGGCCGAGGATTCTTTCGGATTTGTCATGATTTACGTCGAAGCTTCGCCGTGACTTTCATGTCGGGTTCATCTGTCGCTGGGGTATATTAGGCGTCGCGCGCGGACTCCGAAAGCGGCTCCCGACACGCGAAGGACAAATCGATGGCCCGCGATTCGCAAGCCGCGCTCGTCGCGCTCAACCGCTTCGGCCTCGGCGCCCGCGGCGGCGCCTCGGGCGATCTCATCAACGCCGCCTCCGATCCGCGCGGGTTCGTGAAGGCAGAGCTCGTCCGTGGGAGCGGAGTGCTGCTGGAAGCGCCCGGTCTGCAATCGACCCAGCAACTCGGGCTGGCCGTCTTCGCCTATCAGGATCAGGTCAAGCAGGCGCGCGAAGCGGCCAAGGCCGCCGCGCCCGCCGGGACGCCGTCGCCTGCGGAACAGAAGCCCGGGCTCCGCCGCAATCTTTCGCTGAATGCGGCAGCAACGGAGGTCGCTGGCCAGATGACGGAGGCCAGGCCGGCGGACAATGCGGCAAAGCCGGACGCGATGCAGCCCAATGCGGCACCGCCGGCGGCGAAGCCGGCCCCGCAGCCGCTCAACGTGATTCAAAAGACCTTCCGCACCGAGGCGTTGGCGCGCCTGCAACGCGCGACGCTCGCGACCTGCGGCTTCACCGAGCGTCTCGTTGCGTTCTGGTCCAACCATTTCTGCATTTCCGCGACAAAGGGCGAGCTGGCGCGGATCTGGGCCGGCGCGTTCGAGCGCGAGGCGATCAGGCCGCATGTGCTCGGACGCTTCGCCGACATGCTAAGAGCGGTCGAGCAGCATCCAGCGATGCTGTTCTTCCTCGACAACCAGCAATCGCTGGGGCCGGATTCGCGCGCGGGCCAGAATCGCAAGCGCGGGCTCAACGAGAATCTCGCGCGCGAGATCATGGAGCTGCATACGCTCGGCGTCGGCGGCGGCTACACGCAGGACGACGTCACCTCGCTCGCGCGCATCATCACCGGCTGGACCTTTGCCGGACGGCAGGGGCAGCTCGGCACGCCCGGCTCCTTCGTGTTCAACAGCAATGCGCACCAGCCCGGCGCGCAGATGCTGCTCGGCAAGACCTATGAGCCGACCGGCCTGGCGCAAGGCGAAGCCGCGCTCGCCGAAATCGCGCGCCATCCGTCGACCGCGAACTTCATCGCCACCAAATTCGTCCGGCATTTCGTCGCCGATGATCCGCCGCCGGGATTGGTGGCGCAGTTGCGGGATGTCTTCGTCAGGACCGACGGCGACCTCAAGGCGCTCGCCGCGGCGCTGATCGATTCCGACGAGGCCTGGAAGGCGCCGCTGACCAAGATGCGCAGTCCCTACGATTTCCTCGTCGCGAGCGGCCGGCTGCTCGCGCGCGTGCCGGAGGATCCCGGCGCCTATCTGAACAGTCTGAATCTGCTGGGACAGCCGCTGTGGTCGCCGGCGGGGCCGAACGGTTTCCCCGATACCGGCGCCGCGTGGGCTGCGCCCGAGGGCATGAAGCTCAGGCTCGATATCGCAGCTCAAATGGGCGCGCGGCTCGGGCCCAATATCGATCCGCTGGATCTGCTGGAATTCGCGGCGGCGGATGCGGCCTCCATCGAAACGCGCAGAACCATCGAGCGGGCGGAGTCGCGCCAGCAGGCGCTGGCGCTGCTCCTGATGTCGCCGGAAATGCAGAGGAGATGATGATGATCGACTGCGTCGAGAACCGCCTCCTCACCTCGCGTCGTAGCCTGCTGCTCGGCGGCGCCTCGTTTGCAGCCTGGGCTTATTTGCCGAAGTTCGCACGTGCCGCCGATGGGCGCGATCCCCGGCTGATCGTGGTGATCCTGCGCGGCGCGCTCGACGGTCTCTCGACCGTCGCGCCGATCGGCGATCCCGACTATGCCGGCCTGCACGGCTCGATCGCGCTCGCCGCGGATGGAGCGCATCCCGCGATCATGCTGGATTCCTTCTTTGCGCTGCATCCGGCGATGCCGGAATTGGCGCGCATGTATCGCGACAAGCATGCCGCGGTGGTTCACGCGGTGGCGACGCCCTATCGCGACCGCTCGCATTTCGACGGCCAGGATGTGCTCGAAAGCGGGTATGCCGGGCCGGGCCGCGTGCAGTCCGGCTGGCTCAATCGCGCGCTGGAAGCGCTGCCGCGCGGCGAGCGGGTATCGAGCGCTCTCGCGGTCGGGCCCACCACGCCGCTGGTGCTGCGCGGCAACGCGCCGACCGTCGGCTGGGCCCCTGTGGCGCTGCCGCAAGCCGATGATGACACCGCGATGCGCCTCGTCGATCTCTACCGTCATCGCGATCCCGCGCTGGCGATCGCCTTGTCGCAAGGCCTCCAGTTCGACAAGGCCGCTGTTGGCGACGACATGAAGCCGAAGGCCGGCAATCAGGTTGCGCAGATGCGCCAGGTCGCGCGCGGCGCGGCCAAGCTGATGGCGTCCGACGACGGCCCGCGCATCGCCGCGCTCGCCTTCGACGGCTGGGACACGCATGCCAACGAAGGTGGACCGGTCGGGCGTCTCGCCTTCCTGCTCGGCGGTCTCGACGGTGCACTCGCCGAATTCGAAAGCGGCCTGGGCGAGCGCTGGCGCGACACCGTCGTCGTCGTCGCCACCGAATTCGGCCGCACTGCGCGCATCAATGGCACCGACGGCACCGATCACGGCACCGGCACGATCGCGCTGCTCGCCGGCGGCGCCGTGAAAGGCGGCCGCGTCATCTCCGACTGGCCGGGCCTCAAGCTGGCCAACCTCCATGAGGGGCGTGACCTCAAGCCGACCACCGATCTGCGCTCGGTGATCAAGGGCGTGCTGCAAGGACAGTTTGGCCTGTCCGATCGTGTGCTGGCGGAGACGGTGTTTCCGGATAGTGTCACAGCGAAGCCGATGCAGGGGCTTGTGTAATTCGTCATTCCGGGGCCCGCGCCTTGCGGCGCGTCCCGGAATGACGACATGATGATGCGAGCATCAGGAGAAACCGCCCCATGTACATCGCCATGAACCGCTTCCGTGTCACCAAGGGCTCCGAGGCCGCTTTCGAGCAGGTTTGGCTCGGCCGCGACACGCATCTGGACAAGGTGCCGGGCTTCGTCGAATTCCATCTGCTGCGCGGACCGGAAGCCGAGGACCACACGCTCTATGCCTCGCACACGGTGTGGGCGAACTACGCCGCATTCGAGGCCTGGACCAAGTCCGAGGCGTTTCGCGCGGCGCATGCGCGGGCGGGCGACACCAAGCCCACCTATCTCGGCCATCCCCAGTTCGAAGGCTTCGAGGTGATACAGACCGTGGCGAAGTAGCGCCGCGCCGTGAAAATCAGCCCAGCGTGATCTTGTCGATCTCAGCCATCTCCTCGGCACGGAGCTTCCAGGCGATCGCCTTGACGTTCTGCTCGATCTGCTCGACGCGGGTGGCGCCGGCGATCACGCTGGATACCTGCGGGCGGGCGGCGAGCCAGGAGAAGGCGAGCTCGAGCATGCTGTGGCCGCGCGCCGTGGCGAAAGCCTGCAGCTTCTCGACCATGTCCTCGTTGCGCGGCGTGACGTAGCGGTCGCGCAGCCGCGGTGTCTGGCCGAAGCGGGTATCACCGGGCGCGGCCTCGCCCTTCTTGTACTTGCCGGTCAGAAGGCCGCTGGCCAGCGGGAAGAACGGCAACAGGCCGAGCTTGTATTCCGTTGCTGCCGGCAGCAGGTCCTTCTCGATGTCGCGCACGACGAGCGAGTATTCGTCCTGGCACGACACGAAGCGGCTGACATTCATCGCGCGCGCGACGTACTCGGCCTCGGCGACGCGCCAGGCCGGAAAGTTCGAATTGCCGATGTAGCGAACCTTGCCCTGGCGGACGAGATCGTCGAGCGCGCGCAGGCTTTCCTCGATCGGCGTCAGGGGATCGTAGTCATGCTGCTGATAGAGATCGATGTAATCGGTCTTCAGCCGCGTCAGGCTCGCCTCGACCGCCGCCATGATGTAGCGGCGCGAGGCGCCCTGCTTGGTGCCGTCTTCCGCCATGGGCTTGGCGTATTTCGTCGCCAGCACGATGTCCTTGCGGCGGTCGCCCAGCACGGTGCCGAGCACCGTCTCCGAACCGCCCATGTTCGAGTAGATGTCGGCGGTGTCGAACAAGGTGATGCCGAGGTCGAGCGCACGATGGATCACCTTGCGCGAGGTCTCCAGATCGGTGCGCTGGCCGAAATTGTTGCAGCCGAGGCCGACCGCGGACACGCGCAGGCCGGAGGCGCCGAGATTACGAATTTCCATGGGAGATCCTGTCAGGTGAGCTGCGGCGCATTGTGACCAGCGCGGGCCGGGTCAGCAAGGCGCGCGCCGCGCTGCTGCCATGCCGACAGGGCGGACAAAAAAATGCGGCCCCTGTCAGACGCGGCGACTGACGGGGACCGCTTGGGGCGCTTGATCGGTGACGGGGGGCCTGATCAGACGCAGCTGCAGCATAGTCCCGCTATGTTACGCGCGGGTGACAGGCGGAGTTATCCACAGGTGCGCGCGGGGGTCAGAACAGCTTGCGATAGACGATGAAGCCGGAACGCTCCGCGACCTTGTCGTACAGGCGTTGCGCCGTGACATTGGTCTCGTGCGTCTGCCAATAGACCCGCGGCGATCCTGCCAGTTTCGCCTGCTCATACACGCCGTGAATCAACGCCGCGCCGACGCCCTGGCCGCGCGCTCCCTCTGAGGTGAACAGGTCCTGCAGATAGCATGACGGCTCGATCGCCGTGGTGCTGCGATGAAACAGGTAGTTCGTCATGCCGAGCAGCTTGCCGTCGCTCTCGGCGACCAATCCGTGCACCGGCTCGTAAGCATCGAAGAAGCGCTGCCACGTCACGCGCGTGATCTCGGGTGCAAGCGCGGTCGGGCCGGAGCGGCCGTAGAAAGCGTTGTAGCCGTCCCACAGCGGCAGCCATTGATCATAGTCCTGCCTGGTGACGGCGCGAATGGTGAGCGACATGTGGATTTCCTGCGATCGATGGGACGTCCTTCATACGTGAAGACGGGCGTGCCGATCAATCGCAAGTCGCATCACTCCGCGACCCGCAGGTACCGGATCAGCCTCCGGCCGGCGGGATCGCGCAGCGAGCGGTAGTAGTCGGCGCGTGAGGGCGCGTCGGTGTGGCGCACGAGGTCGGTCACCGGCGTGGTGCTGAGCATCCGTCCGCCGTCGGGCAGGGCGGTGCAGACGAAGCGCAGCACCTCGCCGTTGCGCAAGGCGATGTTGATCGGCGTGGCATCGCCGCTCCGCACCGTCTCCATCCGCTGCGCGATGAAGGTGCCGAGCTCGTCTTCGGGCAGCTCGAACGCGCCGGTGTCGCGGCCGTGATACATCAGCGCGATGAAGGGCGGCTTGCCGTCGGCGATCTCGTCCGGCACCGCGAAATAGTCGCGGAACGCGCGGTTGATGAACTCGGCCCGCGTCTCGACATCGAGCAGCACGATGCCGATATCGACCTGGTCGAGCGCGGCCGACAGCCGTGCCGCGATGGCGTGGCTCCGGCGCTCGGCTGCGACCGTACCGAGCAGCCGCTCGCGCATCAGGCCAGTGATGCCGGCGGTGCCCGCAGCCGTGATCGCCAGGAAGCCGAGCGGGATCAGATCGGCGCTAGTCAAGCCGAAACCGCCGTGGCGGCCGAGGAGGAGCAGCGCCGCACCGATCACCGCGATGGCCATGCTGGTGATGGCGGAGGCGAGACCCGACAATGCGCCGGCGAGCGCCACGATGCCAACGAGCAGCGGTGCGGGCGAGGCTGTGGGGATCAAGCGATCGAGAGCCATCGTCAGCAGCAGGGTCGCTGCCGTCAGCACTGGACCGTAGATCGCACGCCATCCGAACCGCATCGACCAGTCTCGCTCCTCCCCGAACGAGCTAAGGCGGCAACACTGACTGATCGTTCCGCCAATGCGATGCGTTTTCGCGCGGTGTGCTTAAGCTGCGCTTGCGCACAAGCGTAAGGCTTTCGGATGATTTTAGACCAGGTGCGTGTGCTCGAGGGGCTGCTGCAGCGAGGGAGCATTCAGCGTCGAGATTCCCGGGCCCTTGCGGGTGCCGACGAATATCAACAGCGAGGCCGCGACCAGGATGGCCGCAGTCAGGGTGATTGCAACAACTACCACAGGTGACTTCATCGACGTCCCGTCACGATGCCGGTCGGCGCGGGTCGCTCGGCGCCTCGAAGGCTCAACCAGGATGAAACGGAAATCAGACCGGCAGGCCCATCGCCATGGTCGCCTTGGTGGAGAGCACCGTCAGGGCGACGATCAGGCACAGCGAGAGCGCGGCGACGGCCAGCGAGGCCGCGACGGCGTGGATTAACCGGGAGGATGCGACGGGTGCGGGCTGGCCCTGAAAGCCTGCCGTGCCGGACGCCCGAATCATAGCCTAAATCCTTCAACGCGCGAGCGAATCACCCGCGACGTCGAACAATTTCACCGCTGCAACAGGCAATATTGCGGCGGCTATCGCGAGGAAAATGGCGGGATTGCGGCGAACACTCCCTTTGTGCCCGCTATTCGCCCGAGCACATGGCGCGCTCAGGCGCCGGCGGCAACGCTGGCGGGGTCGTCGACGTCGGCCGGCCGCCAGTCCATCGACACGAAGCCTGGCGCAGCTTCCACTCGCTCGAGCCAGTCGCGGATCGCCGGGAACGCCTGGAGGTCGAAGTCGCAGCGGTCGGCGAGGTGAGTGTAGCCGTAGAGCGCGATGTCAGCGACGGTCAGTTGGCGCGCGGCGAAATAGGCGTTGGTCTTGAGATGGTTCTCCATCACCTGGAGCGCGCCATAGCCGCGCTCCATCCAGTCCTCCAGCGAATGGGTCTGGAGGTCGCGGCCGCCCTTGACCAGCGACAGCCAGAAATAGGCTGCGCCGATGTTCGGCTCGAGTGCGTGCTGCTCGAAGAACATCCATTGCAGCGCCTCGGCGCGGTCGATGCGGTTCTCCGGTGCGAGCGGCGTGCCGACGGCGACGTACCAGAGGATGGCGTTGGACTCGGCGAGAAAGCGGTCGTCGCCGACCTCGAGCAACGGCACCTGTCCCGACGGGTTCTTGGTCAGAAAGTCGGGCGTGCGGCTCTCGCCGCGCAGAATGTCCACCTCGATCGCTTCGTAAGGCAGGTTCAGCAGCGCCAGCGCAAGGCGGACCTTGTAGCTGTTGCCCGAGCGTTGCATCGAATAGAGCTTGTACATTCTGGGAATGATTCCGGAAGACAGGGAGGCGCGGCGCTTGTTGCCCCGCGACGCGGCTAAACAATGATGCCGATGCGAATCCGCCGCAAGGGCCGGCCAATAGAAAAACTCGAAAACCCTACCGCACTGCAGCGCTGAAGAAGATCGTTTCCGTGTGGCCATGCAACGCAGTTCACGCTTGCGTTAACATGCGACGCATCGCGTCGCGTGATCGTGTGCGGCTGGACGATATGTGTCTCTGCTCGTCACGGCCAGGACAAGCCGGAGCATGACGGCGTATCGATTTCATGGCGACGCGCAACGCGCAAAAATTGCTCCGAGGACAAGCCTTCCGAAATATGAGGGATTCGCGCGGTAAAGTTGCGGAAAATTGCTGGAAATCGCTGCTCGAACCGCTCCAAATCCGCAAGTTTTTCTGAGATCTGGCCGAAGTTTCTTGCGGTGCAGCGGCACACGTTTTAGGGTATCTCATTCCCACAATCAGAGTCGTGAGGCCCAGGGCTTTTCGACGCTTGTCAGGAGATGATGATGTCCTTCCTTGCCGCTGCGCTCGACCGTGTGAAGCCGTCCGCGACCATCGCGGTCACGGATAAAGCACGTGCGCTGAAAGCGGCGGGCCGCAACGTCATCGGCCTGGGTGCCGGCGAGCCCGACTTCGACACGCCCGCCAACATCAAGCTGGCGGCGATCCACGCCATCGAGGCCGGCAAGACCAAGTACACCGCGGTCGACGGCATCCCCGAGCTGAAGGAAGCCATCATCGGCAAGTTTCAGCGCGAGAACGGTCTCACCTACAAGCCGAACCAGATCATCGTCGGCACCGGCGGCAAGCAGGTGCTGTACAACGCGCTGATGGCGACCACCAATCCGGGCGACGAGGTGATCATTCCCGCACCGTACTGGGTCAGCTACCCCGAAATGGTGGCGCTCGCCGGCGGCGAGCCGGTGCCGGTGGTCTGCACCGCCGCGACCGGCTTCAAGCTTCAGGCCGAGGCGCTCGAACGTGCGATCACGCCGAAGACCAAATGGGTGATCCTGTGCTCGCCATCGAACCCGACGGGCGCGGCCTACACGCGTTCGGAACTGAAGGCGCTCACCGACGTGCTGGTCAAGCATCCGCATGTGTGGGTGATGACCGACGACATGTACGAACATCTCGTCTATGACGATTTCGTCTTCACGACCGTGGCGCAGGTCGAGCCGAAGCTCTACGACCGCACCCTCACCGTGAACGGCGTGTCGAAGGCCTATTGCATGACCGGCTGGCGCATCGGCTATGCCGGTGGCCCCGCGCAGCTGATCAAGGCGATGGCGACGATCCAGTCGCAGTCGACCTCGAACCCGTCCTCGATTGCGCAATGGGCGGCGGTGGAAGCGCTGAACGGACCGCAGGATTTCATCCCCGCCAACAACAAGGTTTTCAAGGAGCGGCGCGACCTCGTCGTCTCCATGCTCAACCAGGCCAAGGGCATCGAATGCCCGCGTCCCGAGGGCGCCTTCTACGTTTATCCATCCTGCGCCGGCACGATCGGCAAGACCGCGCCGTCGGGCAAGGTGATCGACAACGACGAGACCTTCGTCACCGAGCTCCTTGAGACCGAAGGAGTCGCGGTGGTGCAGGGTTCTGCCTTCGGTCTTGGACCTGCGTTCCGCATCTCCTATGCGACCAAGACCTCGGACCTCGAAGACGCCTGCAAGCGCATCCAGCGCTTCTGCGGTAATTTGCGCTAAGCGCGTCTGCAGCAATATCGCGAAAAGGCCCGCTCAGGCGGGCCTTTTTTATTGCATCACGAAATCTGGCACGGGGATTACTCTTGTGGCATAGAACTCCCGCGCGGCTTGCATCGTCCCTTCCAACGCTCGCCTCATATTCATTGCCGGAGATATTTCATGCGCCGTCCACTCCTTCTCGCCGGGCTTGCCGTAGCCAGCCTCGTTGCCTCCGTTGCGGGTGCCAGCGCGCAGTCGCGGATGGTGAAGGTCGGCGTGCTCGAATGCCGCGGCGGTGCCAGCGTAGGCTTCATCGTGGGCTCGGTGACCCATCTCGGCTGCGTGCTGCGCGCCGACGGTCTGCCGGAAGACCGCTACGTCGCGACGATCCGCAAAGTGGGGCTCGACATCGGCATCACCCAGGAGACGGCGCTCGCGTGGGGTGTGTTCGCCCCGGTGAATCGGCTAGGGCCCGGCGACCTCGCCGGCAATTACGCTGGCGCGCAGGGCAGCGCCTCGGTTGGCGTCGGCCTCGGCGGCAACGTGCTGGTCGGCGGCTCCAACAATTCGATCGCGCTCCAGCCCCTCAGCGTGCAGGGCCAGGTCGGCCTCAACGTGGCCGCCGGCCTCGAAAGCCTGGAACTACGTCCGGGCCGTTAACGATTTGCGAGCTGGGCGCTTTCAATCTCTCCCACGAGGAGAGGTGGAACACCGCATTTGCGATCATGGAATTATAAGACTTGATCTAACTGACGACGCACCGCAGCGACGTTTGACGCTTGCCAAATCTCGGGGACGGGCAGAGCATCTGCGCTTGCCGACCCAATCATGGGCCGAGCTCCACACCAAGGAGGCGGCGAAATGGGACAAGACGTCAGAAGTCCCCGAGGTCCACGGTGCATTGCGCTGGTGGGCCCTTTCCAAAGCGGTAAAACCACCCTTCTCGAAGCAATACTGGCGCGAACGGGCGCAATCCCGCGCGCCGGCAGCGTCGATGCCGGAACCTCCGTCGGCGACGCCACGCCCGAGGCCCGTCATCACAAGATGAGCGTCGGCCTGACTGCCGCCACCACGAGTTTCATGGGCGACAGCTACACCTTCCTCGATTGTCCCGGTTCCGTCGAGTTTGCGCACGACATGCGCGCCGCGCTGCCTGCGGTCGATGCCGCCATCGTGGTCTGCGAGGCCGACGAGAAGAAGCTGCCGCAGCTCCAGATCATCCTGCGCGAGCTGGAAGAGCTCAAGATCCCGCGTTTTCTGTTCCTCAACAAGATCGACCGCGCCAACAAGCGCATCCGCGAAACGCTCGCAACGCTGCAGCCCGCCTCCCGCGTGCCGCTGGTGCTGCGCCAGATCCCGATCTGGAAGGACGAGCTGATCGAGGGTTTCGTGGATCTCGCGCTGGAACGCGCCTTCGTCTATCGCGAGCACAAGGCCTCCGAAGTGGTCGCGCTCGAAGGCGGCGATCTCGATCGCGAGAAGGAAGCCCGCTTCTCGATGCTGGAGAAGCTCGCCGATCACGACGACTCGCTGATGGAGCAATTGCTCGAGGACATCCAGCCGCCGCGTGATGCAGTGTTCGACGATCTCGCCCGCGAACTGCGCGAAGGCCTGATCTGTCCCGTGCTGCTGGGCGCTGCCGCGCGCGAAAATGGCGTGCTGCGTTTGATGAAGGCTTTGCGCCACGAGGCGCCGGGAATAACGGAGACCGCAAGACGTCTCGGCGTTGCCGAGACCCGGGACGCGCTCGGCTTCGTGTTCAAGACGCTGCATTCGCAGCATGGCGGCAAACTGTCATTGACGCGGCTGCTCGCCGGCCATCTCGACGACGGCGCAACGCTGCAATCCGCTTCCGGAGGAGCAGGCCGCGTCTCCGGCATCCTCGCCGTCAACGGCGCCTACGACACCAAGCGTGCCGCAGCCGAAGCCGGCGACACGGTGGCGCTCGCCAAGCTCGATCCGATCAAGACCGGCGACACGGTCTCGAGCGGCAAGACTCCGCCTGCGGCGCTCGCGGTCGCGGAGCCGACACCGCCGGTGCTTGCGATCTCGGTCGCGGCCACCGATCGCAAGGACGACGTCAAGCTCGGCCAGGCGCTGACGCGGCTGCACGAGGAGGATCCCTCGCTGGTCATCGTGATGAACGCCCAGACTCACGACACCGTGCTGTGGGGGCAGGGCGAAATGCATCTGCGTGTCGCCGGCGAGCGGCTGCGCGACCGCTTCGGCGTCAAGATCACCTCGCATCCACCCGCCATCGGCTATCAGGAGACCATCCGCAAGCCGATCGTCCAGCGTGGCCGCCACAAGAAGCAGTCCGGCGGCCACGGCCAATTCGGCGACGTCGTGCTCGACATCAGGCCGTTGCCGCGCGGCGAGGGCTTCAAGTTCGCCGAGAAGGTCGTTGGTGGCGCCGTGCCGCGCAACTACATCGGCGCGGTGGAAGAAGGCGTCGTCGACGGATTGACGCGCGGTCCGCTCGGTTTCCCCGTCACCGATTTGCAGGTGACGCTGACCGACGGCTCCTATCACAGCGTCGACTCGTCCGATCTTGCCTTCCGCACGGCGGCGCGGATCGGACTGAACGAAGGCCTGCCGCAGTGCCAGTCGGTGCTGCTGGAGCCGATCCACGTGGTCGAGATCGTCTGCCCGACCGAGGCCACCGCCAAGATCAACGCGATCCTGTCGGCGCGGCGCGGCCAGATCCTCGGCTTCGACACCCGCGACGGCTGGGGCGGCTGGGACTGCGTCCGAGCCATGATGCCGGAAGCCGAGATCGGCGAGCTGATCGTGGAGCTGCGCTCGGCCACCGCCGGTGCCGGCAGCTTCACCCGCACGTTCGACCACATGGCCGAAGTCACCGGCCGCGCCGCCGACCAGATCATCGCCGCGCATCAGCACGCGGCGTAGGTAGGCTGCGAGCGATAACGCACAACTCTCTCACCCTCTCCCGTCCTTACTGGGAGAGGGCTGGGGTGAAGGCGCTGACGTGTGTCCCGGACGCGCTGCAATGCGCAGCATTGCTGCGCAGAGCCGGGACCCAGAGAGCCACGGAGCGCTGCCGCATGGGCCCCGGCTCTGCGGCGCACCACTTCGTGCTGCGCCGCGTCCGGGCACGAGGCCGGGGTCTTGCGCGCAAAATTACACAAGGACGCAGGCCTTGCGTTTTGCATCAAATGATGTATTTTACATCATTGTACACGTTCTAGATATCATTTATAATCGTTGATACGTGAGGCCAAGGTGATCACGTCGTTCCAGATGCGGGCGGCCCGTGCGCTGCTCGGCATCGACCAGAAAACCCTGGCCGAGCTTGCCGGCGTTTCGCTTCCGACCATCCAGCGGATGGAGGCCTCGACCGGCAATGTGCGTGGCGTGGTCGAAACCCTGATGCGGGTGGTCGATGCGTTCGAGCGGGCCGGCGTCGAGCTGATCGGCGAACAGGCGCGCAGTGAAAGCGGCGGCCGCGGCGTTCGGCTGAAAGAGCCGGGGCCACCGCGTCGGGTGGGAGCGTGATCCCGCAATGATCATGCTCTGGAGCAGGTTGAAATAACGCACCGTCGCGCCGAAGCACGCGGCCGCACGATGCATCGGAGCGTTGTGGGCAGCGGAGCACTTTGCTGAAATGAGCATCACGGGCGAACACGCAGGCAAGCTGCACCAGCTTCGTCGACCAAGCTTTACCGAACTCTATCTGCCAAAGCTCGTGACAGTCTGGCGTGAAGGCTACGGCATCGCAGACTTCCGCGCCGACGTCTTCGCGGGCCTGACGGTTGCGATCGTGGCGCTGCCGCTGTCGATGGCGATCGCGATCGCCTCGGGCGTGACGCCGGACCGCGGCCTCTACACCGCCGTGGTCGGCGGCTTCATCGCTTCGCTGCTCGGCGGCAGCCGGTTCCAGATCGGCGGACCCGCCGGTGCCTTCATCGTCCTGGTCGCAGCGACCGCTGAGCGTCACGGCGTCGACGGCGTCATTCTCGCCACCCTGATGGCGGGGCTTTTCCTGGTCGTGGCCGGCTTCCTGCGCATCGGCACCTACATCAAGTTCATTCCCTATCCAGTGACGGTCGGCTTCACCGCCGGCATCGCCGTGATCATCTTCGCCAGCCAGCTCCGCGATCTCGGCGGGATCACGCTTGCGGGGAAAGAGCCCAGCGAGTTCGTTCCAAAACTGGTCGCGCTCGCCGGCGGCCTCAACACCATCAATCCATCCGCCGTCGCGGTCGCCATCGTCAGCATTGCCATCATCGCGGCCCTGCGGATCTGGCGGCCGTCCTGGCCCGGCATCCTGATTGCGGTCGTGCTCGCCGCCGTCGCATGTGCCGTGCTGTCGCTGCCGGTGGAAACCATCGGCTCGCGCTTCGGCGGCATTCCGCGCGAATTGCCCTCGCCGGCGCTGCCGGCCTTCTCGGTTGCGAAGGCGACCGCCGTGCTGCCGGATGCGATCTCGTTCGCGCTGCTGGCCGCGATCGAATCGCTGTTGTCGGCGGTGGTGGCCGACGGCATGACCGGGCGCCGTCACCGCTCCAACTGCGAACTGGTGGCGCAAGGCGCCGCCAATATCGGCTCGGCACTGTTCGGCGGCATCTGCGTCACCGGCCTGATCGCGCGCACGGCGACCAACATCCGCGCCGGCGCGCGCGGGCCGCTGGCAGGCATGCTGCACTCCGTGTTCCTGCTGCTGTTCATGCTGATCGCGGCGCCGCTCGCAAGCTACATCCCGCTGGCCGCGCTCGCCTCGGTGCTGGTCGTGGTGGCCTGGACCATGGCGGAGAAGCACGAATTCGCCACGCTCGTGCGCTCGTCATGGGGCGATGCCGTCGTGCTGCTCGCGACCTTCCTGCTGACGGTCTTCCGCGACCTGACCGAAGGCATCCTGGTCGGCTTCGCGCTCGGCGCGGTGCTGTTCATCCATCGCATGGCGGAGATGACTGGCATCGAGGAACGCTCGCCCTTGGTCGCCGGCGATCGCCCCGACGATGGCAACGGCGATCGCGTTCGCTACGATCCTGCGCTTGCGGTCGATCGCGACGTGCTGGTCTATCGCATCACCGGCGCGTTCTTCTTCGGTGCGGCTTCGGCGATCGGGAGCGTGCTCGACGAGGTCGCCGACAAGCGCAAAGCCTTCGTGGTCGATTTCGCCGCGGTGCCGTTCCTGGATTCGACGGCCGCCAACGTGCTCGGCCGCGTCGCCGCCAAGGCCCACCGCCAAGGCATCCGGCTGTTCATCACGGGCGCCTCGCCCGCGGTCCGCCGCGCGCTGCTCACCCATGGCGTGACGCCGCCGCGGGCGCGCTATCGCCAGAGCCTCGAACGCGCCATTGCCGACATCAAGGGCGGTTCGGGCGAGGAGACTGCGCCGAGCTGACGGCGGCTATTCTCCCGCCGCCACCACGGCGCTTGCGCGCTTGACAGAGCGGGCGCGACGCGAAATGGATCGCCTCGGATACGACCCCGAGGAAACGATGACCGTGCCCAAAGCTCCTGCAGCCTGTCTGATCGGATGGCCGGCCGCGCATTCGCGCTCGCCGCTGATCCATCATTACTGGCTGCGCACGTTGGGCATCGAGGGCGGCTACGTCATCGAGGCGGTGCCGCCCGAGGACCTCAGGGATTTCGTGCTGCGGCTGTCGCTGCGCGGATTCGTCGGCGCCAACGTCACGATCCCGCACAAGGAAGGCGTGCTGGCGCTGTCGACGCCCGACGCGCGCGCCAAGGCCGTCGGCGCGGCGAACACGCTGTGGTTTGCCGACGGCGAGCTGCGCTCGACCAACACCGACGTCGAAGGCTTCATCGGCAATCTCGACGCCAGCGCGCCCGGCTGGGATGCCGCCGAGGAGGCGCTGGTGCTCGGCGCCGGCGGCTCCGCGCGGGCGGTCGTGTTCGGCTTGCTCGAGCGCGGCATCAAGCGCATCCATCTCGCCAATCGCACCATCGTGCGGGCCGAGACGCTGGCAGGACAGTTCGGGCCGAACGTGCATCCCGTGACGTGGGACGGAATCGACGACGTGCTGCCGCGCGCAAAGCTTCTCGTGAATACGACCTCGCTCGGCATGCACGGCCAGCCCTCGCTCGATGTCGATGTCGGGCGCCTGCCGCCGGCGGCAGTGGTCGCCGACCTCGTCTATGTGCCGCTGGTGACGCCGCTGCTCGCAGCCGCAAACGCGCGTGGCCTGAAGACCGCCGACGGGCTCGGCATGCTGCTGCATCAGGCGGTGCGCGGCTTCGAGCTGTGGTTCGGCCGGCGGCCGGAGGTCACCCCCGAGCTGCGCGCATTGGTCGAGGCTGATCTCACAAAGACTTGAGCGGGGTGCGGCGAATAGCACACCATCTCCGGAGTTCTATCGTCGTGGGACAATCGGAGACCGTTATGGCTATTCAACGTGCAACTTTCACACGTCCACTGATCGCTGTCGCGATGGTGGCCGTCTCGACTTACTGCGCCTTCGCCCAAAGGGCGCCGGTGCCGACGCGGGTGCGCGGCACCATCGAAGCCGTCAACGGTGACACCATGCAGGTCAAGTCGCGCAGCGGCGAGGACGTCAAGCTGCGCATCGCGTCTGACGTCAACGTGTCGGGCATTACCAAGATTTCACTCGCCGACATCAAGCCGGGTTCGTTCATCGGTGCGACCACCGTGCCGGGACCGGACGGCGGCCAGAACGCCGTCGAGGTCCACGTCTTTCCGGAGAGCATGCGCGGCACCGGCGAGGGCTCGCGGCCCTGGGACCTCAAGCCGAATTCGAGCATGACCAATGCGACGGTGGCGGAAAGCGTCGTCGGCAATGACGGTCACACGCTGCTCGTCAAATACAAGGACGGCGAGAAGAAAGTCTTCGTGGCCGACAACACGCCGGTGGTGACCTTCGTGCCGAGCGACAAATCCGAGTTGAAGCCGGGCGCCAAGGTCATCGCCTTCATGAAGCAATTGCCGGACGGCTCGTTCGAGACCAACCGCGTCAGCGTCGGCCGCGACGGCCTGACGCCGCCGATGTGAGGGAGGAAGCGGAGCACTCGTAGGGTGGGCAAAGGCGCGTTTGCGCCGTGCCCACGCTATCTCTCTTTGGCGCACAATGGTGGGCACGCTTCCGCCTTCGCTCTTCGAGCTACGGCGGACAAGTCGCTTTGCCCACCCCATGGCGTCACCTGCCGTCACATCGCGATGACATGATCGTCGATCTCGTCGATCCGGTTGACGCCGCACAGGCCCATGGTGGTGAGCAGCTCTTTCTGGATGATGTCGATCGCCTTGGCGACGCCGACCTGGCCGCCGGCGCCAAGCCCGTAGGCGTAGGCACGGCCGAGCATGCAGGATTTTGCGCCGAGCGCGAGCGCACGCATCACGTCCTGGCCGGAGCGGATGCCGCCGTCGAACATGATCTCCATCCTGTCACCGACCGCATCCGCGATCTCGGGCAGCACCTCGATCGAGGACGGCGCACCGTCGAGCTGACGGCCGCCATGGTTGGAGACGACGAGGGCCTGCGCGCCGGTCTTGGCGGCTTCCTCGGCGTCCTCGACGTCGAGGATACCCTTGATGACGAGCTTGCCCGGCCAGATGCTGCGGACCCACTCGACGTCCTTCCAGTTCAGCGAGGTGTCGAACTGCGAGGCCGTCCACTCGGCGAGGCGATTGAGATCCTCGGTGTTCTTCACGTGGCCGGCGATGTTGCCGAAGGTGCGGCGCTTGCCTTGCAGCACGCCGGAGACCCAGGCGGGCTTGCTGGCGAAATCCAGCAGCTTCGACAGCGACCACTCGGGGGGCACCGTCATGCCGTTCTTGATGTCGGCGTGGCGCTGGCCGATCACTTGCAGGTCCACGGTGAGCACCAGCGCGCTGCACTTGGCCGCCATCGCGCGCTGGATCAACTCCTTGATGAAGCCGCGGTCTTTCATGACGTAGAGCTGGAACCAGAACGGCTTCTCGACATTGGCGGCGATGTCCTCGATCGAGCAGATCGACATGGTCGATTGCGTGAACGGGATGCCGGCGGCCTGCGCTGCGCGGCAGGCGTGGATCTCGCCGTCGCCATGCTGCATGCCGAGCAGGCCGACGGGCGCGAGCATCAGCGGCATGGTCGAGGGCTCGCCGAGGATCGTGGTGGAGGTGTCGCGCTTGGAGACGTCGACCAGGATGCGCTGGCGGAACTTGATCGCCTGCATGTCCTCGCGGTTGGCGCGCAGCGTCTCCTCGGCATAGGAGCCGCGGTCGCAATAGTCGAAGAACGCCTTTGGCACGCGGCGCTTATGCAGCGCGCGAAGATCGTCGATACAGGTGATGTGCTTCATGATCGTTCCCCGGCCCGTCTTCTACCCAAGAGTCTTGCATCGGAAGATTTCGGGGTCATCTAGCATGGTTGGCTGCACAGCCAAATCCGTTTGCAGAACGTTTTGCAGGAGGGCGTCATGACGAAACCGCACGCTGGACCTTCGCCGGAAGAGATCAAGGAAAAGCATGATCTCGAGGAAGCCCTGGAAGAGGGCCTGGAAGAGACCTTTCCCGGCTCCGATCCCGTCAACGTCACCCAGCCGGCGCCGAGCCGCGCCGACGGCCACGTGAAGCGCAGCGATTGAAGCTGGTTCCGCCCTGTTCCAGCGCGATGGACAGGAAATATAATGTTAACAAGATCTTACCGGAGCGGGGGCGTCCCTGGTTCCGTAATGATTCATCATATTTTTTGAAGCCAAGTTAGCCGCGCAGGCATTATAAGACCCCAGCAAATCAGGGATGCGGGCCCCGTTCGGGCAGCCCGTGGTTGTAGAGGGGTCCCCTGGTTGTTGCTTGGGGGACGATATGAGCCGCAAATATTTCGGGACGGACGGGATTCGGGGCCGCGCCAACGGACTGATCACGCCGGAGCTCGCGCTCAAGGTCGGCCAGGCCGCAGGCCTTGCGTTTCAGCGCGGTGACCACCGCCACCGGGTCGTGATCGGCAAGGACACCCGCTTGTCCGGCTACATGATCGAATACGCCATGGTCGCGGGCTTCACCTCGGTCGGCATGGACGTGCTGCTGGTTGGCCCGATGCCGACGCCGGCGGTCGCGATGCTGACCAAGTCGATGCGCGCCGATCTCGGCGTCATGATCTCGGCCTCGCACAATCTGTTCGAGGACAACGGCATCAAGCTGTTCGGCCCGCAGGGCTTCAAGCTCTCCGACGATGTCGAGAAGCAGATCGAGCAGCTGCTCGACGAGCCCATCGACAAGAGGCTCGCACAGAGTGCGAGCTTGGGCCGCGCCCGCCGCATCGACGGCGTGCATGACCGCTACATCGAATTCGCCAAGCGCACGCTGCCGCGCGACCTCTCGCTCGACGGCCTGCGCGTCGTGATCGATTGCGCCAACGGCGCGGCCTACAAGGTGGTGCCGGAAGCGCTGTGGGAATTGGGCGCCGACGTGGTGCCGATCGGCGTCGAGCCCGACGGCTTCAACATCAACAAGGATTGCGGCTCGACCTCGCCGGAAGCGCTGTCGCGGAAGGTGCGCGAGATGCGCGCCGACATCGGCATCGCGCTCGACGGCGACGCCGACCGCGTCATCCTGGTCGACGAGCGCGGCCATGTCGTCGACGGCGACCAGCTGCTGGCGGTGATCGCGCAGAGCTGGAAGGAAGACGGCCGCCTGTCACGTCCCGGGATTGTCGCCACCGTGATGTCCAATCTCGGCCTCGAGCGCTTCCTGAAAGGGCAGGGGCTCGATCTCGTGCGCACGCCGGTCGGCGACCGCTACGTGCTCGAGCAGATGCTGAACGGCGGCTACAATCTCGGCGGCGAGCAGTCCGGCCACATCATCCTGTCCGACTACGCCACCACCGGCGACGGTTTTGTCGCCGCGCTGCAGGTGCTCGCGGTGGTGCAGAAGCTGCGCCGGCCGGTGTCCGAGGTCTGCCACCGCTTCGATCCGCTGCCGCAGATCCTCAAGAACGTCCGCCACAAGGGCGGCAAGCCGCTCGACGATTCCGACGTCAAATCGGCAATCTCCGACGGCGAGAAGCGCCTCAACGGCCACGGCCGCCTCCTGATCCGCTCCTCCGGCACCGAGCCGGTGATCCGCGTCATGGGCGAGGGCGAGGACCGCATCCTGGTCGAGGACGTCGTCGACACCATCGTCTCCGCGCTGGGCCAGGCGGCGGCCTGATCCTTCTTACCCTCCCCTGGAGGGGGAGGGTAAGCGACGAGAGCACTCTCGCATCGCAGCCATCGACGATTGGCGGTGGTTCGACCGCTGCTCGCATCGTAATTAGGCAAGCGGCAATCTGCCGCGCCGGGATCGCTGCATTGAACAAGCCTGTCGTCGTCTCAGAGGAAACGCTGACCGAGCCCGTCGTCGTCAGCGACGTCGCCCCCGCCGCCGCCAAGGCAGCGGGGCCCGCCTATGTCGTTCTCGCCGGCATCAGCTTCTCGCACTTCCTCAACGACACCATGCAATCGCTGATCGCCTCGGTGTATCCGATCCTGAAGGACACCTACGCGCTCGACTTCGCGCAGATCGGCATGATCACGCTGGCCTTCCAGTTCACGGCCTCGCTGCTGCAGCCGGTGGTCGGGCACTACACCGACAAGAAGGCCCAGCCTTATTCGCTGGCGATCGGCATGGCCTCGACCTTCTTCGGCCTCTTGCTGCTGAGTGCCGCGCACCAATATCTCGTCATTCTCGTGGCCGCCGCGCTGGTCGGCCTCGGCTCGGCGGTGTTTCACCCGGAGTCCGCGCGCATCGCTCGGCTTGCCTCCGGCGGGCGCTACGGTTTTGCGCAATCGGTGTTTCAGCTCGGCGGCAGTTTCGGCACCTCGATGGGGCCGGTGCTGGCAGCGTTGATCGTGGTGCCGTTCGGGCAGGGCAGCATCGCCTGGTTCTCCTCGATCGCTTTCCTCGCGATCCTCATCCTCTGGCGCATCGGCCGCTGGTATGCGCCGCAGATCAAGGCGAAGACGGCGGCGGCGGTGCAGGCCCATCCCGACGCGCCGGGCTCGCGCCGCGTTGTCGTTGCGCTGCTCGTGCTGGTGGCGCTGCTGTTCTCGAAACAGCTCTACGTCTCGAGCCTGTCGAGCTACTACATCTTCTACCTGATCGACCGGTTCGGCGTATCGACGCAAGCCGCGCAGATGTACCTCTTCATCTTCCTCGCGGCGAACGCGGTCGGTGCGTTTCTCGGCGGTCCGCTTGGCGACCGCTTTGGCCGCAAGATCGTGATCTGGATCTCGATCCTCGGCGCGCTGCCGTTCACGCTGGCGCTGCCCTATGCCGGGCTCGTCGGCAGCGCGGTGCTCTCGGTCGTCATCGGTCTGATCATCTCTTCGACGACGTCGTCGATCATCGTGTTCGCGCAGGAGCTGGTGCCGCACAGATTCGGCATGATCTCCGGCGTGTTCTTCGGCGTTGCGTTCGGCATCGGTGGCCTGGGCGCCGCCGTGCTCGGCAAGGTCGCCGACCACACCTCGATCGAGTTCGTCTACCAGGTCTGCGCCTATTTGCCGGCGATCGGCCTGCTTGCGGTGTTCCTGCCCAAGCTGCCGCGGCACGCGCGTTAACGAAATCTCTCTCGCTGCACTGCGGCTTTACGCATCGTTAGCAGTTGCGGCGCGAAGCGCTGCATTTTTGCAACGCTTCCCGTCCATGCGCGCGAGCCGTCAGGAAAAATCAACCTTAAAAATTAGGGTTAAGTGGCGCTTAAACATTTGCTGGCATCGTCCGCTTCGTGAGTTTCCAGAACGTGAGGCCTGTGTATTTGCCTCACCGGCCAAAAGGACGAAGCCAATGCGTAGCGTTAAGTCTCTCCTTGCCGCGGGTGCGGCAACCCTGATCTCGTCGATGGCGTTCGCCGCCGACATGCCGATCGCGGCGCCCCCTCCCATGTACGCGCCGCCGGCTCCGCCCGCCGATTTCGGCGGCTGGTATCTGCGCGGCGACGTCGGCATGACCAACCAGAGCGCGAAGCGCATCGAGAGCGCCTTGCCGGCCGGGTATTCGAAGACGACCGAGGGCCTCGGCTTCGACTCGGCGGGGCTGTTCGATCTCGGCGTCGGCTATCGCTTCAACAACTGGTTCCGCGCGGACGTGATCGGCCAGTATCGCGGCAAGTCGAATCTGCACGGCAGCGACAATGTCGTCGGCCCCGGCTTCGTCGGCGTCAACAACTACACCGGCAGCAAGTCCGAATGGGTCGTGATGGCCAACGCCTACGTCGACCTCGGCACCTGGTGGTGCATCACCCCGTTCATCGGTGCCGGTGTCGGCGGCTCCTACAACAAGATCAGCGGCTTCCGCGACGACGGCGTGTCGTACAGCCCCGGTCTGAACAACAGCGTCGCCTACTTCGCCGACAACGGGAAGTGGAACCTGGCCTGGGCCGCCCACGCCGGTCTCGCCTACAGGGTCAATCCCGGGTTCACCGTCGAACTGGCCTACAGCTACATGAATCTCGGCGACGGCGCGCCCGGCAACTACCGCCTGTTCGACAACAGCGCTTCGGGCCCCACCTCGATCAAGGTCAGGGACATCACCTCGCACGACGTCAAGATCGGCGTGCGCTGGGATCTCAACAGCCCGCCGGCCTACATGCCGCCGCCGCTCGTCACCAAGGGCTGATCGGCAGACTGATCGGTTAGGACTTCTTAACGGCGCGGGATCATCCCGCGCCGTTTTGCTGTGCGTATTTTTCATGGCGAGCAGCGATGAAGGTGCCCGGCGCAACCATTGGTTAAGGTTAACGAGCCATGATCAAGGGTGAAAGTTCGAGTTCGATGGAGCGTTGCGATGCGTGGGCTTTTGTTGGCGGCGGCGATGTTGGGGACGGTGTCTGCCGCGCATGCGGCCGATATGCCTGATCTTCCGATCCTGCGCGGCAGCTTCACCGACGGGCTCAGCAACTCCAGCGTCAACTGGCAGGGCTACTATGTCGGCGGCCAGGGCGAGTACGGCGCGATCACGTCGAAGGTCGCTCCCGGCATCAACAGCGACATCCAGTCGACCTTCGTTTCGCCGGGGCCGGCCTACAACTGGCAACCGCTCGCGTTCGCCCACAGCAACAGCGCCGGCTATGGTGCGTTTGCCGGCTATAACGGGCAGTGGGACGATGTCGTGCTCGGTATCGAGGCGAACTACATTCACGGTGGCTTCAAGTCGACGTCCAACTCGGTCGGACAGACGTTCAACAACTTCAATGTGCTCGTGGCCACCACCGCGACATCCGCGGTCGTCGGCGTGTCCGATTTCGGATCGCTGCGCGCGCGGGCCGGCTATGCCTGGGGATGCTTCCTGCCCTACGCCTTCATCGGCGGCGGGGTTGGCAGCCAGACCGTCGAACGCTACGCTTCGGCGTCTCCCTCGCCGGTGCTGCCGGCGACCACGTTCGCGAGCAAGAGCAAGCTGGTCTATGGATACTCCGCCGGCCTCGGCGTCGACGTCATGGTGGTCGGCGGCCTGTTCCTCCGTGCCGAATACGAATACCAACGGGTGACGTCGGACATCGAGTCGAACGTCAATTCCGTCCGCGCCGGGCTCGGCTACAAGTTCTGACCGGCGCGCATGGCGCCGATTGACAGCGCCCGCGGGCCCTGATGCTCTGTTGCTCCAGAAGCGGGGCGGCAGTGATGAAGATCTACGGCGACAGCAATTCCGGCAATTGCCTGAAGGTGAAATGGGTCTGCGACAAGCTCGCATTGCCCTACCAGTGGATCGAGGTCGACACCCGCAAGGGCGAGACGCGCACGCCGCAATTCCTTCAGATGAACGGCGCCGGCCAGGTGCCCGCCGTCGCATTCGACGATGGCCGCACGCTGGCGCAGTCCAATGCCATCATCCGCTATCTCGCCCGCGACAGCGCGCTCGTTCCGCGCGACGCCTTTACGGCGGCCAAGATGGACGAATGGCTGTTCTGGGAACAGTACAGCCACGAGCCCTATATCGCGGTCTGCCGCTTCCTTCTCGTTTATCTCGGCAAGGACGCTTCCGAGCTCGACCCCGAAAAGGTCAAGCGGGGCTATGCGGCGCTCGACCGCATGGAGCAGCATCTTTCGGCCGGCCGCTTCTTTGCGGGTGACGAGGTTTCGCTCGCGGACGTCTCGCTGCTGGCCTATACCCGCGTGGCGCATGAAGGCGGCTTCGATCTCGGCCGTTATGCCGCCCTCCGCCGCTGGATCGGCGAGGTCGAAGCGTTTCTCGGCCTCCCGCCGGCGCGCTGAGGTTGGAGTTGTCTGACATGAACGCCGAATCCGTCTCCATTCGCCGCGCGCGCCGCGACGATGTTCCAGCAATCGTGGCGATGCTCGCCGACGATCATCTCGGCCGCGCGCGCGAGCGCGTCGAGGATCCGTTGCCTGCCGCCTATTACGATGCCTTCGCCCGGGTCGAGCGCGATCCGAATCTCGCGCTCGTGGTTGCCGAGAGCGAGGGCAGGGTGGTCGGTTGCCTGCAGCTCGCGATCCTGCCTGGCATCAGCTCGCAAGGCGGTGTGCGCGGCCTGCTCGAAGACGTTCGCGTGGCCACCGATTGCCGCAGTCGCGGCATCGGCGAGCGGTTGGTGCAATGGGCGATGGCGGAAGCGAAGGCGCGCGGCTGCAATCTGGTCGAATTGCTGACGCATGCGAGCCGCGTCGATGCGCAGCGCTTCTACAAGCGGCTCGGATTCGCTGCAAGCCACGTCGGCATGACTGTCCGCTTTTGAAGCAGTTCCTCGCGTGCGTTGCTTGAACAGCGAATTCGGATCGCGCATGCGTTCATATTAAGAGCTGATAAACTACCCAGCCGTCGTTCACGTTGAACCGGGAACGAAGGGTGTTAGGCAGCGTCTGACACCGGGCTCGGTCGGTTCGGGGATTGCGATGACAAGCTATTCAATGATCAAGGTCGGCAACGACTACGTCGTGCAGGCCAATGACAAGTGTATTTTGAAGGTCGGCAGCCGCCGCCGGGCCGCGCAATTGATCAGCGAGGCCACGGACTTGCTGAATGCGCTCGCGGTCGTCGAATCCCCCGATATCGCACCGGCAGCACCATCACGCCGCCGTGAGACGCCGGAACTTCCTTGACGACTCTACCCGTTTCCCGTATCAGCCGCGGCGGGACACCTCCCCCCAACGGGAGGCTGACTATCTGGAAGGGTAGATTGATGACTGTAGCGAAGCCCGCTTCGCGGCCGAACGTGCCGCATTTCTCCTCCGGCCCCTGCGCCAAGCGCCCCGGCTGGAACGCCCAAAATCTCAAGGACGCAGCCCTCGGCCGCTCGCATCGCGCGAAGGTCGGCAAGACCAAGCTCAAGCTCGCGATCGATCTGACGCGCGAAGTGCTCGAGGTGCCCGCCGATTACCGCATCGGCATCGTGCCGGCCTCCGACACCGGCGCGGTCGAGATGGCGCTGTGGTCGCTGCTCGGTGCGCGGCCCGTCACCACGCTCGCCTGGGAATCCTTCGGCGAAGGTTGGGTCAGCGACATCGTCAAGGAATTGAAGCTCAAGGACGTCACCAAGCTGAATGCAGCTTATGGTGAGATCCCCGACCTCTCCAAGGTCGATCCCAACAGCGACGTCGTCTTCACCTGGAACGGCACCACCTCCGGCGTGCGCGTGCCCAACGCCGACTGGATCAGCGCGACCCGCGAAGGCCTGACCATCTGCGACGCCACCTCGGCCGCGTTCGCGCAGCCGCTCGACTGGGCCAAGCTCGACGTCGTCACCTTCTCCTGGCAGAAGGCGCTCGGCGGCGAAGCCGCGCACGGCATGCTGATCCTCAGCCCCCGCGCAGTGGAACGGCTCGAGACCTACAAGCCGGCATGGCCGCTGCCAAAAATCTTCCGCATGACCAAGGGCGGCAAGATCAACGAGGGTATCTTCGTCGGCGAGACCATCAACACGCCGTCAATGCTCTGCGTCGAGGACTATCTCGACGCCCTGAACTGGGCCAAGTCGATCGGCGGCCTGAAGGCGCTGATCGCACGTGCCGATGCCAACACCAAGGTGCTCGCCGACTGGAAGGCGAAGACACCGTGGATCGACTTCCTGGCCAAGGAGGCCGCGATCCGCTCCAACACCTCGGTGTGCCTCAAGTTCACCGATCCCGCGATCACCTCGCTCTCGGACGACGCACAGGCGGAGTTCTCGAAGAAGCTCGTGGCGCTGATCGAGAAGGAAGGCGCCGGTTACGACTTCGCATACTATCGCGATGCGCCGGCCGGCCTGCGGATCTGGTGCGGCGCCACGGTCGAGGCCAAGGACGTCGAACTGCTGACGCAGTGGATTGACTGGGCCTTTGCCGAGACCAAGGCCACGCTCGCCAAGGCGGCTTAACGCGTTTCACCTCGTTTCGTCATGGCCGGGCTTGACCCGGCCATCCATCGCTCAAGAGATGGATCCGCGGGTCAGGCCCGCGGATGACGTTCCGTAACTGCAGCTCGCACCACGGATCATTCCCATGACCAAACCCAAAGTTCTCATCTCCGACGCGCTCTCGCCCGCTGCCGTGCAGATATTCAAAGACCGCGGCGTCGAGGTCGACTTCCAGCCCAACCTCGGCAAGGACAAGGACAAGCTCGCCGAGATCATCGGCAATTACGACGGCCTCGCGATCCGTTCCGCGACCAAGGCAACCGCAAAGATCCTCGACAAGGCGACCAATCTCAAGGTGATCGGCCGCGCCGGCATCGGCGTCGACAATGTCGAGATCCCCGCTGCCACGGCCAAGGGCATCATCGTGATGAACACGCCGTTCGGCAATTCGATCACGACCGCCGAGCACGCCATCACCCTGATGCTGGCGCTCGCGCGCGAGATCCCGCAGGCGGACGCCTCGACCCAGGCCGGCAAGTGGGAGAAGAACCGCTTCATGGGCGTCGAGATCACCGGCAAGGTGCTCGGCGTGGTCGGCTGCGGCAATATCGGCTCGATCGTCGCCGACCGCGCGCTCGGCCTGCGCATGAAGGTGATCGCGTTCGATCCGTTCCTGTCGCCGGAGCGTGCCAGGGACATCGGCGTCGAGAAGGTGGAGCTCGACGATCTGCTCAAGCGCGCCGACTTCATCACGCTGCACACGCCGCTGACGGAGAAGACGAAGAACATCATCGACGCGGTTGCAATCGCCAAGATGAAGAAGGGCGTGCGCCTGATCAACTGCGCCCGCGGCGGCCTCGTCGACGAGCAGGCGGTGGTCGATGCGCTCAATTCCAAGCACATCGCCGGCGCCGCCTTCGACGTCTTCGTCGAGGAGCCCGCCACCAAGAACGTGCTGTTCGGCCATCCTAACGTGATCTGCACGCCGCATCTCGGCGCCTCCACCACCGAAGCGCAGGAGAACGTCGCGCTCCAGGTCGCCGAGCAGATGTCCGACTACCTGCTGTCGGGCGCGATCTCGAACGCGGTCAACTTCCCCTCGATCACGGCCGAGGAAGCGCCGAAGCTGAAGCCGTTCATCTCGCTCGCCGAGAAGCTCGGCTCGTTCGCGGGACAGCTCACCGAGAGCGGCATCCTCAAGGTCGAGATCACCTATGAGGGCCATGTCGCCGAGATGAAGATCAAGGCGATCACCTCCGCCGTGCTGTCGGGCCTGCTGCGGCCGATGCTGGGTGAGATCAACGTGGTCTCTGCGCCTGTCATCGCCAAGGAGCGCGGCATGGTGGTGGACGAGATCGTCCGCGCCGCCCAGAGCGACTACGAGAGCCTGATCACGGTCACCGTCACCACCGAGCGGCAGGAGCGGTCGGTCTCGGGCACCGTCTATGCCGACGGCAAGCCGCGGCTCGTCGACATCAAGGGCATCCGTGTCGACGCCGAATTCGGCAAGTCGATGATCTACATCACCAACGAGGACAAGCCGGGCTTCATCGGCAAGTTCGCGAGCCTCTTGGGCGATGCCAAGCTCAACATCGCCACCTTCCATCTCGGCCGCGTCGCGCCCGGCAGCGATGCCATTGCCCTCGTCGAGGTCGACGGCGCGGTGCCGGCCGATCTGCTCGCCAAGGTCCAGGCGCTGCCGCAGGTCAAGCAGGTCAAGGCGCTGACGTTCTAGTCGAGCTTTCCCCGTCGTCATGGCCGGGCTTGTCCCGGCCATCCACGCCTTGCCGCACGGCACGAAGAACGTGGATGCCCGGGACAAGCCCGGGCATGATGAGCGGTGCGCGCGCTCCGTAATGACGGTCATCATATCATAAATTCCGACCTGCGGAACAACGCCGCCCCCGGCTTACGAGTGCGGCGCTTTGTTGATGTACCGCCGCGCTTTATTTCTCCCCCGCTCGCCAATCTTTGTGTACCAATGGCGCCCAGAACGCCTCGTATCCACGCTCCGTTCAAAATCGTTCGACAAGGGAGAAACACATGCGTGAAGCCGTCATCGTTTCCTATGCGCGCACGGGCCTCGCAAAATCCGGCCGCGGCGGGTTCAACATCACGCCGCCGATGTCGCTTGCGGCCCACGCCATCCAGCACGCGGTGAAGCGCGCCGGCGTCGAGAAGGACTATGTCGAGGACTGCTATCTCGGCAATTGCGCGCATGGCGCGCCGAACATCGGCCGCCAGGCCGCGCTACTCGCCGGCCTGCCGAAGACCACCGCCGGCGTCTCGGTGAACCGCTTCTGCTCCTCGGGGCTTCAAACCATCGCGATGGCCGCCAACTCGATCCGTTCCGACGGCGCCGACTGCATCGTCGCCGGCGGCGTCGAGAGCATCTCGATGCCGGGCGGCGGCACGCCGAAGGAATCGATCGATCCTGAATTGCTCAAGGTCGCGCCCGACATCTTCATGGCGATGATCGACACCGCCGACATCGTCGCCGAGCGCTACAAGCTCAGCCGTGAATATCAGGACGAGTATTCGCTGGAGTCGCAGCGTCGTATGGCGGCCGCGCAGCAGGCTGGCAAGTTCAAGGACGAGATCGTCCCGATGAAGACCCGGATGAAGGTCGTCGACAAGGCGACCAAGGCCGAGAGCATCGTCGACTACGTCGTCGATCGCGACGAGTGCAACCGGCCCGAGACCACGCTGGAGGGGCTCGCCAAGCTCGAGCCGGTGAAGGGCCCGGGCAAGTTCGTCACTGCCGGCAACGCCAGCCAGCTGTCGGACGGCGCGGCGGCCGTGGTGCTGATGGAAGCCAAGGACGCCGAGAAGCGCGGCCTCAAGCCGCTCGGCCGCTTTGTCGCTTGGGCGACCGCGGGCTGCGAGCCCGACGAGATGGGCATCGGCCCGATCTTCGCGGTGCCGAAGCTGTTGAAGCGTCATGGCCTGAAGATCGACGACATCGATCTCTGGGAGCTCAACGAAGCTTTCGCCAGCCAGTGCCTCTACTCGCGCGACAAACTCGGCATCGATCCTGCCAAGTACAACGTCAATGGCGGCTCGATCGCGATCGGACATCCCTTCGGCATGACGGGTGCACGCTGCACAGGCCATCTGCTGCAGGAAGGCGCGCGCCGCAAGGCGAAGTGGGGCGTGGTGACGATGTGCATCGGCGGCGGCCAGGGTGGCGCCGGCCTGTTCGAGATCTACAGCTAAGTCGACGAATTGATCCGGCGCGGCGCATGGATGCGCTCGCGCCGGATCAAGCCGCGGTATCGCGGACGGTCGGGCGGAAGATCCACTCACGCCAGACCACCATCAACGCCGCCATGATCACCGGGCCGAGGAACAGACCCAGCAGGCCGAACGCCGCAAGGCCGCCGAAGATTCCGACGAACGCGAGCAGAAACGGAAGCCGCGCGGAGTCGCCCACCAGGGTCGGCCAAACGAAATGATCCCCGGCGAACATCACGATCGCACCCCAGAAGAAGACACCGGCGGCCGCAAATCCGCTGCCGCCACCGGAAACCAGGATCAGCGCCGCAGCGCTGAAAGCGGCCCAGGCGCCGAACGGCAGCATCGCCAATGCCGTGGTGAGAATCGTGAATACGATGGCGTTGGGCACGCCCGCAATGAGATATCCGACGCCGATCAGCAGGCCTTCGCCGACGGCGACCAGCACCGTGCCGTTCACGGTGCCGCGCGTGGCATCGACCATCTTCTCCATCAAGCCCTCGCCGGCCTCTCCGAACAGCTTGTCGCATGTCTCGAGAATGCGGTTGGCGAGCAGGCGCCCGTTGCGGAGCAGGACGAACAGGGCGAGCAGCGAGAAGAGCAACAGGAACAGGCGGTGCAGCAATTGGGCGCCGAACGTCCGCAGCAGGTTCGACGCATCGTCCATGTTTACGCTCTTGAGCCAGGCCGCAGCGGCCTTCGGATCCGATAAATTGTCGCGCCACCATTGCTGCACGCCCTCGGCGGCGATCGGCAGGCGGGCGAGCCAATCGGGCACGTCGATCCCGCTCTCGCCGGCTTTCTTCATCCAGCCGACCAGCACGTCGCCCTGCTCGGCGATCTGATAGACCGCGAGTGCCATCGGCGTGAACAGAACGAGCGCCACGATGAGGGTGAACACCAGAGCCGCCGCCGCAGAAGGGCCGGACGTCATGCGCTTTGCGAATTTGGTGTAGAGCGGCCACAAGGTAATTGCCAGGATTGCCGACCATATCAGCGCCGGCAGAAAGCCGGCTGCCGTCCACAAGCCCAGCGCAGCCAGGGCGAGTGCAAGCGCGATGCGGGCATTCATCCGCGCGCTCGCACCCGAAGGAAGCGGCTTTCGGTCGGCGGTGCTCTCCTTCCGCGTGGGCGCAGGCGGCTTGGAGGCCACGGATTTCGCTCGGCCGGACATCGGATCAGGAGCTTTTGGCTGGCTGGGTCATCGCGGAAGGA
The DNA here is from genome assembly GCF_002266435.3 of Bradyrhizobium amphicarpaeae. Lineage (NCBI taxonomy): Bacteria > Pseudomonadati > Pseudomonadota > Alphaproteobacteria > Hyphomicrobiales > Nitrobacteraceae > Bradyrhizobium > Bradyrhizobium amphicarpaeae. The sequence continues at coordinate 1,286,962 of NZ_CP029426.2, forward strand.
CAGGGCGCTGTAAGGCGGCGGGACGCAAGTGTGCTTCAAAGCCGCGGCGCGCCATTGGTTCCTATCGGGAAAAATTGGCAACGTATGTAACGCCGTGTGCATTCAAACGTGCATATGGCGAGCATAATGACAAATACACGTATTCATACGTGCCGGGAAATTAACGGAAGTTTTTGCCGCATTATCGCTTCATCAACCGTATCTGCCACCATCGGGGATTCGTCAGATGCGGCTTCTCTCCCTGCGTCTCACGCACAAGATCACGGCAATCGGCGTCGTCGGCGTCATTGGGGTCGTCCTGATCGGCGGCATCCACCTCTATGGCGAGAATGCGATGACGGTCTATCGCAACGCTGCCGAGAATGCGCGCGCAATCCAGGAGCTGAATAGCAGGATCGCCGTCGAGCTGCTCGAGGCGCGCCGCGCCGAGAAGGACTTCCTCCTGCGCAGCGATCCAACCAAGGCGCAGCGCCAGGCCGAGATCAGCAGACAGGTTTCCCTCGATATCGAAAAGCTCCGCGCCGGGATTGCAGCCCTCGGCAAGCCCGAGCTGGTCGCGAGGATCGACGCGATGACCGCATCGCTGAACACCTATCAGGCCCGTTTCGCCGCGGTGGTCGAGCAGAGACAGCGGCTCGGGCTCGACGAAAAGTCCGGTCTCGAAGGCCGCTTGCGGGCCTCGGTCCACGGCATCGAAACCAGGGTCGATGAGCTCCGGAATCCGTCGCTCAAGGTGACCATGCTGATGATGCGCCGGCACGAGAAGGACTTCATGCTGCGTCGCGACGCCAAATACGGCGACGACATCAGGAAGCGTGCGGCCGAGTTCGTGACCGGCCTCGACGACCCCTCCATTCCCGGCGCTGCGAAGGCCGAGTTGCGCCAGAAGCTCGCCGACTACCAGCGTGACTTCTCCGCCTGGATGGAAACCGCACTCGCTCTGGCGAGCGAACTGAAGGCGATGTCGGAGGCCTTCTCCGCGGTCGAGCCCGTCATCGAGCAGGTCTCGAAATCGGTCGACCAGATCCGCGCCGAAGCCGACCGGTTGAACGATGCCCAGCGCGACGGCATCCAATGGTGGATCGGCGTCGCGATCGCGCTGATCGCATCCGGCGTGCTCGGCCTCGGCATCTTTATCGGCCGCTCGGTCTCCAAGCCGCTGACGGCGATGCGGGCGGCGATGATCGAGCTCGCCAACGGCAATTTCGCCATCGTTCTGCCCGGACTCGGTCGTCCCGACGAGATCGGCGAGATCGCGCAGGCCGTCGAGACGTTCAAGGTCAATGCCGAGCGCAAGGCGCAGGAAGAGGCGGAAGAGAAGATGAGGCAGGACAAGCTCGCCGCCGAACGCCGCCGTGCCGACATGATCAGGATGGCCGACGATTTCGAAGGCGCGATCGGCGAGATCGTCGAGACCGTGTCGTCGGCCGCCAACGAGCTCGAGGCATCGGCGACCTCGCTGACCACCACAGCCAGCCGCTCGACCGAGCTCGCCATGCTGGTCGAGGCGGCCTCGGAAGAGGCCGCGACCAACGTGCAGTCGGTGGCCTCAGCCGCGGAGGAGCTGACCGCCTCCGTCCACGAGATCAGCCGCCAGGTGCAGGCCTCCGCGCGCATCGCCGGCGAGGCCGTCAGCCAGGCCGGGCAGACCAACGACCGGGTCGGCGAATTGTCGAGGGCGGCCGCGCGCATCGGCGACGTGGTCGAACTCATCAGCGCCATCGCGGGCCAGACCAATTTGCTGGCGCTCAATGCCACCATCGAGGCCGCGCGTGCCGGCGAAGCCGGGCGCGGCTTTGCCGTGGTGGCCTCGGAAGTGAAGGCGCTGGCCGAGCAGACCGCGAAGGCCACCGGCGACATCGGTCAGCAGATTTCCAGCATCCAGGTCGCGACGGAGGATTCGGTCGGCGCCATCAAGACCATCGGCGGCACCATCGAGCGGCTGTCCGAGATCTCCTCCACCATCGCCGCCGCCGTGGAAGAGCAGGGCGCCGCGACGGGCGAGATCTCGCGCAACGTCCAGAATGCGGCCGCCGGCACCACCCAGGTCAGCGCCAACATCAGCAGCGTCAGGCAGGGCGCGACCGAGACCGGTTCTGCCTCCTCCCAGGTGCTCTCCGCGGCGCAGTCGCTGTCGAACGACAGCAGCCGGCTGAAGATCGAGGTGAGCAGGTTCCTGGAGACCGTGCGCGCGGCGTGAGGTCGCCGCAAGAGACAACATCTGCGTAGCCCGCATGAGCGGAGCGATATGCGGGACCTGCCCGGTTATCGCTTCGCTCACCCGGGCTACAAGGCTTGTCCGCCGCGCCGTCTATGCTCCCGCCACCACCGGCGCGAACACCACTTCGATCAGCGTACCGTGGCCTGCGCTCTTGATGTTGAACTGGGCGCGATTGGCTTCGACCAGGGCCTTGGTCAGCGACAGGCTCAGCGCGGAATTGTCCGCGGCGTCGCCGGGCGGCGGGGTGCGGAACGGCTCCATCGCGGCGGCGACTTCGCGCTCGCTGAGGCCATGGCCGGTGTCGCGGATGCGAAGCGCGATCTCGCCGCGGTCGGATAGCGCGGTGGAGACGATGACCTGGCCGCCGGCGCTGGCGAGCCGGATCGAGTTCGAGATCAGGTTCATGGTGATCTGCCGCAGCGCGCGTGCATCCGCCGTCACCTGCGGCAGCGCGTGGGCGAGCGAGGTGCGGATGATGATGCGTTCGCGATTGGCCTGCGGCTGCATCACGGTGACACAGGCCTCGACGAGGTCGTTGAGGTTCAAACTCGCAAAATTCAGGTCGAGCTTGCCGGTTTCGATTCGCGACAGCTCCAGCAGATCGTCGATGATCGCGATGACGCGCTCGCCGGAGGCGCGGATGTCCTTCATGTATTCGCCGTAGCGATCATTGCCGAGCGTGCCGAAGCGCTCCGAGATCATCACCTCGGCAAAGCCGATGATGGCGTTGAGCGGCGTGCGGATCTCGTGGCTGATCCGCGCCAGCATGTCGGCCTTGGCGTTGGCCGCGTTGTGGACGAGGTGGCGGGCCTGCGTCAGCTCGCTCTCGTCCTTCTTCGCGTGGGAGAGATCGCGGAACACGGCGAAGAAGTTCGGACCATCGGGCCGCGTGCGGCCCATGATCATCGCGAGCGGCAGCACGCCGCCGTTCTTCTCGCGTCCCAGCACCTCGCGGCCGTGGTCGAGCAGGCTCGCGATATCCTGGCTCTTCACGCTTTCGAGATAGTCGGCGACGATCTGCTGGCTCTCGGGCGCGAACAGCGTCACCAGATTCTGCTGCAGCAACGCTTCGCCGTCATAGCCGAACAGCGCCTCGGCGCTGCGGTTGCAGGCGTGGATGTTGCCTTCGGCATCGAACATGACGATGCCCTCGGCCGTGGTGTCGAGGATCGCGGCGAGATCCTCGGCGTCGGCGTCGCCGGCTGCGGAGTCCAGCTCGGGCGCGTCGGGGAAGGATTCGGCGACGAGAGATTCGGCAACGATCGTCCCGGCGATGACAGGCGCCGCCTGCGGCAGCGCGCAGATCAACGCATGCGCGCTCTCGCCGTCCCAGTCGATCGTGTGCAGATGCGCTTCCGTGGTCGCAAGCGGCTGCTCGCCGTTCGCGAGCGTCGCGCTGATCGTGACCGGCGTGCCGGCTTGCGAGGTGCTGCTGGCCGAGGACACGCCGGGCTCGACATAGAGCGCATCGAGCCCGCCGGCGTCCTCCAGCGCAGCGATGCCGGCATAGCCCATGCGCGCGAGAAACGCCGGGTTGGCGTAGAGCAGGCGGTCGAGCCGGTAGATCAGGATGCCCGTCGGCAACAGGTCGAGCAGAGCGCGGTCGCGCGCGCTGGCGCCGCGTGGCGGTGGCGCGGGCTCGGTCAGCCATTCGGCCGGCGCGTGTGGCGGCTCGGGCTCCGGCGCCGGCGGCTCGGTGGTCATCTCCACCACGGGCTCGGCGCTTTCAGCCGCGATCGTCTCGCGCTCGCGTTCGAGCCGCTCGGACAATTGCCGGGCGAGCTCGTTGAACGCGCTGTTCTCGACCGGCGTCAGCGTCGGCGATCTCTGATCACTGGGTGATCTGACATCGCCGTGCGGGCGGAACGGCACGACATTCTGAGGGGTTTCGACTGGCGTTTCCACGTGTCTGTCCGGATCGGTTGGGTGTGAATTCGCGTCGCTGGTGGGTTCAAGCAGTTGGGGTTCGGATGTCGGCTCGGGCTCGGGTGGCTCGATCGGCGGAGGCGGCACCTCCGCGACCGGTTCGGCCAGCGGGCCGTGCTGCGCCGGCGGCGCGGCCACCAGCTCAAAGCGTCTCAGCGCTTCCAGTCGGTTGAGGCCGTCGAGATCGCGGCAGACGCCAAAGCCCTTGAAGCCGGCGAAATTGCGCGAGGAATCGTAGACCGGCAGGCCGGCGAGCTCGACCGGCAGAGCTGCGCCGCCGTCGGCCGGCCAGTTCACGGTGATCCCGGCCCAGGTGTCGTGGCTTGCAAGCGCCTGCGCGACGCGCCCCTCCGGATCGAGTGAAAATTGCTCGGCGATGTCGCGCCAGGGGCGGCCGAAGCCTGAGGCGGTGCCCGCGCCAATCAGGTGGATGAATTCGTCCGAGAGAAGCACAAAGCGGCCCTCTGCATCCATCTGCCAGAGGAAGCGCAGCGGATGCTGACGCGGCGCGGGCGGCTCGTGGCCCGACGATTCCCGGCCCGACGGCGGCTCGACCATGCCCGATGTGATCGGCGCATCCTGCGGCGACACCATGGCTTGATGCGGGTTTTCAACCGGAGTCTCTGGCGCGACGTCGGCGCTCTGCGCGGCCGCGTCCGGCTCCGGCACAGTCTCTTCGACCAGATCCGCGGCGACTTGCTCGCTCGTTGCGATCTCCGCTGCCGCCTCGTCAGGCGGCGGCGCGGGCGCGGTTGTTTCGCCCGGCTCGGCGAAGGCGTCGAACAGGGCGATGCCCGCCTGCGCATCCTGCTGCGCATCTTGCGATGGCGGCGTCTCGCCTGGCATCTGCTCAGGCTGCGGCGCGGATTCAACCGGCGCTTCGTTTGCTGCGACCTCGGGCGTGCTCTCGGGCGCGGCCGCTTCCGGCGCAGCCTGCGCGGCAGGCTCGATCAGCGCGACCAGCCCGACATCGGCGCCGCGGCCGACCCGCTGCAGCACCATCTGGCCGATGCCGATCGGCGTCTCGGCGCGGCCGTCGCGAAGCGCATCGCTGCGCGCCTGTTCGAGCCCGGCCTCGCCGAGATCGCGGAAGCCGAGCAGGGCGCGGGCGGCTGCACTGGCGCCGACGAACAGTCCGTCGGGCGCGAACGCCGCCATCGGCGTCGTCGCAGCCTCGACCAGGCGATGCAGCCGCTCGACCAGCGGCATGGTGCGCAAGCTCGGGTCCATCGCGGTGACGAGCACGGCCTGTCCACCATCGGCAAAGTCGAGCCGGGCGCAGGCGCAGGTCATCAGCGTGCCGAGCTTTGCGCCGAAGCCGCGCAGCCGTTCGAGCCGCACGGTGCCGTTGGCCGGCAGCTGCAGGGCGAGCCGGGCGATCTGGCGGCGATGGGGGTCTGCGGGGCCGAAAATCTTGTCCGTGAGCGCTGCATCATGCGCCGTGCCGAACAGTCTTGCGCCGACCGGATTGGCCCACAGCACGCGCGCCCCGTCGATCGACCACAGCCAGGTCGCGAGCGGCGAGGTCGCATGCACGGCCAGCCGGGGATCGCCCACACCTCGCAACTGGAAATCCGAACTCGTCATCCGACCGGCTGTGTCTCGCGCTGGAAGCTGCGGCTGCCGGGAATGACAGCCTTAAGAAAGGGTTAGTATCGCCCGCGCCCGCGCGCAGGTCCACGGCCGGGTCCCCCGCCGGTACCCCAAAGCCGCGATAACCTTAATCGAGCCAACCCCGCAAGCCGCCGCCCGGTTCATCCAAGGGATTCGAAGCCTATCCGCGGCGACTCCTGACCCTCCCCTGGAGGGGGAGGGTCGGCTCGCAGCGCGCTAGCGATGTGAGCCGGGGTGGGGTGATCTCTCCCCTCGGACAGTGTGCGAGGTGGAGAGACCGTCACCCCACCTCGGTTCGCATTGCGGGTTGCTTCATGCGAACCGATCCTCCCCCTCCAGGGGAGGATGGGCACCATTGACGCCGCCCGACTTCCGCCCCCGCAACCCCCGGTTCCCCCATACCGGAACCTCACCCTCACCGAGATTAAATTTCGCAGCGCACCCTCCCGGCGCGTTGCGCTGCACAATGTTGACATGATAGGCAGCCATAATACTGGGCACTGGACGAGCCATCTCGTTTGTTCGCGTTTCCAGTCTTCGTTCCCGCCAGTTTCAAAGCTGAGACAAGGCCCCGGTAGGCCGGCGGGCGCGCCAGAAGGCTCACTCCATTTTTCAATTAGCGTGAGGGACAACCATGACAGGTGCGACTGATCCGTTTTCTGCCTCGATCATCCCGTTCGAGGTTCCCGAGCAGATGCGTGCGTTCGCCGAGAAGGGCGTGTCGCAGGCCCGCGAGAACTACGCCAAGTTCAAGGACGCCGCCGAGAGCCATAACGGCACCGTCGAGGCCGTGTTCTCCTCCGCCCACAAGGGCGCGAGCGAATACGCCGCCAAGGTGATGGAGTTCATGAAGGCGAACACCACCGCCCAGCTCGAGTTCACCCAGCAGCTGTTCAGCGTGAAGTCGCCGCAGGACGCGTTCGCGCTGTGGACCGGCCATTCCAAGACGCAGCTCGAGACCTTCCAGGCCCAGGCCAAGGAGCTCGCCGAGATCGCCCAGCGCGCAGCCACCGCCGCCGCCGAGCCGATCAAGGCCAGCGCCTCGAAGTACATGCCGCCCGCCGCCTGAGCGCTGAGGCAGGTTTGAATTGAGAGAAACCCGGGCCGAAACGCCCGGGTTTTTCTTGGCCGTTCGCGCTCGTCCCGCCGAAGCCCTGGCGAAGGCGGACGCGCAGGCAACCGCCGGAGTGCACGCCTCGTCCTCCGAGATGACCGCTCCGCGGTCTCCCCGGGATGAGGCTAACGGGCGCCGGTGTCCGCTGGAATTGCCGCCGCGCACGCCACCGTCATCCTGAGGAGCCCGCGGAACGCGGGCGTCTCGAAGGATGGCCGCAGCGAGCCCTGCCAACTGAGGGCTTTCTCCTCAAGGGACTCCGCCTGCAGCGGGGGAGCGATACCCTCATCATCGCCATCGCCCCGATTTCCTCGCCCCGGGGGGGCAATTCCACCCGGTTTTTCACCCCATTGCGGCCTTGCCAAACCGGGCCGTTGCACCTAGTTTCCGCCCCGTCCAGCCCCCCTCGGTCGATGGCCTTTTCAGGTAGCCCAAGGGCGGCTCGCCAGGATGCAGTTGTAGCTCAGTTGGTTAGAGCGCCTGTCTGTGGAACAGGAGGTCGGTGGTTCGAGCCCACCCAACTGTACCAGTGCCCGGAGAATGCGACCTCAGGTATTTGGTGGCGTCACCGCCTCAGAGATCATCTCTCCGCCCAACGAACTCCATCAACGGCCCAATGTCATCCCGGTCCGCGGCCCTAAGCGCCGCGATGTACGCAGCACGCCGCTCGTTCATCTGCTGAAGATCGTGTCCGCCCGCCCAATCGATCGGCTTGGCCTTGTAGACGCGGACCAGCACTGCATCCGCCATGATACGGGCGTGCCTGCCGTTGCCATTGGGAAACAGGTGAATCTTGACGAGGCGATGGTGCAACCGGATGGCGGCTTCGGAAGGCGGATAGGTTTTGTTGTCGGCCCAATACTGGGCGTCACCCATGAGGGTTCGAAGCTCCATGGGAATGTGGATCGGATCGATGCCGATGTTCTTTCCGGTCGTTCGAAACGTTCCCGCCCAGTCCCAGACGTCACCGAACAGGCGCTTGTGCAGGGTGACGGCGAAGTTGTCGGTCAGAACGTGCGCCTTCTGCCGACCAAGCCAAAGCAGGCCGGACACGATGTTGGCCTGCTCCAGTTGATCCAGCTCGCCTTGCGTCGTGATGTGCTTATGCTTGAGCCCGCCAAGCTCGTTGGGATCGAGCGGCGTCGCACCCTCGGGGTACTGTAGATTCCCGATCACTGATCGCGCCAGAAATTCGGCGGCATTTCCAGCGCAAGCTCACGGGCGAGTCGTTCGACTTGCTGGGCGATCTTGTCGTCCGGCAGTTTCTGGTTTTCGAGGGCCATGTGCTTGCTGGCCGTATCGACGATGGCCGCAGCCTTTTTTCGAGCCTGGGCAGCAATGAGATCCTCGACATCTCCTGATGCCGGAATGATCGCATAGACGAAGCGGCATCCCATCGCCTCGGCTGTCGCCTGCATCGATTTCAGGGTGATGCTGCCGGAGAGTTCGGCGCGTTCTGCGGTGGTGACGCGCGCGCGGGTGACCCCCATCGCCTTTGCGACGTCCGCGCCCGACATGCCGAGCGCGCTGCGCACCGTGCGCAGCCAGCCTTCGGGCGGCGTTTTCATGCCGGCAATGCGTGCGGCAGCGGCACCGACGAGGTTGCGGTACTGCTGCTGAACGATCTTTTTGACACTCATTTGTCGACCCGCATGGCTGAACAGAGATCCACATTGGATATTTATATATATCCAAACATGAAGTAGATGAATACGGAAATATATCCATATCTTTATTAAGTGGGTATATTTAAGTATTCGATATGGGCCGAGTGGTTCCAGAAGTTCCTACGGCAGGACTCACTTTTAAGGGGGCCGGCCTCGATCGGCGGCAGGTCGAGCAGTTTTGCCAGCCTGAGTGCGGCGCCGGCATCGCCAGCGCTGTCACGTAGCTCCTCGGTTCGCTATGCAATACCGGTAGTGAGCCAACGACGTTCATCGACAAGCAAGCAGGCAAAAACCATCGTGAGTTTTTTCGAGCGTCTCAAGACATCAGCACCCGCCGAGTGGCGGGCCTACACCGAGCATCCCTTCACGAACGGGTTGGCCGACGGCTCGCTCCCAGAAACTGCGTTTCGTCATTACCTCGTTCAGGACTACCTTTTCCTCATCGAGTTCGCGCGCGCCTACGCGCTCGCGGTCTACAAGTCGCCCAGCCTCGCCGACATGCGGGAGGCCGCGACCGGCCTGTCGGCCATCCTCGACGTCGAGATGAACCTGCATGTGAAGCTCTGTGGCGAGTGGGGCCTTTCCGCGAGCGACCTTGAGCAGGCCCCTCCGGCGGCCGAGATGCTGGCCTATACGCGCTACGTGCTGGATGCGGGAATGCGCGGCGATCTGCTGGCGCTCAAGGTGGCGCTTGCGCCTTGCGTGATCGGGTACGCGGAGATTGCGACGCGGCTTGCCTCGCTCCGCCATGCGGACGCCGCGACGAACGCCTATCGCGTCTGGATCGACGAGTACGCCGGCGCGCCGTACCAGGAGGTCGCTGCCAACGCGCGGGCGCATATGGAGCAACTCGCCGATCGCTACGCCACGCCGGCCCGCGAGGCGGAGCTGATTACGATCTTCAAGGAAGCCACCCGGCTCGAGGCGGACTTCTGGGAGATGGCCTGGCGTGCAGGCAAGTGAGTTACCGAATTGCGGTGACCGCGCGCGGAACTGCTACGGAGCTGCATCCCCTCTCACGCAATCATCGCCTTGATCTGCGCCGTATCCGCAAACTCGATCAGCTCCGCGATCTTTCCGTCCTGAAATCTGAACAGGTCCAGGATCTCCGTGCTGACCGTCTTCCCGGTCGGGTTGTATCGCACATTGACGCGGCAATGGATGGCGACGCGGTCGCCGTCGACCAGCTCGGCCAGGATCTCGCGGCCCTCGAAGCCGAAGCCGGCGGTCAATTCAGTGAAGGCTGCGTGCAGGGTCGCGCGGCCCTCCATGCGGCCTGTCATTTCGAGCGCGCTCTTGTCACCCATCAGGGTGAAGGCGCCCTCGGGATGAAAGGCCGTTACCACGCCGTCGGTGTCGCCACCGTCGCGCGCGGCGTAGGCGTCCCGGATCAATGCGAGCATGTCTTCGCGGCTTGCCATGGTACCCTCCCTGCAACAGGTGTCTTGGCAATATAGCTACCTTTGCGTGCAATGGCAAAATCGCCGGGATGATGCCGCCAGGGGCCCGTCGGGATCGGTCGTTTTCGTTCCGTGCATTCAGCAGAAAACAGCAGCCCGCCCGCCGAACCTTTTCGTGCTCTCGCGTGTTTGAACTGCGGCAGGATGAAGCAAGGGAGCTGAGACATGAACGGGATTATCTATCTGGTCGGACTCGTCGTCGTGATCGGTGCGGTACTGTCCTTCCTGGGCCTGCGTTGATCGCTTAGATGCTGTCCGAGGCCGCGCGGCGTCGTCCGCGCGCCCCGGGCATCCGCGCGTTTGACGCGCTACCCCGCCACCACCCACACCACCACCGGCAGCGTCGCCGCCGCCAGCAGTGTGCCTAGCGCCACCGCGCCCGAGACCGGGTTCACCAGCCGCTGATACTGCACCGCGAAGATGTAGGCATTCGCGCCGGTCGGCATTGCCGCGAACAGCACGACGACGCCGGCGGCAATCGGCGGTAGGTCGAGGAGTCTTGCCAGCACGAACGCGGCGGCCGGCATCGCTGCCAGCTTCAGCGCGCACATCACCAGAATACTCAGCTTCTCGCCCTTCACCTCGAACCGAAACAGGTTGATGCCGAGCGCGATCAGCGCGGTCGGCGAGCCCGCCTGCGCCAAGAGCTCGATGGTGCGGTCGACCACGGGCGTCAGGCCGAGGCCGGTGAAGCGCCAGACCACGCCGAAGCCGATCGCCAGCATCAGCGGGTTGCGGGCGAGGTCGGCGAGCACGGGGCGGATCACCGTGAGCGGCGAGCCGGTGCGTTTGCGATTGACCAGCTCCATCTGCAAAATGCCGCAGAGCCAGAGCAGCGGCGTGTTCACCGACAAGATCAGCGCCATCGGCCCCGCGGCCTCGTTGCCGAGCGCGGAGAGCACGAGCGGAATGCCGAGCATCACGATGTTACCGTAGACCGAGCCGATCGCGAACACGACGCCGTCCTCGCGGTCTTCACGCCGTGCGCGGAGCAGCACGGAAATCGCCAGCGCCGCGATCCAGATCAGCGCCAGAGCGCCGTAATAGGTGCCCCACATCCGCCAAGGGCTGACGTCGGGGAATTCGGAGACGACGATGGTGCGGAACAGCAGGGCAGGGATCGCGATGCTGAAGGCGAATTCGCTGATGCCCTTGTGCGCGCTCTCGGAGACGAAGCGAAACAGCACCGCGGCATAGCCTGCCGCGATCAGCGCGAACACCGGCGCGACGATCAGCAATGTGGACATGCGTGCTTACGACTCCAGGGCTATCGCATATGAGAGCTATTCCCGCGGCCATCCTTCGAGACGCCCGCTTTAAGCGGGCTCCTCAGGATGACGACGGAGTGTGTGATTTCAGTTCAAGAACGCGCCGACGCTGATGAGCCTCATCCTGAGGAGGCGCGTTAGCGCCGTCTCGAAGGACGAGGCGTGCGCACCGGCCGCCGTTACAAGTCATGTGTGATTACCCGCGCTACGATCCCAGCCCGATGATCCGGCGCGCCATGCGCACATTGGCATAGTCGATCATCTTGCCGTCCAGCGTCACCGCGCCCTGGCCGTTCGCTTCGGCCTGCTCCATGGCCTCGACGATCCGCCGCGCCTGGTCCAGCTCCGCGGCCGTCGGCATGAAGGCGCGCAGCGTCGGCTCGATCTGGTCGGGGTGGATCACCTGCTTGCCGTCGAACCCCATCGCCGCGGCCTTTTGCGCGCTGGCCTCGGTCAGCCTTTCATCGCGGAACGCGCCGCAGGGGCCGTCGATGGCCTGAAGGCCGAACGCACGCGCGGCGACCAGAAGGCGCATCATCGGATAAGCGAACAGGTCGAGCGGGGCTGAGGCGTAGCCGGTCTGCGCCGAGCCGACATGGCGGTAACCGTCCGGCGACACGCCGATGTCGGAGGAACGGGCGCCGATCGATGCCGCGAAATCGCCGACGCCGAGATGAAGCGCGGCAATGCTGTCGTGACAGGCAGCGAGCGCGTCGACATTGACGAGGCCGAGCGCGGTCTCGATCAGCAAGTCCAGCGCGACCGGCGCGGTACGATCGGGCGCGGCCGCGCGCATCTGCTCGGCGATCGCGGCGATGTCGCTCGGGCGCTCCGCCTTAGGCACGATCACCGCGTCCAGCCTTGGCAGCGCCGCCAGCGCGCGGATCTCCTGCGCGATGAAGGGGCTGTCGACGGCGTTGATCCGCACCGTGACGCGCTTATCACCCCAGTCGAGCGAGGCGAGCGATTGCACGGCCTCGTTCAACGCAAGGCTCTTCTCGGACGGCGGCACCGCGTCCTCGAGATCCATGAACACCGCATCCGCCACCGAGGCCGCCGCCTTGGCGACGAGACGGGCGCGATGCGCGGGGACCGCCAGATAGGCCCGCATGGGCCGCAGCGAAGCCATCGTCAAATCTCCTTCGCCAGACCGAGTTCGTCGAGGATGGCCTGGTTGTGCTCGCCCACATCCGGCACCGGATCCATCCGCGGCTTGAGGCCCGGAATGGTCAACGCGGGCAGGAAGCTCATCACCGGCCCGCATGGCGAGCCCACGCTCTGCACGCGGGAGCGCGCGTGGAGTTGCTCATGCGCCAGGAACGCCTCGACCGAATTCAGATGCGCATTGGCGACCCCGGCCTCGTCCAGCAGCCGCAGCACCGCCTCGCTGGTCATGGTTGCAAAATGCCGCTCGATATGCGCCTGCAACTCGTCGCGGTTCTGCATCCGCAGCGGATTGGTGCGGTAGCGCAAATCGTCGGCAAGTGCGGCATCGCCGAGCACGATGCGGCACAGCGAGCGCCATTCCCGGTCGTTCTGGATGCCGAAGAAGACGGTCGTGCCGTCGCCGACCCGGAACGGCCCGTAGGGCGCGATCGTCGCGTGCCTGGCCCCGGTGCGCGGCAGTGGCCGTCCGGTGCTCTGCGTGTAGAAGGCGGGGTAGCTCATCCAGTCGGTGATGGAGTCGAACAGCGAGGCCTGAAACGCCGTGCCCTTGCCGGTCCGCTCGCGCCGATACAGCGCCATCAAGACGCCGTTGAGGATGTACATGCCCGTGGCGATGTCGACCACCGACAGCCCGACCTTGGCCGGCTCCGCCTCGGTGCCGTTGATGGCGAGCACGCCGGCCTCGCATTGGACCAGCAGATCGTAGGCCTTCTTGTCGCTGTAGGGGCCGCCGGTGCCATAGCCCGACACGTCGCAGGCGATGATGCGCGGGTATTTTCGTAACAGTGATGCGGCATCGAGGCCGAGACGCTCGGCCGCGCCCGGCGCCAGGTTCTGGATGAACACGTCGGCCTGCGGCAGCAGGGCGTCGATCACCCCGCGGCCGTCCTCGCTCTTGATGTCGATGGCGAGGCTTTCCTTGGACCGGTTGGTCCAGACGAACTGGCTCGACATGCCGTTCATGACGTGGTCGTAGTCGCGGCAGAAATCGCCTGCGCCCGGCCGCTCGATCTTGATCACCCGCGCGCCCCAGTCCGCGAGGTGCCGGCTGGCCAGCGGCGCTGCGATCGCCTGCTCGAGCGAGACCACGGTGACGCCCGCCAGCGGCAGCTCCGCTTCATTCCCTTCCATGAAATCGCTTCCCTTCGTGCGCTTTTCGACCAGCGCAGGAGACAGGCCGACCACCCCACGCGCATCTTTTTGATGATGGCATCATGCTCCCGTTTTGCCCGACGAGTCAAATCTGACTTCGCTAAATCCTAAGGTGAAATGCGTAAGGTTTCCCGGGACTTGGCTACTGTGCATGGGGTTGTTTTCTCGTTTTTGGTTGAGGGCTTCCCGGCTGTCTTCTCCACTCTCCCATCTGTCGTCATACCCGGGCTTGTCCCGGGCATCCACGTCCTCAGTGCTGCGTGGCCAGCGTGGATGGCCGGGACAAGCCCGGCCACGACGTCGCGGAGAGTTCCGCGTCTCGAACGCTCTCCGAACGACTGCGGGTAAGGTTGCCGCGCCCTGTTGCCGAGACCGCACAGCTTCGACCTTTCGCATCCCCCCTCGTTGCCAACGAACCCCCGTTCACCCACTATTCCCTCCGACTCGACATGTGGGGGGATCGATGCCGGCGCTTCGCTTCAAGACATCCTTGGCTGCTGCAACCCTGGGGATGGCCCTGGCCGTGCTGGTCCAGCCCGGTGCCGGCTTCGCCTACACCCCTGAGGAGCAGCAGGCCTGCTCGCCGGATGCGATGCGGTTGTGCAGCGAGTTCGTTCCGAACGTCGATGCCATCACCGCCTGCATGATCAAGAAGAAGGCGCAGCTGTCGCCGCAATGCGCGGTGTTCTTCCGCCGCGGACCCGAGCCGGGCGAGGCCCGCGCCGGCAAGCCGACCAACATCGCGCCCAAAACCGCGAAGAAGAGCACCAAGCCGGCGGCCAAGAAGAAAAAGACCACCGACGGCTGAGCGCGGGACACAAGCGTTCCCTGTCCGAAACCTTCGTCATGTCCGGCCATCAGCTCCGCGCCAGCCCGCGGACTCCTTTTGTTCGCGCTGGCCGTGCGGATGCCTGCGGCAATTACCAGCGTGCGATCGAAAAGGTGCGGATGAGAGTTTGCGCGGGAGGGTTGCATCCCGATTCGACTCGCAGGGCTGCTCAAAAAACGCACAGATGCGTGCGCGCACGGCGTTTCATTGCAGTCGGCATCTCGTCCTGCGACGCAGTGTGACTCAAAAGCCAACACGCCTTGTTATTTCGTGGCTGTAACGCAACTCACGATAAATTTTTCTTTCACGAATCAGCGCGGTGATTCATTTTCGCGGTCTGGGGTCAATCTGGAGGCCGAAGGTATGAACGTCATTGTTTTCGCATCGCGTAAAGGCGGCTCGGGCAAGAGTACCCTCGCCGCACATCTTGCCGCACAGATCAAGGCGAGCAAGCAGGTCATGCTTGTGGACGCAGACCCGCAGGGCTCGCTGACACTGTGGCACAAGCTGCGCGGCACCAACGAACCGCCGATCAAGGCGGCCGTGAACTCCGTCAGCGGCATCGTCTCCGCTGCCAAGCGCGACGGTTATGAGTGGGTGTTGATCGACACGCCGCCGAACCTCTCGGCCGTCGTCGACGACGCGATCAAGAACGCGACGATGGTGGTCATTCCGGCGCGTCCCGGCGTGTTCGACGTCAACGCGGTGCAGGAAACCATCCAGATGTGCCGCGCCGCGCGCAAGCCCTACGCGGTCGTGCTCAACGGTGCGCCGGCGCGCCGCGACGAGTCCGAAAGCCCGATCGTCACCATCGCCCGCGAAGCGCTGGCGAAGTTCCGCGCTCCGGTGTGGGGCGGCCAGATCACCAACCGTTCGGATCTGCTGATGGCGCTGAGCCACGGCGAAGGCGCGCGGGAATATCAGGCCGAGAGCCGTGCGGCTCAGGAAATCGCAAGGCTGTGGGCGGCGATCGAGCGTTCAGTCAAGGCCATTCGCGGCACGGCGTCGGCGTCCGGCGCAATGCACAAACAGGCTGCTTAATTTCATTATTCATTTCCCCGGACGAAAACGCGCGGTGACTGTCCGCGCGTTTTGCGTTTTCGGGATCCGCTGAAGGGCTACGCCACCATCAGCATGTAGAACACGATGACCGGCGACAGCGTCAGGATCACCGACCAGATGCCGACGGCCCAGAGAATGTCCTCGGTGGTAAAGCTCTGCTGACCGGCGTCGTAATGCGACGCCATTTCATTATGGCTATTCACAAATGCCCCCCGCGATTTCTTCGCTTGGGCGTGACCATAGACCGGATGTTTTAAGATTCCGGCGGGCAACCCCGCTCGCATTTTGAGCGCATTTGTGATCCCGGTTTAACCATCCGCGCGAGTCGCCGTCTCAGGCGAGCCAGACCCGAAGCAGCAGCACCGGCATCAGGCCGAGCATCACGGCCCAGAACCCGAACGACGATACGACGAGAATTCCCTGCAAAAGATCGGCCGGCGCGAATTGCTGCGCGGCCGTAGGCCGGTTGCGATGCCCCATGGTCATTCCCCCTGTGAAAAGTCCTTGAGCAAATGATAGGCGCGATTGCGTAAACGAGGCGTGGATAGGGAATGCGGCGGGTGCGAAGGCCATTGAGGTGATGTTAATCACAACGCAAATCGTGCCATTCCCACGGGCGTCATTCCGGGTTCGCGACTTCGTCGCGCCCCGGAATGACATGCGGTTGACGTGAAGAGCGTCAGCTACGCCGCAACCTTGGTCCGCCGCTCGATCTCGCGATCGATCGCGGCGGCGAGCTCGCTGCTCACTTCCACCATCGGCAGGCGCACCTCGGGGCTGTCGATCAGGCCGCATCGCCACAGCCAGTACTTCGCCGGCGCCGGGCTCGGTTCGGCGAACAGCAGCCGCGTCAGATCGGCGACCTCATGCCAGCGCGCCAGCGCCGCGTCGTGGTTGCCGCGCTTCGTTTCCGCATACACCGCCGCAAACGTCGCCGTCTCGACATGGGCGGACAGCACGATGCCGCCGTCGGCGCCGTCGACGAGCGCCTCGAAATAATTGGCGTCCTCGCCGGTGAGCACGCGAAATTCCTTCGGCCGGTCGCGCAACAGCGCGATCGATTGCTCGCGGCTCGCGCCGCAATCCTTCATGCCGACGATGTTCGGATGCTCGGCCAGACGCAGAATGGTCTGGTTGGTGATGTTCACCGAGGTGCGATAGGGGATGTTGTAGAGCGCGAGCGGCCATGCCGCGTGATCGGCAAGCGTCTCGAAATGCGCCAGCAATCCGCGCTGCGAGGGCCGCACATAATAGGGGCTTGCGATCAGATAGCCGTCGATCGGCCAGTCTGCGGTCTCGTCGAGACGGTCCTTCAGCCGCGACGTGTCCGCGCCCGACAGTCCGAGGCAGATCGGCAAGGTGCGCCGGCCCGCCGCCATCTCATCACGCACGATGGCGACGAGACGTTCGAGCTCGGCGTCGCGCAACGTCATGCCTTCGCCGGAGGTCGCCCCCAGGATGAGGCCGTCGATGCCTTGCGTGCTGTAATGCCGCGTCAGCCGCCGCAGCGATCGCTCGTCGAGCGCGCCACCCTGAAATGGCGTCACCAGCGGCAGCCACAGCCCGTGCAAATGATCTTCAAGTCCGGTCATGTTTCCATCTCCTTCTCGGGAAACCTGAGACGGAGGGCACATGAAAAAACCCCGTCCAGGCGGCGGGGTTTTCGGGATTGCAGCGATGACGAAGTCGGTCTAGCGCGCGCAAAATTCCGAGGTCCCCGGATGGGGGCCTTTTTTCGAGGCGATCGCCTTCGACGAGATTGCGCACGACTTCGTGATCATTTGCAAATGATGCGGGGTATGCCTGGAACTGTCAATACACGCGGAGGGCGAAGGTCGATTTGGACGAAAAAAAGCCGGGCCCAGAGAGCCCGGCTTAAGGTATTGGCCACGTGAGGCCGACACAATCACCTTCCAAGAGGGATTACTGAACTCCCGCGCCACTGGAGGAGGGGGACAAATGCGCAACGCGAAGGCTCAGCGTGCAAACAGTATGAGCTTGACGAGCGGCCCGCAGCAACAGCCGAGGCCGCATGTCAGTCATGCGGAAATCAGGACGGCCAGCGCTGCGCTTTGCTGACGACGAAGTCGCGGAACACCTGCACGCGCGCGACCGTCTTCAATTCCTCGGGATAGACGAAATACGTATCGAGCTGGATCGAATCGGACTCGCCGAACAGCTGCACGAGTTTGCTCTGTTCCTCGACGAGGTAGTCGGGCAGCGCCGCGATGCCGAGGCCCTGCTGACAGGCGCGGACCAGGCCGAGGATGTTGTTGACCCTGAAATAGGCTTCGCGCGGACCCGAGCCGTTGCGGCCCGCTTCGACCAGCCAGTTACGGTTCTGCAGATGCGGTGCGAAGTTGCCGTCCGAAAGCGTGATGATGCGATGGGAGTCGAGCTCTTCCAGCGTGCGGGGCGTGCCGAAGCGCTTGATGTATTCCGGAGAGCAATAGGCGTGGAAGCCCATCGCGAACAGCTTGCGCTGGATGAGATCCGGCTGCGTCGGCTTGCGGGTGCGGATCGCGACGTCGGCCTCGCGCATCGACAGGTCGAGCTCCTCGTCGGTGACGATCAGCGAGATCCGGATCTCCGGATAGAGCGCGGTGAACTCGCCGAGCCGCGGGATCAGCCAATTGATGCCGACGCCGGGCGTGGTGGTGATCTTGAGGTCGCCGCTCGGCCGCTCGCGGCTGTCGGTCAGCTTGGCGCGCGCCGCCTGGAGCTGCATGAACACGTCATGCGCGGTGCGGAACAAGAGGTCGCCCTGCTCGGTGAGGATCAGGCCGCGGGCATGGCGGTGGAACAGCGAGACCGAAAGCTCCTGCTCCAGCGCCGAGACCTGGCGCGACACCGCCGATTGCGACAGGCCGAGTTGCTCGCCCGCATGCGTGAAGCTGCCAGCTTCCGCCGCTGCGTGAAACACCTTCAGCTTGTCCCAGTCCATATCCGTAAATCCGTCGCGTGTTCGAGGCATGATCTTTATTCCGCTGCCGCGCGCTCGCTGGCGCGCAGGGCCAAGAAACGTTCGGCTTCGAGCGCTGCCATGCAGCCGAGGCCGGCGGCCGTGACGGCCTGGCGATAGGTTTCATCGGCCACGTCGCCGGCGGCGAACAGGCCGGGCACCGAGGTGGCGGTCGAGTTCGGGGCGACCTCGACATAGCCCGACGGTTTGAGCTTGATCTGGTCTTTCACGAGCTCGGTCGCCGGTGCGTGGCCGATGGCGATGAAGACGCCGTCGGTCTTCACGTCCGTCAGCGCGCCGGTCTTGACGTTCTTGAGGCGGACATGGGTGACCTTGTTGGGGTTCTCGGTGCCGCAAATCTCGTCGACGGCGCTGTCCCAGATCACCCGGATCTTCGGGTGCTTGAACAGACGCTCCTGCAGGATGCGCTCGGCCCGGAAGTGATCGCGGCGATGCACGATGGTGACCTTTGAAGCGTGGTTGGTGAGGTACAGGGCTTCCTCGACCGCGGTATTGCCGCCGCCGACCACCACGACCTCCTTGTTGCGGTAGAAGAAGCCGTCGCAGGTGGCGCAGGCCGACACGCCGCCGCCCTGGAATTTGACTTCGGACGGCAACCCGAGCCAGCGTGCCTGCGCGCCCGTGGCGAGGATCACCACGTCGGCGAGATAGACGTCGCCGCTGTCGCAGGTGAGGCGGAACGGCCGCTGCGAGGTGTCGAGCTTGATCACCAGGTCGGAGACGATCCTGGTGCCGACATGCACCGCCTGCTTTTCCATCTGCTCCATCAGCCAGGGGCCCTGGATCACGTCGGCGAAGCCCGGATAGTTCTCGACGTCGGTGGTGATGGTGAGCTGGCCGCCCGGCTGGATACCCTGGATCAGGATCGGCTCGAGCATCGCCCGCGCGGCGTAGATCGCCGCCGTGTAGCCGGCGGGGCCGGAGCCGATAATGACGACCTTTGCATGAACAGGAGCGGACATTCGACGGGCGCCTTTGCACGGGGGACTTGCAGCGCGGGCGCGGAACGTGCCGGGAGGCCTCGCGGAGGCGCTGAAATATCAGAGCTAATCTAAGCCTTCTGGTGAGCTATGCAAGAATTGCATTGCCTGGCGGCGGATTTTTCCAACAGGGAACAAAAGTCGATTGCGGTGCACGCGCAATAAAATTGCGCTATTCGTGCGGACTGGCTATGAGGATTGCGAGAAACCAACCCAATACCGGCGCAAAGGCCAGGAGTTCCAATCACGTGTCGCGGAACCTAGACGAGATCGACCTGAAAATTCTCACCGAGATCCAGGCCGACGGTCGAATCACGAATGTCGAACTGGCCAAGCGGGTCGGCATCTCGCCGCCGCCCTGCCTGCGCCGGGTCCGGGCGCTGGAGGAGGAGGGCTACATTCACGGCTATCGCGGCCTGCTGGATGCCCGCAAGCTCGGCTTCGACGTCACCGTGTTCGCCGCCGTGCACCTGTCCAGCCAGGCCGAGGCGGATTTGCGCGCCTTCGAGGAGTTCGTCCGCGCCGAGCCCCTGGTGCGGGAATGCTGGATGCTGTCGGGCGAGGTCGATTTCATCCTTAAATGCGTCGCCCCCGACATGGCGACCTTCCAGGATTTCGTCACCCATCTGACTGCGGCGCCGCACGTGCGGAATGTGCGGACGTCTCTGGTGCTGCACAATTCGAAGTACGAGGCAGCCGTGCCGCTGGATGTGAAGGGGCGGAGGTAGGGCGCCAGCCCGGCCTGTCTATTCCGTCATCCTGAGGCGCGAGTGATGGGGCGCGGAACGCCCCATCGGGAGCCTCGAGGGATGCACGGCCCGCGTCCATCCGCGTGTGGCAACAGCTGGGCCGTCGCCCTTCGAGGCTCGCCGAAGAGGCGAGCACCTCAGGGTGACGGTGAAAGAGTTGCGCTCGCAATGACGCACGGAGAGGGCACGATCTCACTCACGCAAACTCTGCGCAGATACAAAAAGGCCGCGCGGTGCGCGGCCTTTTCGAAACGACATCATATGCAGCGGAAAATACTTACCGCCACTCCACCTTGGTAATTTCATACGCCTTGGCGCCGCCGGGTGCGTTGACCTCGACGGTCGAGCCTTTCTTCTTGCCGATCAGCGCGCGGGCGAGCGGCGAGGTGATGGAGATGCGGCCCTTCTTGGCGTCGGCCTCGACCTCGCCGACGATCTGCCAGACCGCCTTCTTTTCGGTGTCCTCGTCGACCAGCGTCACGGTGGCGCCGAACTTGATGGTGTCGCCGGACAGTTTCGAGATGTCGATGATGTCGGCGCGCGCGAGCTTGTCTTCGAGCTCGGCGATGCGGCCTTCATTGTGGGACTGCTCTTCCTTCGCGGCATGATATTCCGCGTTCTCCGACAGGTCTCCGTGCGAGCGCGCCTCAGCGATATGCTCGATGATGCGCGGACGGTCCTCGGACTGGCGCTTCTTCAATTCTTCCCCGAGCGCGGCAAAGCCGCCCGCTGTCATCGGAACCTTTTCCATCTCTTCTCTCGTCCTTCGGTCACGCGCCCCCCACGACAGCGGGCGCGGCAACCTTGATTCGTCGGTATTCCCGGCGCTGAACACGCGGCCACCGGAACGTTATGTGGGCTTGGCGCCGGAACAGAACAACCACCATGGCCGGACAGTTCCTCCGGCCATTGTGGCTTCATTGCCAGTCACTTAGCGGCCGGCTTGACCCCTCGGGGCTCGGCCCGCCGCTCGCGATCAGGTTTCCGAAAAGTAGCTCTGCAGGGTACGTACCTCAAGGTCTCCGCCGAGATAGGCGCGGATGCCCTGCGCGGCCGCCACGGCCCCCGAAAGAGTGGTGTAATACGGCACTTTATGCAAGAGGGCCGCGCGCCGCAGCGATCGGCTGTCAGCGAGCGCCTGCGGGCCTTCCGTGGTGTTGAAGACGAGCTGGACGTCGCCATTGGTGATGGCGTCGACGATGTGCGGCCGCCCCTCCAGCACCTTGTTCACCCGCTCGGTCGGGATGCCCTGGTCGGTCAGGAAGCGCGCCGTGCCCGATGTCGCCAGCACCTTGAAGCCGAGCGAATGCAATTCGCGGACGGCCTCGGCGATGCGGGTCTTGTCGCTCTCGCGCACCGAGACGAACACCGTGCCCTTGCGCGGCACCCGCGTGCCGCCGCCGAGCTGGCTCTTGGCGAACGCCACCGCAAAGGAGCGGTCGATGCCCATGACCTCGCCGGTCGAGCGCATCTCGGGACCAAGCACGGTATCGACGCCCGGGAAGCGGGCGAACGGGAACACCGATTCCTTCACGCCGACATGCTTGAAGTCCGCCTTCTTCAGCTTGAAGTCGGCGAGCTTCTCGCCGGCCATGATGCGCGCGGCGATCTTGGCGACCGGCGTGCCGATGACCTTGGCGACGAAGGGCACCGTGCGCGAGGCGCGCGGGTTGACCTCGAGCACGTAGATGTCGCCGTCCTTGATGGCGTATTGCACGTTCATCAGGCCGACGACGTCGAGGCCGAGCGCGAGCTCGCGGGTCTGTCGCTCCAGCTCCTCGATCATCTTGGCGTCGAGCGAGTGCGGCGGCAGCGAGCAGGCGCTATCGCCGGAATGGATGCCGGCTTCCTCGATGTGCTCCATGATGCCGACGATGAAGGTGTCCTTGCCGTCGCAGAGGCAATCGACGTCGATTTCGGTCGCATCCGACAGATAGCGGTCGAACAGCAGCGGGTTCTTGCCGAGCACGGTGTTGATCTGCCCGGTCTTGTCGTTCGGGTAGCGCGCCTTGACGTCGGCCGGCACCAGCTCCGGCAGCGTGCCGAGCAGATAGTCGCTGAGCTGGTTCTCCTCGCGGATGATCTGCATGGCGCGGCCGCCGAGCACGTAGGACGGGCGCACCACCAGCGGCAGGCCGAGATCGGTCGCGACCAGGCGCGCCTGCTCGACCGAATAGGCGATGCCGTTCTTCGGCTGCTTCAGCCGGAGCTTGTCGAGCACGCGCTTGAAGCGGTCGCGGTCTTCGGCGAGGTCGATGGCGTCGGGCGAGGTGCCGAGGATCGGCACATCGGCGGCTTCCAGCGCACGCGCGAGCTTCAGCGGGGTCTGGCCACCGAACTGAACAATCACGCCGTGCAGCGTGCCGTTGGTGCGCTCCTTGGCGATGATCTCCAGCACGTCCTCGGCGGTGAGCGGCTCGAAATAGAGCCGGTCGGCGGTGTCGTAGTCGGTCGATACCGTCTCCGGGTTGCAATTGACCATGATGGATTCATAGCCGGCGTCATGCAGCGCGAAGCAGGCGTGACAGCAGCAATAGTCGAACTCGATGCCCTGGCCGATGCGGTTCGGGCCGCCGCCGAGAATGATGACCTTCTTCTTGTCGGACGGCGTGCTCTCGTCCGCCGGCGCGCCCGCGAACAGCGCCTCATAGGTCGAATACATATAGGCGGTTGGCGAGGCGAATTCGGCCGCGCAGGTGTCGATGCGCTTGTAGACGGGGCGGACGTCGAGCGCATGGCGCTTCGCCGTGACCTCGGCCTCCGTCGTCTGCGCGATCACGGCAAGCCGCGCGTCGGAGAAGCCCATGGCCTTGAGCGTGCGCATGCCGAAGGCATTGCCCGGCAGGCCATTCTTGCGGACCTTCTCCTCCATGTCGACGATGCCGCGCATCTCGCTGAGGAACCACGGGTCGATCTTGCAGGAGTTGAAGATCTCCTCGTTCGACCAGCCGAGCCGCATGGCTTGGGCGACCTGGAGAATCCGGTTCGGCGTCGGCGTGCCGAGCGCGGCGCGGATCGCGTTCTTGTCGTCGTCGCGGCCGAGACCCTCGATCTCGATCTCGTCGAGGCCGGTGAGCCCGGTCTCGAGCCCGCGCAGCGCCTTTTGCAGGCTCTCCTGGAAGGTGCGGCCGATCGCCATGACTTCGCCGACCGACTTCATGGATGTGGTCAGCGTGGTGGAGGCGCCCGGGAATTTCTCGAAGGCGAAGCGCGGCACCTTGGTGACGACGTAGTCGATGGTCGGCTCGAACGAAGCCGGGGTGGCGCCGCCGGTGATGTCGTTGGCGATTTCGTCCAGAGTGTAGCCGACCGCGAGTTTTGCCGCGACCTTGGCGATCGGAAAGCCGGTGGCCTTCGAAGCCAGAGCGGAGGAGCGCGACACGCGCGGATTCATCTCGATCACGACCATGCGGCCGTCCTCGGGATTGACGCCGAACTGCACGTTGGAGCCGCCGGTCTCGACGCCGATCTCGCGCAGCACCGCCAGCGAGGCGTCGCGCATGATCTGGTATTCCTTGTCGGTCAGCGTCAGCGCCGGCGCGACCGTGATGGAGTCGCCGGTGTGCACGCCCATCGGATCGAGGTTCTCGATCGAGCAGACGATGATGCAATTGTCCTTCTTGTCGCGCACCACCTCCATCTCGTACTCTTTCCAGCCGAGCACGGATTCTTCGATCAGCACTTCGTTGGTCGGAGACGCATCGAGACCGCGTTCGATGATGTCGAGGAACTCTTCCTTGTTGTAGGCGATGCCGCCGCCGGTGCCGCCCATGGTGAAGGAGGGGCGGATGATCGCGGGCAGGCCGATCTCCGACAGCGCCATTAGCGCCTGACCGAGCGCATATTCCTGGTAGCGCTTGCGGCGGTCGCCTTCGCCGAGCGTCCACTGCCGATCGTGCTCTTCGAGGGCCGCGCCCGAGAGCTTTTCGCGTTCAGCCTGACGCTTGTCGCGGAAGGACTTCTTCAGGGCGGAGGCGTTGGCGAGCCGCGACTTCGGTGTCTCGAGCCCGATCTTGGTCATGGCCTCGCGGAACAGCTGGCGGTCCTCCGCCTTGTCGATCGCGTCGGCGGTGGCGCCGATCATCTCGACGTCGAACTTTTCCAGCGTGCCCTGCTGGCGCAGCGACAGCGCGCAGTTCAGCGCGGTCTGGCCACCCATGGTCGGCAGCAGCGCGAAACCGCCAGGAATGACGTGACGTTCCTTCTCGATGATCTTTGCGACGATCTCGGGGGTGATCGGCTCGATATAGGTCGCATCGGCCAATTCCGGGTCGGTCATGATCGTGGCCGGATTGGAATTGACGAGGACGATGCGATAGCCCTCTTCCTTCAGCGTCTTCACCGCCTGGGTGCCCGAATAGTCGAACTCGCAGGCCTGGCCGATCACGATGGGACCGGCGCCGATGATCAGGATGGTGGTGATGTCTGTACGTTTGGGCATCAACTCTCGCCGGACTGGAATTTGGGCACAAAAAAAGGGCGCGCTCTTGCGCGTCCCTTTGGCCGAGAGCGCGGTGGTCTCCCTCGCGCGCGGGTGGGTCTTAGACCAGATTCCGGAGCGGCGAAACCCCGAAAAACGCCCATCAACCGGCAATTTTGACGGGTTTTGGCCGGGCCTGCCAGCCACGGGCGAGATGCACCAGAAGCGAGGCCGCAACGCTCGATCCGCCGATCCAGCCCAGGTCGGTCGGCGAAAGGGTGGCCAGCACCGCGCCACCCAGCGCCCCGCCGATGGCGAAGCCGAGATACATGGCGGAGGCGTTGAGCGACAGCGCGATCATCGAAGCCTGCGGCTCGATCCGGATGATGCTGGCGATCTGGGCCGGATAGAACGCCCAGCCAGAGAGGCCCCAGAGGAAGATCGTGCCGAGCACCGCGTAATGCGCCTGTCCGGGCATCAGCTTCAAGACCAGCGAATGCAGGATGAGGGCGCTCGCCATGCCCGCAAGTCCGAGGGCGGCGGTCGTAAGCGTTCCGAGCCGGTCGGCCAGGGTGCCGCCGAGCATGTTCCCGATCGCGGCCGCGCCGCCGAACACCAGCAGGGCAAGGCTGATCTGCGAGGCATCGAAGCCGAGCCCACGCAGCGGGACCGCGAAATAGGTGAACACGGTGAAGCCGCCGAGCGCCCATAGGATCGTGATCACAAGCGCGGTCACGACATGGCCGTGACGCGCCACCGCCAGCCGTTCGCCGAGCGAAGCCGTGTTGCGGGGCAAGCCGCGGGGCAGGCCGAACAGGAGGGCGACGAGCGCGATCGCGCCGATCAGGGCAACCATGGCAAAGGTCGCGCGCCAGCCGAACAGGCTGCCGACGAGATTGCCGATAGGGACGCCGATGACGGTCGCGACCGTCAGGCCCGAGGTCACCAGCGCCACGGCGCGGCCGCGCCGTTCGGGCGAGGCGATCGCGACCGACACGGCGAGCGCCGTCGGCATGCACAGGCCGGACCCCAGTGCCATCAGCATCCGCGAAGCCAGCAGCAGGGCATAGTTGGATGCCATCATGGCCGCGAGATTGCCGGCGATGAAGGTGGACAGTGCCAGCGCCAGCACGGTACGGCGGTCGATGTTGTTCAGCGACACCGCCAGGATCGGCGAGCCCACGGCGTAGGTGAGGGCGTAGGCGGTGACCAATTGCCCGGCGGCCGAGACCGAAATCGAAAGGTCATTGGCGATCGATGGCAAAAGACCAGCAATCACAAAGCCTTCGGTGCCAATCGAAAAAGCTGCCAGGGCCAGCCAGAACACGCTCATTGGACAATATCCCTATGTTCAACGTTTATTGAACTATTGAATGTGATGCTCCATAAGTCAATTGGTTCAAGAACTATTGAACATTGCAGCCGTATCGCTATGATCTGGGGATCATGAGCCGCACGCCTCTCCACCCCACCCGCGAGCAGATCGAGCTGCCGATGGTTTTGGATTGCCTCAGCGATCCGATCCGACTGGCGATCGTCTACCAGCTCGCCCAGCAGGAACGTGTCAGCAGTGAGCTCCGCTGCGGCGAGTTCTACAGCCTCGCCGGCAAGTCGAACCTCGCCTACCATTTCGCCAAGCTGCGCGAATGCGGCGTCATACAGACGCGCGTGGCCGGCACCAACCGCTTCATGCGGCTGCGCCGCGAGGATCTGGACGCGCGTTTTCCAGGCCTGCTCGATGCAGTGATCAAATCCGCGAGCAAGGATGCGGAGCGGCTTCGGCTGTCGACGGATGTGGTTGAGGCAGACTGAGGTTTTCGCGGGCAGTCCGTCTACGCTTCCGCTGCGCTCCAGCTACGCCGGACACGCTTCGCCCCTTCGGGTCTTGCGTGGCTGCGCCACGCCCGGCTTCGCCCTTCGGGCTTCGCCGCGGCAGCCTCGCTACGACAGGGCTTGCCGAGCCGAAGCTGGCGCAGCCAGCGAAGGCTGGAGACCCGGCCTGGATTTGAACCAGGATGAAGAGCGTTGCACCGCCCTCGCGTAGACGCTTCCGCCACCGGGCCACGGCGATCATGTCCGATTGCAGTGCGACAAGCCACAACGGCTAATTGTTATGCTTAACGAACCAGAGGCGGCCGCGCGATGAAGGTCATGCGCCAGCGATTATGGCCGATATTGGTATGGGCGCGCTGGACCGCGAAGCCCGCTGCTCTCAGCCTGCCGGTGATCTCCTCCTCGCTGTAGCGCTGCAGTCCGATGCGCGTGCGCAGATGACGGTAATCGGACAGCGCGGTGCTGATCAGCCCGACCAGCGCGTCCTTCAGGAAACCGTGGCGGAGGCCGAAGCCGAGCAGCGCCATGACGTCCCTGACCATGCCGACATTGGGCTGGAGGATGTCGCCGAGCACCAGCTTGCCGGAAGGCGTCAGCAATCGCCTGATGTTGCGGAGCGCGGCATCAAGCTCGTCCGGCGCCATGTATTGCGCGACCGAGTTCATCACGACGAGGTCGATCGACTGGTCCTGCATGTTGCGGACGTCGTCGAGCGAGCGGACGCGGATCTTCGTGTTCGGGGCAAACCGCGCGATCAGCCGGCCGCGCACGCCGGGGGCGGGCTCGGCGAGAATCAGCTTCCCGCAAGCCGATGCCACCTGGCTCGCCGACAGCGCTTCGCCACATGCATAGTCCAGCACCGTCGCATCCGGCGAGGAGATGTAGCCGATGATGTCCCGCGCGATGATCTGGAAGTGCAAGTCGCGATGCAGCTTGCTGACATAGATCGTGTGCGTCGAGTCGTAATAATCGATCCAATCGTCCATGGTATCCCGCCCGGCGGTTCCTGTCCTGGAACCGCGCTGCCCGCCTTGCGTTAGGGGTGCGACGGCGCGCCGTCAATGTCCGCGTCCTAACAGGAAGGTCCCCCGTGAGCAAAACCAGCAACAAGGTCTCGCCCGATCTCGATACCCCCACCGATCTGTCGCCCGACGGGGTCAAAAAGGTCTCGGAAGCGCTCAACGTGCTTCTGGCCGACGCGTTTGCGCTGTATCTGAAGACCAAGAATTTCCATTGGCACGTCAGCGGCCGGCACTTCCGCGACTACCATCTGTTGCTCGACGAGCAGTCCGACCAGATCTTCGCCACCACCGACCAGCTCGCCGAGCGCGTCCGCAAGATCGGCGGCACCACGCTGAAGTCGATCAGCCAGGTCGCAAAGCTCCAGACCATCAAGGACAACAACGAGGAATACGTCCCGCCGCGCGAGATGCTGCGCGAGCTGATGCAGGATAACAAGCATGTCGCCGCCGCGATGCGCAAGGCGCACGACGTCTGCGACAAGGCCGAAGACGTGGCGAGCGCCAGCCTGCTCGAGAACTTCATCGACGAGACCGAGCGCCGGACCTGGTTCCTGTTCGAGGCGACGCGTCAGGAAGGCGGCAACGAGGCGTAGTGGGAGTCGTCGTGGGGGCTCTTGTAGGGTGGGCAAAGCGAAGCGTGCCCACGAACTGAGAGCGGTGGGCACAGCGCGCAAGAGCGCGCTTTTGCCCACCCTACGGCATCGCCTGTTTGGCTACCGCCATAGCCTCATCAACGCCCCATCCTTCCCCGTCACGGGATCGGACGGCGGCGTTGCGACATCCGGGATCGTCTTCAGCGCCTTGGCGTGGTTCTCCGGCGTTGCGCGCGTGATCTCCATCTTGCTGCCCGGCGGGTAGGCGCCGATCACGCAGAAATCGTCGCTCGCCCTGATGCATTGGTGTCCGGTGCCGGCAGGCAGGATCGCGACATCACCCGCCTTGATCTCGAGCTCCTGGCCGTGGTCGCCGCCGAAGCGGACGCGGGCACTGCCGCGCGCGACGCCGAGCACCTCGTGAACCGTCGCGTGGTAATGCAGATAATCGTAGACGCCGTTGCGCCACGTGCCGCCCCAGCCGTTCGCCGCGAACAGATCTTCGATGGTCTCTTCAGGTCGCGCGGGATCGAGCTTCACCGCGTCCTGATAGACCAGGAAGGGCAAGATGTTGTTCGGCACGAGCCCGTCATCCTCAAACACGATGGCGAGCGGCTCGGCGTTGTCTCGGACGGCGGACATGGCAGGGCTCCGGGTCACAACGGTCACGAAATCAAGACGATGCTCGCCCCCCTTTGTTCCTGCGCCGCCTTGACGGAGATCAAGGCATGCGCGGCCAATGGCGGGCACGCACATCGACGCGAAAGAAAAGGGAACGCCATGTACGCATCCGACGTTGCGCAGCGCCATTTTTCGGCGGCCGTTGCCGAGGCGGAGACTTCCGGCCTTGGGCACGAAGCCGTTTGCCGCGCTCTGCTCAGTCTCGTGATTTCGAAATATCTGGAGACGCGGTCGATTGCCGACATTCAGGCCGAGCTGCGCTTCATCGCCGAGAACTGCGATCCCGACACGGACTTCATGTTCATGCGTCCGTGACGGCGAGCCCCGGCGGATTCATCCGCCGGGCGGTCTCGCGTCTTACGCGCTCTTCTTCTGCCGCATCAAATCCGCGAAGCGCTGGAACAGATAGTGCGAGTCGCGCGGGCCGGGTGAGGCCTCGGGGTGGTACTGCACCGAGAACACCGGCTTGCCGTCGAGCTGGATGCCGCAATTGGAGCCGTCGAACAGCGAGATGTGGGTCTGCGTCGCGCCCTTCGGCAGCGTGGTCTCGTCCACCGCGAAGCCGTGGTTCATCGAGGTGATCTCGACCTTGCCGGTGGTCTCGTCCTTGACAGGATGGTTGGCGCCGTGATGGCCCTGATGCATTTTCTTCGTCTTGGCGCCGACGGCGAGGCCCAGCATCTGGTGGCCGAGGCAGATGCCGAAGGTCGGCGTGCCCGACTTGATGACGTCCTGGATCACGGGCACGGCATATTTGCCGGTGGCGGCCGGATCGCCCGGACCGTTGGACAGGAACACGCCGTCCGGCTTCATCGCCAGAATGTCTTCGGACGAGGTCGTCGCCGGCACCACCGTCACCTTGCAGCCGACGCCGGCGAGCAGGCGCAGGATGTTGCGCTTGATGCCGTAGTCGATGGCGACGACGTTGAACTCGGCCTTGTCCTGCCTGCCAAAGCCCTTGTCCCAAACCCAGGGCGTCTCGTCCCAGCTGAAGCGCTGGCCGCTCGTGACCATCGGCACGAGGTCCATGCCCTCGAGGCCCGGCCATTCGCGTGCTTCTTCCTTCAACCCATGCAGGTCGAACTCGCCGTTTTTGGCGTGCGCGATCACGGCGTTCGGCATGCCCTTGCTGCGGATCAGCGCGGTCAGCGCGCGGGTGTCGATGCCGGAGAGGCCGATGATGCCGCGGGCCTTGAGCCAGGCGTCGAGATGCTTGGTGGCGCGGTAGTTCGAGGGATCAGTGATCGCGGTGCGCAGGATCACGCCGCGCGCGCCCGGCGTCGCCGCCATGTTCACCGTCTCGATGTCTTCCTCGTTGGTACCGACATTGCCGATATGCGGGAAGGTGAAGGTGATGAGCTGGCCGGCATAGGAGGGATCGGTGAGGATCTCCTCATAGCCGGTCATCGCGGTGTTGAAGCAGACCTCACCGACGGCGTGGCCTTCGGCGCCGAGACCGAAGCCTTCGAGCACCGTGCCGTCGGCAAGCACGAGGAGCGCGGTCGGTTTATGGTCCGGCCAGGCGGTATCGTTGTCATGTTGTGTCATGAGCGCGTTTCATAGTCCTCGCGCGGGCCGCCGTCAAAGCGGAGATGGGCGGATTCACATGCGTTTTTGCATATTTGACAGCCCGCCCCCGGCACTTAAGCTCTGGCGCATAATTTCCGGCAATTTCCTGGGCTTGCGAGGCAATAATGGACCGGACGACCCCGATTGTGCTGGTTCCGGGCTTGGCCTCCTCGGCCCGGATCTACGCCCAAATGATCCCCGCGCTCTGGCGGTTCGGCCCGGTCATGGTCGCCAACCATATCCGCGACGACAGCATGGCGGCGATCGCCCGCCGCATCCTGAGCGAGGCGCCGCCGCGCTTCGCAGTCGCCGGCCATTCCATGGGCGGCTACATCGCGTTCGAGATCATGCGCCAGGCGCCCGAGCGGGTGGCGAAGCTCGCGCTGATCAACACCCAGGCGCGGCCCGATACGGCGGAGGCGACCGCGCGCCGCCGCGGCCTGATGGAACGTGCCAGCCGCGGCGAGCTTCACGCGATCCGCGAGGAGAGCTTTCCGGAGCTGGTGCATCCGTCCCGGCGCAACGATGCCGATATTCTGAAGCTGGTGCATGCGCAGGACGAGGATGTCGGCGTCGAGGGCTATCTGCGGCAGCAAACCGCGATCATCGCTCGGGTGGATTCGCGCCCGACGCTGTCAGCCATCAAATGCCCGACGCTGGTGCTGACGGGCGATGCCGACAACACCATCCCGAATGCGCTCTCCAAGGAGATGGCCGAGGGCATCCCCGGCGCAAGGCTCTTGATCCTCGATCGCTGCGGACACCTGCCGCAGCCGGAACAGCCGGAAGCGACTTTGCGCGCGCTCTCCCAATGGCTCGGAAGCGAGGTTGTCTAGGGGCCGCGAACGGCCTAGATCAGGCGTCAGATACTCGAAGGGATCACGATCATGCTGCGCGACGACATCAACAATGCGGTCAAGGAGGCCATGAAGGCCAAGGACGAGCGCAAGCTGTCCACGCTGCGCATGGTCAATTCGACCATCAAGAACGCCGACATCGATGCGCGCGGGCAGGGCAAGCCGCCGCTGTCGGATGCTGACCTGCTCGGTGTTTTTCAGAAGATGATCAAGCAGCGGCAGGAATCGGTCGAGCTCTACGACAAGGGCGGCCGCGCCGAGCTCGCGCAGCAGGAGCGCGAGGAGATCGCGGTGATCTCGGCTTACTTGCCCAAGCAGATGTCGGACGACGAGGTGAAGAAGGCGATCGCGGATGCGATCGGCGAGACCGGTGCGAGCGGCATGAAGGACATGGGCAAGGTCATCGCGGTGCTGCGCGCGAAGTATGCGGGGCAGATGGATTTCGGCAAGGCCAGCGGCTTGGTGAAGGCGGCGCTGTCGGGCTAGTGCCTCCCCTTTGATGCCGCGTCACTTCGGTCTACTCTCCTCCCGACTGACAAATCGGGAGATAACCGATGACCGCCATCAAGCCCTTTCGCATCGACATCGGCGACGACATCCTCGCGGACCTCAAATCGCGTCTGGCCCGCACGCGCTGGCCGGGAGCTGAACTCGTCGACGACTGGAGCCAGGGCGCGCCGCTGAAATGGATCCAGGAAATCTGCACCTACTGGGCTGATGGCTACGACTGGCGTGCCCGCGAAGCAAGACTCAATCGCTTTGAGCAATTCACGACCGAGATCGACGGCCTCGACATCCACTTCATCCATGCGCGCTCGAAGGAGCCGTCGGCGCTGCCGCTGATCATCACCCATGGCTGGCCGGGCTCGATCGTCGAATTCCAGAAGGTGATCGCGCCGCTCACCGATCCCGCCGCGCATGGCGGCAATCCCGCCGATGCGTTTCACGTGATCTGTCCCTCCCTGCCGGGCTTCGGCTTCTCGGCCAAGCCCACGACCACCGGCTGGGGCGTCGACCGCATCGCCGCGACATGGGCCAAGCTGATGGACCGCCTCGGCTATGCGCGCTACGGCGCGCAAGGCGGCGATTGGGGTTCGGCGGTGACGACCTCGCTCGGCGCGCAGGATGCGCCACATTGTGCCGGCATCCACATCACGCTCGCCTTCAACGCCGCGCCAAAGCTCGAGGGCGAACCGACGGCGGAGGAGAAGCGCGCGCTCGCGGGCCTCAAGCACTATGCCGATCTCGACTCCGGCTATTCCAAGCAGCAATCGACGCGCCCGCAGACGCTCGGCTATGGACTGACGGATTCGCCGAGTGGGCAGGCGGCCTGGATTCTGGAAAAATTCTGGGCCTGGACCGATTGCGACGGTCATCCCGAGAACATCTTAACCCGGGACGAACTGCTCGACAACGTCATGCTCTATTGGGCGACGGAGACGGCGACGTCCTCGGCGCGGCTCTACTGGGAGAGTTTTGGCAAGCGCCGGACCACGCCTGTCGTCAAGGTGCCAACCGGCGTTGCCGTTTTCCCCAAGGAGATCATCACGCCGGTGCGGCGTTGGATGGAGCCGAACTTCCATGACATCACGCATTGGAGCGAGATGGAGAAGGGCGGCCATTTCGCCGCGTTCGAGCAGCCGGAGCTGTTCGTGCGCGATGTCAGGAAGTTCTTTGCGACGGTGCGGTGAGACGCATTCTCCGTCATGCCCGGGCTTGTCCCGGGCATCCACGCCCTTAAACTCAGGCCAAACAAGAACGTGGATGGCCGGAACAAGTCCGGCCATGACGTCGAGACCGTGGAAACGCCTTTCATGCTCACCGAAGCCGCAACCTACGACGAGCTCGTCCGTAATTTCCGCTGGGACATCCCGGCGCGTTTCAACATGGCGGAGGCGTGCTGCGATCGCCATGCCGACGGCACCGGCCGGCTCGCGCTGATCTATGTCGACGAGAACGGTGCGACCGGCCGCACCTCCTTCGACGAGGTCGCGGAGATGTCGCGCCGCTTCGCCAATGTGCTGCAGGCGGACGGGCTCGTCCGCGGCGACCGCGTCGCGGTGTTCCTGTCACAGTCGCTGGAATTGCCGATCGCGCATATGGCGGCGTTCCGCTCCGGCCTGATCTCGATCCCGCTGTTTGCATTGTTCGGCGAGGACGCGCTGGAATTCCGCCTGTCGAACTCGCAAGCCAAAGCCATCGTCACCGACGAGGGCGGTTGGGAGAAGCTGTCCAAGATCCGCGATCGGTTGCCTGATCTGAAGACCGTCTATGTGATCGGCGAGCGCGCGCCTTCGGGCACGACATCGTTCTGGGACGCGGTGAAAGCCGCTTCGCCCGACTTCGCGCGGGTCGATACGTCGTGCGACGATCCCGCGCTGATCATCTACACCTCGGGCACGACGGGCAATCCCAAGGGCGCGCTGCATGCGCACCGCGTCGTGCTCGGCCATCTGCCGAACGTGGAGATGTGCCACAACTTCCTGCCCCGCCCCGGCGATCTCATGTGGACGCCGGCGGACTGGGCCTGGATCGGGGGCCTCGTCAACGGCCTGCTCGCGTTCTGGTATCACGGCATTCCCCTGGTCGGTCATCGCGCGCGAAAATTCGAGCCGCAGGCGGCGATGCAGATGATGGCCGATCTCGGCGTCCGCAACGTCTTCCTGCCGCCGACCGCGCTGAAGCTGATGCGGCAGGCCGGGGTGAAGCATCCGGGCGTCAAGCTGCGCAGCATCTTCACCGGCGGCGAGTCCCTCGGCGGCGAATTGCTCGGCTGGGTGCGTGAGACCTTCGGCATTGACGCGCACGAGGTGTTCGGCCAGACCGAATGCAATCTCGTGATCGGCAGCAACTCCAATTTGTTTCCGATCCGCCCGGGATCGATGGGCAAGGCGACGCCGGGTTTCGACGTCCGCATCGTCAACGACAAGGGCGAGGAATTGCCGCGCGGCCAGCGCGGCATCATCGGCGTGCGCCAGCCATGCCCCGTCACCATGCTGGAATACTGGCGCAATCCCGAGGCGACGGCGAAGAAATATGCCGGCGAATTCCTGCTGACCGGCGATCTCGGCGTACAGGATGAGGACGGCTATTTCTGGTATGTCAGCCGCGAGGACGATGTCATCACCACCGCCGGCTATCGCGTCGGCCCCTCCGAGATCGAGCACACGCTGATGAAGCACCCGTCGGTGGCAATGGCCGCGGTGGTCGGCATCCCAGATCCGATCCGCACCGAATCGATCAAGGCCTGGATCGTGCTGCGTCCCGGTTTCACCGGCACCGACGCGCTGGCGCGCGAGATCCAGGAGTTCGTCAAGGTGCAGCTCGCCGCGCACGAATATCCGCGCTTCGTCGAATTCGCCGAGACGCTGCCGATGACGGCAACCGGCAAGGTGCTGCGGCGCGAGCTGCGGGCGAAGGGCTAGGGCTCTCGTCCAGACTCGCGTGGCATCCCCGACAATGCAGACCGCAACATTGCAGCAAGATCCTGTCTTCGGAACGGCTTTGTCAGAATGCGGGCGCTGATTCCGTCCGGCGTCTTGACGGGATCCTGGCTGTAGCCGGAGGTGAAGAGCACCTTGAGTCCAGGTCGCAATCGAATGGCCTGCCGCGCCAGCTCCGGCCCGAACATGCCGCCGGGCATCACGACGTCGGTGAACAGCAGCTGGATGTCCACCGTCTGCCGCAGCACGTCCAGCGCCGCGGGCCCGTTCGACGTCGTGATGACACGGTAGCCGAGCGCCTTCAGCTCGTTCTCGACATAGGCTCGCACCATGTCGTCGTCCTCGACGACGAGGACAGTCTCGTGCCCGTTGGGTGCCGTGACGCGCTCTGCCGGCAGCGGCTCTTCGTTCGGCGGTGTTGCGAGACGGGGAAAGTACAGCCTGATGGCACTGCCTCGTCCCGGTTCGGACTGCATCTGCACAAGTCCGCCGGATTGTTGCGCGAACCCGTAGACCATGCTGAGGCCAAGGCCCGTCCCCTTGCCGACCTCCTTGGTGGTGAAGAACGGCTCGAACGCGCGCCCCAACACTTCGCTGCTCATCCCGGCTCCGGTATCCTTCACAGCCAGCATGACGTAGTCGCCCGGCCGCGGTTCGCCGTTGACGTCGAGATCGGACTCGCCGAGCGATGCGTTACACACCTCGACCGCCAGCTTGCCGCCGTCTGGCATCGCATCGCGCGCGTTGAGCACGAGGTTGAGCACGGCAGTCGCCAACTGGCTGGGATCGACGCTGGCGAGCCATAGATCGGGCGCGAAGGTGAAGCTGGATTCGATGTGCTCGCCCAGGGTCCGCCGCAGCAGCTGCTTCATGCCGGTCACCTGTTCGGCGATGTCGATCTCGCGCGGCCGCAGCGGCTGCTTGCGCGCGAAGGCGAGCAGGCTCCGCGTCAGGTCGGAGCCGCGCTCGGCGGCGGTCGCGATGTCATTCGCGATCCGGTGCAATTCCTTGTTGGCCGCAAGCCTGTCGGCGAGGTGCTCGGAGTTGCCGAGGATGACGGTCAGCAGATTGTTGAAATCGTGCGCCACGCCGCCGGTGAGCTGGCCCATGGCCTCCATCTTCTGGGACTGGCTGAGCTTGTGGCTGAGATCGGCGATGGCGGCGCGCTGCTGTTCGAGCGACTCGGCGGTGCTGTTGAGAAGGGACATCAATCCGCCGAGCTCGCCGCCCGGGTGGGGCTCCGGAATACGCGCGCTGAGATCGCCGCGCCCGAGGCTCTTGGCCATGGCGGCGAGCCGCCCGACCTGGCGTCCGATGCTCACGGTCGTGAGGATCCACAGGCCGGCGAGCAGCAGCAGCAAGGCCACTGCAAGAATTGCCATATCCTCGTACAGCCGGCGGTTCGCCGCCGCGACCAGCCTGTCCTTGGAGCGTCCGACCAGGATGTAGAGGCCGGCCTTGCGGATCGAGGGCGAGCGGGCAACGCCCCAGATCTGCGTGCGGCCCTCGCGATCGGTCACCTCCCGAAACGGCTCGCCATCGGGCGCTGCCGCAAAGCGGAACAGGTCGGAGCCCGCAATCGAGCCGCCGACGGGCCCGGTCCAGCCGCCGCTCTTGGGGGCGACGAGGATCGTTCCCTTGGCGTCGACCAGCAGGATGTTCTTCTCCGCGAGCAGCCGCTTGTCGTGAAACTCCGCGAATTTGTTCAGGTTGAATGACGCGAGCAGCACGAACTTCAGCGCGCCAGCCTCCGATCGCACGGGATAGGCGATCTGCAGCACCGACAATCCGGTGAGACGGCCGAACACCGGC
Source organism: Bradyrhizobium amphicarpaeae (assembly GCF_002266435.3). NCBI lineage: Bacteria > Pseudomonadati > Pseudomonadota > Alphaproteobacteria > Hyphomicrobiales > Nitrobacteraceae > Bradyrhizobium > Bradyrhizobium amphicarpaeae. The sequence goes on from NZ_CP029426.2 coordinate 1,323,384, forward strand.
TCCACCGCGACGACATCTTGCAGCCCTTTCACCTGCTTGAAATAGCCGCGGTCGTTGAGGTCGAGCGTGCGGTTGGTCTGCAGCGAGTCACAGAACAGGCTGCCGTCGGGATCGATGGTCAGGATACCCGTGAACTGCGTATATTCCTCGCGGACATCGGACAGAAACGCCGAGCACGCCGCCTTGTCGCGCGTGTCGAGGTCGCGGGCACGGGCGAGCCCGTAATGGAGCTGGGCGGTGCCCTGGATCTTCTCGTCGAGATCGGCGGCGATGTCGTCGGCGGATGCGGCCAGATTTGCCTGCGCCGCGTCGATTTCGCTCGTCCGGTTCTGCACGAAGCGCAGCCCGACCAGGATCGCCGGCACGAGCATGGCGGCGATGACGAGGATCAGTAACCGGGTACGCAGGCTCATCGGTGGGGCGGTCCGCTCTCAGGCGTATCTGCTCGGAGGTACAATTTGCGGCACGATCGTCTGCGCAATCCATAGCATTGGCGGGATAATCGCACCAATGGTCAAGCATTTCGCACCGCGAGCATCTTTGTCTCGCCGCTGCTCCTCGCGCCGGCCGGCATCAAGTTGCGCCGGCGCGCAGCGGCGCTAATATCGCGGCATGCGCGCGGCGAAAGATCGCGCCGATGTGTGGAGGAAGCTGATGTCCATCTCGGGCAAGATCGATCCGGTGGTGCGTCCCGTCGCGGCGACCGACATCGCCGAGGCGCTGGTCGAGGGCCTGCGCGATTTCCAGGCTCTGCCGTTCTACGGTCTCTGCTTCGGCGGGCTCTACGCCGCCGGCGGCATCGCCATCATGTTGTGCTTCACGGCCTTCGGCATGGTCTATCTCGTCTATCCCCTGGCGGCAGGCTTCGCGTTGATCGGACCGTTCGTGGCGATCGGTCTCTACGAGATCAGCCGCCGCCGCGAGCGCGGCGAGCCGGTCTCCTTCGGCGCGATCTGGTCCGCCGTGCGATCGCGCAGCGAGATCGGCTGGATGGCGTTCGTCACGTTGTTCGTGTTCGTGGTCTGGATGTACCAGGTGCGACTCCTGATCGCGCTGCTGCTCGGTCTGCACGCCTCGTTCTCCAGCCTTCAGGAATTCATGACCGTCGTGCTGACCACCAATGAAGGCCTGCTGTTCCTCGGCATCGGCAATGCGGTCGGTGCGGTGCTGTCGCTGATCCTGTTCTCGCTGACCGTGGTGTCGTTTCCGCTGCTGCTCGACCGCGAGGTCGATTTCGTCACGGCGATGGTGACGAGCGTGCGCGCCGTGGTGACGAGCCCGTTGCCGATGATCACATGGGCCGCCGTGATTGTGATGCTGCTGATCGTCTCGGCGCTGCCGTACTTTCTCGGGCTGATCGTGACGCTGCCGGTGCTCGGGCACGCGACCTGGCATCTTTATCGGCGGCTGGTGGCGCCGACGGCGTAGGAGAGCTACGAAGCGGCCGAATAGATCGCTTCGATCGCCTTATTCGCTCGTGGGCGGCATCGGGCGCTTGAAAAGGGCGGCGCTGGCGAGAAAACGATAGCTAATTCTGATGATTGCGCGCACGGTGAGCCGAAGTCGGGCAGGCCGGTCGTCTTCTGTGCACACGCGCCGCGACGATTCCAAGCTCGCGACTTGAACGGTTCATTCCTGGCGTCGGCGGAACCGACACCTCGTCACGACGATCATTGGCATGTTGCCCGTTGCTGCGGCCGAGCCGCGCGCGGCGGGCTCGTGCCGCCCGATGCCGGGACGATTCCATCGCGGTCGATATGAGATCGAACGCCAACTGAAAGCACCTGATGCAAACTCTCTCCCCACGGCACGTCAAGACAGACGAAGCGCTCCGGCTCGGCGTGGAGCAGGGCTGGTACGCGATCAAAGTCAGCGGGACCTTTGTCTCGGGGCCGCACGACTCCGAAGGGGATTGCCGTCGCAAGATCGACGAGATTCATCCCCCGGTCGTGAAGAAGAAGCGATGAGATCTCAGGGGTCGGCCGCTACGGCGTCTTGATCCCCATCGCCTTCAGCGCATCGAGCATCCGCTGCGGCGGGCCCATTTTCACCGCCAGCGGCTTGCCGGTCTCGAGGACGCTCTTGAGACCGGAGAGGATCGCCGGCCAGCCCTGCCGTCCGCCTTCGAGGATGTCGTCGCTGAGCTCGCGGTCGTGGCCTTCGCTCATCGTGAGGCGGACCGCATCGCCGGCCTGCTCGATCTCGTAGGTCACGAGCGTCGGGCCGAGCTTCTCGATCAGCTCGGGCCAGTTCACGTTGAACGTGACCGACAGCTTTCGCGGTGGATCGTAGGCGAGAACCTCGCCGCTGATGTGCAGCGCGCCGTCAGGCGTGCGCACCATGAAGCTGCCGCCAAGCCATGGCTCGACCTCCACTTCATTGCCGAAGAAATACTGCTTGCTGAACTCCGCCGAGGTCAGCGCTTCCCACACCTTCTCCGGCGTCGAAGCAATGTAGATGGTGTAGACCGTCAGCGGCTTGAACTGATCCAGCTTCATTTTGCGTCGAATCCCTTGTTGAGGGCGGTGCGGGGTATGGCGAGTACCTTGCCTCTCTCCAGCAGGCTCTTGAGCCCGGACAGGATCGCCGGCCAGCCATTGGAGACGGCTCCGAGATATTTGCCGCCCTCGACGAAGCCGTCATGCAACACGGTCAAACGCACGAGCGCGCCGAACGGTTCGATGGTGAAGACGACGCGCGAGATCGGCTCGCCGCGCAGCTCTTCGAACTTCTGGTGCTTGAAGCTGTAGGACAGCCGTCGCGGCGGATCGGCCTCGAGGATTTCGCCGGAATCGGTGACTTCGCCCTCGAGCGTGAGCGCAAAGGGTGAGCCGACCTTCCAGTCGGAGCGGACCTCGGCGCCGAACCAGTATTGCCTGGTGAATTCGCGCGACGTCAGCGCTTCCCACAGCTTTTCCGGCGTGGTCTCGATATAGGTCACGTAGACGAATTCCGGCTTACTCATCGCGCTTCTCCAACTGGCGTTTCAACTCGCCGAGCGCGGCCAGCTTGCCGCGCTCGAATTTCCTAATCCAGCGTTCGCCGATCTGATGGATCGGCACCGGGTTGAGGTAATGCAGCTTCTCGCGGCCATGCCTGATGGTGGCGACGAGATTCGCCTCCTCCAAAATGGCAAGGTGCTTGGTCACGGCCTGCCGCGTCATGGCGAGGCCCTCGCAGAGCTCGCTCAGCGTCTGGCCGTTTGTCGCATGAAGCCTGTCGAGCAGCGATCGTCGTGATGCATCGGCGAGCGCTTTGAAGACCTCATCCATGACCGGGATAATAGGCAACCAAATGGTTGCATGTCAAGATGGTGTCTTTGGTGCAGGCATTCGGCTGTGTTACCGTTGGGGCTCAGCCAGCACAGATCGGTTCCGGGAGGACATTGATGTTCCGCTGCGTCTTGACTGCTGCCATCCTTGTCCTTTTCGTGTGCAGCACCGCGGCCGAGGCGCAGCAGCAAACCATCGGCGCGCCGCCCGAAGCCTCCAACATGAAGCTCGTCGGCAGCAACGATCTCCAGGCCCGCAGCGCCTATCAGCCGACCATCCATCACCGGGGCAATCGCTGGATCGCCTATATCGGCCATCACGGCGGCACCGATGATGTGCCCGCGCCCGTCAATCCGATGACGGGCAAGGCCGAGCCGAACGGAACCTCCATCATCGACGTCACCGATCCCGCCCGTCCGAAATATCTGCGGCATCTGCCGGGGCAGGAGGGCAAGTACGAATCCGGCGGCGCGCAGATGGTGCGGGTCTGCGACGGCAAGACGTTGCCAAAGGGCGATACCAACGCGGTCTACATGCTGCGCACCTTCGGCAGCGAGGCGCATGAGATCTGGAACGTCACCGATCCCGCCAGCCCTGTGCTCATCACGCGCATTGGCGGCCTGAAGGACACGCACAAGAGCTGGTGGGAATGCGACACCGGCATTGCCTATCTCGTCTCGGGCGCGCCGGACTGGCGAACACGGCGTATGACGCAGATCTACGATCTCTCCGATCCCGCGCATCCGCAGAAGATCCGCGACTTCGGACTGCCCGGTCAGGAGCCCGGCTCGACCGGCGCGGTGCCGACCGAGTTGCACGGGCCGATCTCGACCGGGCCCAATGGCAATCGCGTCTATTTCGGTTACGGCACCGACAAGGACGGCATTTTGCAGATCGTCGATCGCGAGAAGCTGCTGAACGGACCGAAGGAGCCGACGCCGGACAATCTGCGCTATCCCGAGATTGCGCGCCTGCCGATGTCGGCCTTCAACGGCGCGCATACGACGTTTCCGATGCTCGACATGCCCATCGCCGAATTCGCCGAGGACAAGGACGGCAAGACCCGCGACATCGTGATGATCGTGGACGAGGCCATCCTGAACGAATGCGGCGAGGCGCGACAGATGGTGTGGTTCGCCGACGTCACCACCGAGACGAGGCCGATGATGATCTCGAGCTACACCGTGCCGGAGGCGAGCGGGCGGTTCTGCCAGCGCGGCGGCCGGTTCGGCGCGCATTCCTCCAACGAGAGCATGGAGCCGGTCTATTACAAGAAGATGGCCTTCATCGCCTTCTTCAATGCCGGCGTGCGCGCGCTCGACATCCGCGATCCCTATCACCCGAAGGAGGTCGGCCATTTCATTCCCTCGATCACGGCTGCGACCGACAAGCGCTGCATCCCGATCGAAGGCGGCGAGCGCTGCAAGGTCGCGATCCAGACCAACAATGTCGAGACGGACGACCGCGGCTACATCTACATTGTCGATCGCGCCAATACCGGTTTGCATATCCTCGAGCTGACCGGGGCGGCACGCGCCGCGGCCGGGCTGCCGAAGAATTGACGATCAGGCGCGAGGTGATGTCGGCGTCGATGTGGTACACCGACTTCCACATTCTCCACCGTCATTCCCCGCGAAGGCACGCTTTCGCTGAGGATGACACCGCTGATTGAGCGCGCGCATCGCGCTCATCCGGCTTCCGTTCCCGTCCATCCCATGCATTAATACGCGCACGCTGCCCCGAGCCCGAGTCCTCCCATGATGTCCATGCAAGCCTATTTCGCCTTCCTCGCCGCCTGCATTGCACTGGCGCTGCTGCCGGGGCCGATCGTGACCCTCGTCATCGCCAACGGCCTGCGCCACGGCACGCGTGCCGCGCTGACTAACGTGGCCGGTGCGCAAGCCGGGCTTGCCATCGTCATCGGCATCGTGGCGGTCGGCCTGACCTCGCTGATGGCGACCATGGGTTACTGGTTCGACTGGGTGCGCTTTGCGGGCGCTGCTTATCTGGTCTGGCTCGGCATCAAGCTGATCTGGGCGCCGGTCGAGGGCGTCAATGTCGACGAGCCGCCGGTGCCGCCGCGCGGCGGCTTCTTCCTGCAGGGTTTCCTGGTGCTGCTGTCGAACCCGAAGGTGCTGGTGTTCTTCGGCGCCTTCATCCCGCAGTTCATGGACATGAACCAGCCGCACTTTCCGCAAGTCGCGCTGCTTGGCGCGACCTTCATGGTCACTGCTGTGATGACCGATGCGCTCTACGCCATTGCGGCAGGCCGCGCGCGAAGATTCTTCTCGGCGCGCCGCACCCGGATGATGTCGCGCATCTCCGGCGGCTTCATGATCGGCGGCGGCATCTGGCTGGCGCTGACCCGGGCGAAGTGAGCTTTACCCCAAAAGCTTCGGCCGCAGCTCCACCTCGATCTCGGCAAAGATCCGCGCCAGCCGTTCGGCCCATTGCTGCTGGCCCGTGTGATCCGTGATCAGATCCTGCCGGATCTCGATGCCGGTGCTGACGAGGCCGCGCGCTTCGCCGTGCACGGGGATAGTGTAGTCGGTGAGGTCGTTCACCGCATAGGGCTCGTTGTCGCCAACGACGAGGTCGCCCTCTGCGCGCAGATGCTTGAGCAGCAGCTGCGGCAGCACGGTGTCGCGGTTGTAGAGCGCGCCGATGTGCCAGGGTCGCGCGACGCCGGCATAGACTGGCGTGAAACTGTGCAGCGAGACCAGCACCGTCGGCCGCTCGTCATGCACGCGGCGGTCGATCGCGGCATCGATGCGATGATGATAAGGCTCGAAAATCTCGCGCCGGCGCGCCGCGCGCTCGCCGTCCGAAATCCCTTCGTTGCGCGGGATCGCGGTGGCCTCGGAGATCACGGGGATCGAACTGGCCGCGGCCGGCGGACGGTTGCAGTCGATCACGAGTCGCGAATAACGCTGCGCAATCAGATGCGCGTCGAGCAGCTTTGCGAGCCGGTCGGCGACGCCGGCAATGCCGATATCCCAGCCGATGTGCCTGACAAGTTCGCCCTCCGCGAGGCCGAGATCGTCCAGCGCGTGCGGCAGCATCCGTCCGTAATGATCCGCGGTGAGCAGGAAGGGCGAAGTCCCCTCCGCATTCTCCTCGTGCACGGGCGGAGTGTCGTCCTCGCCGAGCAGTCGATCGGCCGCCTCGGCCGTGTGCAGGTCCATCCTGATTGCCTATGAAACGATTACGTGTCTAAACGGAGTAACGCCATTGCATCGACGTCGCAACGTTCAAACAGCATGACCTCCGATCGCCTCTTCGTCTACGGCACCCTGATGCGCGGCTTCGACCATCCGATGGCGCGGCTGCTTGCGGGGCATGCGGATTTCATGGGTGAAGCGACCTGCCGCGGCCGGCTCGTCCTGGTGAAGCATTATCCGGGTTTGCTGCTGTCTGACGCGGCCTCCGACATTGTCCACGGCGAGCTGTTCCGGATGCGCGTGCCTGACGAGCTGCTGGGCGAACTCGACATGTATGAGGCCTGCGGCGAGGGTTTTCCGGAGCCGACCGAATATCTGCGCCGACTGGTCGACGTGACGCCGCCTGATGGCGCCACCGAGAAGGCCTGGACCTATGTCTACAATTGGCCGGTCGCGGGTCTGCCGATCATCGAGTCCGGGCGGTTCTTGCCGCTTTAAGCCGACAGCACCTCCTTCACAACGCGCACGTCGACCTCGCGCTCGACGTAACTCCATTCCTCGGTCCGCCTCAGCATCCCCACCAGCTCCTCGAACAGCGAGGCGTGCGCGGGGGCGAATTCGAACCAGGTCAGGAAGTCGAAGGGCTCGCCGAGGTCGCGGCAGTGATAGAGCTGGCGCGCGATCGCGGGCAGGAAACGAAGACTGCTGGCGATGTGGTGCGACTTGTCCTCGAAGATCCTGCGTCGCTCCTCCTGGGTCAGGTCCCACCAGGCCTGCGATTTGCGGATCGGGATCAGCGCCGCGCTGGTTGCTTCAACCCGGCCGAGCCCGGCCTGCACGGCGGTGAGCTGCTGCTTCTCGGGCCGCTCGGTGTAGCGCAAGCTGCTGGGCGCGCCGACCAGCCGCCACGCATTGCGCGAGGGCACCAGCGGCAATGAGATGGCCCCGCTGTCGGTCACCGACAGCGCGGGCATGAAGGGCAGGGGCTCGCCGGTCACGGCTGCGACCGAGGTGACACGCCAGCCCCCGCTGTGGCCGCCTCGAAACGTCCTGAACATGGGCGCTATGGAAGCGTGGAACCGGGCCGGGTTCAAGTGGCTCGTCATTCCGGGGCGCCCCGAGGGGCGCGCCCGGAATCCATTTCTCCCGGCAGTCCAGCAGCCCGATAGATTCCGGTCCGCCTTGCGGCGCCCCGGAATGACGGGAGCATGACGCGGCCTGTGCATAGGTCGAATAAGTCGGATAACCCGCCTAGACCTAACCTTTAGCCGGGCCGCACCTATATCCCTGATCCGTCGCCCGACTCAAACGCTCGGCTAAACCCACCTCATGCGCTTCACGCCCCAATTCCTCGACGAGCTTCGGGCCCGGCTTTCGGTCTCCGAAGTCGTGGGCAAGCGCGTCAAGCTGAAGAAGGCGGGGCGGGAGTGGAAGGGGCTGTCGCCGTTCCAGCAGGAGAAGACGCCGTCCTTCTACGTCAACGACCAGAAGGGTTTTTACCACGACTTCTCCTCCGGCAAGCACGGCGACATCATCAGCTTCGTGATGGAGACCGACGGCCTGCCGTTCGGCGAGGCGGTGGAGCGGCTCGCCAGCATGGCGGGCCTGGCGCTGCCGGCGGTGACGCCGGATGCGGCGCGGCAGGAGCAGCGCCGCCGCACGCTGCACGACGTCATGGATCTCGCCGCCACCTATTTCGCGGAAACGTTGGCCTCGCGCCTGGGTGCCAAGGCGCGCGGCTATCTCGCCGACCGCGCCATCTCGCCGGCGACGCAATTGCAGTTCCGCCTCGGCTATGCCTCGCCCGATCGCTTCGCGCTGAAGGAGCATCTCGGCAAGCTCGGTGTTTCCGTCGAGGACATGGTCGAGACCGGCCTGCTGGTGGCCGGCGACGACATTCCCGTGCCCTACGACCGCTTCCGCGATCGCGTGATGTTCCCGATCACCGATATGCGCGGCCGCGTCATCGCCTTCGGCGGGCGCGCGCTGGAGAAGGACGTTCCGGCCAAGTATCTGAACTCGCCCGAGACGCCGCTCTTCCACAAGGGCGACAATCTCTACAATCACCAGACCGCACGCAAAGCCACCCATGATGGCAGCGCGCTGATCGTGGTCGAGGGCTATGTCGACGTCATCGCCATGGTCACCGCGGGCTTTGCCGGCGCCGTCGCGCCGCTCGGCACGGCGCTCACCGAAAGCCAGCTCGCGCTGCTCTGGAAGATGGCGGACGAGCCGATCCTCTGCTTCGACGGCGACCGCGCCGGCCAGAAGGCGGCATATCGTGCCGCCGACCTCGCCTTGCCCTTCCTCGCACCCGGCAAGAGCCTTCGTTTCGCGCTGCTGCCGGAGGGGCAGGACCCCGACGATCTCGTGCGCTCTGGCGGCCGCGGCGCCATCGAGGACGTGATCGCGGCGGCGAAGCCGCTGGCCGAGATGCTCTGGTCGCGCGAGCTCGAAGGCGGCAATTTCGCCACCCCCGAGCGCCGCGCCGCGCTGGAGGCGCGCATCAAGGAGCTCGCGAACGGGATCCGCGACGAGGTGGTGCGGCGCTATTACCGCGACGATTTCGTCGAGCGGCTGCAGCGCGCCTTTGCCCCCGAGGGCGGGCGCGGCGGCTTCGGCAGCCGGGGCAATTTCCGTCAGGGTGGTGGCGCCCGCCAATTCCAGCCCCGGGTTGCGGGAGGCGCGAATCGATTCGGTGGCCAAGGATTCGGGGGAGCATTCGGGGGAGGATTTAGCGGAGGGCGCCGCGGCCCGCCGGGCTCCTCCCCGCTACCCTCCGGCCCCTATCAGGCGGCGAGCCCCCAGCTGGCGGCGAGCCCGATCATGCGCGGCCAGCGCAGCGCCATTTCCCGCCGCGAGGCGCTGATCCTGCAGATCCTGATCAACCACCCCTGGCTGCTGGACGACCACCTCGAGGAGGTCGCCGCCCTGGAGCTGGCCCATCCCGAGGCCCACAAGCTCCGGGCCGGCATCATCGCCGCCTTCGCCAACGACCACCACCACTCGCCGGACCCGACCGAGCAGGCCGAGAAGATGCGGTCGGACATCGAGAAAGGCGGATTTTCACAGCTTCTTCAAAGGGTTGAGAGCGGTATCACGACGCAAGCCGTGTGGGGGGCCCGCGAGGGCGCCGCGCGAGACGATGTTCTCGCCACCTGGCACCAGCTCGTTGCCTTGCATCGGCAGTACCATTCACTACTTAGAGAGCTGAAGGACGCCGAACTGGCCTTGGGGGAGGATCCCAGCGAGGCCAATATGGCGTGGCTGCGTGATGTGAAGGCTCGGTTGGCCGAAGTCGACGGCACCGAGGCCCTGATCGAGGGTTTTGGCGAGCTGTCGGGCCGGTTCCAGAAGAGCGTGTGATGAAAGAATCATGCGGACGGCCGCAGCCGGAACCGCTAAAAGACTCGCCAAATCCAAGGTTTGGCGGCAAAAACAGGGTTAATCGAGGCTTAACGGTCTTGTAGCACTTTGGCCCCCAGGCGGCCGCAGGCAGAACAGACGCGTCAGGAATGAATCCGCGCAATAGCTGTTGGCACTTCACCTGCATCCGCTGCGACAAAGAGGCTCACGAAGCGTTAGGCAAATCCGGCGAGAGAAGGGTCGGGGTGGCGAGAGATGTGCGCGCCGCCCTTTCCGTGTCGAGATCTGGCGAAGCGAGAGCGTCGAGCAACAGGTTCAAGTGATTTCACGCGGGCGTGGCAACCGTCTGCATGAAGCGCGTTTAGGAGCAATGGATGGCCACCAAGGCAAAGACGCTGCAGGCGAAGGACAAGGAAAAAGACGACAAGGCAGCGGACGCGCCGGAGAAGGACTCCCAGGACGCGCCCTCGCCCTTGCTCGATCTGTCCGACGCGGCAGTGAAGAAGATGATCAAGCAGGCCAAGAAGCGCGGCTTCGTGACCTTCGATCAGCTCAACGAAGTCTTGCCGTCCGACCAGACCTCGCCCGAACAGATCGAGGACATCATGTCGATGCTCTCCGACATGGGCATCAACGTCACCGAAGCCGACGATAGCGAAGGCGAGGAAGAAAAGGACGAGGGCGGCGAGGACGAGACCGACAACGAGCTCGTCGAGGTCACCCAGAAGGCCGTCACCGAGGTCAAGAAGAGCGAGCCGGGCGAGCGCACCGACGATCCCGTGCGCATGTATCTGCGCGAGATGGGCACGGTCGAGCTGCTCTCCCGCGAAGGCGAAATCGCCATCGCCAAGCGCATCGAGGCCGGCCGCGAGGCGATGATCGCAGGCCTGTGCGAAAGCCCGCTGAGCTTCCAGGCCATCATCATCTGGCGCGACGAACTCAACGAAGGCAAGATCTTCCTCCGCGACATCATCGATCTCGAAGCCACCTATGCCGGGCCCGACGCCAAGGCCGGCATGAACAATGCGATGATCGCGGGTCCCACCGGCGAGAACGGTGAAGCGTCCGCCGAGGGCGGCCAGGCTGCCGCGACCGGTGCGCCCGCGCATGTCGCCCCGCCCGCAGCGCCGCCGGCGCCGACCCCGTTCCGCGCCGGGCAACCCGCCCCCGGCGGCAGCCCGGGTGGCGAGGCCAAGGATCCGGCCGAATCCGCCGCCGAAGCCGACATGGACGAGGACGACGAGTTCGAGAACCAGATGTCGCTCGCGGCGATCGAGGCCGAGCTCAAGCCGAAGGTGGTCGAGATCTTCGACAAGATCGCCGACAGCTACAAGAAACTGCGCAAGCTGCAGGAGCAGGACATCCAGAACCAGCTCGAGAGCACCTCGCACGGGCCCTCGCTGTCGCCGCACCAGGAGCGCAAGTATCGCAAGCTCAAGGACGAGATCATCGTCGAGGTGAAGTCGCTGCGCCTGAACCAGGCGCGTATCGATTCACTGGTCGAGCAGCTCTACGACATCAACAAGCGCCTCGTCTCGCACGAGGGCCGCTTGATGCGTCTCGCCGACAGCCACGGCGTCGCGCGCGAGGACTTTTTGCGCAACTACACCGGCTCGGAGCTCGATCCGCGCTGGCTCAACCGTGTCTCGAAGCTTTCGGCCAAGGGCTGGAAGAACTTCGTCCATCACGAGAAGGACCGGATCAAGGACCTCCGCCACGAGGTACATCAGCTCGCGGCGCTGACCGGCCTGGAGATCATCGAGTTCCGCAAGATCGTGCACTCCGTGCAGAAGGGCGAGCGCGAAGCACGCCAGGCCAAGAAGGAGATGGTGGAAGCCAACCTCCGTCTCGTGATCTCGATCGCCAAGAAATACACCAACCGCGGCCTGCAGTTCCTCGACCTGATCCAGGAAGGCAACATCGGCCTGATGAAGGCGGTCGACAAGTTCGAATACCGCCGCGGCTACAAGTTCTCGACCTACGCCACGTGGTGGATCCGGCAGGCGATCACGCGTTCGATCGCCGACCAGGCCCGCACCATCCGCATCCCCGTGCACATGATCGAGACGATCAACAAGATCGTGCGCACGTCCCGCCAGATGCTCAACGAGATCGGCCGCGAGCCGACTCCGGAAGAGCTCGCCGAGAAGCTCGGCATGCCGCTGGAGAAGGTTCGCAAGGTCCTCAAGATCGCCAAGGAGCCGCTGTCGCTCGAAACCCCGGTCGGTGACGAAGAGGATTCACACCTCGGCGATTTCATCGAGGACAAGAACGCGATCCTGCCGATCGATGCCGCGATCCAGTCGAACCTGCGCGAAACCACCACGCGCGTGCTCGCCTCGCTCACTCCGCGCGAAGAGCGCGTGCTCCGCATGCGCTTCGGCATCGGCATGAACACCGACCACACGCTGGAAGAAGTGGGCCAGCAGTTCAGCGTGACGCGCGAACGTATTCGCCAGATCGAGGCGAAGGCGCTGCGGAAGTTGAAGCATCCGTCGAGGAGCCGGAAGCTGCGGAGTTTCTTGGATAATTAATTCGGATCGTCATGCCCGGGCCTGACCCGGGCATCCATCCAAACGAAAACGGCGGGCCGAAGCCCGCCGTTTTTGTTTTACCTATACGAGCTACGCGGCCTTGCTCTGTGCACCCTCGTCCGTTTGGTCAGCATACATCCAAAAGTGATCGACATAAGCCGGCACATATCCGTCTGCGATATTCCAAAATTTACGTTGGGTGTCTCGGATTTCGGCCTCGTCCAGATCGCCTTCGTAAGTGGCTGTCTTGGTCGTTCTTGTTAGCCCTGCGCCTTCTAGAACTGCTGCCAGCGCGTTCCTCAATCCACTGCCAGAATCGTTGTTTAGCGAAAAACGAACTATTACTCTCAATGTAGTCTCCTGTGTTAAGTTTCATGGTGCCATCGACAATCCCCTTCTTTGCAACAGCAGGACGAAATTATGCGAAAATTGCACGTTCGTCAATTTTTGTGTATAAAGTTCACGAGAGCGAATATTGGAGGTAATATAGTATGGCTCAAGCTGATCTTGTCGGAATTGCCGAAATTGCGGAGCTGGCTAAGACCTCGAAACAAGCGGTTTCGAACTGGCGGCTACGCTATGATCACTTTCCCAAACCGTTTCAGACCCTTCAGAGTGGCCCGGTGTGGAGGCGTGAAATTGTAAGTGCATGGGTCAAAAGTTTTCGTGGAGAAGAAACCCACGTTCTGAGTTTTATCAATCTCAAGGGAGGGGTTGGAAAAACGACTACTGCTGTGGCAGTAGCGGAAATTCTCGCGCAAGAAGATCGAAAGCACGTTTTGCTGATTGATCTTGACCCGCAGACTAATGCGACCGTCACCGTGATTACGGAAGACAAGTGGGCCGAGTTGGACAAAGACGGCAAGACCATCGCTCAGCTATTCGCGGATCGACTCAGTCCTCAGAGCCAGCCTCAGTTCGACATTGAGACGGCCATCGTCCGGCGCGTTTCAACGATCAATGATGGGATCGCTCGATTAGATCTATTGTCTTCCAGCATCAGGCTAATTGAGATGCAAGACAAAATCCCAATGATTGCGCTTACCGGAAATTTTACGACAAATCCGATCGAGATACTTCGTGAAGCTCTCGCACCCGTAATCGAACGTTACGATTACATAATTATCGATTGCCCGCCCAGTCTTGGTGCAATCACAAAGAATGGCCTACGTATTTCGACAGGTTACGTAATCCCAACAATCCCAGACATTGTATCGACGTGGGGCATTTATCAGATCGTTGATAACGTCGCTCGCTTCTCAAACGACATCGGGAAGGTGATTCCGCCTGTTGGAATCGTCGCGACAAAGGTACAAGCAAACAATTTGCATCGTAGGGTAATCACCGATCTACGATCGGGTCGACTTGGGCACTTTGGAGCCTCTGGAGGACTTCGGCAGCCTCCGCTTTTCGCCAATACCATTCCTCAAACTGTAGATGTTGCGCGCGGTGCTGACGTTGATGCGGACATCCGAACATTTAAGGGTAAGTATGGAGCAGCCTATCCGGCACTACGTGGACTTACAGAGGAAATTACCCAGCTATGCGAAAAGAGAAAGAGCTAGTGGCGCTCTTGCGCGGTTTGGTCGACCTCTTGGCTCTGGAGGCAGATCGAAATCCAGACTTTGCGAATAGGCTAGATATCGTCCTGAACTCTCTGCCCGCGAAGATCGGTCGGTCCCCCAAAGCTTTGGGTGCCTCTCAAGAAAATGCTCCGGACGTCTATTCTAAGTGGGAAGAGATTGGCGAGACGGAGTTCGTATTGTGGCTAAGGGCATTATCGAAAGAGACGCTCCGGGCGATTATCCGTGCCAACGGATTTGATCCCGCCGGTCGCACCCCAAAGTGGAAGGATGTCGAAAAATTATCCTCGTTTATTGAGGACAGTCTGCGTGCTCGACTAGCGCGTGGTGCGTCATTTATGACGAACGAGAGGTCTGACTAAGTCGCCGCTTGCTCGCTCATCCATGAGATCGAAACCAAACAGAGGGCATCCGTCGATCATCCAAAAGTCACGAAAGCTTTCTGCCTCGTCCTGGCCGAGGGGCGTCCAAAGAATGCCGGCGCGCCCGCACCATTGTTATCGCGTCAGCACCTCGCATGCGCTATCGATAACACCTCTCTGCCCTAACCTGCTCGATCCGCTCTAGCGGCGGGTGGTCGCTCTTCTCCGCGTCTCGGGGTCTTGCTCCATGATTAGCTGCGCGCGGGTTTGCCGCTCAAGCCCCATCCTCTGTCTGTCATTTTTTGACCGAGATCGCCCACCACGGTTCCAATCGTGCATCACGTTTCCGGTCAATCGCCCCAGCCCGACGAGTCCACACCGGCATAATGCCGGCGAGTGCCGCCGCAACCTGGCCGCCCCTCCGCCGTTTCATCATCCGTGAACGACGCCTCGGACGCTTCATGGCACGACGCCGATCGACGGCGGCCCTCTATGAATTTCTTCGCTTCGGCATCAAGCAGGGCTGGGCCTGTCTGTTCGGCGGCATCGCTGTGGCGCTGATGATCGCGACCTGTCGCTTCTATCCAGCAGGCGCGCCGCTGGCGCGTTACGACTTCCTGTTTCTCTGCATGATCGCCGTCCAGATCGTCCTGCTCGCGACGCGGCTGGAGACGCTGGACGAGGCGAAGGTGATCGTGATCTACCATGTGGTCGGCACGGTGATGGAGATCTTCAAGACCTCGGTCGGCTCCTGGATCTACCCGGAGCCGAGCGTCTTCAGGATTGCCGGGGTGCCGCTATTCACCGGCTTCTTGTATTCGTGCATCGGCAGCTATCTCTGCCGCGCGTGGCGGTTGTTCGATTTCCGCTTCGAGCGGCATCCGCCGCGCTGGGCGCTCGCGGTGCTGAGCATCGCGATCTACGTCAACTTTTTCACGCATCACTACGTGCCCGACCTGCGCATCATTCTGTTCGCCGCAGCCGCGCTTCTATTCTCGCGCACGACGGTCTATTTCAAGGTCTGGAACGATGACCGTTCGATGCCGCTACTTCTCGGCCTCGCTCTAGTGACAGCGTTCATCTGGTTCGCCGAGAATATCGGCACCTTTACCCGGACGTGGCTCTACCCGTCCCAGCAGCACGGATGGGCGATGGTCTCGCCCGCCAAGTTCGGCTCGTGGTTCCTGCTGCTCATCATCAGCTATACGTTGGTGAGCCTGATCAACAAGCCGCGGGGTCGGGGCGCATCGCGTAGCATGCCGTCGGTCGCGTCCGAATTGAAGGCAGCCTAGTCCGATCACGCAGGCGCCGCCCGCGCACCTATTTCTTCTTCGCCCCGACCCGCTCGAGCCGCTTGATCTCCAGCACCGGCTTGCCGCTCTTTTCGGCGATCTCGCGGTCCTGTTCCATGAGGAAGGCGCGGGCGGGTTCGTCGCCGTCGAGGCCGCCGAGCAGCTCTGAGGGCACGCGGCGGTTGGAGCGCTGGGAATCGTCTTCATAGAAGACGTTGAAGAAGGCGAATTCGCCTTTGGGGTTGGTTCCGGGTTTCTTGGCCATGGGCGGCTTGTCGTCGATTGGCGGGCCGCAGTCAAATGACTTTGCGCCTCGCCGGGGCCGGCGCGGAACCGTGGCCGCGGACCCGCTGCCTGAGAGACCCTCTCTTCAATAAACGGCGGGCCGAAGCCCGCCGTCTATTTTTGGTCTTCAGCGTCGCCCGGGGCTGGCGGGGCGACAACCTAAAATAGAAGGCTATAGAAGACGCTCTGCGATGGCAAGGCAAATCACGAAGGCCTCGTTGTCGCAGTGAGCGGATCAGATATGCGTTGGTCGCGTCATGCGATTTCGATTCACATCGAAGCATTTGTTCAGAGCATCAAACTAATTTGTTCATCTTGCAAGCCTTCGCGATGCAGCGCGCGTGAGGCGCCGTGTCGGAAAGTTGCATCAGCCTGCACATCTTCCCGCCTACGTGCAGATGATGCGGGCCAACATATGTAAACGGGCCTCACGCTTCTCGGCGTGCGCATCATTTGGGCCGTGTGCGCCGCGCGACCTCCTGCACGGCGAGCCGCGATCCGTGTCCGCCGCGCTTGCCGCCGTCCTCGTTGCGTCCCTGCGCCATGATCGCGCTGCCCATCGCGGCCGAGCCGAAAGTGATCAGGAAGGAGGCGAGCAGCAGCGCGAGCGCAATGCCGGGCGAGCTGTCGGCGAAGATCAGCTCGCGCAGATGCCCGGGGTTGAGCCAGAGCAGGCCGCCGACCAGCAGCGTCGCGGCGCAGGCACCGATCGCGAGGTTGATGGCGAGCAGGCGGAACAGCGGGATGCGGAGGAGGGAGAGGCGACGTTGCTGGTGGTCGGGCATGGCTGATCGCTTCGTGCTGCCTTGGAGCGCTATCGCCGCCCAAGTATCAATATCATAGCGCGATCTCTCTCCGTCGTCATTCCGGGGCGCGCGACGACTTCCGCCTTTGCTCTTCGAGCTATGGCGGACAAGCCGTCGCGCCCCGGAATGACACGCGGTGGGAATGCTCACGCCGCCGGCGCCGCCCGGCCAACCGCCTCGCGCGCCTGCGCTGCCTGCTGCCGCTCCATCAGGGTCTGCCAGAGCGTTGCGATGCTCGCTTGCGTCTGCGGCGCGATCAGGCAGTGGCCTTCATTATCGAAGCCGCAGAACCGCACCGAGGGGTCCTTCTTCACCTCGATCAGCGCCTGGTTGATCATCTCCAGGCACGTGATGGCCTCGCCGACATCGTGCAGGCGGGTGTGATGCAGGATGTCCATCAGGCGGAAGGTCATCACCGCGGGCTGGCCGAAGTTGATGCCGGGGCGGCCGAGCTCGAACAGCACGTTGACGGCCGGAAGCACGCCCCTGATGTGCTCGAGCACGCCGGCGACGTCCTCCACGCTGCAGGCGACGAGATGGGACGCCTGGGGCGGGATCGCCACCGGCGCGCGCGGCGCAAGGCCGAGCGAATTGGTCACCTCCTGCTCGATCCATTGCCGCACGGCTGCGGGGGCATTGCGGATCTGCTCGGCGGTCAAGGTAATTCCGGTCATGGATGCTTCTCCTGGGCGGCTCCTGTTCGCTGCAATCTAGGAAGCGGGCGGCGGGACAGCTTGATGCGGATCAAGTCTTGCCCATTCACGTCTTGCCCTTTCAGCCTCGTCCTCTCCAGCCTTGTCCTCTCCAGACTTGCGCCTTCAAGCCTTGCGCTTTGACGCTCGCTGCTTTCCCGGGCATGATCCGCGCGCTGCTTCGCAGCCACGATTTTCCCTCAAAGGATTGCCCACATGCTGAGACTGCTTCTCGCCGCCGCGTCCGTTCTTTGTCTGGCCGGCGGCTCGGCGCAGGCCGCGCGCTGCGGCGGCGACTTCAACGCTTTCGTCGCCAGCATGGCGCAGGAAGCGCAAGCGGCCGGCGTCTCTGCAAGCGTGACCAACACCGCGCTCAGTGGTGTCACCCCCGATGGCGCGGTGCTCGCCTTCGACCGGCGCCAGCGCCACACGTTCAACAAGAGCTTCGAGCAGTATGTCTCGACCCGCGTCGGCCCCGGCCGCATCAATGGCGGCCGCGCCCTGCTGCAACGCCACGCCGCGTTGCTCTCGCGCATCGAACAGCAGTTCGGCGTGCCCCGTACCATCCTGGTCGCGATCTGGGGGCTGGAGAGCGATTTCGGCAAGGGCGACATCGGCAAGATGCCGGTGGTCCGCACGCTGGCGACGCTCGCGCATGATTGCCGCCGCACCGATCTGTTCCAGGGCGAGCTGCTCGCTGCGCTGAAGATCGTGCAGCGCGGCGACCTGCCGCTGCGCGACCTGATCGGCGCCTTTGCCGGCGAGATCGGCCAGACCCAGTTCCTGCCGTCGTCCTACATCAAATACGGCGTCGATTTCGACGGCGACGGCCATGTCGACCTCCGCCACAGCGTTCCAGACGTGCTCGCCTCGACCGCGAATTTGCTCCATACCAACGGCTTCAAGATGGGCCAGCCCTACGGCGAAGGCACCGCCAATTTCGAAGCGATGCGTGAGTGGAACAGGGCGGTGGTGTATCGCAAGACGATCGGGTATTTTGCGGATCGGCTGGCGGGGCAGTAGGGCAGCCAAATACAAGGTGTCATCGTCCGCGAAGGCGGACGATCCAGTATTCCGAGACGGTTGTGGTCCAATGCATCGGCCGCGGCGTACTGGATTCCCCGCCTGCGCGGGGAATGACAGCGCAAGGCGCGGCGACCGACCTCACGTCCCCTTCGCCATCTTCTCCAGCTTCCGCTGCAACGGCGCCCAGTATGTCCCCGGGCGGAAGCGCTGCAACAGGTCCATGAAGCGGGCGTCGTTGCCGATCAGGATGCGGGGCTCGTTCTTCTCGATACCCCTGATGATGCGCAGCGCGGCATCCTTCGGCGTGGTCCTTGCCGCGTTCTCGAACCGCTCGATCGATTGCGCGCGGCGGGCATTGTCGGTGACGCCGACGCCGGTGCGGGAGTTGCGCGCAATCGCGGTGGCGACGCCGCCGGGATGCACCACCGACAGCCTGACCGGGCTGCCCGCCACAGCGAGCTCATGCCGCACGCTTTCGGAAAAGCCGCGCACCGCGAATTTCGCCGCCGCATAGGCCGATTGACCCGGCGGCGCGATGATGCCGAAGATCGAGGAGAGGTTGACGATGTGCGCCTCGCTCCTCGTCTTCAGATGCGGCAGGAAGGCACGCGTGCCGTGCACCACGCCCCAGAAATTGATGTCGAACAGCCAGTCCATCTGCGCCTGGTCGATCTCCTCGAACGAGCCCATCAGCGCCACGCCGGCATTGTTGACGACGATGCCGAGCGCGGGATGCGCCGCGATTGCTTCATTCGCGAATTGCACGATGTCGTCGGGCTCGCCGACGTCGACGCGGTGCAGGGTGACCTTGCGCGTTGACCCGATCTCGGCTGCCAGCGCCTTCAATCCGGCTTCGTCGCGATCGGCCAGCGCGAGATCGCAGCCGCGCTGCGCAAGCTCGAGGCCCAGTGCCCGGCCGATGCCGCTCGCAGCACCTGTAATGGCGGCAGCGCCGCGAATTGCAGTCATGTCGATCCCCGGTCAAGCCCCGATGAGGGAACTATGCTTTAGATTTTTTCAGAATGGAACCGAACCGCAGACGAATTCGCCCCTTAACATACGTTGCAAAAATCAGGAATTGGAGACGCTGATGGGACAGGCACAGCCACTTCGCGCAACAGCGCTGATCGTTGAAGACGACGCCATGCAGAGAGAGATGCTGAGCCTGCTGCTGGAAGAGAGTGGCTATCAGGTCATCCAGTGCGAAAGCGCCGAGGCCGCCGAGCGCGTGCTCGACAAGAGCGCCGGCGCGCTCTGCCTGATGATGACCGACGTCCAGCTCGCGGGGCGCATGAACGGCGTCGAGCTCGCGCATGTCGCAAAGCAGCGCAATCCCGGGCTCGACGTCGTCGTCACCTCCGGCCGTCCCCTGATGCAGCCCTTGCCCGACGGCGCCAAGTTCTGGGCCAAACCCTGGGCGCCGCTCGACGTGCTGCGCGAAGCCGAGATCGCGCAATTGGTGTGAGGAAGGCTTAGCCTTGCTGCGAAGCGATTCGGCTCTCTAATCCGTCATCCTGAGGTGCGCGTGCGGCGGCGCGATAGCGCCGCCGCACAAAGCCTCGAAGGATGCACGGCCGCGGTGCCGCGACAGCCGGGCTGGCACCCTACGAGGCTCGCCGAAAGGCGAGCGCCTCAGGGTGACGGCTTACATTCCGAAGGCAGCAGCCCGGCTTCCTCGCCGCGGTGTGCGGTGATAGCATCCGGCCATGTCCTGGTCCTTCCTGCTCACTTCGCTGATCGTCGTCGCTTCCCCCGGTACCGGCGTGCTCTACACCCTGGCTGCGGCGCTGACGCGCGGCTCGCGCGCCAGCCTGGCGGCCGCCTTCGGCTGCACGCTCGGGATCGTGCCGCACATGATGGCCGCCATGCTCGGGCTCGCCGCCGTGCTTCACACCAGCGCGCTCGCCTTTGCCGCGCTGAAATGGGGCGGGGTGCTTTATCTGCTCTACATGTCCTGGCAGGCGCTGCGCGAACGAGGTGCGCTGGCGGTCGAGGGCGAGATCGGCGAGCGTTCAGTCGGCCGGGTCATCGTCACCGGCTTTCTCATCAACATCCTCAACCCGAAGCTGTCGATCTTCTTCTTCGCCTTCCTGCCGCAGTTCATCGCCGCGGACGAAGTCCATGTGCTGGCGCGCATGCTGGAATTGAGCGGCGCGTTCATGGCGATGACCCTTGCGGTGTTCGTCGTCTACGGCCTCTGCGCCGCCTCGGTGCGCGAACACGTCATCTCCCGCCCGCGCGTCATGGCCTGGCTGCGCCGCAGCTTCGCCGCCGGTTTCGCCGCGCTCGGCGCCAAGCTGGCCTTCGCGGAGAGGTAGCTTCCTCTTCATCGCTCCCCGGGAATGGGGGCGAGGGAGCGGGGAGCGGCGCTCGTCGCAAAACTCGGCCAATAAAAAAGCGGGCCTCGCGCCCGCCACTCCTTCACACTCTCTCAACGCTGACCCGACGCCCGGGCGGAGCGAGGCTCCACCCGGGCAAAGAAAAAGAAGCCTGGTTACTTCTTCTTCGCCGCCTTCTTGGCCTTCTTCGCCTTCTTCTTCACAGCCTTCTTCGCTTTCTTAGCCATAGGATCCTCTTCAGGGTTAATGGTGAAACGCGACACGAGGGATGCTCGGCGGAGGGCCAGCCTCGCAACATCCTCGATGACAAGCTCAGCAGATTCGCAGCTCGCTGCCCCGCGCTGTCACATCTCCGTCATCGCGTTATCCACAGCTCAGATGCATTTTCGGGTGATTTTGGTGCGCGAATCCGCATTGCGGCCTCGAAGCGGCGTCGCCGCCGGCATCCCTAACGAGACGCCAACGGAAAGGGGGCCGTTCATGAATCCAAAACCAAAGGCGCGATTTTCCGGATCGCGGTGAGACTCCATTAAGCGCGATGGCCGCATTCTCCTCCGCAAGAAACGGGGATGAGTCATGGACGGACGGCTACCAGGGACGGGGGGCGCGACGCTGCGCATGCCGCACGCGTCATGCTGAACGTATCGACGCTCTGGACCGTCTTCGTCGTCAACTTCCTGGCGCTCGGCGTGATCTGGGCCTACGTGATACGCTCCTATCCGAAATTCGCCGCCGCGCGGTTCTGGATGGCATCGTCCTTCGTCGGCGCGATCGGGGCGATGACGGCGCTGATCCGACTGTTCGTCTCGTCTCCCCTCCCGCTTCTGCTTGGCGCGGCCGGCGTCATCGCCGCGAGCTGCTTCGCCGCCATGGGCATTCAGCGCTTCTATGGCCGGCCGGTCTCATGGCGACTGATGACGGTTACGGGAGGCTTGAGCCTCGCCGGCGTCGTGGTCTTCATGGTCGGCTTCGAGAACATGCAGCTGCGCATGCTCAGCTACACGCTCGGTCAGGCCCTGCCGCTGATCCTGGCGCTGCGTCTGCTGCTGTCGCCGCCCGAGGGGCGCGTCAGCCCGGGCGCGCGGCTGTCCGGCATCGTCATCCTCACCATCATCGCGATCCTCGTGGCCCGCACGATCGGCAATCTGCTCGGCCAGGATCTCTCGGCAAAGGCCGGCGGCCAGACCCATGCCGTGATGGTGCTGGGACTCCTGTTCCTGTCGATGACGCTCAATTTCGGCTTCTTGCTGATGGCGATGGACCGGCTGCGGGCCGAGGTCGCCGACCTCGCACTGCTCGACGATCTCACCGGCGTCGCCAACCGGCGGCATCTGCTGCAGCGCCTGACCGAGGAATGCGCCCGCTCGGAGCGCAGTGGCGCGCCGTTCTCGCTGCTGGTGATCGATCTCGACGGCTTCAAGACCATCAACGACACCCACGGCCATGCCGCCGGCGATGCCTGCCTGCAGCACTTCACCCTGATGGCGCAGACGCGGTTGCGGCCCGGCGACATGCTGGCCCGCACCGGCGGCGACGAGTTCTGCGTCGTGCTGCCGTCATCGTCCCTGCGCGAGGCCGCCGCAATCGCCCGCCGCGTGCTCGAGGTCTGCCGCCAGGATGCCGAGGCCTGCACCGGCAGCGAGATCCCGATCGCGATCTCGATCGGCGTCGCGCAATGGGATCGCGGCATCGGCGCATACCCGGATCGCCTGATGGCCAATGCCGACCACGCTCTCTATGCCGCCAAGAAGAACGGCAAGAACGATTTCGCGGTCTACGATCCGTCGCCGCCGCTCGCGCCTGAGCCGATCGGACAGGGCGAGGCCGCGCGCAATTTCGCCTGAGGCCATGCTAGGTTGGGTCTCCGTTGGACCCGCATGATGATTTCTCGCCTGCTCGCGGCCGCTGTCGCCGCCTTCTTTCTGATCGCGCCTGCCGCTGCCGGGGATGCCGAGCTCGCAAAGCTCGCACGCGCCTCCGGTACGCCCGACATTCCCGGCCTGAAGATGGTCTGGCTGGCGCCCTGGGGTGACGTCCGCGGCGCAAGACCCTGGCGCAACATCATCGTGCACCAGACCGAGGGGCCGGCGGGCTCGGCGCGCGGCGGCGCGGCGGAGCAGTCGAAGAACCCGACGCGGCGCGGCGTCACCGTGTGGGTGGAGACCGACGGCACGGTCTATTGGGCGGTCGCGGAAAACCTGGTGCCGACCCATGGCGACGGCGCCAACCGCAACGACAACAAGTACATCGACAACGGCGCGACCTACCGCCGGGTCGTGCGCGACAATTCCATCGGCGTCGAGTTCGCCGGCAACTATCCTGATGTGACGACCGGTCCGACCGACGCGCAGGTCGCGGCGTGGCGCGTGCTCGTGAAGCTGCTGCGCGCGCGCTACGACATTCCGCTCGACCACGTCTATGCCCACAACTGGATCGACTACAAGGATTCGCGCTATTGCGAGGGCTGCTGGCTCGCGACGCTGGCGCGGATGTGGGGGGAATAGAGCCAAAGCGCAACCACGATTCACCGAATCCCGTCGCGCCTTGGCAAGCTTGTCTCCTTTCACGGGAAGGCCTTGGGCAAGTCTGCCGAAGGCTTCGTGACGATCTGATGCGCATCGCGCCAGATCACTTCGCGCTGGTGCGACGTCGTGATTGCCCGCACCGGCAGACCCCCTTCCTCGAGCAGCCAGGCGCAGTAACGCGCGCGGCTGACCGCCTCGCGGGCTCGCGGATCGAACCAGCAGATGCCCCAGATCGAATCGCGCCGCTTGAAGTGCCGCGCGATGCGGCCGGGAAGCGGCAGATGCCGCGAGAACCAGTCGAACTGCTCCGTCAGCTCGTGCCGAATCCAGTCGGGGCAATCAGTTCGGTCGAGATACCAGGATGCACGAAAGAAGCCGCTCTCCACGCGGCTGTGCGGGTGGATGAGCGGTGTAACGAACCGCAAATACATGACGATATGGCGCGACGCCGTGGGCGTCGCGTTCCTCGTAATCAGATTGAATGGTCGAAAGAACAGCCGCGAAGCGGCGTTCAGCTCATGACCGTGCGCGGGCAAGCCGTGGGCAGGCGGCGGTCGGAACGTCTTGATCTAGACTTCATGCCGCCTCCCTTGAAGAGCGTGAACAATCGGCGCGGTATTGCACCGGGCCGCAGCACATACACGAGCCGGCGTCCCGCGACAAGAGCGATCGAGCGAAGCGCTTCGACCGCGATTTCACACCGCCTGCGCCATCCATCCGAACAACCGTCGCATCAATCCCGGCCGCTGCGGCAATTCGGGTGGATCATCGACGGCGAGCACGCGCTTGAAGAAGTAATCCAGGAACACCATGTCGTTCGGCTCGGTGACGGTGAATGTCTCCTCGCCGAAGAACACGCTGTAACTGAAGAAGAACGGACCCATGATCGGGATCGTCGCTGTCGACGCATAGTCCTTGGAGATCACGAACTCCGACGGCTCCAGCCCATGCTCGCGCATCGCCTGCTCGACCAGCGGCAGCTTGCGCATGAACTGGGCGGAGAAGCCGCCGACGGTGGATTGCAGGATGATCGACACGGGGTATCCGCTCTGGGGGAGGTGACCAGAGGTATGTCGGACGACCCGCCCGAGGCGTTCAAGGCGGCAGCCTCGTGAACATGCGGCAGCTCACACGCAAAACAAAAAAGCCGGCGTTGCCGCCGGCTTTTTCTCTCTTTCGATCCGCCAATTTCTCTCCGCGGAAACGCCCCGCTTAGTGGGCTGCTTCCAGCGCGGCCTGTTCGGCCCTTGCGATCGTGCCCTTGACCGCGGACTGCACCTTCTCGAAGGCGCGGACCTCGATCTGGCGGACGCGCTCGCGCGACACGCCGAACTCGGCAGCGAGGTCTTCCAGCGTCATCGGCTCATCGGCGAGGCGGCGAGCCTCGAAGATGCGGCGTTCGCGCGGGTTGAGCACGCCCATGGCGCCGTTCAGCGCGTCACGGCGTTCGTCATATTCCTCGTGCTCGGCCAGCATGGCTTCCTGGTTGGGCGTATTGTCGACCAGCCAGTCCTGCCATTCGCCGGCTTCGCCGTCGTCGCGAATCGGTGCGTTGAGCGACGCGTCGCCGCCGAGGCGGCGGTTCATGTCGATCACGTCCTGGGCCGTGACGCCGAGACGCTTGGCAATGATCTTGACCTGATCGGGGCGGAGATCGCCCTCGTCCAGCGCGTTGATCTTGCTCTTCGCCTTGCGCAGGTTGAAGAACAGCTTCTTCTGGTTCGCAGTGGTGCCCATCTTCACGAGCGACCAGGAACGCAGGATGTACTCTTGAATCGACGCCTTGATCCACCACATCGCGTAGGTGGCGAGACGGAAGCCCTTCTCGGGCTCGAAACGTTTCACCGCCTGCATCAGGCCGACATTGCCTTCCGAGACGACCTCGGAGATCGGCAGGCCGTAGCCGCGATAGCCCATGGCGATCTTGGCCACGAGACGGAGATGGCTGGTGACGAGTTGATGCGCCGCGTCGCGATCGTCATGCTCGCGCCAACGCTTGGCGAGCATGTATTCCTGCTGGGGTTCCAGCATCGGGAATTTGCGGATCTCGGCGAGGTAACGGGAAAGACCGGATTCTCCGTTGAGCACCGGCAAAGCAGCGGTACGGGCCATACTGAAGCCCTCCAAAGGTTCAGGCCCCCGATAGCGGCGGGCCAGGCAGACGACCGCTTTGTTAAAGCCGGCCGTAGCTGCGATGTTCCACGTTGGTCATTTCCAACGCAGGCGCAATATACCCCATCGGGGGGCAAAAAGGGAAGGATTGCTGACGTCACGTCCCCGTGTGGCAGCTATAATCTTTTGTAATGTAACGCTTTTCTTAAGGGGCCTGCGTCATACCGCCGCTTTCAGCCTGCCTTGAAGGAGAAGCAAATCCTCCGGCAAAGCCGCCTCCCAGTGAAGTAATTCTCCGGTCCTCGGGTGCTCCAGTACCAGTAGGTACGCATGCAGGGCCTGCCGCCCAAGCGCGGTCAGAGCCGCCTGCGATTCGGGCCCGAGCTGGTTCGCCTTGGTCTTGAAATGCGGGCCATAGACGGCATCCCCCATCAGAGGGTGCCCGATATGGGCGAGATGGACGCGGATCTGGTGGGTGCGCCCGGTCTCGAGCTCGCAGGCCAGCAGCGTCGCGATCGGCTTGCCGTCGCGCCCGTTGAAACTCTCCAGGATCTCCCAATGCGTGACGGCTTCCCGGCCGCCCTGGCGCACCGCCATCTTCTCGCGCGCATGGGGATGGCGGTCGATCGGCGCGTCGACGGTGCCGCGATGGCGGCCCGGCACGCCCCACGCGAAGGCCATGTAGCCGCGGCGCATCGGCCCGGTGCGGCCGTGATCGGCAAATTGCGCGGTCAGCGAGGCATGGGCGAGGTCGTTCTTGGCGACCACCATCAGCCCCGTGGTGTCCTTGTCGAGCCGGTGCACGATGCCGGGCCGGCGCACCCCGCCGATGCCCGACAGCGAAGCGCCGCAATGGGCGATCAGCGCGTTGACCAGCGTGCCGGTCTCGTGGCCGGCGGCCGGGTGCACCACCAGCCCCTTCGGCTTGTTGAGGACGACGATGTCGTCGTCCTCGAACACGATATCGAGCGCGATATCCTCTCCCTTGGGCTCCGGCGGGGTGGCTTCCGGCACGTCGATTGTGATCGTATCGCCGGATGTGACGTGATAAGCGGGGTCGCGGACGGGGGCAGTCTTCAGGCTCACCGCGCCCGCCAGGATCAGGGCTTTCAGCCGCGATCGCGACAGGTCGGTGAGGTGTGCCGCCAGCACGCGGTCGAGCCGGGCCGAGCCCTCGCTGCCGTCGACGACAACCTCCAACCTTTGCGCAGAGCCAAGACCCTTAGGATCAAGTTTTTCCATGACCACGACTGACACCGCTGTTCCCGAACCGAGCCCCGAGCAGGCCGCGCTGTTCGCGCGGGTGCGGCGGATGATGCTGATCGCGGGGTTGACCACGGCGCTGGCGATCTGCGCCGTGCTGATCGCGGTGGGCTACCGCCTTTTCAAGTCCGAGGGAAGGGCGGCCGAGCCGGCCGGCGACGTCACCGCCATGCTGCCGAAGGGCGCCAAAATCGTCTCGACCGGCCTCGCCGGCGATCGCCTCGTGGTCACCCTGGATCTCGGCGGGGTCATCGAAATCCGCACCTTCGACGCCCACACCCTGAAGCCCGCCGGAAAGCTGAAATTCGCCAATGAGCCGTAAAAGGCCCGTGGGGGTCCTTGCGGCGGACAAATTTCGAGGTTATTGGCTAGCCCTCACGCTCCCTTCGTCTAGCGGTTAGGACGCGGCCCTCTCAAGGCTGAAACAGGGGTTCGATTCCCCTAGGGAGCGCCAAGTATAATCCTAAGCCATTGAAAAGCTGTATCCCCTGGGCGACCATGTGAGCCTGGAGGGACCGCTTTGCCACGTACGCAGCTCACGCGGCGGTCCGCAATGGTGCTCGCGGTCGTCACATGGCAATCCTGATCCCCAGCCTCGGCTTCGCGCGCTTCGACAGCCGTGGGGAGCTGCGGCTCGCGGAACGGCTCAAGGACTTTCTCGAAGAGAACGCCGTCGTCTGGCACAACCTCCCCGTCGGCCCGCTCAACCGGCATCCGGATTTCATCATCGTTCATCCCGCGAACGGGCTGCTGGTGCTCGAGGTGAAGGACTGGCGTCTGGAGACGATCGTCTCGGCGGACAAGACGCAGGTCGAGTTGCTGACCAGCCGTGGCGTGGTGCGCGAGACAAATCCGCTCGAGCAGGCGCGCAAATATACGTTCGACGTCGTGCGCACGGTTGAGCGCGACGGGCAGCTGCTGTTTCCGCCCGGGCATCGATTCATGGGCAAAGCCATCGTGCCGTTCGGCCATGGCGCCGTGTTCACGAACATCACGCGCAAGCAGTTCGAACAGACCGATCTCAAGGACGTGTTCTCCGAGCAGCTCTGCATGTTCAAGGACGAAATGACGGAGGGCGCCGATCCCGAGGAATTCCGCTCACGGGTGTGGCGCATGGTCTATCCGCGTCTCGGAGAGCCGCTGTCCATGCCGCAATTCGACCGGCTGCGCGCGCTGCTGTTTCCGGAGATCCGCATCCGGCAGATTGCGCTGCCTCTGGAAGACACGAGCGGTGTCAATCCCTCGGACCGCACGCTTGCGGTCATGGACATGCATCAGGAGCAGTTCGCACGCAGCCTGGGCGAGGGGCATCGGATCATTCGCGGCGTCGCCGGATCGGGCAAGACCCTGATCCTGGCCTTCCGGGCCGAGTATCTCGCGCGAGCGGCGGCGAAGCCGGTGCTGATCCTGTGTTACGCCAATGGCATCGCCGGGCGGCTCGAGGATGCCATGCAGAGCCGGGGCGTCGAGAACCGCGTGCAGGTCCTCACCTTTCATTCATGGTGCTACCGGATGCTGCGGACGTACGGCATTCCCGCGCCGTCCGAACGCGATTATCCTGATTACGCCGAGCGGCTTGCGGCCAGCGTCGCAGCGGTCGTGAAGGCCGTCGATCAAGGCCATATCCCGGCGGAGCAATACGACGCTGTCCTGATCGACGAGGCCCATGATTTCGAGCCGCAATGGCTCGCGCTCGCGGCCAAGATGGTGAACCCGCGCACCAAAGCGCTGATGGTCGTCTACGACGACATCCAGGCCATCTACAAAGGACGCGAACGCCCGGTGTGGAGTCAGCTCGGCATCGAAGCCAAGGGCAGGACCACCGTGTTGAAGGTCAACTACCGCAACACGGCGCAGATCGTCGCCTTCGCGAGGCGCTTCGCGGCGGACGTCATCGGCGCTCCCGGCACGACGGCCGACGACGAGCACGCGATCCTGTTGCCCGAAGATGCGGGCCGGCAAGGGCTGGAGCCGGAGGTTCGACGGTGCGTGAGCATCGACGCAGAAGCGCACTGCGTCGCCGAATGGTTTCTCGACAGGAAGAAAGCCGGTTACGAGTGGTCGCAGATGGCGTGTCTCTACCCGGAGCACTGGATCGGAGGAAAAGTTGCGCAGATCCTGGCCCGGCATGGCGCGCCGATCGATATGGCCAAGGACAATCGCAACAGAGTCTCGGTCAAGCGGGTGGCCGTGCGGTTCCTGAGCATGCATTCCGCGAAGGGACTGGAGTTTCCCTGCGTCGCCATCGCTGGCCTCGGCCTGCTCGGCCGTCACGGCGAGACCGTCGAGGAGTGCGTGCGACTGACCTATGTCGGAGTGACCCGGGCGACGCACGAAGCGCTGCTGACGTATTCGAGCGAAACGGCGTTGGTGCAGCGTCTGATCGCGTAGACTAACGCCGCGGCCGCGATCTCTTTTTTGATGGTTTCACATTGAGCATGACCAATGGCATTGGCGATCAATATCAGGGCCGACAACGAGTCGGCAGGCGAGATCGAGCGGCTGTGGGATCAGGTTGCGGCGTTCGAGGTCGAGCCCTCGATGCGCGCGCTCGGCTACCGACCTCACTTTACATTTGCGATCTACGACGGACCCGAGATCGACGAGAAGTCCGCGTGGGAGGCAATGCTGGCAGCTATTGCCGGCGAGACGCAACTGCGGATCGCGTTCAACCGAATTCGCTGGTTCGAAGGTTCTCCGCTCGTCCTCTGGGCGGAGCCGGTGGTCGACGAAACCCTGGCTCGCATCCACGGCGCGATCAGCGCGGCCATCGATCCAGCGCGTTGTCGTCCTCATTACCGGCCAGGCGCCTGGACGCCTCATTGCACGCTCGGCACGGCCATTGCCGACGGACGGCGCAATGACGCGATTGCCTTTGCACGGGCGTTTGATCGCAGCTTTCAAGTGCTGTTCGATGTGGCCGATTGCGTCGTCTTTCCGCCTGTGCGGATCATCGCCGAGCGAAAACTACCCTCGTAGTTGGTCATCGCTTCGGCGTGATTGATGGCATGCATCGAACACGCGCCACTGTCCTCCTCACGCCGTCGTCCCGTCAATCGACCGCCGGATCACCTTCTGCACATCCGCATTCGACAGGAACAGGTCGTGGTTGATGATGCCCCAGCCTTCCGCTGACGCATCGACCACGCGCACGCCGAGCCGCGCGATGGCGGCCTTTTCCGCTGCGCCGACCCGGGTCATGCCGCCGGCGAGCTGTCCCGACAGCGCCAATGCGCGGTCGTTGGTCGAGGCAATCACGGTGATCTTGCCGGCCAGCGGACCGATGCGCTGCACCGCCGAGGAGAACACGTCCATGTCGATGTCGGGCGCGGCGAACACCACCGCACCGATCTTGCCCGTGATCGTATCGCCGTATTTCGCATAGAGCTGGCGCAGGCTTTCGAGCGTCAGCATGGTTCCCATGCTGTGGGCGACGATGTGCACGCGGCCGGCGCCCGGCGTCGACACGAGCGCGGAGAGCACGCGTTCGAACTCGTCGCGGGACCACATCGCGCTGTCGCGGTCATAGGCATAGTCGAACAATCCTGCCCTGGAGGGCCAGGAGAACGCGATGGTCCGGCCCCGGAATCGAATTCCGTCCGAGAGATGCGCGGCATCCAGCACCGCCGTCTCGAACGTCTGCTTGAAGCCGTGGACATAGATCAGCACATCCCCTCCGCCGGTCTCGGCGGCGAGATCGCCGGCGTCGGCCGACACCGGTTCGACCCGGTCGAGACGCCAGTCGCCGATTCCAACCGAGGCGAGGGACAGCCGGCTCTCGTCGGGGGCCACCAGCCTCGCCCGCGCAATCGTCAGGCTCGTCGCGCGCTCCGGCCCGAACCAGGGCTTGGAGCGGCCGCCACCCACGGCTTTGCGCGTGGTGGCGACGAGCACCGTCGGTTCGACTGACAATGACGATGCGTCATAGGTCGCGCCGGTCGCGCCCAGGCCGGCGCATCCGCCGAGCGCGAGAGCACTGCCCGCTGACATCAGTCCGCCCAGCAAAGTCCGGCGCGACATGGAAGGATTTGTTTGAAGAGGACGTCGGCCTATCACTGGGAACCCTGGAACTTCGCCCCCGACAGCGCGGCCCCATTAGCTCCCTGAATGACAATGGGGGCGAGATGACGGCGGAGCCGCCTCATGCCTGCCATGGCGATCGAGGGAATGCCGGGTCAATCGACGATCTCGATGGAATGGACCTCGCACCAGTCGCGCAAGGCCCGCTCCGTCGCCTTGTTCCGGTAGTGATGCCAGGCATCGATCGCTCCCCGTCGGGAGAGCAGGCCCTTGAACTTCTGGTAGGCGCCGCGCTTGCTGAAGAAATAGCGAACGTCGTCGAGATCGTTCGGGAGCGTTTCGCGGACAAAGGCGATCACGAGAGGCTTGCCGAGGTCGAAATCTCGAGAGTTCGGGATCCGCAGATACTTGGTCTCGTCTTCGATGTCGTCGGGAAGTTCCTCGTCCTCGAGCTCCTGCAGGTCGTCCTGATCGAACTGGTAGTAGATCTTCCCCGTCTGCCTGCAGACGAAGGTGTGGCACTCCCCCATGCCGCCGCTGAGGTCGCCGAACTCGAAAGCCTGGGAGATGTCTGCGAATTTCACGGGCATTGGATACTCCTCTCCTTCGAGGCAATGAACCCGAGCTGCGGCCAGAACCCAGCGGATGTTCCTTGCGTTCAACCGGTCGGGACGTGACAAACCTCCACCGCGGCCAAACATGGAACCCCCTCGCGCCTTTTGCAATACATGGCCGGCGCCACGGTTTGTTGCGGGCAAGACAGTCGGTCAACGACGCAGATAGCGCCAGCCGATCACGACGCCGCTCCCTGAGACGATGGTGCCGAGGATCGACAACAGCCACACCACGATATCCCAGGCCGGGCGATACATCAGCAGCAGGCGAAAATCGAAACTGTGCAGCGCGTTGAACAGCCAGCGATATGTGCGACGGCTGCCATCGGCGCGGCCGACGATGTCGCCCGTGACCGGGCTGATGTGTAACCATGTTGTCGCGTCGTCGTCGAACACCGCGCGCAATACCGGCAATTCGCGGTCGTGATGATGTGCGTACCAGTAGGAATCGTATTCTCCGAGGACGATCCGTTCCGCGAGGCGCGCTTGCGGCAGCAATTTCGTTGCGGCGCTCCAAAGCCGCTCCTGCGGGAGCGTGACGATCTGGCCCGACGTCGCATCCAGAGGCCGCTGGACGCCGTCGCGCGATGCGGCGATCATCATCGGGCTGTCGTCGAGCCAGACGAAGCGCGCTTCGACCGCGGCGGATGGCGGTGTCGGCAGCCTCGCCGCAATGGTCGGCGCATCGTGGCCGGCGTAGCGTTGCAGCGCTTCGGGCTTGGTGTTGCTTCCTGCGAAATATTCGCCGGGATTGAGCGACAGCCAACCGGAGAACGTCCATGTCAGCACGAAGATGCCCGCGATCAGGCCAGTGACGTGGTGCCACGCCATCCAGCCGCGATACGGGGTGATCCTCCCGCTGGCGTAGCGGTGCTTCAATCGGACGCGAAGGATGCCGATCCAGATGCCGGTGACGCCGATGATCAGGCAGATTCCGGAGATCCACAGCACCACGGATCGCCACAGCGGTCCATCCTGGCGCAACA
The DNA here is from genome assembly GCF_002266435.3 of Bradyrhizobium amphicarpaeae. Lineage (NCBI taxonomy): Bacteria > Pseudomonadati > Pseudomonadota > Alphaproteobacteria > Hyphomicrobiales > Nitrobacteraceae > Bradyrhizobium > Bradyrhizobium amphicarpaeae. Next base: position 1,355,622 of record NZ_CP029426.2, read on the forward strand.
CGGTCGGATAGATCCAGTGCGGGATCGAGCCGAGCCAGTTCCAGACGCGTTCGGTCCGGCTGGTGTCGAGCGCGACCTCGCCGGAGCGCGAGGAGATATAGAGCTTGGTACCGGCATCGTCACCGAGAGCAATGAGGTAGAGCGGTCTCAGCGGATCGTAACGGGCCGTGACGCTCCATTGGTCGCGATCGATGATGGCTTCGAGCCGTGGCGATCGGGCCGCCGGATGATGTTGTGCGACCGCGAGCGCCTGCCGTTCCGAGATGCCGGTGATGACGCGGCCGTCGACGGCCGAGATGGCCCGCCGCTTGCCGTCCCAGCCGGTGATCCGATACACGGGTTCGTCGGCAAGCATCGACAGTCGGAGATCGCGCGGATAGCGCGTCGCGCCAGCCGCCTTCATCGCGTCGTCCGGCGAGAGCGCCGCCGTCTCCCATTGAACGTCCGGGAGCGCTGCCAACCGTTCCTTGTCGGAAAGGCCGGGAAAAGCCACGTACATCATCACCACGCCGGAGATGATCCACATGGCGAAGAACAGGCAGGTGACGATGCCGACCCAGCGGTGGACGATATACAGCCACCGCCGGAGTGTGCGTTTCAGGGCCCGCATGCTCAGAATTTCACGTTGACTGCGAGCTGCGCCGTGCGCGGCATGCCGAGCATCCACTGTGTGGTCCCGCCCGACGTCGTGTAGACCTCGTCGAACAGATTGTAGATGCGGAACGACACGGTGGTGTTGAGGTCGGGCTTCCACTGCACACCGGCATTGACGATGTTGTAGGCCGGGCGCGTCACCGTGTTGGCGTTGTCCGCATAGGTCTTGCCGACGATCTGCACGCCTGCGTTGGCCGACCAGTTCGGTGCGAAGGCCCAGGTCGCCCAGATGTTGGAGACGTTCTGCGGCACGTTGACCGGTACGTTGCCGGCATAGTTCACGGTTCCGCCCCCGACAGCCTGCACGAAATCATCGTATTTCGCGCGCAGGAAGGCGGTGTTGGCATCGATCCGCCAGCCATGATCGAGCAGGAAGCCCACCGACGCTTCGACGCCGCGCGACGATTGCTGGCCGACCTGGACGGTCAACGACGGGATGTTCGGATCGCGTGCCAGCAGGTTGTTCTTCACGATCTCGTAGCCGGCCAAGGTCCATTCGCCGCGTCCGCCCCAGAACGATTGCTTGACGCCGATCTCGATCTGTTTGCCGGTGGCGAGGTCGAAGTTCCTGTTTGCGGAGGAGAGTGAGATGAGCCCTCCGACCGGATCGACCGCGGTGGAATACTGGCCGTAGAAAGCGAGATCCTTGACCGGTGTGTAGACCGCACCCGCGCGCCAGGTTGTCGAGGAGAACGACTTTTCGAAGCTGTTGGCGGGCGCGACATAGTCGGTACGCGCGATCGTCGGCTCGTCCTGACGGATGCCGGCAATCAAGGACAGCTGCTCGGTGACCGACAGCCTGTTCTCGGCAAACAGCGCGTATTGGTTGGTCACGCTTCCGTAGCCGGGCACCGTGGCGTTCGGACTGTTGAATACGCCGGGAACGAAATTGAACGGGTCGACGGAAGACGAGCCGCCATAGGGCGAATTGTTGGTGTGGGTGAAGTTGATGCTGTTGACGTCGAAACCCGCGAGGAACTCGTTGGCCATGCCGAAGACATGCCCGCGGAATTTCGCATCCATGCGATTGCCGACTTGCTGTTGGACGTGAAAAATCTCGATATAACTGCTTCGGTTGATCAGGCCGGTGGCGGGATTGTAGGCGTAGCTTTCGACGTCCTTCCAGTGTCGCTTGGAGTTCAAATAATAGAGCGAGTTCTGAACCGATATTCCGTCGGCGACCTGCCATTCGGTCTTCACCTGATTCCAGCTGTCCTGGTATCGGATATGGCTGTCGCTGACGTTGTAGTTCTTGAAGCGCAGCGATTCATCGAGCCTGCCGTTGATCAGCGGCGTGCCGAAGTAGCGTGACGGCTGGCGGTCACCATAGTCCGTAGACAGCGTCCAGGTGACGTCTTCGTTCTGCTTGAGCTGGATCACGGCATGAAGGGCGACATTGGAGGTGTCGTCGCGGTCGACCCAGCCGTCGGACATATTGCCGGAGGCCGTGATCCGGTAGGCGACGTCCTTGCTGACCGGACCGCCACTGTCCACGGCAATACGCCGCGTCATGTTGGTGTCCAGCGAGATCTCGGCCTGGTTGCGGGGAACCCACAAGGGCAGTTTCGAAACGACGTTGATGGCGCCGCCCACCGCACCCGCCCCATACATCACCGACGCAGGCCCGCGTAGCACTTCGATGCGCTCGGTCGACCACGTATCGAACGGAAAGGTCACCGTCCCGGCGCCGATATAGAGCTGGGTGCCGTCGTACAAGGTCATGACGGACCCGAGGCCGGTGAAGCCGCGGGTGTTGAAGGAGACGCCGCCATTGCCGGGGGCCGGGCTCGCCGTGAAGCCGGTGGCGTTCTGCGTCACGGCCTCGAGGAGGTTCTGCTGGCCGCGTTCGGAGATGGTTTCGGCGGAGATCACCTCCACGCTGCCCGGCGTCTGCAGCCGCGTCAGTCCGAGCCGGCTCCCGGCCGTGCTGGCCCCGGTGAGGTTGAGCGTCGGTGCAGCGAACACGGGACCCGTCGAGCCGGCAACGGGTTTATTGGCGTTGGCAGCCGCGTTGCGTTGCTGGTGGGAACGCACGGAGCGCGCGGCCGCGGCGCGGCGGTTGCTGCGCGCAGCCGGCGTTGCCGTATGCTGCACCACCACGGGGTCGAGCGTCTGGGGCGATCCGCCGGATTGTGCCGAGCCATCGGTCGACCAAGCGAGGCAGGAGAGTGCAACTGAATTGAACAACGTGCGGCGATGCCGCAGGGCGAAGATTGTCTGGGAGGTCATCAATGGACTCGCGATAACGTGGCACGTCACCGCGAACTCAGCTTGGCCGCTGCCTCGAGAAAAAGGCAGCTCAACACTCACCAGGACACCCCGCCCAATGTGCTCGCGTGTGACCACGACTGACGGCAGGTCTCCTGGCTCGCGGGTCGTTGCCTGTCGCCGCCTTCCCAAGCCCGAAGGCTCAGTGGCAATTTGGCGAAGGCTCGCCGCTTACAGTTGCGGGGGCAGCCACGGCATTGGGAGATCCCCGCACCGTATTCCCTATTGATCTCCCGAAGGAGAACCGTCGCAATCAACCTAGTTTCATTTGCAAACAGCTGTCAACCGGGAGTCTCGCGAAGGCAGATCAGCGCGTCGCGCCATCATCGGGCAAAGTGCGGAAGTCCACCGGTCGCAAGAACCGGTCGCCGGATGGGGCAGACGGCAAGTGCCGAACACGTCGAGGAGGATGAAGTTCGTCCAGGCCAGCTGCCCGTCGGGCAAAACAGCAGATCCGCTGTCAAGCCTTCCTCTCGAAAACATTCCACTTTACCGAAATTCGGTTTTGTCGTATGTGTCCGCCGTCCCGGCCCACATGAGGGGCGGTCGTACGTCGTTTCGAGCGCGGGCGGGGATTGCGGTGGACGCGGGCGGCGTCAAGGCGGAGCTTGCGCGTGCAGGGCGAGAGAACCTCGTGAGCGCGCGCGAACCGCGAAGACGAACGGCGCTCCTGCGTACGGCAAAACCGCGTCGTCCTGGCCGTCGTTGCCACGGTCAAGCTGTTCGAAGATGCGCGCGAGCCCAACCGGGCGACCGGCATCGTCAATTCGAATGGCGAGGGAGGCCAAAAGGAAAGTTCGGCTCCCGGGAGAGCGCGGCATATTGGCCGTCAGACCATCGCGCAGGGAAGGCCTGGTTTCGGCTGCCCTGTGTCTCCCCTGTGCATTGCGTGTGCATCCATTGAGCACGGGGGTCTTTACGGGTGCCAGCCGGCGCCCGGCCTTCCCTGCACCCTTTCTTTCGAGAGGGTGTGAAGAGGAGCACAACTCGGGCAAATCATTGCCGCGAGACCGCGAACGTGTGGCCCACCCACCTGCGACAATCGCGCACGGTTCGACAGCCCGGTTCCAACTTGGCGCGAGGCCAGGTGCAACACAATCTCAACCGAACCTGCTTAGGCCTGTCACCTGCTCATTCCTCGGTCTGATTCCACGGTCTCTTGCGACGGGTCTCCTGCATGACATCGGCTTGGCGTTTCTCTCTCCTGCTTCTCGTCCAGTTCCTCATGGGGGTTTCCGCCCACGCACAGGAGGGCCAGGTCGTCAAATTGTCGGCCGGCATCGAATATCAGCGCATCGCGCGCTGGGATGCCGATCAGCTCAACAAGATCCTGCAGGTCGACACGCCCGCTTTCGCCGGAATCACCGCGGCCTACAGCCCGGCGCGCAATGCCGTCCGGCTCTATCGCGTGACCTATTCGTCCGTCGTGCCCGAGCGCGGCAACAAGCCGACGATCGCCTCCGGGCTGCTCGCGATCCCCGAGGACAGCGGCACCTCGTTCCCGATGGTGTCGTATCAGCACGGCACCGTCTACGGGAAGCAGGAGGTCCCCTCGTTTCCGCAGCAGTCGCCGGAAACGCAATTGATGATCGCCCAGTTCGCCGGCCAGGGCTACGCCGTGATCGGCGCCGATTATTTCGGGCTGGGAACGTCGTCGGAGCCGGAAGGCTACATGGTCAAGGCGAGCCACCAGCAGGCGACCTACGACATGCTGATCGCAAGCCGCGCCGTGCTCGATCACCTCAAGCTCACCACGACCAAGCTGTTCCTCGCCGGCTGGTCGCAAGGCGGCTTCGTGACCATGGCCATGCTCGAAAAGCTCGAGCAATCGGGCGTCAAGGTCGACGCCGCCGCCACCGCGAGCGCGCCGGTCGATGCGTTCGTGGCGCTGAACGGCTTTCTCAATTTCCCGCGCAAGAACGATGCGAGCTGGGTGAATTCGCTGTTTATCCTGACGGCGTTCTCCTTCGAGAATTATTACGGGGTGCCGGGGCTCGCGCGCTCGCTGATCGCGGATGCCTATTACGATGTGTCGCGCAAGGCTTACGTGCGCGAACCCTTCGATCCGGCCGACGTGCCCACCGACCTGCACAAGCTGATCCGCGCCGACTATTTCGATCCGCAGTTCTTCGCGGCATCGGCCTATGGGCGCCTGGTCGCGCAGACCCAGGCGTATCGCTGGATCGTCAAGAGCCCGGTCCGCAACTATTACGGCGAGAGCGACGAAGCCATCAGCGTCGGGCTGGGCCAGCTCGCCATGACCTATCAGCGCGCAATCGGCAGCGGCAACACGGCGGTCGGCGCCGTCTCGACCGGCAGCACCAGCCATCGCGGCACCTTCGCGACGGCCGTGCCGAAGTGGAAATCCTGGTTTGACGGGCTCTGACGGCGCGCGCGATTCCGCATGATGCGTCGGCATCGGCGGCGGTAGTCGCTGCCCCGAAAATCTGCCTCTATGCGCGCCGGGACGGTACGCGATGCGGCCGGTCTCCCGCCTCCAAAGCTGCTGCCGGGCCTTTGGGGATTTGGCAATGGTTTTTCGGAGTGACGAGATGAGCGGCTTGGTGATTTCTGGCGGCCGGGTGGTGGATCCCGCGAGCGGGATGGACGCCGTCGGCGACGTGGCGGTGGTGGATGGCAGGATCGCCGCGGTCGGCACCGGTCTCGGCGGCGCCGAGCGGGTGATCGACGCCACCGGCCTCGTGGTCGCGCCCGGCTTCATCGATTTGCACGCCCATGGCCAATCCGTTCCGGCCGACCGCATGCAGGCGTTCGACGGCGTCACGACCACGCTCGATCTCGAGGCCGGCGTGCTGCCGGTCGGGTCCTGGTACGAGCGCCAGGCGAGGAAGGGCCGGGTGCTGAACTACGGCGCCGCCACAAACTGGGCGTTTGCGCGCATCGGCGCGATGACGGGCTCGAACGCCGAGAGCTCGCTGGAGGCGTTCGGCAACGCCATGCGCGACCGCCGCTGGATGGACAATGTGGCCACCGACACGGAAGTCGCCGGCGTACTCGAGCGTCTCGGGCGTGGCCTCGACGAAGGCGGCATCGGCATCGGCATCCTCAATGCCTACGCCCCGGGCGCCGGCGTGCAGGAGCTGACCGCGGTCTGCCAGCTCGCAGCAGCCCAGAACGTGCCGACCTTCACCCATGTCGCGTTCATGTCGCGCATCGACCCCGAAAGCGCGGTGGAAGCCTATATCCGCCTGATCGGCTATGCCGGCGCCACCGGCGCGCACATGCACATCTGCCATTTCAACTCGTCGAGCAAGACCGACGTCGAGCGTTGCCGCGAGCTGATCGCGAAAGCGCAGGCGCAGGGCCTGCCCATCACGGTCGAGGCCTACCCTTACGGCACCGGCTCGACCGTACTGGCCGCCGCCTTCTTCAGCGACCCCGAATTCGTCGAGCGCAACGGCACCGGCTACGATTCCGTGCAGCGCGTGACCGACGGCTATCGCTTCCACGACCGCGAGGAACTGTTGATGGCGCAGGCCGACGAGCCGTCCGCCATGGTGCTCTGGCACATCCTCGACATCGAGAACAATTCGCATCACCGCGACCTGCTCGACATGTCGGTGCTGTATCCCGGCGGCGCGATCGCGTCCGATGCGATGCCCTGGACGATGCCGGACGGCAAGACCTACACCGGCGATGCCTGGCCGCTGCCCGACGATGCCACCTCGCATCCGCGCTCGGCCGGCTGCTTCACCCGCTTCATCCGCGAATGGGTGCGCGAGCGCAAATCCGTGTCGTTGCTCGAAGGCGTGCGCAAATGCGCGCTGATCCCGGCGGAAATCCTCTCGCAGAGCACGCCGGCGATGCGCGCCAAGGGCCGGCTCGCGAAGGACGCGGACGCCGACATCGTCGTCTTCGACTACGAAAAACTCTCGGACCGCGCCACCTTTACGGCGATGAACCGTCCCTCGGAAGGCGTGCGGCACCTCGTCGTCAGCGGGCAGCCGTTGATCGCCGACGGCATTCTCGATGTCGCGGCGCGGCCGGGCAAGCCGGTGCGCCGCCCCGTCGTCGGGGGCTGATTCATGCCGGTCCCCATCCTGCTGGTGACGGGCTTTCTGGGGGCGGGCAAGACCACGGTGGTGAACCATCTGCTGGCGCATGCGCAGGGACGGCGGATCGCCGCGATCGTCAATGATTTCGGCGCCATCAACATCGATGCCGAGCTGATCGCCGGCGCCAGCGACGGCGTGGTCAGTCTCGCCAACGGCTGCATCTGCTGCTCGCTCGAAGGCGATCTGCTGCGCACGCTCTCGACGCTATTGCGGCGCGATCCGAAGCCCGAGCATATCGTGATCGAGACCAGCGGCGTCGCCGATCCCGCCGACATCGTCCGCAACCTGATGGATCCCGTGATCGTGCGCGAGGCGCCGCTGGAGACGGTGCTGTGCGTGATCGACGCAGCGACACCGCCGGCCGCGCTCGAGGATGCCCTCCAGCGTTCGCAGTTGCGCGTTGCCGATATCGTGGCCTTGACCAAGCTGGATCTGGCGGACGAGGGCGCGGGTGCGCGGATGCGTCAGGCCATCCGCGCCTTGCGCCTTCCTGCCGTGGTGGTCGATGCGCGCCATGGCGAGATTCCGTCCGCGCTGCTGTTTCCCGCGAACGTCGAGCGTGCGCCCGCGCCGCGCGATCCGGGCCCGAAGCGCCCCTCAGAGGAGCGCTTCGAGACGCTGAGCTGGACCTCGGACCGCCCGGTCTCGCTGCCCCGCCTGCAGCAGGCCATCGGCAAGCTGGCGCCGAAACTGGCGCGCGCAAAAGGCCTGTTCGAGACGGTCGAGCAGCCGGGGCGCCAGATGGTGTTCCAGTTCGCCGCCGGCCGCGCCACGCTGGCGCCGGGCGAAGCGCCGACGCCGGGCGCGCCGCGCGCGCGGATCGTCTTCATCGCCGAACTCGGGGTGCTGTCGAAAGCCGAGCTCGAGGGCGTCATGGAGGCTTGTGTTGCGGATTGAAACCGCGGCCGCGTCACGCAAACTGCGCGATGCCGTGTCCCACCGACCAGTTCTCCTTGGGCGCGTCGAGCACGTTGACGAACACGTCTTCGGGCCGGATGCCCGGATTTGCGCCGAGACGATCCGCGATCTGGCGATACAGCGCCTTCTTCTGCTCGGCGGTGCGCGAGGCGAACACGGTGATCTGGATCAGCAATGCGTCGTCGCTGCGCGCGACGCCGTAACCGGTGCCGCAGCGGAAGTTCGCCGGCTCATGCTCGGTGATGGACATGAACGCGTCGTCCTCGGGCACGTCGAGCGCCGCGCGCATGGCCTGGTAGAGTCCGTCGAGAATCGCCTGCCGGTAGGCTTCGGACTTGCCGGCGCGCATCGCGATGTGAAGCAGTGGCATGAGCGGGTCCCTTTGCATGCGGGCTCGATCCGGCGGCGCAGGTCGCCTTGCCGGTTCGTCCGATTGACGGAACGGACTATCAATCCCATCTGGTTTTTGACACGATGTCGAGAAAGCATGTTCTTGACAGCGTGTCAAATACTTTGAGGAACGGAATTTGAGGCCGCGCGAATTCGATCATGACGAGGTGCTGCGCATCGCCTTCGACCAGTTCTGGCGCAAGGGTGTGCGCGGCACCTCGCTGTCGGACATCGCGCGCGATGCCGGGGTGCAGCGCGGCAGCCTCTACAATGCCTTCGGGAGCAAGGAGGCGCTGTTCCTGCAGGCCTATGGACGTTATGCGGAGGATTATCTCACAACCCTGCAAAAGGCGCTCGGGACGGGCAGCTTGCGCAAGCGCCTCACTGCGTTCTTCGATCTGACCATCAGCAATTTCCGTTCGGGCACGCCGCCGCGCGGATGTCCGACCACGCGCGGCCTGATGGAGCTCGGCGCCGCCGAAGGCGAGGGGCTGGACGAGGATGCCCGCCGGGCCTTTGCAAGCCTGGTCTCGCGCATCGTCGCGCTGGTCGAGGACACGTTTACGGCCGGAGCGGCGCGCGGCGAGTTCAAGGGCGACGCGGCGGCGGCGGCGCTCCATATCGTCACTGTGACGCGCGGCCTCGCCGTGCTCGAACGCGCCTTCGGCGACGAGGCGCAACTGCGCAAGATCGCCGCCGGCACCATCGATCTCGTGCTTGGCAGGAAAGGCGACTAGATATCAGCACAAGGCGAGGGCGTTGACCGCCCGCATCGCCGCAGCTTGCTGGCCGGAGCTGACGAAGGCGCAGACGATGGATTCGAGCTCGCCCGGCTGATTGCGACGCGCGACCGCCAGCAATCGCATCAGGTCAGTCTCGTCCTTCGACAGGCGACGACAGGACGGCGGCATGAAACACAGCTCGCATGGACGGCCGCTGCGCAGGATTCTGACCAGCGCGGCCACCCGCGCCACCAGCAGGGGACTGTCGGCAATATCAGGCGCCTCGTCGGCAAAGCGATAGGCGGCTTCCCAGCAATCGGAGGCGCCGGTCGCATAGGCCGCCCCGATGAAGCGGAATAGCGACAGCGCGACGCGGCAGAAATCATCGTAGTTGTCGACGCATGGGCGCGCTCCAAGCGCGGCCTGGAGCGGACAGCGCCGCGATTGGCCGGCGTCCGGCACAGAACCGCAAATATCCGGGGGCATGAACGGTCTCGTCAGTGCAATGTCGGGCTTCCGACCAGCCAGCCCTTCATTGCCATGGTCCGGTCATGGTCGAATGATCGCAATTTCCGGTCGGGCAGGATCAGCCCTGCCATGCGAAAGATCGTCGCGAGCCCGCGCACGGGCGCGAGCGCCCAATCGGCGCCGACCGGCGGCAGCCAGCTCTCGAACCGTTCGCGCACGATGTCGATGCGGTCCCGTTGTGCCGCGGCGATGGCGTGCAAAATTCCTTGCTCGCTGTCCGACATGCGCGGACATGTCGGGCAGTGCACCTCGATCGCGGTGTGGGCCGTGCAGGCGAAGATCTCGATGATGGATTCCAGCGAAAGCACGGCATCGCCGACGCGGAAATGGTCGTACACCTCCTGGATGTCGGCTGCGGTCGGAACGGCGCCTCCGCTGCGTGCCTTGGCCCGGAATCCCCAGATGAAGAGCCGTTCCGCGGCGCTGAGCGCGGGAAGCTCGGTGGACGCGGTCGGTGTCGATCGATGCATGAAGTCTCCGGCGTCGGCAGCGCGCTCGAGTGTGATGCTGCAAGTCTGCATCGATCGTTCGGGCAGAGCGGCGGCCAAGTCAACGCGGGGTGGCCCGATATCGAGGCTTTCTAGATTGGAAGAACCGCAATCCAATGCGTGCCCGCGTCCAATTTTCAATCGCTCGAACCGCTGAATCTCGCTGCGGCCTTTCTCCCGCGTCCCGCGGAGCACAATTCGTTAACGAGCCCTTAGGCGGGTCATGGCATACCAAAAACTCGTTAGGGCAACGGCCGGATTGCCCAATTCATGATTTTAACCGGTGCACGCCAGTTGCGGCGCCCTGTTCAGAGAGAACGACTGTGCTGAACCAGATTTCGATCCGTACCAAGCTTTTCAGTGCCGTGATCGCCATGGCGGTGGCAATCTGCTGCGTGACCGGTATCGCGCTGTGGTCGATGTACCAGCGGATGTACCAGGACAGGGTCAATCTCCTGAAGGCGATGGTCGAAGCCGGCTACAGCCTTGCGGAGAAGTTCGAGGCTTCGGCCGCAGCCGGCCAGATGACGCGGGATGAAGCGCAGGCACGCTTCAAGGACGCGCTGCTCAAGATCCGCTATTCCGGCGACGAATATCTGTTCGCCCATACCTATGACCAGGTCGGGTTCGCCCATCCCAGTCCGAAGCTGATGGGCAAGGATGTCTCCGGTATCAAGGACGCCAAGGGCGTCCCTGTCATCCCCGCGATGATCGACATCGTGAACAAGAAGAACGAAGGCACCTACGCCTACGACTGGCCGCTGCGGCAGGACGATCCCGCGACGGCGGTGAAGTTGTCCTACGTCAAGGGGTTTGCGCCGTGGAAGATCTTCATCGGCACCGGCGTGTTCGTCAACGACATCTGGACCGACTTCATGACCATGTTCTGGAAGATCGTCGGCATCATCGCGCTGCTTGCGCTTCCTGCCATCGGCCTCGTTGGTTTGGTCGGCCTTGCCGTCAGCCGTAGCATTCGCGGCGTCAGCGCGGCGATGCAGGCGCTGGCCGACGGCGATTTGTCGATCGACCTCCCCGAAGCAAAGCGGGTGGACGAAGTCGGCCAGATGGCGCGTGCCACGATCTATTTTCGCGACCGTATGGCCGAGAGCGAGAAGCTGCGCGTCGAACAGGAGAGATTGCGTGCAGATACGGCCGCACAGCGCAAGCAGGACGTGTATCGCCTCGCCGACGATTTCGAACATGCGGTCGGCGCCATCATCGAGGCCGTTTCGAATGCGGCGGGGAATCTCGAGAATTCCGCCGGCAGCCTGACCTCGACCGCCGACCGGTCGCAGGACCTGGCGCAGGCGGTGACCTCTGCGTCCGGCGAAGCTTCGAGCAACGTCCAGTCGGTCGCGGCGGCGACCGAGGAGCTCAGCTCCTCGATCACGGAAATCAGCCGGCAGGTGCAGACCTCGGCGCGCATGGCCGGCGAGGCCGTCGCGCAGGCACAGAAAACCAACGAAAGGGTCAACGAATTGGCCCGCGCCGCGAGCAGCATCGGAGACATTGTCGCGCTCATCAACGGGATCGCCGCGCAGACCAACCTGCTTGCGCTCAATGCCACCATCGAAGCCGCACGTGCGGGCGATGCCGGCCGCGGCTTCGCCGTGGTCGCGTCGGAAGTGAAGCTGCTGGCTGAGCAGACCGCCAAGGCCACCGGCGAGATCGGCGAGCAGGTCAGCGGGATGCAGGCTGCGACCGGCGAGTCGGTGGCGGCCATCAAGGAAATCGGCGATACCATCGGCGGCCTCTCCGAAATCGCATCGGCGATTGCCGCAGCAGTCGAGGAACAGGGCACCGCGACACAGGAAATCTCGCGCAACGTTCAACAGGCCGCGCACGGAACGCAGCAGGTGTCGGCCGGAATCGCCGACGTGCAGCGAGAGGCGTCAGAAACCGGAATCGCGTCGACCCAGGTTCTTTCTGCGGCCCGTTCGCTGGCGGCTGACAGCACGAGCCTGAAGCAGAGGGTCACCTCCTTCCTCACCTCGGTACGTGCAGCCTGAAGACCAGGCGTCCAGTATTCCGCTTTACGGCATTGGCAAAGCGCCGATGCCGTTTTCCTTGACATGACCTGTACAGTGATCGACGTGTAATGGCGTCGAGCGAGGGCACGTCCGTGCCCTCGCGACAGCATCGAAGGACCTCATGAACGCGGGCGTCGTCGAAACGACTTGCCTCTCCACTTTGGACAGCCTGTGGGACAAGGCTTGGCCTCTCCCGCTGGGCACGACCGGCGAGGTCGACCAGCATCCTGCGTGACATGCTGCATGCGAGTGAAAGAAAACGATGTCGTTCAAGAAACTCCTGATCGCCAATCGCGGCGAGATCGCCATCCGCATCGCGCGCGCGGCGGCCGATGCCGGCATCGCCACCGTTGCGATCCATCCCGCTGATGATGCGCTGTCGCTGCATCTGCGCGTTGCCGACGAGGCGGTTGAAATTCCCGGCCGCGGCGCCCGGGCCTATCTCGATATCGATGCGGTGGTGAAGGCGGCGACAGGCGTCGGCTGCGACGCCGTGCATCCCGGCTACGGCTTTCTCAGCGAGAACGCGGCGTTCGCCAAGGCCTGCGCCGATGCAGGTATGACGTTCGTCGGGCCGAAGCCAGCCGCGCTCGAATTGTTCGGCGACAAGGTCGCGGCCCGGCACTTGGCAAAGCGTTGCGGCGTGCCGATCATCGCCGGCACCAGCGGGCCGTCGAGCCTCGAGGAGATCACGGCGTTCTTCGCTTCTCTCGGCAGCAATGCGGCGATCGTGATCAAGGCGATGGCCGGCGGCGGCGGGCGCGGCATGCGCGTGGTCGAGAACGCGGCCGGTCTCGCGGAGGCCTATGCACGCTGCCAGTCCGAGGCGAAGGCGGCGTTCGGCTTCGACGGCGTCTATGCCGAGCGGCTGATCCGGCAGGCGCGCCATATCGAGGTGCAGATCATCGGCGACAAGCACGGCGCGATCTCCCATCTGTGGGAGCGCGAATGCACCATCCAGCGCCGGCACCAGAAGCTGATCGAGGTCGCGCCCAGCCCGTCGTTGGGCGATGCCCTGCGCGGCCGTATCATCGAGGCGGCCAAGCAGCTTGCGACCGCAGCCGCTTACGACAATCTCGGCACGTTCGAGTTCCTGGTCGATGGCACCGCCGAGGACAGCTTTGCCTTCATCGAAGCCAATCCAAGGCTCCAGGTCGAGCATACCGTGACCGAGGAGGTGCTCGGCCTTGACCTCGTGCGCGCCCAGCTCGCGGTCGCATCAGGCGCGACGCTCGCCTCGATCGGCCTCGCGCAGGGATCGGTCCCGAAGCCGCGCGGCTACGCCATGCAGCTCCGCGTCAACATGGAGACGCTGGACGCAACGGGCGCGACGCACCCGACCGGCGGCGTGCTCGCATTGTTCGAGCCGCCGTCGGGGCCCGGCGTGCGCGTCGATAGTTTCGGTTACGCCGGTTACAAGACCAGCGCGGCCTTCGACTCGCTGCTTGCAAAGGTCATCGTGCATACGCCGGGTGAAGCCTGGCATGACGTCGTTGCAAAGGCTTCGCGGAGCTTGCGCGAATTCCGGATCGAAGGTGTGGTCACCAATATCGCCTTCCTCCAGGCGGTGCTGGCGCATCCCGATTTCCGGACCAACCGCATCGCGACCGATTTCATCGATCGCAATGTCGCAAGGCTCGTCGATGCCGCCGATGGTGCGGCAAAGCCGCTCTACTTCGCCCCGTCCGGGCGAGATGGCGCGCACGCCGAGACGCACGTCGCGCAAGCGGTGCCTGAAGGCACGGTGATGGTCGCAGCACCGCTGCAAGGAACCATCGTCACCATTCAGGTGAAGGAGGGCGAGATCGTTCGCCCGGGCCAGCAGCTCGCCGTGATCGAGTCCATGAAGATGGAGCATCTCGTGATGGCCGAGCAGGGCGGCCGCGTCATGAAACTCGCTGCCGGCGACGGCGCCACGCTGATGCATGGCGAGGCGATCATGTATCTCGAACCGCTCGACGTCGCGGCTGACAGCGCGGCCGCGGAGGCCGATATCGACCTCGATCACATCCGCCCTGATCTCGCCGAGCTGATCGCGCGTCAGGCCAACACGCAGGATGCGAACCGACCGGCCTCGGTCGAGCGCCGCCGCAATACCAACCAGCGCACCGCGCGCGAGAACGTCGCCCAGCTCGTCGACGAAGGCTCGTTCATGGAGTATGGCAGCCTCGCGATCGCAGCGCAGCGCCGCCGCCGCAAGCTCGACGATCTCATCAAGAACACGCCGGCCGACGGCCTCGTGATGGGCGTCGCCACCGTCAACGCCGAACAATTCGGCGGCGAGGCCGCACGTTGCATCGTCGTGGCCTACGACTACACCGTGCTCGCGGGCACGCAGGGTCACATGAACCACAAGAAGATCGACCGCATGCTGACGTTGGCGGAAGACTGGCGCGTGCCGCTGGTGTTTTACGCCGAGGGCGGCGGCGGCCGGCCCGGCGACACCGACCGGCTCGGCATGACCGGGCTCGACGGTCCGTCCTTCGTGCAGTTCGCAAGGCTCTCCGGCCTCGTGCCGGTGATTGGTGTCGTCTCCGGCTATTGCTTCGCCGGCAATGCCGCAATGCTCGGCTGCTGCGACGTCATCATTGCCACCAAGAACGCCTCGATCGGCATGGGCGGTCCCGCCATGATCGAGGGCGGCGGGCTCGGCGTCTATCATCCGGCCGAGGTCGGCCCTGTCTCGTTCCAGTCGCCGAACGGCGTCATCGACATCCTGGTGGAGGACGAAGAGGAGGCGACAAGGGTCGCTCAGAAATATCTGTCCTACTTCCAGGGCGCGGTGTCCGAGTGGGAGGCCGCCGACCAGCGCCTGCTGCGCCGCGCCATCCCCGAGAACCGGCTGCGCGTCTACGACATCCGCAGCGTGATCGATCTCGTCGCCGACAAGGACAGCGTGCTGGAGCTGCGCCGCGACTACGGCGTCGGCATGATCACCGCGCTGATCCGGATCGAGGGCAAGCCGTTCGGCCTGATCGCCAACAATCCGCGCCATCTCGGCGGTGCGATCGATGCCGATGCCGGCGACAAGGCGGCACGCTTCCTCCAGCTTTGCGACGCCTTCGATCTGCCGATCGTCTCGCTCTGCGACACGCCCGGCTTCATGGTCGGCCCCGAAGCGGAGAAGACCGCGATCGTGCGCCACGTCTCGCGCATGTTCGTGACCGGCGCGAGCCTCACCGTGCCGCTGTTCGGCATCGTGCTGCGCAAGGGATATGGCTTGGGCGCACAGTCGATGATCGGCGGCGGCTTCCACGCCTCGTTCTTCACCGCGGCCTGGCCGACCGGCGAGTTCGGCGGCATGGGCCTGGAGGGCTACGTCCGGCTCGGCTTCCGCAAGGAGATGGAGGCGATCGCCGACCCCGAGGAGCGCGAGACCTATTACCGCAACAAGGTCGCCGAGCTCTATGCCAACGGCAAGGCGGTCTCGATCGCCTCGGTGTTCGAAATCGACAACGTCATCGACCCCGCCGAAACACGGCGCTGGATCACGGCCGGCCTGCGGTCGGTGCCGACGCCGCCGGCGCGGCCCGGGAAGAAGCGGCCGTGCATCGATACGTGGTGAGGGCGGTGCAGCAATAGCCCCCGTTCCCTGTTCCCGATTGACATCCCCGCCTGTGGTGCCAGACTTTGCACAATAATACAGGGTGGAGACGTCCGCGATGGCCAGCCTGTCGGCCTCGAACCATGTCGCCCGTGTCTTGTCCGTCGCCAATCAGTTGGCCGACGTCGATGCCTCGTCGCGGATCGCGAGTTCCTGGCGGCGTTGCCTCATCAGCCACAAGCTCGATCCCGCCCGGCAGGGGCCGCCGCAGACGCTTAGCGAAGCCGAGATCCGTCACGTCGCCGAGCCGATGGAGGAGATGATCCGGCTCGTCACGCCCGAGCTCGACGACCTCGCCCGCGTGCTGCGCGATGCCGGCTATTGCGTCAACCTGGCGGATGCCAACGCCACCATGCTGTTCAGCCGCCTGCCCGGCGAGGCCGACGCGCGGATGTTCATGGACTGGAAGATCTACACGGGCTCGAATTTTTCCGAGGCTTTCGAAGGTACCAACGGGCTCGGCACCGCTCTTGCGGAGCAGAAGCCGATCCTGGTGCATCGTGACGAGCATTTTCGCGCGCAGTGGCACATGTTCTCCTGCGCCGTGGTGCCGCTGTTCGACCAGGCCGGTCGCCTCACCGGCGCCGTGAACATCACTTCTTGCCGGGAAGATCTCGAGCGCGCTGCGCATCAGCTCGCGCTCGCGGTGACGATGGAGGCGACACGGCGCATGGAGGGCGCGATCTTCCGCGGTCATTTCCGCAACGCCTGGATCGCAACCGTGCCGGGCGACGGCGGCAGCGGTCTGCTCGCCTATGACGAGGATCGCCGCATCGTCGGCGCCTGCCGTTCGGCGCGCGCATTGCTGGGGCTCACCGACGGCTTGATCGCATCCGGCATCGATCTGTCGCGCTACGTCAAGTTCGATCATCATGCCGCTCGCAGCGCGGACGAGACAGTCGAGTTGCGCCGCGCCGATGGCAGCGGGTTGGGGCAGGGGC
The DNA here is from genome assembly GCF_002266435.3 of Bradyrhizobium amphicarpaeae. Taxonomy (NCBI): domain Bacteria; kingdom Pseudomonadati; phylum Pseudomonadota; class Alphaproteobacteria; order Hyphomicrobiales; family Nitrobacteraceae; genus Bradyrhizobium; species Bradyrhizobium amphicarpaeae. The sequence goes on from NZ_CP029426.2 coordinate 1,372,241, forward strand.
ATGTTACGCCGCCGCTGCGGGCGAGATCATCGGTGCGCCCGCTTGCACCGCGCCGCGATGAGCCGGTCGATCGCTTCGACGCATTGCATCGGCTCGCCGGTCGCGATCCCGGCTTGATCAGAAGCGTCAGGCGGCTCCGCAGTATCGGCGATCACAATCTGCCGGTGCTGCTGTACGGCGAAACCGGCGTGGGCAAGGACGTGTTCGCGCGCGCCATTCACGCCGGCAGTAGCCGGGCGCGCGGCAATTACGTCGCGCTGAACTGCGCGGCGATGCCGGAGAGCCTGATCGACGCCGAACTGTTCGGCTACGAGGCCGGCGCCTTCACCGGTGCGCGGCGCGACGGCTCGAAGGGGCTGATCGTGCAGGCCGACGGCGGTACGCTGTTCCTCGACGAGATCGGCGACATGCCGATCGCGCTGCAGACGCGGCTGCTCCGCGTGCTGGAAAACCGCGAGGTCTGGCCGCTCGGCGCGCTCAAGCCCGCCGCCGTCGACATCCGCCTGATCAGCGCCACCCACCGCGATCTCGGCCGCATGGCGGAGGAGGGCGCCTTCCGCGCCGATCTCTATTTCCGCCTGCGCGGCCTGGAGGTGCGGCTGCCCGCCTTGCGCGAGCGCGCCGACCGGGACGACGTCATCCGCCAGATCGCGCGCGAGGAGGCGCCGAACTGCCGCGTCTCGGACGAAGCATGGTCGCGGCTCTCGGCCTATTCCTATCCCGGTAACATGCGCCAGCTTCGCCACGTGCTGCGGCTCGCCGGCTGCACCGCGGAGGATGGGGTGATCACCGATGCCGATCTCGATCTGCCGCCGTTCGGCGGGAGGGCAGAGCCTGATCTCGCAGCGGCCGAGCGTGCGACGATTGTGGAAGCTTTGCGCAAGCATGGTGGCCGCGTCACGGAAGCGGCGCGGGTCCTGAAGCTTGGTCGCGCAACGCTGTATCGGAAGATCAAGGCGATGAAGATCGAGACGGCGCAGTAGGCGTCCCTTTCTTCCCCGCTCCCCTTCTTGTGGGAGAGGGTGGATCGCCGCGGAGCGGCGAGACGGGTGAGGAGTGTCTCTCCACGAGTCCAATTCTCAACTGAGCCCTCGGAGATATACCCTCATCCGGCGCTTCGCGCCACCTTCGCCCACAAGCGGAGAAGGAAAGAGAGCGCCGTTCTTTACGAAAAATCGCTCCAGCTCAGATGCCGCGAGTCGAGATCGCCTACCGTGACGGTGCCGCGCATCTCGCGCGGCGTGTGGAAGCTGCTGCGGAGATAGATCAGCGGAGTCGCTTCCGCGCCGTGCGACACGCCGCGCACCTCGCCGACGAAGATCGAATGCGTCGTCGTCTCGAATTCCTGCGCCAGCACGCAATCGAACGCAGCGACGGCATCCGTAAGCACCGGCGCACCCGTGGCCCCACGCGTCCACTGTCCGAACGCAAAGCGGTCGTCGCCGTTGACGCCCTTCTGGCCGCTGAAGGTGAGCGCGAGCAGCGCGTGATCCTCATGCAGGAAGTTGATCGCGAAGGCGCCTTCCTCGCGGATGCGCGCATGTGCGCTGGCGTTGCGGTTGACGCAGACGATCAGCGAGGGCGGGCTATCCGACAGCGAGCAGGCCGATGTCACCGTCAATCCCGTGCGCTTGCCGTGCTCGGCCCCGACCGTGACCAGCGCCACGGCTCCGGCACATTGGCGCATCGCCTGCTTGAAATCCTTTGCGTCGAGAGGATTGGCGTCGAGAGGACTGGCGTCGGCCGTCACGCGGAAATCTCCGAAAGAAAATAGAAGCGGGTGCGGCACGATCGCGCCGCACCCGCTGAGCGTCAAGCCGCCTTCTTCGCGGAGCCGAGATGCTTCAGGCGCGGCATCACCTCGTTCTTGAGCAGCGAGAGCGAGTGGTGCCAGGCTTCCGGCTTGTGCTTGTAGTCGAAGCCGAACACGCAAAGCACGCCGAAGCCGCCGACCTCGTCGTAGATCTTCTCGATCTTCTCGGCCACGGTCGCGGGCGAGCCGACGATCCAGTTCCGCTTGGCGCAATATTCGACGGTGACGTCGCTATCGGGCACGTCGGGCGCGTGCTTCAGATAGTCCTTGAAGCCGAAATGGCCGAGCAGCGGCAGGAAGTACTCGCCCATCATCCGGCCCATCATGTCGCCGGTCGAGAGTTTCCAGGCCTCCTCGTCGGTGTCGGCGACGAACACCTCGCGCACGAGGCGCCAATCGGCGCGGTTCGGCTTGCGCCCGGTCTTGGCCGCCCCGATCTCGACCGAGTCCCAGTGGCTGCCGACATAGGCCGGGTTGAGGTTGAGGCTCATCGGAATGAAGCCGCGCTCACCGGCAAGCTTCAGCGTGTCCGAGTTCTTGGAGAGCCCGGCGACTCCGATCGGCGGATGCGGTGTCTGCAGCGGCTTGATGTGCGGCTTGAGGAAGTCGAACATCGTGTCCGGCTTGGTCACCGTCCAGAACTTGCCCTTGTAGGTCCACGGCGCGGGATCGCTCCACATCTTCAGGATGATCTCGAGCGCCTCGCGGGTCATGTCGCGGTTCTGCCCGCTCATGCCATCGACGTTGAACATGGCCCAGTCGCTCGGCAGGCCGGATGCGGCGACGCCGAAATTGAGCCGGCCGCCGGAGAGATGGTCGAGCATCGCGACGCGGTTGGCGAGCTCGGCCGGGTGGTGATAGGGCAGCAGGAAGCCACCCGGCCCGATGCGAAGCTTCTTGGTCTGCATCAGCGCCTGCGCGATCAGCAGGTCCGGGGTGGGATTGGGTTCCCAGGGCGCGGTGTGGTGCTCGCCGATCCAGGCCTCCTGATAGCCGAGTTCGTCGAGCCAGCGCAGGACCTGCAGGTCCCAATCGTGCCCTTCCTTCAGGCCGCACTCCGGCGGATGCGAAGGCATCGTGAAATAGCCGATTTCCATGGGTTTCCTCATCTGATGTTGACGCGTCTTGTCGCGCGTTGACGGAGTTGAGCAGGCCTGCTCGAGCAAGCGGTGTGCCAGAGCGGCGCAGCTTCAAATCGACGAGAAAGGGCTGGTTTGCCCGCGCAATAGCCGGTATCTCGGCAAAGACTTGAAAGACCTCGTCTCATCGTCGCGAGACGGCGTCCCGGCCGTGAGACGAGGACAGTTCCGAATGACCGAGCCCGCTTATGTCGCGGTGGACTGGGGCACCAGCAGCTTCCGGCTGTGGCTGGTCGATCGTGCCGGCCAGGTGTTGGCCGAGCGCCGCAGCGGCGAGGGCATGCTGGCGGCCGCGAAGGCCGGCTTTCCGGCCGTGCTGCAATCACATCTCGCGGCGGTCGAAGCGCCGGATCATGTGCCGGTTCTGGTCTGCGGCATGGCCGGCGCCAAAACCGGCTGGGTCGAGGCCGGTTATGTCGACACGCCGGCACCGCTCGCGGCCGTCCTGAACCAGGCCGTGCGCGTCCCCGGGCAAGCGCGTGACATCCGCATCCTGCCGGGCATCGCGCAGCGCGACGCCAGGGCGCCCGACGTCATGCGCGGCGAGGAAACGCAGCTGCTCGGGGCGCTCGGCTTTGAAGCCGCCGGCGAGGCGCTGGTCTGCATGCCCGGCACGCATTCGAAATGGGTGCGGGTGAAGGACGGCATCGTCGAACGGTTCTCCACCTTCATGACCGGCGAGCTGTTCAGCGTCGTCTCGCGCGAGACCATCCTGTCGCTCGCGGTCGCCGGCGCCGACGAGGCCGAGGATGTCGCAAGCTTCCAGGCGGCGGTGAAAGCCGCTTACGAGGCGCCGGCCTTCGTCGCCAATCATTTGTTCGGCGCGCGGTCGCGCCAGCTGCTGTTCGGCGGAACGCCGGCCGCGGCGCGCGAGACGCTGTCGGGCACGTTGATCGGCGTCGAGCTGGCGGCCGGGCTCGCCGGCCCCGTGCCGCAAGCGGGTGTCAGGCTGATTGCCGCGGGGCGGCTTGCGGTGCTGTACCGGCTGGCGTTCGAGACGCTGTCGGTCAACGCCAGTCCGGTCGATGCGGATGAAGCCGTTCGACGCGGCCTGTCGATGGCGGCTGCCGCGATCTGGACGACATCAAAGGATTTTTGAGATGAGCATTCCCTTCCCGCCGATGAAACGACCGCTGGTTGCGATCCTGCGCGGCGTCAAGCCCGAGGAGACCGAGGCGATCGTCGGCGTGCTGATCGAGGCCGGCATGACCGCGATCGAAATTCCCCTGAATTCGCCCGATCCGTTCCGCTCCATCGCAACGGCGGTGAAGCGGGCGCCTCCGGACGTGCTGATCGGCGCCGGCACGGTGCTGGCCACCGCGGATGTCGATCGTCTCAACGACGTCGGCGGCAGGCTGATGGTCTCGCCGAATGTGGATACGCAGGTGCTGGTGCGTGCGCATCAATACGCCATGGTGACGCTGCCCGGCGTGTTCTCGCCGACCGAGGCGCTGCTCGCGGCGCGCTCCGGCGCATCGGGCCTGAAGTTCTTCCCGGCCAGCGTGTTGGGTGCGTCCGGCATCGCCGCGATCCGCGCCGTGCTGCCGTCGGGTGTGATGATCGCGGCCGTCGGCGGCGTCTCCGATCAGAACTTTGCCGAATACATCAAGGGCGGCGTTACCGCCTTCGGGCTCGGCTCCAGCCTCTACAAGCCCGGCATGAGCGCGGCCGATGTCGCCGCGCGCGCCAGGGCGACGATCACGGCTTACGATCGGGCAATTCAGAAAGACTGACGGCAATAAACTAGCCGTGATCCCGTCCTGGCCTATTGTGCCTCATATTGCCGCGATGCTGATGTGATGCATCGCGGAGTGAGACCGGCGACAGGAGACCGACATGGCGATCAACAACGTGGCCGATCTGTTCGTGGCAACGCTCGAACAGGCCGGCGTCAAGCGCATCTACGGCATCGTCGGCGACAGCCTGAACGCCTTGACGGAGTCGCTGCGCCGCCGCGGCACCATCGAATGGATCCATGTCCGCCACGAGGAGGTCGCAGCCTTCGCTGCGGCCGGCGAAGCCGAGATGACCGGAAGCCTCGCGGTGTGCGCGGGCTCCTGCGGCCCCGGCAATCTGCATCTGATCAACGGCCTGTTCGATGCGCATCGCAGCCGCGTCCCCGTGCTGGCAATCGCTGCGCAGATCCCGACCGCCGAGATCGGCAGCGGCTATTTCCAGGAGACCCATCCGCAGAACCTGTTCCGCGAATGCAGCCATTATTGCGAACTGGTCTCCGACCCGAGCCAGCTTCCTTACGTGCTGGAAAATGCGATCCGCGCGGCGGTGGGCCTGCGCGGCGTCGCCGTCGTCGCCATGCCCGGCGATGTCGCGTTCCGCAGCCCGCCCAAGCGCGGGCTGTCGACCACCCGCGGGCTCAGCGTGGCGGCGCCGAAGGTGATGCCGCAGGCGGATGAGCTGCAGGCGCTGGCGGATCTCCTCAACGGCGCCGAGCGCATCACCCTGTTCTGCGGCCGCGGCTGCGCCGGCGCGCATGCGCCCTTGATGCGGCTGGCGGAAGCGCTGAAGAGCCCGATCGTGCATGCGCTCGGCGGCAAGGAGCATGTCGAATATGACAACCCCTACGACGTCGGCATGACCGGCTTCATCGGCTTCTCCTCGGGCTACGCGGCCATGCATGCCTGCGACGCCCTGGTGATGCTCGGGACCGATTTCCCCTACAAGCAGTTCTTCCCCACCGATGCGAAGGTCGTGCAAATCGACATCCGTCCCGAGAATCTGGGACGCCGCTGCAAGATCGACCTCGGCCTCGTCGGCGACGTCAAGCTGACCATCGAAGCGCTGCTGCCGCTGCTGAAGGCAAAGACGCAGCGCAAGCATCTCGACGACGCCGTCGCGCACTACAAGAAGGCGCGCGAGGGCCTGGATTCACTTGCCAAGGGCACGCCGGGAAGCAAGCCGATCCATCCGCAATATCTCGCCAAGATCATCAGCGACCATGCCTCCGACGACGCGGTTTTCACCGCCGATGTCGGCACGCCCACGGTGTGGGCCGCGCGCTATCTCGACATGAACGGCCGCCGACGTCTGATCGGCTCTTTCGTGCACGGCTCGATGGCGAATGCGATGCCGCAGGCGATCGGCGCGCAGGCGGCCCAGCCCGGCCGCCAGGTGATCTCGCTGTCGGGCGACGGCGGCTTCACCATGCTGATGGGGGATCTGATCACGCTGACGCAGATGAAGCTGCCGGTGAAGGTGGTGATCTTCAACAACGGCGTGCTCGGCTTCGTCGCGCTGGAGATGAAGGCGGCAGGCTTCGTCGACACCAATGTCGACCTGGAGAACCCCGACTTCGCAGCGATGGCGCGCGCGATGGGCATCTTTGCCAAACGCGTCGAGGACCCGGGCGAGCTGCCCGGTGCCGTCAAGGAGATGCTCGCCCATGACGGCCCGGCGCTGCTCGACGTCGTCACCGCCAAGCAGGAGCTGTCGATGCCGCCGACCATCACGCCCGAGCAGATCAAGGGCTTCAGCCTCTGGGTGCTGCGCGCGGTGATGAACGGCCGCGGCGACGAGGTGCTCGACCTCGCCAGGACGAATCTCCTGCCCCGCTAGCCCCGCTTCACCGAAGGCGCGGGCAGTTGCGCGTGGCGGCGCTGGAAGCGTTGCCAGTGCAGCACGCTGCCGATCGTCAGGGCCGGCACGAAGCCGAGCACGATCAGGAAATGCGGCAGCTGCGTCGGCGAGACGAAGGCGATCGCGATGTCCGAGATCAGCCAGAGCGCGGCAAACATCACCGCGAAGTCCGTTCGCGGGCAGCGCAAATAGTAGAACACGGCCGTGATGACCATCGCAGGCCCGATCGCCACGCCGATCATGATCGCGGTCAGCTCCTTCGGCGTCAACGCGTCGAGCATCATCGAGGCCAGCAGCCAGAGCGCGGCGAACATGGCGATGATGTCGAGCGGATGCCGCAACCGAATACCTCTCGCGGGGACGTACCATCGTTGTGGCCGGAACTGCGGCCGTCAAGTCAAAATACGCCTATTCCTCGTCGCGTCCGGGCGTCGGGCGCAGCATGAAATGACCGAAGGCGGTGGCGATCGGCTTGTCCGCATCGTCCTGCCAGGCGCGCGCCTCGAAGGCGACGATGCGCCGGCCCTGCTTCACGATCGAGACGTTGGCGAAGGTGTCGAGCGCGCGGCCGGAGCGAAGATAGTTGATGGTGAGTCCGATCGGCTTGGGCAGCGCGGCGATGCCGAGCTCGCGCCTCACGCCGAAGATCGCAGTGGTCTCGAGGAAGGCGCCGGTCATGCCGCCATGGATCGCGGGCAGGATCGGATTGCCGATGATCTGCGGAGAGAACGGCATCGTCAGTGCGCCGTCGTCATTGACGCGAATGCCCAGCGCGCGCGCGAACGGGCTGTTCGCGAACGGACCGTCCGGATCCTCCGGGGCCTCCAGCGTCGGGATGCTGCGCGTATCCATCCTGCGGTCTGCCAGCATGTTGGTGCGGTTGGCGCCGATCATGAAGCAGGCGGTTGCGGTCGCGACCGGATCGTCCTCGGACTCCTGGTAGGCCGTCGAGCGCACGAAGGCGATCGAGCGCGTGGTGCGGTAGCAGACCGAATGCGCCTTGATGTCGAGACCGGGCGTAGCCGGCTTCTGATAGTCGATGCGCAGATCGAGCGTTGCGATCGCGCTCGTGCCGTCGAGCGCAAGTTGCACCGCCATGCCGCAGCTCTCGTCCAGCATCGCGGTGACGACGCCGCCATGCAGCACGCCGGTCTCGGTGTCGCCGACGAAGACGGGACGATAGGGCAGGCTGGACCAGGCCTCGCGAGGTGCGAAACGGTCGAGCTGCAGCCCGCTGATATGGCCGTAGTCGGAACGGCGGCCCTTGATGGCTTCGGCGAGTTCCTCGAACGGGAGCGTGATCGGTAGGGTGCTCATGGGGAGGTTCTAGACCAGTGTCGGGCGCGGCGCAAAACCCCCGAATGGGCCTCGACAGGGCGGACCAAAGCACCGATGGTGGGCGCTTCGTTCGTCGTTGCTGCAAGGAGCGCCCATGGCCGACCCCGAAATGCCCGCCGCCAATCAGGGGCCCGTCATCATTTCGAGCTCCAGCTCGGAGCGCGCGCCGATCATCTATTTCGACGGCGCGTCCTGTTTCGGCCATCACAACGGCGCGATCCAGATCGAGCTCGCCGCGAATTTGCTGATGCCGGTCGGTGCCGCCGTCAGGGTCGACGTGATTCAGACCGCGCATCTGCGTTGCAGCGTGGCCGCCGCGCTGGCGCTGCGCGAAGCGCTCGACAAGGCGCTGGCGATGTACCAGCAGGGCCAGAAGCAGCCGATGGCGGAGGAGATCCCGGCGGTGAAGAATTGAGGCTGGCGGTGCGACTGCGTCGGCCTTCATGGTTGGAGACGCGCCGCAAGGCGGCGCTCCTCACCATGAGGGTCTAAGATATCGCCGCGAAACAACACCTCATCCTGAGGAGCCCGCCAAAGCGGGCGTCTCGAAGGATGGCCGCAAGCGCAGGGCCTACGACTAAATAGGCCAAGCCTCAGCTCACATGCACCTTCGGCTTCCTGCCGCCGTTCCACTTGCCGTCGAGTGCTCGCTCGATCTGGGCGGCGAGCTGCAGCAGCAGGCCGTCACCCGCCTGTTTGGCGATGGCCTGGATGCCGAGCGGCAGGCCGTGGTCCTGGCTCGCCATCGGCATCGAGATCGCCGGCATGCCGCAGAGATTGGCCAGCGGCGTGAAGGCGAAGAAGCGCCAGAGATTGCCGAACCAGTCGAGCACATCAGGGTTGTCGGAGATGGTGAGGTATTCCCTGGTGCCGACCTTCGGCGTCGGCAGCGCGGTGATCGGCGTCAGGATCACGTCCCACTGCTCGAAGAAGGCACCGAAGCCGCGCGAGGTCGTGTTGAACACGCCTTGCATCTTCGCGCGCTCCGCGAAAGTCGTGTGGCGGCCGGCTTCCCAGATCCGGATGTTCATGGGCTCGATCAGATCTTCCGGCGGCCTTTCCAGTCCGCGCGCGGCCAGCATGTTGGAGATCACCACCGCGAAATTCGAGATGTAGCACATCGTCTGCGCCTCGAACGCGGCGCGGAAATCCAGTTCGGGCAGTGCGTAGTCGACGTGATGGCCGAGGCCTTCGAGGAAGCGGCCGGTCTTCTCCAGCTCGGCTGCGAGCTCGGGCGTCGCGGTGTAGTCGCCCCAGCTGTGCGACAGCGCGATGCGCAGCTTGCCCGGATCGCGTTTGATCATCTCCGAATAAGGCTGCGCCGTGGTCCAGAACGGCATGAACTCGCCGGGCGCTGGTCCGCGGGCGTGATCGACGAAGGCGGCGGTGTCGCGCACCGAGCGCGACTGGCAGCCCTGGATCGAGACGAGGCCGGTGAGGTCCGACATGTGCGGCGCCAGCGAGAACACGCCGCGCGAGACTTTCAGCCCGATATTGCCGTTGACACCGGCGGGAATGCGGATCGAGCCGCCGCCGTCGGTGGCATGTGCGATCGGCACCACGCCGGCGGCAACCATCGCGGCGCTGCCGGCCGACGAGCCGCAAGTGGTATAATCGGTATTCCAGGGATTGCGGGTGACGTAGACGGCGGGATTGTCGGCCGACGAGCACACGCCGAATTCCGGCGTGGTGGTGCGTCCGATCAGATTGAGGCCGGCCTGGCGAAATTTGCCGGTGAGGAACGTATCGGCCGCGGCGCGGTTGCCGCGCATCAGCAGCGAGCCCATTTCCTGCAGCCGGCCCTTCATGGTCGGCCCGAGGTCCTTCATCAGGAACGGCAGGCCGGCGAACGGACCTGCCAGATTGGCGCCGTCCTTGGCGGGATCGGCAATCACGTCCTCGAACAGCTCGACGACGCCCGACAGCGCCGGATTGACCTTGGCGACACCCGCGGCAGCCTGGCGTGCCAGCTCCTTTGCCGTCAGCTCGCCCTTGCGGACGCGCGCCGCGAGGCCCAGGCCATCGTGCTGCGCCCATTCGTTCCAGCTCATCGGCAAAGTCATGAAGTCAAAATCCCATTGAGACGGCGTCACCCTTTTCGCAAGGAGCCGCGTTTAATCAACTGAGCCGGCACGAGGGGCAGGGTTGCGCCGGGCGGAGAGGTCGGGGTCATTAGAACAGTCGGGAGATCGCCGCAACCGGTCCGCCGCCGGCCGGCCCCTGATGCTCGGCGCCGCCGGAGACATAGACCACCCCGGTGCCGGCAAGGCCTGCGATCAAGCCGCCGACCGCCGCGCGGGCATGGCGTGTCGAGCTGATGTCGGTGTCTTCCAGCATGGTGTGACGGAAGCCGCGCACGCTGCCATCGGGCGAAGCCTCGGCCTTGGCGAAAATGTTGACGAGCTCGCGACCCGGCTGCGGATTTGCACCAAGCCCGACGCTCTGCAACGCAGATACCACCGCGGCCGCATCGATTGCGTCGTTCATCACGGCATGCCCGATCTCGAACGCGCTGGCGGACGTCTCCGAATTGCCGAGCACGATGACGACGTTGTGCATCAGTTCGATTCCGGACGAGGTCGAGGCGACCTTCGAGAACAAATCATAGCGCCGCAGCACATCCTCATCGCAAATGTCGGATGTGACCTCGCCGAGTGCGACCGCAACCCCGAGCGCGGAGGCGCCGCGCGAATAAGCCATCGAGCTGTAAGAGCTGATCGTCGCGGTCTTGTTGCCGCGCGCGGCGGCCGCCTCGACGCGCTCGCTGGTGAGCAGCGGGCACTTGATCTGCACGAAATGGACGTCAATGGGATCGGTGATGCCGGCATCCGCCATCGCGGCCTTCACGGCCTTGGCGGTCTCGGCGATCTGCGCCGAGCGGCCAAGCTCCTCAGGCAGGAAATCGCGGGTCTGCGCCATGCCGATGCTCAAGCGCTTGCCGGAGATGCCTTTCGGCGACGTCTCGACCTGCCGGCGCGTGAAAACCGTAATGTGCGGGCTGAGCACGCCCTCGGTGCCGCCCGACATCACGAAGGCGATGCGCTGCTCGACCTCATGTGGCGTCAGGCCGAGCTTCGGCGCCAGCGCCGTGGACAGTGCCGCAACGGCATACTCCCGCGTGAAGTCGTTGACGCCGCCATTGCCCTCGGTCTTGCCGAGCACGGCCAAAATGGAGGCCGGATTGATCGCGCCTGAAACGATCAGGTCCATGAGGCCGGACACGTCGCCGGGGCCCCTGGTGGCGAGCTTGAAGACGCCGACCGATGTGGTCCGCATTGGTAGTCCTCGTGGGCAGTTCGGTGGTCCGGCGGGGCCAGCCAGCCGTGGAACGGGGGTGGATGTCAAGGTGCACGGTGCGTAGGGCGGATTAGCGAGCGTAATCCGCCTCTGTCTGTCTCTGCGGGGCAGCGCTGCGGATTACGCCTTCGGCTAATCTTACTGCGTCACGGTCGTTCGTCGGGTTCTAGGTGGGGCGATGGCTCCGCAGCAGGGACACCGTGACAAGGTTTTGATGAGATCGTAAATCAGCCGCACGCGCACGGTTGCGATCGAGTTTGGGACGTGGCGTTCAGGCCGCGCGGGCAGAGCCTCTGGGTCGATAATCGTCGGGTAAGGCAGGGACCTGGAGCGGCGTGACGGAACGAGGTCCTGAGGGGGGAATCATCGCCTGCTCGGCGATCAAGAACCCATAAGCCGCGATGCACAGGGTCGCGTGGTGATGGAAGCCGCGCCAGCCGCGTCCCTCGTAGTGACCGAGTCCGACCTCCTGCTTCAGCTCCTGATAGTCGCGCTCGATGCGCCAACGCAGCTTGGCCATGTCGACGAGCTGCTGGATGTCGATAGTCTCGGGCAAGGTCGAGAGCCAGTATCTGGTGGGCTCTGCTTCGCCCTCCGGCCATTCGATCAACAGCCATTCGGGCGATGATGTCTCGGGGATCAGCTTGTTGTACCCGACGCGGACGCGCACATGCGCGAAGCGCGAGGACAACTTCTCAGCCGAGCCTTCGCGCCACGTCACCGTGCGCCAGGCCTGCTTCGGCAAACCGAGCGCCACCTTCTTGGCCGAGATCAGATCGGGCTCGTCGCGACGGCCCGTGTTGTTCATCGGCTTGTCCATCCGCCGTGGGCCGCTGCCTGGGGCCCACATCAATATGGTCGGCACGATGCTGACCACGTAAGGCACCCCCAACTCCGTCATGCCCGCGCGCAGTTGCGAGTCCCTGCCATAGGCCGCGTCCATCAGTCCAACGCCGCGCGGCAGGCCGGCCTTGCAGGCCCATCTGATCTGCTCCAGTGCAATTTGCGACTTTGTCTTGAACTTGACCTCCTTCGGAACGCCTGCCTTGTTCCGTCGGACACGGTCCTTGGCCCACTCCTGTGAAAGATAGAGCCGATAGGCGACCGGCAAGCTGGCAGAGCGGTTGGCGATCGACAGCGACACTGCCACCTGGCAATTGGCCTGCTTGCCGAGTTGCCCGCAATATTGGTGATGTACGCCGACCGAATGCTTGCCTTGCTTGGGGAACGAGGTGTCGTCGATGATCCACGCCTCGATCGGTCCGCTCCTCTCGATCGCAGGCAGCACAAGCTCTCGCACCTTGGCGAGCACATCCTCGTCCGACCAGGTCGCGTCGGCGACAAAATGCAACAGAGATTGGTGCTGGGCGGACGCTCGAGCCGGTGCCGTCCGCGCTGCCATCGGCTCCACGCTCTTGCGCTCACCCGGCAGTATCAGGCCGGTGCAGTAGTCACGCAGCTGCCTCGTCCGATCCGCGTGACCGATCACGCTCCCAAGACCCGCTACGTACTTCCCAAACCGCGCTTCGCAATCTCCGCCCTGATCGAGATCCATCTGGCCCTCCAAGTGCCAAATAACGAATCTCCCCAAATACTTGATTCTCAGTCTCAATAGACCGCGACACGCTGACTCAGTAGTACTAATCCGCCCTACAAGACCTTGCGTTGCCCGTCAGGCAAAACACCAATTCCTCGGTCAATCGACCTGCGTCAAAATATTCCACTTTACCGAAATTCGGTTTCGGCGTATGTGTCGTCCATCCTGATCCGGCGAAAGGGGCGGTCGTACGTCGTTTCGAACCGCGGATCGGGGAGCGGTGGACGCGGCAGCGTCGTGCACGAGAGGCGGGAGCAGGGCGGGCAAACCCCGTGAGGTCCTGGCCGCGTGCGGACGAGCGGCGCTGATGCGTACGGTCAAATCGCGTGGTCCTGGCTGTCGTTGCCACAGCCAAGTCTTGCGGAGGTGCGCCGGGCCCAACCGGGCGAAGCGCGCCGTCAATTCGCGAGGACGAGGGAGGCCAAAGGAAAGTTCGGCTCCCGGGAGAGCGCGCCATACGCCGTCAAACATCGCGCAGGGAAGGCCGGACGTCTCGGCTTCACCTGTTGATCCGTTGTGCATTGCGTGTGCGTTTTCATCGCACGGCGGATTGTGGGTGCCAAGCCGGCGCCCGGCCTTCCCTGCGCCCTTTCCATTGAGGGCGTGAAGAAGAGAGCAAGACTCGGGCGGAAGCGCCGCGAGAAGGAGAAGGCATGTCCGCGAGTCACAATCACCGACATCGTAGAGTGGGCAAAGCGGCTTGTCCGCCATAGCTCGAAGAGCGACGGCGGAAAGCGTGCCCACGCGTCTCGTGCCGCAAGATGAATTCGGTGGGCACGGCGCTTCGCGCCTTTGCCCACCCTACGGGACTGGCGGCGTGGCGAGAGCGGGCGACACATTTCGCTCTCGTGCCCCGGACGCAGCGCAGCGGCCCCGGCGATGCGAAGCATCGTTCGGGCTGGTGCGCTGCAGAGCCGGGGCCCATGTCGCCGCATGCCGTGCCGCTTTTGGGTCCCGGCTCTGCGCAGCAGCGTAAGAACGCTGCAGCGCGTCCGGGACACGAGAGCAGCACGTCCCCACGAATGTGGCGAGATCGCATCATCTCGACAAAAAATCCCCTGTCGACGGTTCTCTGCGGTACCTTGATGAATCGACCCCGGTTGGTCCATAAGCGGCGTCCCGTGGCCGGTGGTTCGCCGCCGCGTTGCGTGCTTGGAGGGAATTTCTCGCGTGGCAAATATCAACCAGAAAATTGCGCAGGAGCTTGGGGTTCGGGCCGAGCAGGTCGAGGCGACGGTGACGCTGCTCGACGGTGGCGCCACGGTTCCCTTCATCGCCCGCTACCGCAAGGAAGCGACCGGTGCGCTCGACGACGCACAATTGCGCACCCTGGAAGAGCGTCTCGGTTACCTGCGCGAGCTCGAAGACCGTCGCAAGGCCATCCTCGAATCAGTCCGCGAGCAGGGCAAGCTCGATGCTGCCCTCGAAGCCTCCATTCTCGCCGCCGACAGCAAGGCCCGCCTCGAAGACATCTATCTGCCGTTCAAGCCGAAGCGCCGCACCAAGGCGGAGATCGCCAAGGAAGCCGGCCTCGAGCCGCTCGCCAACCAGCTGATGGCGGAGCCCACGAACGATCCGAAGATCGTGGCCGAAGCCTTCGTCAACGCCGAGAAGGGCGTTGCTGACGCCGCCGCAGCGCTGGACGGAGCCCGCGCCGTCCTGGTCGAGCGTTTCGACGAAGACGCCGATTTGATCGGCGCACTCCGCGAGGAGATGTGGACCAATGCGCGCATGGCCTCCAAGGTGCGCGACGGCAAGAAGACCGAGGGCGAGAAGTTCGCCGACTATTTCGACTTCTCCGAGCCGCTGACCAAGCTGCCCTCGCACCGCATCCTCGCGATGTTCCGCGGCGAGAAGGAGGAGATCCTGGACCTGCAGATCCAGGCCGAAGCCGAGGCGCCGCCGCCCGGCGTGCCCAGCGCCTACGAACTGAAGATCATGAAGCGGTTCGGCATCGCCGATCTCAAGCGCGCCGGCGACCGCTGGCTGATCGACACCGTGCGCTGGGCCTGGCGCACCAAGATCCAGGTGCATCTCAACATCGATTTGCGCATGCGGCTGTGGAATGCCGCCGAGACCGAGGCCGTGCGCGTGTTCGCCTCCAATTTGCGCGACCTGCTGCTGGCCGCTCCGGCCGGCACCCGCGTCACCATGGGGCTCGATCCCGGCTATCGCACCGGCGTCAAGGTCGCCGTCACCGATGCGACCGGCAAGGTGGTCGATACCGCCGTGATCTATCCGCACGAGCCGCAGCGGCAGTGGAACGAGTCGCTCGCGATCCTCGGCAAGCTGGCATTGAAGCATCGTGTCGAGCTGATCGCGATCGGCAACGGCACCGCCTCGCGCGAGACCGACAAGCTCGCAGGCGATCTCGTCAAGGGGCTGGCCGAGCTGAAGATGACCAAGATCGTGGTGTCCGAAGCCGGCGCGTCGGTCTATTCGGCCTCGGCTTTCGCCTCGGAGGAATTGCCCGGTCTCGACGTCACCCTGCGCGGCGCGGTCTCGATCGCGAGGCGGCTGCAGGATCCTCTCGCCGAGCTCGTCAAGATCGAGCCCAAGGCGATCGGCGTCGGCCAGTATCAGCACGATCTCGGCCAGGCCAAGCTCGCCAAGTCGCTGGATGCCGTGGTCGAGGACTGCGTGAACGCGGTCGGCGTCGACGTTAACACCGCGTCCGCGCCGCTGCTTGCCCGCGTGTCGGGTGTCGGCTCGGGCCTCGCCCAGAGCATCGTGGCACACCGTGACGCCAACGGCCCGTTCAAGTCGCGCAAGGCGCTCAAGGATGTGCCGCGGCTCGGGCCGAAGGCATTCGAGCAGTGCGCCGGCTTCCTGCGCATCCTCGGCGGCGAGGACCCGCTCGACGCCTCCGGCGTGCATCCGGAAGCCTATCCGGTGGTGCGCCGGATTCTCAGCGCCACCAAGAGCGACATCAAGGCGCTGATCGGCTCCAGCGAGATCGTGCGCACCTTGAAACCGAAGGATTTCGTCGACGAGACCTTCGGTCTGCCGACGGTCACCGACATCTTGAAGGAATTGGAGAAGCCTGGCCGCGATCCGCGTCCGGCCTTCAAGGCCGCCGTGTTCATGGAGGGCGTCGAGGAGATCAAGCATCTCAAGAAGGGCATGATCCTCGAGGGCACCGTGACCAACGTCGCCGCCTTCGGTGCCTTCGTCGACATCGGCGTGCACCAGGACGGCCTCGTGCACATCTCGGCGATGTCCAGGACCTACATCAAGGATCCGCGCGAGGTGGTGAAGCCCGGCGACATCGTCAAGGTCAAGGTGCTGGACTTCGAGGTCGCCCGCAAGCGCATCTCGCTGACCTTGCGCCTCGACGACGAGGTCGGGCCTAAGAAGGACGCCCCCGGCATGCAGCGCGACAACGGCGCGCGCAATCCGTCACGCATGACCTCGTCCGCTCCGCGCAAGCAGGAGTCGTCCGGTGGCGGCGGCGCTCTCGCCGAAGCGCTGCGCAGGGCGGCGGAAAAGAACAACGGCAAGCGGGTGTGAGTTCCTAGCCTCTCCCCGCGCTTTGCAGGGAGAGGTCGGATCGAGCCCTATCCCAGTCGTCATTGCGAGCGTAGCGAAGCAATCCAGACTGTCTCCGCGGAAAAACTCTGGATTGCTTCGCTGCGCTCGCAATGACGCTGAGAGAGTGGCGCGTCGCCGCTCAGAGCTCTATCACGCCGCGGCGCGCCGCATGCGCGACGGCATCAGTGCGGCCGGTGGCATCCAGCTTGTCGAGCAGCGAGCCGACGTGGAACTTGACGGTGTGCACGGAGATGCCGAGCTGGCGCGCGATCATCTTGTTGGAGGCGCCTTCGGCCATCAGCGCCAGTACATCGAGCTCGCGCTGCGTCAGTGCGATGTCGTCGGGCATGACGCGCGGATCACGGGCGACGATCGTCGCCGCCGCGGTCTCGCCCGGCGCGGCGAGGCGAACCCCGGCGACGCTGCCGAGCAACGCCTCGAGGCGACCGGCGAGCGCGGGGTCGTCGATCTCCAGAGCGAGCACGATCTCCGGCGTTTGGTCCTCGCTCACGCCTCCGGCCTCTCGCCGACCGTGACCTTGAAGCTGACCGGCTCGCCGCCGCGGCGCGCGGCGACGTCGACCACCGCGCCGACGCTGGACGGACCCAGCGTCCGCGACAGCGCGCGCACGCCTGACAGCTTCTGGTCGTTGACCGCGACGATCACGTCGCCCTGGCGGATGCCGGCGGCGGCCGACGGTCCGGCCTTGTCGACATTCATCACCATCGCGCCGACGCCGTCGTCGAGCCGGAGCGGCTGCAGCCCGAGGCCGAGATATCCGCGGGCGATGCGGCCGCGCGTCTCCAGCTGCGCCGCGACGCGCTCGATCGTCGCGGTCGGGATCACCAGCACGCGCCGAGGTCCGAGCACGGCCATGCCGAAGGCTTCGCCCGATGCATCGAGCGCAAGGCCGCCCTGCTGGCTGCCGCGCAGGCGAATGTCGAGATCGATCCGCGCATCGATCTCGCCGCCGCGCAAGGAGCGCCAGCCGTTGCCGGAGGCCGACACCATCCCGAGTGCGGCGCTCGACGTGTCGCGGCTGGTGGCGACCACGATCGCCAATGCGCCCAGCGGCGGGACTGTCGCGGTGAGCTTGATTGGGGCCGTCGCGGTGTCGGCGCGCAGCAACGCGATATCGGTGGTGTGGTCGCGGCCGGCGATCGTGGCGGCCGCGCGGCGGCCGTCGGGGAGGCCGATCTCGACGTCGCCCTCGTCGGCCAGCGCCTCGTCGGCGGTGACGATCAGGCCGTTCTTCCAGACGAAGCCGGTGGCGCGGGAGCGATGCGAGTGCACGGAGACGATGGACGGCGCGGTGCGCGCAACCAGATCCGCGAGGGCGGACGACAGGGAGGTAAGGTCGGTCATGGTTGGCTCCTATGAGGTGTCTCCAATCTGGGATATCGCGGGGAATCGCGAAACTGGCCGGGTGGCCAGGACAAGGAATGGCCTCTACAGCCCACGGCCGACGAACATAGGATTGGGAGCGGCTCACAGGAACATGCAGCAATCCGAGAATTGCGTCACATGGCCGCGAGGAGTTCAGCGGATGCCTGCAGCGCGTTCGAGGACGGCGTTCTCGTCCGACCAGGTCCAGCGTCCGCCTCCATTGCGCTTGGCGACATAGAGGGCGCGGTCGACCCGCTCCAGCAGCTGCGAGGCCCTGGCTGCGGTCACCGCGCCGGTGCTGACGAGAATGCCGGCGCTCGCCGCGATGCGGACCGGAATGTCCGTCAGCAGGAACGGCATCGAGAGATCGGCAATGGCCTGGCGTGCCAGCGCGAGTGCTTGCTCGCGGCCGTCGTCGCCTGCCGCAACCGGCTTGAGCATCAGGAACTCGTCGCCGCCGAATCGTGCGGCGATGCCGTTGCTGCCGACGCAGAGCGACAGCCGCTCCGCGACCTGACGCAGCAGGTCGTCACCGGCTTGATGGCCGTGACGGTCGTTGACCGGCTTGAAGCCGTCGAGATCGATGGCGACGATGGCGAAGTCGTCCTTCGTCTCGGCCAGCGCCTGGAAGAACGCGGCGCGGTTCGGCAGTCCCGTGAGGAAGTCGTGGGTGGCCTGCCGCGCCAGGCGGTGCTTGGCTTCGAGGCGCTCCACGAAGGCGGCGCTGAGATGCCCGGAAGCCTCGCGCAAGGTCAGCCAGAAGAACACCAGCATGATCGCGCCGATCTTGTAGGCGAATTCCGGCCGCAGTAGGCCGCCGACGATGGTCGGCGTCAACAGCACGGCGGCCGTGGTGAGGATGATCCACGGACGGATCGCCGCGCGCGAAACCATGCCGACGCAGAACGACATCGAGAGCCCGAACGCGATCCAGGCGCCGGGGTCGTCGTCGATCTCGAGCGCGCGATAGGAGAGCATGCCGAGCGCGAGGCCGAACGCGGATGCGCCGGCCCCGTAGATCCGTTCCCAGCGGATCACGTCGGCATCGGAGAATTGCGCCGCGCGCGAACGGTAGCGGAACAGGGAAAAGATGCGGGCTGCGGCCGTGATGAAGATGAAGACCGAGATCACGGCATAGCCGATATCGCCGCTCATGATCGCGAGCGCTACGGCACCCGTCACCGAGGTGACGCCGATGGCGGACACCTGCGGCAGCGACGTGTACAGGAGATCGACGAGCTCGCGCCGGATGCGCGGATCGGGATGCAAATACCTGGACAGCATTGTGAGAGGCATGCCGGCACCATCGCCGTCACTCCCTAACATGGGGTAGGAGAGGGGCGCGACACGGATGGCCGGCGCGCAACGTCCTTAAGAAGTGGTCAATGCGCGCGCTTGCTGGCAATTTTGTCGCGTGTTAGCAGCAATGCCGGGTGGGCGACGCCGGCTTGCCGGTGTGCTGCCGGCCTTCCTCATTGGACTCCGACATGGCCGAATTTCACGGTGTGTTTCCCTACCTGGTGTCGCCCGTCGATGCCGACGGCACGGTGCGCACCAACGTGCTCGCAAGGCTTTGCGACGATCTGATCGGCGCCGGCGTGCACGGGCTGACGCCGCTCGGCTCGACCGGCGAGTTCGCCTATCTCAATGCCGCCCAACGGACAGCGGTCGTGCGGACCACGATCGAGGCCGCAAAGGGCCGCGTGCCCGTGATCGCGGGCATCGCCTCGACCTCCACGGCGGATGCGGTGGCGCAGGCGAGGGCGTACCAGACGTGTGGTGCCAACGGCATCCTGGCGATCCTGGAGGCGTATTTCCCGCTCACCGACGCCCAGATCGAATCCTATTTCCGCGCCATCGCGGATGCCGTCGACATTCCCGTCGTCATCTATACCAACCCGCAATTCCAGCGCTCCGACCTTACCCTCGACGTCATCGCGCGGCTCGCCGAGCATCCGCGCATCGGCTACATCAAGGACGCCTCGACCAACACCGGCCGGCTGCTCTCGATCATGAACCGCTGCGGGGACTCCTTGCGGGTGTTCTCGGCTTCCGCTCATATCCCGGCCGCGGTGATGCTGATCGGCGGGCTCGGCTGGATGGCAGGCCCGGCCTGCATCATCCCGCGCCAGAGCGTCGCGCTCTACGACCTCTGCAAGGCCGGCCGCTGGGACGAGGCGATGACGCTGCAGCGCAAGCTGTGGCGCATCAACGAGGCCTTCGCCCGCTTCAACCTCGCCGCCTGCATCAAGGCCGGCCTCGCGATCCAGGGCTACGACGTCGGCGATCCCGTGCCGCCGCAGGCCCCGCTGACGGACGACGCGCGCAAGATCGTGGAGGCGGCGCTCAGGGAGCTGGCGTAGCCATACCCTCCGTCGCGTCATGGCCGGGCTTGACCCGGCCTTCCACGCGCCTCCACACGAGAAGAACGTGGATGCCCGGGACAAGCCCGGGCATGACGAAATCGCGGATATCCCGCCCAAAACCGCGGCTGGCCTCGCATGCCTCGATCCGCTAAAAGGCTGCCGCATTTCAAGAGACTTCGAGGATCCCACGGAATGAACATTCTTCCCGGCAATTTGCGTTTCGGAGCGGGCCAGCCCGTCAGGCGTTTGGAAGACCAGCGGCTGCTGACCGGGAAGGGGCAGTTCATCGACGACAAGCCGGAAGACGGTGCCTTGTGGTTGCACGTGCTGCGCTCGCCGCATGCCCACGCCAGGATCGTCTCGATCGACACCGGCGCCGCGGCATCGATGCCGGGCGTCGCCGCGATCTACACCGGTGCTGACCTCGTCAAGGACGATGTCGGCACCATTCCGACCTTGAGCATCTTCAAGCGCCCCGACGGCAAGCCGATGACGGTGCCGCCGCGCCGGCTGCTCGCCCATGAAATCGTGCGCTACGCCGGCGAAGCCGTGGCCGCGGTGGTGGCGGCCTCGCGCGCTGAGGCGCAGAGCGCGGCCGAGGCGATCGCGGTCGAGTACGACGTGCAACCGGCGGTGGTCGACCCGGTCGAGGCCGTCAAGCCGGGCGCGCCCGTGGTGTGGCCGGAGGCGCCCGACAACATCGTCGGCGCGATGTCCTACGGCGATGCCGCCAAGGTGGACGAGGCTTTTGCCAAAGCCGCGCACACGGTCGAACTCGATCTCGTCAGCCAGCGCCTCGTGCCGTCCGCGATGGAGCCGCGCTCGACCATAGCCGAGATCGACAAGAAGACCGGCCGCCTGCTGCTGCACGTGCAATCGCAGACGCCGGCCTCGACCCGCGACGTGCTGGCGGAGGCCGTGCTCAAGCGTCCCAAGGACAGCGTCCGCGTGCTGGTCGGCGACATCGGCGGCGGCTTCGGCCAGAAGACCAATCTCTATCCCGAGGACGGCATCGTCGCATACGCCGCGACCAAGCTGAACAAGAAGATCCGCTGGCGCGGCGACCGCACCGACGAGTTCGTCGGCGGCACCCATGGCCGCGATCTGACCTCGACCGCCTCCTTCGCGCTGGATGAGAAAGGCAAGGTGCTGGCCTATCGCGTCAAGTCGATCGGCTGCACCGGCGCCTATTCCTCGGGTGCCGCGAACATCATTCCGCTCGTGCTCGGGCCGTTCGTGCAGACCGGCGTCTACGATTTGCCGCTGGTGCATTTCGAGGTGAAGTCGGTGATGACCCACACGGCGCCTGTGGGCGCCTATCGCGGCGCCGGTCGCCCCGAGGCGGTTTTCATCGTCGAGCGTCTGTTCGACGCCGCGGCCCGAAAGATCGGAATGGATCCGCGCGCCATCCGCAAGGCGAACTACATCAAGCCGGCGCAGCTGCCCTACACCAACGCGGCCGGGCAGGTCTACGATTCCGGCGCCTTCGCACACATGCTCGACCGCGCCGTGAAGCTCGCCGACTGGGACGGCTTTGCCGCGCGCAAGAAGGCGGCGAAGAAGAAGGGCCTGCTTTACGGCCGCGGTCTCACCTCCTACATCGAATGGACCGGCGGCCGCGCCCACACCGAGAAGGTCAGCCTGCATGCGACCTCGCAGGGGCGCGTCGTGCTGCATTCCGGCACCATGGCGATGGGGCAGGGGCTGCAGACCACCTACACCCAGATGATCTCCGACACGCTCGGCATCGCCATGGACAAGATCGACGTGGTCCAGGGCGACACCGATCTTGCGCAGGGCTTTGGCAGCGTCGGCTCGCGCTCGCTGTTCGTCGGCGGCACGGCAGTTGCGGTCTCCTCCAACGATCTGATCCAGAAGGCGCGCGAGAAGGCGGCGAACGCGTTGGAGACCTCGATCGAGGACATCGAATATCAGGGCGGCATGCTCACCGTGGTCGGCACCGACCGCCGCATCAGCCTGTTCGATCTCGCCGAGAAGGAAGGCGGCGCCAAGCTGAGCGTCGATTCCGAGGGCGAGGTCGACGGTCCGAGCTGGCCGAACGGCACGCATATCTGCGAGGTCGAGATCGACCCGGAGACCGGCGTCTCCAGGGTGGTGCGTTACACCACGGTCGACGACGTCGGTGTCGCCGTGAACCCGATGCTGGTCACCGGCCAGATCCATGGCGGCGTCGCGCAAGGCATCGGCCAGGCACTGTATGAGGGCGTCTCGTATGATGCCGACGGCCAGCTCCTCACCGCGAGCTACCAGGACTACTGCATCCCGCGCGCCGACGACGTCCCGCCGATCGTGGTGACGCTGGATGATTCCGCGCCCTGCCGCACCAATCCGCTCGGCGCAAAAGGCTGCGGCGAATCCGGCGCGATCGGCGGCCCGCCTTGCGTCGCCAACGGCGTCATGGACGCGCTCGCCGAGCTCGGCATCACCCAGCTCAACACGCCCTTGACGCCGCAGAAGATCTGGCAGGCGATCAGGGACGCGAAGGCGAGCTGACGCTTTCGACCGCGTCTCGTCATTGCGAGCGCAGCGAAGCAATCCAGAATCTCTCCGCAGAAGAGGTCTGGATTGCTTCGTCGCAAAGGCTCCTCGCAATGACGGAGGAGAGAGCTAAATCCCCAGCATCATCTTCGCGATAATATCGCGCTGGATCTCCGACGTGCCGCCGAAGATCGTATACGCCCGGCCGTTGAGATATTCCGGCACCGTGGTCAGCATCTCCTCAGGCGTCGCCGGCTCATGATTGAGCTGGTAGAGCGGGCGCATCGGCTCGACCGCGAGGGCGTCGTGGCCGATCACGTCGACGCCGAGCTTCGTCACGGCCTGGCGGATTTCGCTGTTGCGCAGCTTCAGGATCGAGGACACCGCGCCGGGATTCTGTCCGGTCTGCAGCGCCGAGAGCACCCGCAGCTCGGTCATCTCCAGTGCGTCGATGTCGACCTCGACTTCGGAGATGCGAGAGGCGATATCGGGGCTGTCGATGGCGCGGCCGGTCAGATCCGATTCAGCGAGATCCGCGATCGCCTTCAAGCCCTCGCGCAGCTTGGCTGAGGCGATGCCCGAACCGCGCTCGAACTCCAGCAGATATTTGCCGTAGGTCCAGCCCTTGCCTTCGTCACCGACGCGGTTGGCAACGGGGACGCGGACGTCGTCGAAGAACACCTGGTTGACCTCGTGATCACCGCCGATGGTGAGGATGGGGCGCGTGGTGATCCCCGGCGTCGTCATGTCGATCAGGATGAAGCTGATGCCGTCCTGCTGGCGCTCGCCGTCGCTGGTGCGCACCAACGCGAACATGCGGTTGGCGTGGTGGGCGTGCGTGGTCCAGATCTTGGTGCCGTTGATGACGTAGTCGTCGCCGTCCCGCACCGCGCGGGTCTTGAGCGAGGAGAGGTCGGAGCCGGAGCCCGGCTCGGAATAGCCCTGGCACCAATAGTCCTCGCCGGAGAGAATCCGCGGCAGGTAGAAGTTCTTCTGCTCTGGACTGCCGAAGCCGATGATGACCGGCCCGACCATCTTCACGCCCATCACGTTGACATTGGGCACGCCGGCGCGTGCGGACTCCGTCTCGAAAATCCAGCGCTGCGCCGGCGTCCAGGCCGGCCCGCCATGCTCCACCGGCCACCCCGGAGCGCCCCAGCCATTGGCGTGCAGCGCGCGCTGCCAGGCCATGCCGATATCAGGGTCGGAGAACACCGACGGCGTCAGCGCGGTCGCGCGCTTCATCTCCTCGGTGAGATTTTTCGCGATGAAGCCGCGCACCTCGTCCTGGAAGGCGCGCTCTTCGGCATTGAAACTGAGGTCCATGAGGCTCTCCCGGTGTCAGGCCTTGCGGCCGAGTTCGGCGTGACGGGCATAATGATGCGCGCTGCCGCCGAACAGTGTGTCGAAGGCGACGAGCCGCTTGAAATAGGCACCGACCTCGAGCTCCTCGGTGACGCCCATGCCGCCGTGAAGCTGGATCGACTGCTCGCCGACGAAGCGCGCGCATTTGCCAATCTTCGCTTTCGCGCCGGACGCCGCCCGGGCCCGCTCGGTCGGCGCAGCATCCACCTTCAATGCCGCCCGCAACGCCATCGAGCGCGCTTCGTCGACCTGCATCGCCATGTCGGCGAGGCGGTGGCGGATGACCTGGTTGGCCGACAGCGGCCGGCCGAACTGTTTTCGGATCTTGGTGTAGTCGAGCGTGGTGTCCAGCAGCGTCTGCATGATGCCGACGGCCTCCGCACCCAGCGCGGCCATGGCGCGATCGACCGCCCATTCGATCGCCGGCAGCGCGTCGCCGCCGTCACCGAGCAGGGCGTCTTCCGGCAGATGCAGATCGGACAGTGTGAGGTTGCAGGCGCGTCCGCCGCCGAGGCGCGGATAGTCGGAAATCGCAAGCCCCGGCGCTGTTGCCGGGACCACGAACAGGCCGATCCGTCCCGAAGGGCCGTGATGGTCGTGCATGAGCGCGGAGACGATGATCTCATCGGCGGCGTGGCCATCGAGCACCGCGATCTTGCTGCCGGCGAGGCGCCAGCCTTGCGCCGTCCTGGTCGCCGATGTCGCGACCTTGGCAAGATCGAACCTTGCCGCGCGCTCCGAATGCGCAAAAGCGAGCTTCAACGATCCATCGGCGATCTTCGGCAGGCTCGCCTGCTTCTGCTCATCGGTGCCGCATCTGGCGATCAGTGCGGCCCCCAGCACCACGGTCGCGACATAGGGCTCCGACACCAGCCCCCGGCCGAACGCTTCCATCAGGATGCCGATCTCGACCGCGCCGCCGCCGAGGCCGTCGAACTCCTCGGGAATCGGCAGCGCCAGCCAGCCGAGCTCGGCGAATTGTTTCCACACCGCCGGGCTGAAGCCGAGCGGATCGTTCGCCATCTTGCGACGGTGATCGGCGTCGTAGCTTCCGGCCACGAAGCGCTCCGCGCTCTCGCGCAGCAGCCGTTGCTCGTCACTGAGATTGAGATCCATTGCGTCTACTCCGCGGCCGCCGGCGGCTTGCGCACCGAGGGATGCAGGCCGGAGGGATCGACGATCATTCCGAACTCCTGAAGATTGTGCGCGTGGCAGAGCTGATGCAGCGCAAAGGCCTGGTCGATCGCGGCGGGCTGGCCCATCACATCGACCGAGCGGTTCACCGCTTCCTTGGTCATCTTCAGCGCGAATGACGGCTTTGCCGCGATCCTGCGCGCCAGCGCCAGCGTGCTCGCCGTCAGCTCCGCGCGCGGCACGACCTGGTTGACCATGCCCAGCTGCTGCGCCACCTCGGCGCTCCAGTTGTCGGCGGTGAACAGGAATTCCTTGGCCTTGCGCGGGCCGAGCTCCCAGGGATGCACGAACCATTCGACGCCGCACACGCCCATGGTGACGACGGGATCGCAAAATTGCGCATCGTCGCTGGCGACGATGAGGTCGCAGGCCCAGGCCAGCATCAGTCCGCCGGCGATGCACTTGCCGTGGACCTCGGCAATGGTCGGCTTTGCCAGGTTGCGCCAGCGCCGGGTGATCTGGAGATAGATTTCCTGCTCGCGCGCGAAGCGGCCATGGGCATTGGGTTCGGCAAAGCCGCCCCAATTCCCGATCGGTGGAAAATCGACCCCGGCGGTATTTTTGCCGCCGGGCCGCAGATCGTGGCCGGACGAGAAGTGCGGGCCGTTGCCGGCGAGGATGATCACCTTGACCTCATCGTCCTGCACCGCCGCGTCGAAGGCGGCGTTGAGGTCGTAGGTCATCTGCAGGTTCTGCGCGTTGCGCGCCTCCGGCCGGTTCATCACGATCCGGGTGACCGCCGGATCCGGCCTCTCCACGAGGATGGTTTCGAACGAGGTCATCGCGCTTCCCCCTCAGCGTTTCCAGTTTGATCTTATTGTTCCGCCAAGTTGACTATGTCGGCCAGGGATAGGCAAGAGGCTTGCGTCAGTCGGCTGCTTTTCGCGCCGCCGGCACAAGATGTCTGGCATCACGCGCGCTCAATCTGGTAGTTTGCGCCAGATTCCACCGGGAGAAATTTAATGCGCAAGATCCTGACCGTGCTGGCGGCGCTGGCCTCGCTGAGCCTCACCAATTGCGGCTACAACGCGATCCAGAGCGAGGACGAGCAGATCAAGGCCAATTGGTCCGAGGTCGTGAACCAGTATCAGCGCCGCGCTGATCTCGTGCCCAACCTCGTCAACTCGGTGAAGGGCTTTGCCCAGCAGGAGAAGGACGTGCTGCTCGGCGTCACCAATGCCCGCGCCAAGGTCGGCAGCATCCAGGCGACGCCGGAGGTGCTGAACGATCCCGCCGCCTTCCAGAAGTTCCAGGCCGCCCAAGGCGAGCTCTCCAGCGCGCTGTCGCGGCTGCTGGTGGTCACAGAGAATTACCCGCAGCTGAAGTCGGATGCGCTGTTCAAGGATTTGATGTCGCAGCTGGAGGGCACCGAGAACCGGATCACGGTGGCGCGCAACCGCTACATCAAGTCGGTGCAGGACTATAACGTCACCATCCGCTCGTTCCCGAGCAACCTCACCGCGATGGTGTTCGGCTACAAGGAGAAGCCGAACTTCTCGGTCGCAAACGAGAAGGAAATCTCGACCGCGCCGAAGGTGGATTTCAACACCGCGCCGGCGAAGTAAGCGCGTTCAGTCCCGATGCCTAACACACACTCCGCTGTCATTCCCCGCGAAGGCGGGGAATCCAGTACGCCGCGGCCTCTCCGTATCTCGCTGGCGTCTTTGGAATACTGGATCGCCCGGTCAAGCCGGGCGATGACGCTGAATGTGTGGCGCGTGGTTTTCGTTGCAGCACTCGTCCTCGCCCTCGCATTCCCCGCCTTCGCCGACGTCGCCATCCCCCAACTCACCGGCCGCGTGGTCGATCAGACCGGCACGCTCTCCAGCAGCGACATCGCCTCGCTGTCGCAGAAGCTGCGTGACTTCGAGACGCGCAAGGGCAGCCAGATCGCCGTCCTGATCGTGCCGACCACGCAGCCGGAGACGATCGAGCAATTCTCGATTCGGGTCGCGGAGGCCTGGAAGATCGGCCGCAAGAAGATCGACGACGGCGCGATCCTCGTCGTCGCCAAGAACGACCGGCATCTGCGCATCGAGGTCGGCTACGGCCTCGAAGGTGCGCTCACCGACGTCACCTCGCGGCGGATCATCGACGAAATCATCACGCCGAAATTCAGGAGCGGCGATTTCGCCGGCGGTATCGCTGACGGCGTCGAGCGCATGATACGGGTGATCGACGGCGAACCCCTGCCGGTTCCTTCGCCCACCGTGAACTTCGGCAGTCTCGATGACCTTGCACCGCTGTTCATCGTCACGCTGTTCGTATCGGTGGGCATCGGCGGCGCCTTCCGCGCCGCGCTCGGGCGGCTGCTCGGGTCAATCGCGACCGGCGGCATCATCGCGGCGCTGAGCTGGTTCATTCTCGGGTCTGTCGGACTTGCCCTCGCGCTGGGTGGTCTCGGCTTCATCATCGGATTTATCGCTGATCTATTTTCGGCGATCACGCCCGGCACCGGCCGCTCGCGCGGCGGCTCGTGGTCGAGCGGCTCGTCGTCGGGCGGCTGGAGCAGCGGATCGTCGAGCAGCAGTGACAGCGGCAGCTTCAGCGGCGGCGGCGGCAGTTTTGGCGGCGGCGGCGCCTCGGGGAGCTGGTAGCGGTCATGAGCATCAAACGCATTGCCAGACATCTCGTGCAGCATCATTGGCGGGCACAGCAGATCTTTCCGCCAGCCGTGCTCGGGCGCATCGAGCAGGCCATCAAGCAGGGCGAGACCACCCATTCCGGTCAGGTCCGCTTCGTGGTCGAAGGCGCCCTCGACGGCGCGCCGCTGTTCCGCAACCAGCCGGCCCGCGAGCGTGCGCTCGACGTGTTCTCGCATCTGCGCATCTGGGACACCGCGCACAACAACGGCGTCCTGATCTATCTCCTGCTCGCCGACCGCGATGTCGAGATCGTCGCCGACCGCGGCATCCACGCCAAGGTCGGTGCCGAGGGATGGGAAAGCATCTGCCGCGCGATGGAGACCGAATTCAGGTCGGGCCAGTTCGAGCGCGGCGTGATCGACGGCATCGCAGCGGTGTCGCGCGAGCTGGCGCGGCATTTTCCGCCGCAGGGCCTGCAGAGTAACGAGTTGCCGGATGCGCCCGTCGTGATGTGAACGAGTGTGATGTGAGGCGCTGCGCGCGTGCGCACGCTGCCACTCTCTCTCCGTCATCCTGAGGTGCAAGCCATGTGGCGCAGCGCGCCGCATGGAGAGCCTCGAAGCATGAACGGTCGAGCTACAGCCGGGCCGTCGTCCTTCGAGGCTCGCTCCGCTCGCACCTCAGGATGACGGAAGCGAGATAGCTGCCTAGCGCATATTCCGCAGCCGTTCATCTTGCGCCGGTTACAAATTGTTTCACGCCCGCCACACCGGTTCCATCTTCCCGGCTCAATTCAGCCCCTGATGACTTCCTAAAATTTCGGTAAGCGGGTCCGCAGGTAAGGATTTCGCAAGCAATGAAAGTTACCAAAAGGTCAACCCAGACTGGAGTATTTGAGCCGTGAGCGAACCAATGCCCGAGCAGGCTGCCCAGGACACCGGCGTCGTCGAAGCTGCTGCGACCGCGCCGCAGGCGATCGAGGGCGCCGGGATCGAGGCTCCCTCGATTGCGCCGGACCACGAGGCGCCGCCCAAACCTGATCCGGTCAAGATCGAGCCGCCAAAAATCGAAGCATCCCGGATTGAGGCGCCTAAGCTCGAAGCCAGAGCCGAGGCCAAGCCCGAGCCGAAGCCCGGCAAGCTCATCGTCATGGCGCCTTCGGAGCGGTCGCGGAACGGCTCGTGGGACCGCGAGGATTTTGCCCCGCATGTGAAAGCGGAAGAGGCGCGCGAGACCGGCGGCAAGCGCCGTCTGTCGGCGATGGCCGCGGTGGTAGCGATCGCGGCGAGCGTCGGCGCGATCAGCGGCGCGCTCGCAACTGCCGGCATGATGCACTTCGCCGCCCCCGCGAAGGCGCCGGTGCAGGTCGCCGACACCAGCGCGCTCGATGCTTCGGTGGCCCGGATCGATGCCGACCTCGTCGCGCTCAAGGCCAATGTCGAGCACAGCTCGAAAACCGGTATCACCCAGTTCAATCGCGCCAACGACCGTCTCGACAAGCTCGAGAAGGCGCAGGCCGAGCCGATGGCGAAGATCGCAAAACTGTCGGAGACCGTCGACAAGCTCCGCGTCGCGCCGCCCGCCGCTCCCGCGCAGGCCGCTGCAGCGGTGCCCAAGGAGACCACCGGCTCGATCGCACCGGCCCAGGTCGCGACTGCCGCCGCACCGCCTCCGGTGCCGGCCGCGCCCAAGACCGAGGTCGGCCGTATGCCGACGGTCGACGGCTGGCGGCTGCGCAACGCCGCCAATGGCGGTGCACTGATCGAAGGCCGTGACGGCCTCTACGAGGTCTATCCGGGCGATCCCATCCCCGGCGTTGGCCGCGTCGATGCGATCCGCCGGCAGGACGGCCGTTGGGTTGTCGTCACCAGCAAGGGGCTGATCGTCTCGCGCTGAGCGGCCCAGATACGATTTTCGAAAGGCGCTTCACCACCATGTGAAGCGCCTTTTTGCTTGAATAGGCCGACCGCCGCGGTGTTACCTCAGGCATGAGCCGCGCGTTGCGAATTCTCCTTGCCGCCGCCGTCCTGTTTGGCGGCACCGCCGCGCTATCGGCCGCGGAGACCGCGACGCTGACGCGCGGCACCGCCATCATCGATCCCGATCTCTTGCGCAGGCTCGACGAGGGCGACGCGCTCGCCATCCCGCGCCTGTTGGCGCCGGAGCGCAAGGCGGATGGTCCGCTGACGACCGACCGGCTGTTCGCGTCGCTGCCGCAGCTCAAGGATATTCCGCCGGCGATCGATGCGGAATTCGACCGCTACATCGCAGGGCAGAAGGCGGCCTTTCCGAGCGAGAGCGTCGGCGTCGGCGAAGGCTTTGACGTGCAGCTGTTCGACCGGGCCAATCTGAAATCGCGCGACACGCGCTTCGTGCTCGCCGGCATCGTCAACCGCATGGACCGCGCCTATGCGTCGGAGGAGTCCTGCGGCGAGATCCGGCTGATCTATCGGCTGGCGCGTTTCGACGGCACAACCGCGACGCGGCTGCCGATGA
Organism: Bradyrhizobium amphicarpaeae; assembly: GCF_002266435.3. Taxonomy (NCBI): domain Bacteria; kingdom Pseudomonadati; phylum Pseudomonadota; class Alphaproteobacteria; order Hyphomicrobiales; family Nitrobacteraceae; genus Bradyrhizobium; species Bradyrhizobium amphicarpaeae. Next base: position 1,402,441 of record NZ_CP029426.2, read on the forward strand.
CGCTCAATCTGGTGATGAAGGCGCGCGATGCACGCCAGATGGACGCGAATGGCAAGCCGATCAGTTGCGCCGAGGTCGCGCGGCGCTGGCTCGACAACGGCAACTGGCAGGGGCTGATCGGCAGTCGAGACGACGCCATGCTCGATCGCATCGAGACCAACATCCAGCTCTCGGTCGCGGCGAAGTCGGCGCTGCATGATTTCCGTTCCGACTATCTGCTCAAGGTGTTCAAATACGACACAGCCACCAAGACGTTCGCAGAATCGACGCTGGAGAACCAGATCGACCGTGACCGGATCATGGCGGACGACGCGCTGCGGCGCGACTTCAAGGATTGGCTGCTCGCACCCGAGCATCTTCGCGCGTTCGATCGCGGCACCGTGCTGATCCCCGAGAAATTCCTGGCCAGACGTGCGGTGGTGCCGACGCCGGCCGGCCTCGATGCTTCGGCGCTGCAGCCCGAATTCGGCATGATGCAGGCTGAATGGGAGGGCAAGGGCGAGCCGGTCTTCACCGACAACGACGTGGTCGGTGCGTTGAAGCAGGCGGCCGCGCGCGGCGAACTGCGGAACATCCGCTCGGTCGCGGGCTTCCAGCGCCGTCTCAACGACGTCACCTGCTCGGGCTGCCACCAGACCCGCGGCATCGGCGGCTTTCACTTTCCGGGCGTCGATTGGCTGGCGGACAAGCCGTCGAATTCCACCATCGTGCCGGCCTCGCCGCATTTCTTCGGCGACCAGCCCCGCCGCCGCGACATCCTGACCGCATTCGCCGCGGGCAAACGCCCTGATTTCTCACGCGGATTTGCCAGCCGGCCGCAGACCCGCGGCAGCCGGGAGCTCGCCGGGAGCGAGTATCAGGACGGCTGGGGCGCGCATTGTTCCCTGCAGGACGCGGGACCTGAAACGCGAGATGAGAGTTTTACGTCATGGAGCTGTGCTACAGGCTTGACCTGTCAGGCCGCCGCGGCCTCGCGCCACATCGGCATGTGCTTCATCAAGACGCGTTAGGCCACCGAGCGATCTGCAAGCGATTTGGATGACCCATGACGGATAGCAGCAACGCCAACAAGGCGCGCAATCGCGAGATCGCGCGCAATGAGGAAGCCAAGCAGGTCACCGGCAGCGCCCGCGTCAGCATCTGGGCGATTGCGGTGGCCGTCATCGTCGGCGGGATCCTGTTCACGCTCGGCTGGCTGGGGCTGCGGTAGTTTCCCGTCGCCCGCGCACGGGGCGAGGGAGAATCGTCACGTCGCGTAATTCGTCATCCGCTTGCCCGGCAGCAGCTCGTAGGCCGGCTTCCAGCCGGGCAGCGTGGCCATGCGGCCGAGCCAGGCGTGGATGGCGGGATGGCTCGCGGCGAAATCAAAGCCGTGCTCGTCGCTGGGATAGTGCAGATAGGCCATCATCGAGATGTCGGCGACCGTCGGCCTCGCACCGATCGCGAAGGCGTTGTGCTGGAGATGGCCGTCAAGAATGCCGAGGAAGTCCTCGAGCCGGCGGCGAAAATGCTTCAGCACCTGCGGGTCGTTCTTTTCGGTGAAGGCGCGCATGAAGCGATAGGTCGCCATGTAGCCGGTGAGCTTGTGGTTGTCCCAGAACAGCCAGCGCAGCAGCTCGAACTTCTCGTCCTCCGTCTCGGCGCCGAAACGGCCATATTGCTCGGCAAGCTTCAACAGCAGCGGCGCAGTCTGCGTCATCTTCACGCCGTCGACTTCAAGGACGGGAATCTCGCCCATCTCGTTGACGGCCTTGCGCCATTCCGCCGTGCGCGTGACGCCGCCGCCGAAATCGGTCCACACCGGCTCGAACGTCTCGCCGCACAGCGTCAGCATCAGCGCCAGCTTGTAGCTGTTGCCGGATTCGGGGAAGTAGTGCAGGCGGTAGTGCGGCATGGGACCTCGCGAGGAGCGGTGTTGGTGTGAATATAGTGAGATCGTCCGGAATCGTCATTGCGAGCGCAGCGAAGCAATCCAGCAATGCGTCCGCGGTGGCATTCTGGATTGTTTCGCTGCGCTCGCAACGACGGCTGCAGCAGCGCCGCCTTACCCCACGGCCCCCGACGACCGCAGCTGCCTGATCGTCGCCTCGTCGTATCCCGCCTCGCGCAAAATCTCATCGCTGTGCTCGCCGACGCCGGGCGGCTTGCGCGGCTGGACCTTCTTGGTGCCGTCGATCCAGATCGGGCTGGAGATGGTGAGCATGGTGTCGTTCTCGAACGGCACCAGCACCTCGTTGTCGAGCATCTGCTTGTCGTTAGGGATCTCGTCCAGAATGGCGACGACGCCGAACACGAGCCCGTTGCCGTCGAGGATCTTGCGCCATTCGGCGAGATCCTTGGTGGCGAAGGTCTCGTCAAAAATCTTGACCAGTTCGACCGAACGGGCTTGACGCTCGGCCTTGGTGGCGAAGCGCGGATCGCTGATGAGGTCCTCGCGTCCCAGGCACTTCGCCAGCGCCGGAAACTGCTTTTCCTCGCTGAGCAGCGACAGGATCAGCCAGCGGCCGTCCTTGCACTGATAGTGGTTGGCGACCGCGTTCAGCGCGCGTTCGCGCGGACGCCGCTCGCCGAACTTGGCGCCGCAGAGCTTTGCCTGCGCCAGCACGCTCGCGGCCCAGACGCCGTTCGCCATCAGATTGGAGGCGACGTGCGAGCCCTTGCCGGTCTTCTCGCGCTGATACAGCGCCGTGACGATGGCGCCGTAGAACGCCATGGCGCAGGGATGGTCGCCCATGCCCGCGACCGAGCGGGCCGGGGTGGTGTCGGTGTCGGCGCGGACCAGGTCCATCAGGCCCGAGCGCGCCCAATAGGCGTTGCTGTCGAAGCCGGGCTTGTTGGCCTCCTCGCCCTTCTCGCCATAGCCGGTGAAGGAGGCGTAGATCAGCCGGTCGTTGAGATGGGCGAGATGATCATGGGTGATGCCGAGCTTGGCGCGCACCGGCGGCGGCATGTTGGTGATGAAGACGTCGGCCTCCGCGACCAGCTTGTAAAGCACGGCCTGCGCCTCCGGCTTGGCAAGGTCGAGCGCGATGCTCTTCTTGTTGCGCGCTTCCAGCAGCCAGGCAAAATTATGCTCGCCGGTGGGATAGCCCGGCAGGTTCGGCAGGTTGCGATAGGGGTCGCCGGCGCCGGGCGGCTCGATCTTGATGACGTCAGCGCCGAAATCCGACAACACGGTCGCCGCCGCGGGCGCAGCGATGAAGCTCGCGCAGTCCAAAACCTTCAGGCCTGAAAAGATGCCTTTTTCCATCGCGGCGTCGCTCCCTTAGCTTCGGTCGTTTCCCGCGCGCTGGAATTGGCGCGGGCCGGTGTTGGGAGCATTAGACCGATGTTTTGCAGGGATGCAACGGCGCCTGGCGCAGGGCCTCACTCCTCCCCCGCAAGCAACGCCGCGTTGCCGCCGGCTGCGGCCGTGTTGATCGTCACGGTCTGCTCGGTCGCGAAGCGGGCGAGGTAGTGCGGGCCGCCGGCCTTGGGGCCGGTTCCCGAGAGGCCGTTGCCGCCGAAGGGCTGCACGCCGACCACGGCCCCGATCATGTTGCGGTTGACATAGATGTTGCCGATCTGGAGGCGGTCGATGATGGCCTCGATGGTGTCGTCGATGCGGGAATGGATGCCGAGCGTGAGGCCGTAACCGGTGCGCTCGATCGTCGCAAGTACGCGTTCGAGACTTTCGGCGCGGTAGCGCACGACGTGAAGGATCGGGCCGAATACCTCCTCGGTGAGCTGGCCGGCGTCTTTGAGCTCGAAGATGTGCGGCGCGACAAAGCAGCCTTGCGGCGCGTGGCCTGCAAAGTGCAGTCGCGCCTCGCGCGTCATCCGCGCGATATGCGCCTCCAGCCGCTGCTTGGCCTCCATGTCGATCACCGGGCCGACATGGGTTGCGACGTCGCAGGGATCGCCGATCCTGAGCTCGCGCGCCGCGCCCGCGATCATCTCGATCATGCGGTCGGCGACGTCCTCCTGCACGAACAGGAGTCGCAGCGCCGAGCAGCGCTGGCCGGCGGAGCGGAACGCCGAGGTCACGACATCGTCGGCGACCTGCTCGGGCAGCGCGGTGGCGTCGGCGATCATCGCATTGATGCCGCCGGTCTCCGCGATCAGCGGCACGATCGGGCCGTCCTTGGCGGCGAGCGTGCGGTTGATGCTGCGGGCGACCTCGGTCGAGCCGGTGAAGACGACGCCGGCGATATCGGCATGCGCGGTCAGGGCGGCACCGATGCGGCCGTCGCCGGCAACGAGATGCAACGCATCTTTCGGGATGCCGGCCTCGTGCAGCAGGGCGACGGCCTCGCGCGCGATGCGCGGCGTCTGTTCGGCAGGCTTGGCCACCACGCTGTTGCCGGCCATCAGGGCTGCGGTGACCTGGCCGAGGAAGATCGCCAGCGGAAAATTCCACGGCGAGATCGCGACGAAGACGCCGCGGCCGCGCATGGCGAGCGTATTGCTCTCGCCGGTCGGGCCCGGCATCGCCGCATCAACGCCGAACAGCTTGCGGCCTTGCGCGGCATAATAGCGGCAGAAATCGACGGCTTCGCGCAGCTCCGACAGCGCGTCGTCGAGCGTCTTGCCGCCTTCGGCCTGTAACAGTGCGATGAAGCGGGCGCCGCGGCTTTCCAGGAGATGCGCGGCCTGCTCCAGCGCTGCCGCACGCGTGGTCGCCGGTGTCCGGCTCCAGCTCGCAAAGCCGGCACGCGCGGCAGTCACTGCCGCATTGGCCTGCTCCGCCGTGGCATCCGCGATCGGCCCGAGCCCGGCGGTCTCGGCCTTGACGTCGGTCAGCAGCCGGTCGAGCCCGAGGCGCGCGCCGAATTCGACGCCGCGCGAATTGCGCCGCTCCGGCGCGTAGAGATCGCCCGGCAGGGGAATTTTGGAATGGGCCGCCGCTTCCGGCCGGACGATGGCGTCCGCCGGGCGCTGCAGCAGCGCCGCGACAGGCACGCGATCATCGGCGGCCTGCGCCACGAAGGAGGAATTGGCGCCGTTCTCCAGCAGCCGCCGCACCAGATAGGCGAGCAGATCGCGGTGGCTGCCGACCGGCGCATAGGTGCGGGTGGCGATCTCGGGGCGATCTCCTGCCAATTGCTCGTACAGCGCTTCGCCCATGCCGTGCAGGCGCTGGAATTCGAAGCCGCCACCGTCTGCTGCGAGCTCCAGCACGGTCGCGACCGTCAGCGCGTTGTGCGTGGCGAATTGCGGGAAGATGTGCGGCCGCAGGGCCAGCAGCTTCGTCGCGCAGGCGACGTAGTTCAGATCCGTCATCGCCTTGCGCGTGAAGACGGGATAGCCGTCGAGCCCGCGTTCCTGCGCGCGCTTGATCTCGGTGTCCCAATAGGCGCCCTTGACCAGCCGCACCATCAGCTTGCGGTCATGCGCGCGCGCGAGCGCATCGACATGGTCGATCACCGCACTGGCGCGCTTCTGATAGGCCTGGATCGCGAGGCCAAAGCCGTCCCAACCTCTCAGCGAGGCATCGGCGAGCGTCGCCGCGATCACATCGAGCGACAGCTCCAGCCGGTCGGCTTCCTCGGCATCGACGGTGAAGTTCAGGTCATGGGCCTTGGCACGCTGCGCGAGGTCCAGCAGCAGCGGCACCAGCTCGGCCATCACGCGCTCGCGGCTGATCGCCTCGAAGCGCGGATGCAATGCCGAGAGTTTTACGGAAATGCCGGGCCGGTCGGGCAGGGGATTGCTTCCCGCAGCCTTGCCGATGGTCTCGATCGCGCTGGCATAAGCGTCGAAATAGCGCCTGGCGTCCGCGGCCGTGCGCGCGCCTTCGCCGAGCATGTCGAAGGAATAGCGCGGCCTTTCGCCGGAGCGCGGCTTGCCCCGCTCCAGCGCCTGCTCGATGGTCTCGCCCAGCACGAAATGATTGCCCATCAGCCGCATCGCCTGGCGCGTGGCGGTGCGCACGGCCGGTGCGCCGAGCCGCTTCACCAGTCGGCCGATCGTGCCGCCCGGCGTCTCGCCGGGCTGGATCACCCGCGCCGACAGGCCGAGCGCCCAGGCCGAGGCGTTGACCAGGAAGGCCGTGGATTTGGTCTCGTGGTGGATGAAGTCGCCCTCACCGAGCTTGTCCTCGATGAACTGGTCGGCGGTGCGCGCGTCGGGCACGCGCAGCAGCGCTTCCGCCAGCACCATCAGCGCGAGCCCTTCCTTGGTCGAGAGCGCGAACTCCCGCAGCATGTCCTCGACGCCACCCAGCCGGTCGTCGCGCTTGCGGATCGCCTCGATCAGCCGCGTCGCGGTCCGGTCGATCCGGGCCTCCTGTGGCGGGCTGAGATGCGACGCCGGCAGCAGGCGCGCGGCGATCTCGGCATCATCGGGCGCGTAGGGGGCGGTGAAGGGCGGCGGGATGTCCGGCATGGCGTGTCCTGTGGCTCGATTCAGGATAAGGCCCCTGTGACCGTGGTTCGATAGACAATTTTGTCGATTTGCCTTAGGAAATGAGGATCAGAGGCTAGATAACCTTACAAGATATGGATCTGGATCGAATCGACCGCAGAATTCTCTCGATTTTGCAGGAAGACGGGCGCATCGCCAATGTCGAGCTCGCCGAACGCATCGGCTTGTCGCCGACATCCATAGGCGAGCGGCTGAAGCGCTTGCAGCGCGAGGGCTTTGTCGAAGGCTATGGCGCGCGGCTCAACCCGCACCGGCTTGGTCTCGGCCTCCTCGTGTTCGTCGAGGTGCTGCTCGACAAGACCACGCCGGACAATTTCGAGCGGTTTGCGCGTGCGGTGAAACTCGCACCGGAAGTTCTGGAGTGTCACATGGTTGCCGGCGGCTTCGACTATCTTGTGAAGGCGCGGCTTGCCGACATGGCGGCGTATCGACGCTTTCTCGGCGAGACCCTGCTGTCGATGCCGGGTGTGCGCGAGACGCGGACCTATGCGGTGATGGAGGAGATCAAGCGCGACGCACCGTTACCGGTGGGCTGACGAAGTGCCGTCGCGATTGTCATTGCTGAGGCGTTGAACGCGCGGTCCTCGCGGGAAATAGCTCTCCGTGTGCAGTCGCAACGCCTGTCGTCGAATGCACTGGCCGTCTTCTGAAATTTTCTTGGCCCGGCTCCCGGATCGATCCGGGAGGCAGCAAAAGCTGGCGGGCTTATACTTTGAGGTTCTCTGCGGAAGTCTTGCCCCGGTTTGCGATCTCTTCGTATTCCACCGTCTGTCCTTCGTTCAGGGACGACAGACCGGCCTTCTGCACTGCCGAGATATGCACGAACACATCCTTGCCGCCCGACGCAGGCTGGATAAATCCATAACCCTTCGTCGGGTTGAACCACTTGACCGTACCTTTAGCCATCACGACTTCTCCGCGGGTCTTCCTCCGAGATCTCGAACCGCCAATCCCCGCCAACCGGCCGGTTCGGTCCTAACAGGATACGCGGAATGTGGCTGGCTTGGTAGCTCAAACCACATCCGCCTTTCGCCGAATTCCGCTCAACTTCGCGGCGCTTTTACCGGTTTTGCCCGTTTCGCGGTCAACTGGCCGGCGTGCTGCGCGCCGTCAGTCAATACGTCGCGGCCAAATACTCGACGATCTTGCCGACGTCGGCATCGTCGATCGGTGCGCCATAGACCTTGATCATCTTGGTCACCTCCGCCTGCCAGAAGCCTTTCTTGTCCTTCATCGGCGGCTGCGTCTTGATGTAGTCGGCCGAGTGGCAGGCGCTGCAATTGCCTTGGACGACTTCGAGATTGGGCCCGGCCTTGAAGGCGGCGACCTCGTCCGGAAGCTTGTAATTGACGGGCGCCGCGGTCGCGGCCGTCAAGCCGGTGGCGAGCGTGATGGCGAGGAGAACGGTGCGCTGCATGATCATTCTCCCTCAGGCCACGGTCACGCGGACGGTTTCGACGACGTTGCGTAGATAACCCGCCGGATTCCAGCGCGGTGTGTCCGGTTGTGTCTCGCCGCCATTGCCGGCGGCGCGCACCTTGAGCTCAACATTGCCTGCCGCAAGCTTCACCGGCAGCATCCATTCGCGGAACGCGTATTTGCCGAGATCCTTGCCGAGCTTGGCGCTGGTCCAGGTCTTGCCGCCGTCAGTGGAGATTTCGACCTGCTTGATGCCCTTGCCGCCGTCGAAGGCGATGCCGCGCAGGGTGGTGCGGCCGGCCTTCAGCTTGGCACCATCAGGCACGCTGGTGATGAAGGAGCGGATCGTGAAGCGGTTGATCGGGATCGTCGCCTTCGGCGTGGTGCCGGGCTCGATGGCGTTGTTCGGGGTATCCGGAATGCGATAGGCCGACTTCATCCAGAAGCCGTCATAGACATTGTCGACGACGGTGATCTCGTTGAGGTGCTTGACCCAGTAGGTGCCGTAATAGCCGGGCACGATGAGGCGCAGCGGAAAGCCGTTGAGGAACGGCAAATCCTCGCCGTTCATGCCATAGGCCAGCATGACCTCGCCGTCACTGGCGTGATCGAGATCGAGCGCCTTGACGAAGTCAGGCGTCTTGTCGCTGACCGGCCCGTCCATGCCGCCAAAGGTGACCTGTTTGGCGCCGGCCTGCACGCCGGCCATGTCCAGCACGGCCTTTAGCGGCACGCCCCGCCAGCGCGCGCAGCCCATCGCGCCGTTGGCGAGCTGGCCGCCGGCGACGCGCGGCTCGAAGAAGCCACGGCTGTTGCCGGAGCACTGGTTGACGGCGACGAACTCCGTCGCCTTCATCTTCCTGATGTCCTTCAGCGACAGCTTGAGCGGCTTGTCGACCTTGCCCTTGACCTCGAGCGTGAACTTGTCGGGGTCGAGATTGTAGGGGAGGTCGGAGAGGTGATAGCGCACGAAGAACGCATTGTTCGGCGTGATCGGGCCGTCATTGAAGATCGCGAACGGGGTCTCGAGCTGCGGCGGCCGGCTGGTCAGCCCGATCATCGGCCGCTTCTGCGGATATTTCACCAGCGGCCGCTCGCCGTTGGCAAAGGGCAGCGTGACGGTGTCGAGTGCCAGCGCCTTGCTGGAATTCAGGGTGGCCGCGAGTGCGGTGAAGCCCGCTCCTTTGAGCAGGTCGCGTCGATCGAACATTCTGGTCTCCTCCCGGGAGCTTTTCGTCGGACCAGCGGTCATCACCGCGATCCTGCGCTCATCTGTCGCAACGAATGAGATGAAGTCAATTCGTGCTTTCGCAGCAGGCCCATGCCGCTGCGTTGCAGCAGGCCGGTGTTGCGGTTGTCATGCAATGGAGTCGGACCGTAGCCGCGCGGGCGGTGCACCTCTCCCGCTTGCGGGAGAGGTCGGCACGAAGTGCCGGGTGAGGGTTTTCTCCTCTAGGGGATTGTCCCTTTGTGGAGAGACCCTCTCCCCAGCCCTCTCCCGCAAGCGGGAGAGGGAGCGCACCGCCTTCGTCGCTATGACTTATGCCGCGACGCGCTCGCTTCGGTCGACCAGCGCGGCCAGTTCCCGCGCATTCGCTACCACGCGCACCGCCATCGGCTCGTCGCGGCCGCGGATCGCGACCTCCTGTTGCGGCAGCGTATCGTCGGCGAGGCCCGCGGTGCCTCGGATTTCGTCCGAGACGATCGCCTCGCAGGCCAGCGTCTTGGTCATGTCCTGGAGGCGGGCGGCGACGTTGACGGCATCGCCCAATGCCGTGAAGACGATGTGATCGCGATAGCCGATGTCGCCGATGATGACCTCGCCGCCGTGAATGCCGATGCCGAAGCGGATCGGCTGGCGCAGATCGTGGCTCAAAAGCTGGTTCAGTTCGTCGATATGGGTGGCGATGCCGCTGGCCGCCTTCAGCGCCTGCCGGCAGGCGGTTTGCGGATCGGCCGTGAGCCCGAACAGCGCCAGCATGCCGTCGCCGACGAACTGGTTCGGCTGGCCGCCATTCTCGATCACGGCCTGCGAGACCGCGCCGAGGAAGCGGTTGACGATGAAGACGGTGTCGAACGGAAGCCGTTTCTCGGCGAGCTGGGTCGAGCCGCGCATGTCCACGAACAGGCTGACGAGATAGCGCTCCTGGCCGATTCTGGCCGGTGTCGAGGCCTGCCCGTCCGTCGAATGCGTGTGAGGCGTGAAGAGCTGGAAGAAGGAGAGATCGGACATCGGCCGCAGCTGGCAGGCCAGCCTGATCGAGGGGTCGTTGGTGCCGACACGGGTGAGCACGAAGGCTTCGCGCTGCGACGGTGTGGGCAGGGCGTCATGGTCGCCGATGATGCGGATGCGGCAGGTCGAGCAGCGGGCGCGGCCACCGCAGACGCTGGCATGCGGTACATTGTGGCGCAGGCTCGCTTCCAGCACGGAGAGGCCCTTGGGGACCCGCACCGTCTTGCCGTTGCCGTAGGACAGCGCGATCATGCCGCCGCGCCGCTCGCGCCAGGCCCTCACGCCGCGTGCGGCCAGCGCGAGGCCGAGTAGCCCGAAATAGGTGATGGTGAAGGCGCCGGTGATGCGGTCGAGCGTGTTGCCTTCCGCGACCGTGCCGACCTGGCGGCGCGTGAGATTATGCGTGCGCCATTCCCCGTCATCGGCCTCGATCGCGACGCTGCGGCCGCCCTGGTAGATGCCGAGCAGCGACAATGTCGGGACCAGCACGGCGGCGGCGAGCAGATAGGGGGCGGCGCGCGTGAAGAACGGCTTGAGGCGGAGCCAGAAATAAATCCCGATGCAGCCATGCACCCAGGCAATGAGCAGCAGGATCGTCATCTGCCAGAGCCGGCCGGGCGCTGCGACGAAGAACAGATAGAGCTCCTGCGGATAGAGCTTCTGGTGATCGTACAGCGTGTAGCCGAGCCGGACCCCGACCACGTGCGCCATGACCAGTGCGGGGATGCTCAAGCCCAGCACGAGCTGAAGCGGCTCGATCGTCCGCCAGCGGAACTGCCGGCGCTGATACAGCGCGTAGATCCCGAGCCCCATATGCGTGAGAGCCGCGGTGTAGAACAGGATCGCGACGGGGAGGAACTGCCAGAACGAGGTGTGGTAGTAGACCCCGGCCTCCATGGCCTCGACCGAGATATTGCCGAGCGCGTGGTTGAGGAAATGGCTGATCACATAACAGAACAGGATCACGCCGCAGACGAGCCGCACCTGCCGCACGCTGGTCGCGCGGACGAGTTCGGACATCGGTGCAGGAGCGCTGGCCATGATTCGCTTGTATCAGTTCACCAATGAGAACAGCCAGCGTAGCGTTTAATTCCCGACGTGGACAGGTTTGAGGTTCACATGTCTGACAAGGTTACCATACCGTAGGGTGGGCAAAGGCGCGAAGCGCCGTGCCACCGAATCTATCCGTTCACGCGCAGCGTGGGCACGCTTCCGCCGTCGCTCTTCGCGCTATGGCGGACAAGTCGCTTTGCCCACCCTACGGATCCTCCCTGTGGCTATGGGTCCCGGGTCTTCGCTTCGCCTGTCCGGGACGCCCCCTGGAGAGGGCTTTCCCCACATTGACTCCCCGTCCCAAGTTGGGGAAAAGCGCGGCCGTGACGATCGCTCCCGACATCTCCACGAAGCCAGACGGCGCCGAACGCCGTCTCATCCTTGTTGCCGTGCTTGTCATCGCCGCGATGACGCTGCTGCGCACCGTCTACGCGTCCGCGATCGAGCTGCGTACCGACGAGGCCTATTACTGGACCTGGTCGAAAGAGGTCGCGCTCGGCTTCCTCGATCATCCCCCTGGTATCGCCTGGCTGATCCGGTTCGGCACCGCGATCTTCGGCGACACCACGCTGGGGGTCCGCTTCGGCGGCATCGTCGCGATGCTGGTGACGCAACTGCTGCTTGCCGACATCGTCCGCCGTCTCACCCACGATGTGCGCGCGGTCGTGTTCGCCGTGCTGATGCCGGAAGCTGCACTCTACTACGGCCTGCTGATGGCCAAGGTCGCGCCCGATGTCGCCATGATCCCGTTCGCAATGGCGATGATGTGGTCGCTGGTGCGGCTGGCGCAGAGCGGCGACGGACGCTGGTGGCTTGCGGCCGGGCTGTTCGCCGGCCTTTCGATGCTGTCGAAATTCACCGCCATCATGTTCGCACCCGCGGTTGCCGCCTTTCTGCTGGTGCCGGATTGGCGCTGGCGCTGGCTGCGCAGCCCGTATCCATATCTCGCGGTGCTGGTCGCAATCGCAGCGTTCTCGCCGGTGCTGATCTGGAACGCGCAGCACGATTGGGCCTCGTTCCGTTTTCAGGGCGTGCGCGCCACCGCCAATTACGGCATCTCGTTGCGCACCCTCGGCGACTTCATCGGCCTGCAGTTCGGCCTGGTCGGCTTCGTCATGTTGCCGGTGGTGCTGACCGGACTGGTGCTGACGGCCTGGCGCGGCGCTCGCATGCGCGAGCCGGTGGCGATCCTGCTGTCCACCGCGGTGCTGGTGCCGTTCCTGTATTTCCTCGCGAAGTCGACCACGCTTCGGGTCGGCGACACCTGGCCGATGTTCATGTGGCCGGTCGGCTTCGCCGCCGCGGCCGTGAACCTCGCGACGATGGCGAAGGAGAATTGGTCGGCACGGATGCTGAGCTCGTCGGTGTTCTGGGCGAGGACAGCGGTCGGCTCCGGCATCGCCTTCGTCGTGATCGTGTTCCTCTATTACGTCGCCGCGCCCTGGAATCTGCTCGGCAAGATCGATCCGATTGGCGCAGAGGCCGGCTACGAGCAGGTCGCCGCGCGCGCGCAGGCCGCGCTCGACGAAACAGGCGCGACCTGGATCGCGACCACGGACTACCGCACCTACGCCATGATGCGCTGGCTGTTCAGGGGCCGCGTGCCCGTCATCGAAATCAACGAGCGCGGCCGCTTCCAGGATTTCCGCGATCCCGGCATGGACCGGATCAGGGGCCACGCCGGTATCTATGTCGGGCGCGAGCCGGACGATCGCTCGTCACTGTGGGAGAACATCCCGGCGAAGCGCGAGCCGCTCGGCGAAGTCGAACGAAGCTGGCGCGGCATTCGCTCGGATACCTATGTGATCGAGAAGCTCACCGGCTGGACCCCTGAGCTGTCGCCGCCGAAGGATTCGCCGCTGTTCCAGTGGAAAGTGCTGGCGGACTGCTTACCCTCCCCTGGAGGGGGAGGGTCGATCGCGCGCAGCGCGAGCGGGGTGGGGTGATCTCTCCACGCGGGCAGTGTTCAATGGGGAGGGACTGTCACCCCACCCCGTCTCGCATCGCTGGCGCGCTGCGAGCCGACCCTCCCCCTCCAGGGGAGGGTAAGAAAGAGCCGCTACTCCTCCCCGTCCTTCTTCCGTAGCAGATCCGTCGCGAGATCCGACAGCTTGGGCGGCGGCAATGCCGCAAACGGCAGCGGCCTTGTGACGTCGATCGCCGCCAATCCCAGCCGTGCCGTCAGCAATCCGTTCAGCACGCCTTCGCCGAGCCGCTGCGACAGCTTTGCCGCGATGCCGTGGCCGAGCATCTGCTGCACCAGGCTGTCGCTCGCGGCCATGCCGCCGGTGATGGCGAGATGGGCGATGACGTGGCGGAGCAGGCGGATCATGCCGAGCGCGCCGGGGCGGCCGCCATAGAGAAAGGCGAGCTGGCGGATCAGGCGCAGTGCGGCGACCAGCACGAACAGCACGTCGATCGCGGCACGTGGGCTCACCGCGGTCACGATCGAAACCTTTTGCGCCGCCGACGACACCAGCCGCCGCGCCTCCGCATCCAGCGGCGACATCAGCTCGCGCTCGGCGAGCCGGATCATGTCGGCGCCGTCGATGATCTCGCCGGTGTGGCTCTCCAAGGCCGCGCGGGCGCGCGCGAGCTGCGGGTTCTGGTGTGCGATCTTGAGCAGATCCTGTACGATGACGCGGCTTTCCTTGCGGTCGTCGCTGGCAAGCACCGATGCCGCGCGCTCATGCAGTTTCTCGATCGTCGCAAGGCGCGCGAGGCCGAACGCCTCGCGTCCGATCACGACGGCCAGCGCCAGCGCGGTGACCAAGGCAAAAGCGAGGCCGACATAGCCGAGTGCCTCGCTGCGCGCGAACAGGTCCTCGATCAGATGGACCACGCCGAGCCCGGTGCCGAGCAGGGTCAATCCGCCGAGGCCGGACCAGAACAGCGTGCCCCAGGGAAAACCGCGCCGCGCCGGCAGCGCGGCCGCGATCGGCACCGGCAGCATCGCCGGATCCGGCTCCGGCGTGATCTGGATCGTGGCGCGGCTGAGCCGCGTCGTCTCGTCGGCTTCGGTGACGACGACGCCGGGATCGTCGAGCCGGAACGTCGCCGGCCGCCGTGGCTTCGATCGGTCGTTCATGCGAGCTTGTCTCCGATCAGGAACTGCAAGGCACGGTCGAGGCGGATGTGAGGCAGCGTCGGCTCGCTCGTTCCCTCACGCTCGAGCTTGGGCGGGCGGAAGCGCAGGAAGCGGAAATCGCTCTTCTCCGCGGCCAGCGTCGAGAGGCCGCGGAACGCGGCATTGCCGTTGAACAGCGGCTCGGGATCCAGCGGCAGATCGCCCGGAAAGGTCGCCACTTCCGTGTTGCCGTCGAAGAACTCGCCGCCGGCGCTCTCGCCCGCGGCCGGTGTTCCCAGGATCGACGGCAATTTGTCGCGGCCATGCGCGACCTGAGCTTCTCGCGTGGCGCGCACCGCAGCGAGCGCCACCACGTCGATCAAAGCGCCGGTGTTTTCCGCGCGCGCAACGGCGCCCGAGACCGCGCGGCGCAGCACCGCTTCGAGCCGGTCGTGGCTGGAATGATGCAGATGGTCGGCCTTGGTCGCCGCGAACAGGATGCGGTCGATGCGCGGGCGAAACAGGCTGGAGAGGATCGTGCTGCGGCCGATGTTGAAGCAATCGAGAATGCCGGCCAGTGCTGCTTCGAGATCGTGCAGCGCCTCGGGGCCGGAGTTGAACGCGGACAGCGCGTCGGCCAGCACGATCTGGCGATCGAGCCGGGCGAAATGATCCCTGAAGAACGGCCGCACCACGACGTCCTTGTAGGCCTCGAAGCGGCGCACCATCATCGCCCACAGCGATCCCTCCGGTGCCTGCCCGCCAACGGGCACGTCGAGCGGCGCGAAGGTCAGCGCCGGCGAGCCTGCGAGATTGCCGGGCATCAGGAAGCGGCCGGGCGGCAACAGGCTCATCGCGAAGCGCTCGTCGCGGCAGGCGCGCAAATAGTCGGTGAAGAGCTTTGCCGCGGTGAGCGTTGCTTGCTCGTCCTGGCGTGCCTCGGGCTCGAGCGTTGCCAGATGCGCGTGCCATTCGCTCGCGAGATGCGCTCGTGGCGCCTCGCGCGACAAGGCCAGACTCTCCGCCGACCATTGCTCGAAACTCTTCTGAAGCAGCGGCAGGTCGAGCAGCCACTCGCCGGGATAGTCGACGATGTCGAGCGTCAGCGTGCGGTCGGCGCCGTTCGGCCGCTGATAGTCGATGACGAGCCTGAGCTCGCTGATGTCGACGGTCGAGCTCGGCCAATGCCGCTCCTCGACCAGCGCGCGCAGATGGCTCTCATAGGCGAACCGCGGCACGGCGTCGTCGGGCTGCGGTGCCAGATGCGCCCGCGCGATCCGGCCCGAGGCATAGGCGTCGAACACCGGAAACCGGCCGCCGCGGGTCAGGCCGTGGATCAGCGCGGTGATGAACACGGTCTTGCCGGCCCGCGACAGGCCGGTAACGCCTAACCGCACCGTCGGATTGAAGAAGTGCTCGCCATAGTCGATCAGCGCCTGCGCGGACAGCCGCGCTTCTTCGACCATGTCCTGGAAACTGAATGCCATATGAACGTTAATGGACCTGGGGCGGGCGGACTGTGTGACCGTTCACAAAAGTGGCAATTGCCTTGGGAAAATCAAGCTCCATACTTCCACCGTCTTTGCCGGGAAATCAGCCGTTTGAACGACGCGCCGATCCCGAAGCACCCATACAACAGGACATTGCCTCAACTTGCGGATTGTCATGACCGTCTTCCACCTGAAAGAGTTCGCATCCAGCTCCGTCCACGCCGCCGCGGATGCGATCGGCTGGAACTACGACCGCGCCGAGCTGATCGCCGACGGCATCATCCACGCGATTGGTGTGCTGTCCGGGATCATCGCCGCCACCGTCCTCGTGGTGCTTGCGGCGGTCTATGCCGACACGACCGATATCGTCGGCGTTTCGATCTACGTCGCCGGCCTGCTCTCGATGCTGGTGCTGTCGGCGACCTATAATCTCTGGCCGGTCTCGCCGGTCAAATGGCTGCTGCGGCGGTTCGACCATTCGGCGATCTACCTGCTGATCGCCGCGACCTATACGCCGTTCATCCTGGAGCTGAAGGACAGCGGATTCGCGCTGGCGCTGCTCGTCTGCGTCTGGTGCGTGGCAATTTTAGGCATCGTGCTGAAGCTTCGCTGTCCCGGCCGGTTCGACCGCGTCGCGGTCGGCATCTATCTCGCGATGGGCTGGAGCGGCGTGATGCTCTACGACGCCGTGGTCAAGGCGCTGCCCGCGCTGGTGCTGGGCTTCATCCTCGCGGGCGGCCTGCTCTACAGCTTCGGCGTGATCTTCCACGCCTGGCGGCGGCTGCGCTTCCAGAACGCGATCTGGCACGGCTTTGTCTTGGCCGGCGCGGCATGCCATTATACCGCGGTGCTCGACCTCGTGTTGAGCTGAGCAGGAACCGCGCGGCGGAATAAGCGGCGCGGTCTAAAGCGGGACAAGAGGAGACGTCGCATGCAGGTGACCGGCAAGGTCGTGGTCGTCACGGGCGGCGCCAACGGCATCGGCAAGGCGCTGTGCGAGGCGTTTCACAATGCGGGCGCGGCCAAGGTCGTGGTCGCTGACATGGACGCCGCCAACGCGCGGGCGGTGGCGGCGATGGTGGATGGCGCGGCCTTCAAATGCGACGTCGCGCAGGAAAAGGACATCGCGCATGTCATCGCGGAGACCGAGCGTCAGTTCGGGCCCATCGATCTGTTCTGCTCCAATGCCGGCATCGGCGGCGGCTTCGATCCGATGTCGGTCAATGCCGGCGGCGCCTCCGACGAGCCCTGGCAGCGCAGCTGGGCGATCCACGTCATGGCCCATGTCTATGCGGCGCGGCATCTGATCCCGCGCATGAAGGCGCGCGGCGGCGGCTATTTCCTCAATACCATCTCGGCCGCTGGCCTGCTGTCCCAGGTCGGCAGCCCGGCCTATTCGACGACCAAGCACGCCGCGGTCGGCTTTGCCGAGAATCTCGCGATCTCGCACAAGGCCGACAACATCAAGGTCTCGATCCTCTGCCCGCAGGGCGTCGACACCAACATGCTGCGCTCGATCCCGAAAGGCCCGCAATCCGGCGACGGCGACCTCACGCCGGAGCAGGTCGCCAAAGACGTGCTCGCCGGGCTCGCGCAGGAGACCTTCCTGATCCTGCCGCACCCGCAGGTGCTCGGCTACATGCGCAGGAAGACCGAGAACTACGACCGCTGGCTCGGCGGCATGGCCAAGATCCAGGCCAGGATGCGGGAAGAGTTCGGGAAGTAGCGGAGGCTGTTGCTGCGATTGACGCTGTCATGCTCCGCGAAAGCGGGGCATCCAGTACGCCGCAGCTCATCGATTGAATCACTGATGTCACGGAGTACTGGATCGCCCGCCTTCGCGGGCGATGACACCGTGAGTACAGCTTACACCACCGCCTCATCCCCCACCCGGCTCGCCCGCAACGCCTGCGCATAGAGCATCATTCCCTCACGCACCTTGCGCTGTTCGGCTTCCGTCAACTCCGCCAGCGCGCCGCGCACCTGCTGCCGGCCGAATGCGTGCAGCGCATCCAACGTGCGCCGGCCCTTCGCCGTCAGCGACAGCCTCTTGCTGCGTGCGTCGCTCTCATCCGGCGTCTCCCTGAGCTCGCCGCAATCGACCAGTTTACGCACCAGGCGGCTAACGCTGGATTTTTCCAGCCGCAGGAAATCGCCGAGCTCGCCCGAATTCATCGGGCCGCGGATGCCGATCTCCAGGATGGTGTGCACGGCCGAGGGCGGATAGTCCGAAGCCGCCACCGTCGCGTCCATGAAGCCGAGCTCGCGCACCATCAGACGCGAGGCGGCGCGAATGTCGTCGATCAAGGCAAGCTCGGCCATCTTGACTCCCGGCATATAGTTGTATCATACAACTATATGCGTGCAACGGCGCGCGCAAGCGTTTTGGAGTGGACCATGAGCGGAGCATTGCCGGCGGGGACGCGGATGACGGGCAAGGTCTGCCTGGTGACCGGCGGCGGCAGCGGCATCGGCCGCGCCACCGCGCTGCGGATGGCGAGCGAAGGCGCCGAGGCGATCATCGTTGCTGGCCGGCGCGAAGCCGAGATCGAGGCGACCGCCGCTTCATGCCGTGAGCTCGGCACCGAGGCGATCGCGCTCAAGACCGACATCACGCGCGAGGACGACGTCGCGCGTCTCGTGCGCACCGCGATCGAACGCTGCGGCCGGATCGACGTCGCCTTCAACAATGCCGGCTTCCAGGAGCGCCGCGCACCGCTGGAAGAGCAGGGCACGGATATCTACGACAGCGTGTTCGACACCAATGTCCGCGCGCTGTTCCTGTGCCTGCGTCATCAGTTGCCGGCGATGCTGGCACAAGGGCGCGGCAGCATCGTCGTCAACGCCTCCGTCAGCGGCGTGCGCAATCCCAATCCCGGCTTCTCGCTCTACTCGGCCTCCAAGGCCGCCGCGATCTCGCTGACCCGTTCGGCGGCGATGGAGAACGCCCCGCGCGGCATCCGTATCAACGCCATCGCGCCCGGCCGCGTCGTCACCGACATGATGCTGCGCGCCGGCGTCGGCGACATCGCGACGGTGAGCGCCGGCCTGCCGCTGCGGCGGATGGGCAGTCCGGAGGAGGTAGCGGAAGCCGTGGTGTGGCTGTCGTCGGACGCGTCGTCGTATGTGGTCGGCCACGTGCTGGCGGCAGACGGGGGATTTTTGGCGTCGTGATGCCGTAGCCCGGATGAGCGCAGCGATATCCGGGAGAGTGTTCCCGCATGTCGCTGCGCTCATGCGGGCTACGCGCGCCTCAATGCTTCTGCCCGTACAGCACCGGCACCGCCGAATCCACGACGACCTCCACCAGGTTCGTTCCCTCGAACGCCATCCCGCGCTTCAGCGCCTCGCCGAGCTCCGCCGCCTTTGTCACTCGCACCGCATGGCAGCCCATGCCTTCGGCGAGCCGCACGAAATCGATCCCCGGCAGCTCCAGCCCGGGCACATTCCTCACCTGCATCACCTGGCTGAACGAGCGCATCGCGCCGTAGCCCGAATTGTTGATGACGACCACGGTGAGCGGCAGCTTGCGCTGCGCGGCGGTCCACAATGCCTGGATCGAATACATCGCCGAGCCGTCGCCGATCAGGCACACCGTGCGTTGCTTTGGCTTGCCGAGCGCCATGCCGACCGCGGCGGGCAGGGAGTAGCCGAGGCCGCCGCTCGCCATGGTGTAAAAGCTGTCCTGGCCGCGCATCGGTAGAAATTTCTGCATCGCCGGCCGGTGCGAAGGGACTTCCTCGACGAGCGAGGCGTCGTCGGGCATCGCCTGCGACAGCGCATGCAGCAGGAACTCGACCGGCAGCGGATCGGCGGCCTGCGGCGCCGGCGGCAGCGTGCGGCCCTTTGGCGTGGCGCGCTTGCTCTCGGGCAGCAGCTCGAGCAGCAAATTCAGCGCCGGCTTCATAGTGGCGATGATGCTGGTGCCTGATGACGTCACCGCCGCGGCATCCGGATCGTCGGTGATCTGGAAGATCGTCGCGCCGCCGTCGAAGATCGCGGCATGGCCCTCGACGTGGAAGGTGAACACCGGCGCGCCGATGACGACGACGAGATCGTGTTCGCGCAGCGCATCGGAGAGCTGCGCCGGCGAAGCATGCAGGAAGCCTGCGAATTGCGGGTGCCGCTCGGGGAACGAGCAGCGCGCCGAGAACGGGCTGACCCAGACGCTCGCCTTCGCCTTCTCGGCGACGCGCACCATCAGATCGACCGCGCCGGCGCGATCGATTCCGGGGCCGACGACGAGGGCAGGGCGCTTTGCTGAGCCGAGTGCGGCGACCAGCGCCTTCATCGCGTCGAGCTCGGGTCCGATCTCGCGGCTGACCGTGCGCGCCTCGACCGGCGCGCAGGCATGCGCCCAGTCGTCGACCGGGATCGAGACGAAGGTCGGCCCGCATGGCGGCTGCATCGCGGTGTAATAGGCGCGCGCGATCGCGGCCGGCACGTCCTCGGGCCGCGCCGGCTCGACGCTGTATTTGACGTAAGGCCGCGGAAACTCCGAGGCACGCTCGGCATAGAGGAACGCCTGCAGGGGGAGGATCGAGCGTGCCTGCTGGCCGGCGGTGATCACCAGCGGCGTCTGGTTGCGATGCGCGGTGTAGATGTTGCCGAGCGCGTTGCCGACGCCGGCGGCCGAATGCAGGTTGACGAAGCCGGCGTTGCGCGTGGCCTGCGCATAGCCATCGGCCATGCCGACCGCACTGGCCTCCTGCAACGCCAGCACGTAGTCGATGTCGTCGGGCCAGTCGGAGAGAAACGGCAGCTCGGTTGAGCCGGGATTGCCGAACACTTTCGTGATGCCGAACGCGCGCAGCAGGTCGAGCGTTGCCTGCTTCACGGTGACGGATCTGCTGCCGCTCTTGCCGTTTTTGGCCATTGGTTTCCGTCCCCTGTTGTTTATCGCCGGTATCAGCCCCACCCGTCATTGCGCAGCGAAGCAATCCAGACTGCCTCAGCGGAAAGATTCTGGATTGCTTCGCTACGCTCGCAATGACGAGGAGAGAGCGATGGCTACCACACCGCCGTGCCCTTCATCGTCGGCTGGCCCTCCGCATTCGCGGTCCACAGCTCCATGCCATCAGCGGTCTCGTTGGCGTTCACCGAGAACTCGCTACCCTCGAACAGCGGCTGCAGGCCGCGATAGGTAAACTTCTTCGGCGCCTTGCCGCCGTGCAGCTTTGCCGCCATCTCGATGATCAGCGCCGCCTGCAAGGGCCCGTGGAAGATCAGGCCCGGATAGCCCTCGACCTTGGTGACGTAGTCGCGGTCGTAATGGATGCGGTGGCCGTTGAAGGTCAGCGCGGAATAACGAAACAGCAGCACGGGATCCGAGACATGGGTCTCGCGATGTTGCGCCTTCGGCGGCGGAGGCGGGGCCTTGGCGCTCACCGGCGCGCTGCCGGTCATCTCGCGATAGACGATGTCCTGCCGCTCGCGGATGGCGGTGCCGCGCGGCGAGGAGATGCTGTGCTCGACCGAGACGAAGCACAGCGTGCCGGTCGAACCGGATTTTACCTGCACGTCGGCGATGCGCGAGGTCCGGGTCGATTCGTCGCCGACCTGCAGCGGCTGCAGGAATTCGATCTCGCCGCCGGCCCACATCCGGCGCGGCAGCGGCACCGGCGGCAGGAAGCCGCCGCGGGTCGGGTGGCCGTCGGGCCCGAGCATCGACATTGGAAACACCGGCTGCGCCAGGCACCAATGCACCGTGAACGGCGCGGCGTCACCCTTTTTGGGCTCGCCAACCTCCTGGAACAGCGTCGCGCGCAGGCCCGTCACGAGCTGCGAGGTGACGATGTCGGTGGCCTCCGTGCTGCGGCCAATCCATTGCCGCAAATGATCGATGTCGAGCTTCTCGGTCATGACGCCTCGCTCTGTTACTTCCTTGATTGGGGCTTTTCGCCGATCGCGGGCACGGCGCCGTAGCTCCGCGTCTCGCCGACGATGATCGGTGCCGGCGCGGGATAGCTGACGCGACCGTTCGGCGTGTCGACTTCGATGCGGCGCAGATGCGGGTGCCTGGTGAGATCGGCCATGGTGTTGACCTCGGCAAAGGCGATGTCGGCGTCCGACAGCCGCTTGAGCAGCTCGTCGCGCGTCATCTTGCCGAACGCCTCCGCCACTGTCGTGTCGGTGAAGTCGCGGTTGCGCACGCGCTCGACCATGTTGGCGACGCGGGGATCGGCGGGCAGATCGGGCTGATCCAGCACCTTCGTGCACAGCGTCTTCCACTCGCGCTCACTCTGGATCGAGATCAGGATGTCCTTGCCGTCCTTCGAGGTGAACACGCCATAGGGCGCGATCGAGGGGTGGCGCAGGCCCATGCGCTTGGGCGGATTGCCGGCCTCGGAATTGAGCAGCGGCACGGTGCACCAGTCCGCCATCACGTCGAACATGGAGATGCGGATATCGGCGCCCTTCCCGGTGCGCCCCCGCGCGATCAGCGCCTCCAGGATCGCCGCATGCGCGGTGGCGCCGGTTGCGACATCCACGATCGACATGCCGACGCGCGAGGCGCCGTCGGGATTTCCGGTGATCGAGGCAAGGCCGCTCTCGGCCTGGATCAGGAGATCATAGGCCTTGCGGTTGGCGTAGGGACCTTCGTCGCCATAGCCGGTGATGGTGCAGGAGATCAGTCTTGGATAGTCCTTCAGCAAGCGCTCGCGCGAGAAGCCGAGCTTGTCCATCGAGCCTGGCTTGAGGTTCTGGATCAGCACGTCGGCGCTCGCGATCAGCTTTTCCAGCTCGGCGCAGCCCTCTTTCGTCGCGAGATCGACCACGGCCGATTGCTTGCCGCGGTTCAGCCAGACGAAATAGCTGCTCTGGCCCTTGGCCGCTGCGTCATAGCCGCGGGCGAAATCGCCCTCGGGCCGTTCGATCTTGATCACCTCGGCGCCGGCATCCGCCAGCCGCGAGGAGCAGAACGGCGCCGCCACCGCCTGTTCGACCGCAATTACCCTGATCCCGTCAAGTGCTCCCATGATGGTGGCCTCAATACGAGCGCGGCATGCCGAGCACGTGCTCGGCGACGAAGGACAGCACGAGATTGGTCGAGATCGGCGCGACCTGATACAGCCGCGTCTCGCGGAATTTGCGCTCGACGTCGTATTCCTCGGCAAAGCCGAAGCCGCCATGGGTCTGGATGCAGGCGTTCGCCGCTTCCCAGGACGCGTCTGCCGCCAACATCTTCGCCATGTTGGCCTCGGCGCCGCAGTCGAGCCCGGCCTCGTATTTGCGGGTCGCTTCCTTCACCATCAGTTCGGCGGCGCGCATCGAAGCGTAAGCCTTGGCGATCGGGAACTGGATGCCCTGGTTCTGGCCGATCGGCCGGCCGAACACGCTGCGCTCTTTCGCGTAGTTCGTCGCCTTGGCGATGAACCATTTGGCGTCGCCGACGCACTCGGCCGCGATCAAGATGCGCTCGGCATTCATGCCGGAGAGGATGTAGCGGAAGCCCTTGCCCTCCTCGCCGATCAAATTCTCCGCCGGCACCTTCATGTCGGTAAAGAACACTTCGGTGGTGGCGTGGTTCATCATGGTGCGGATCGGGCGGATCTCGAGGCCGTTGTTCTTGGCCTCGCGCATGTCGACGATGAACACGGAGAGGCCATCGGTGCGCTTCTTGGACTGCTCCTTCGGCGTGGTGCGCGCCAGCAGCACCATCAGGTCCGAATGCTCGGCGCGGCTGGTCCAGATCTTCTGGCCGTTGACGATGTAGCTGTCGTTGCCCTCCTTGCGGGCGAAGGTCTTCAGCGACGAGGTGTCGGTGCCGCTGGTCGGCTCGGTGACGCCGAACGCCTGCAGGCGCAATTCGCCGCTTGCGATCTTCGGCAGGTACTTTGCCTTCTGCTCGGCGTTGCCGTGCCGGAGCACCGTGCCCATCGTGTACATCTGGGCATGGCAGCCGCCGCCGTTGCAGCCCGCGCGCTGGATCTCCTCCAGGATCGCGGCTGCCGCGGACAGCTTCAGGCCCGCGCCGCCATATTCCTCGGGGATCAGCACCGAGAGATAGCCGGCCTCAGTGAGCGCGTCGACGAACGCCTTGGGATAGGCCATCTCACGATCGAGCTTGCGCCAATATTCGCCGGGAAACTGCGCGCAGAGTTTTGCGACGGCGTCGCGGATGTCGGCGTAATCTTCGGTGTGGTGTTCTTCGCTCATGGCGTTTCCAATTCTCTAGCGGCAGTCAAGATAACGCCGGCCGATCCCGAGGCGTTGTGGAAACAACGCCAGCCCCCTATGCTTATTTGTTATAGCGTATGGAATAGCCTTCCAGGATTGGCAAGCATGGATTTTCGTCAGCTCAGGACCTTCAGTTGCGTGGCCGAGCTCGGCAGCCTGTCCAAGGCCTCCGACACGCTGCGCGTGGCGCAGCCGGCGCTCTCCAGGCAGATCAAGCTCTTGGAACACGAGTTGCGCACCGAGCTGTTCACCCGCAACGGCCGCGGCATGGTGCTGACGGAAGCGGGCCGTCTCTTGCTGGCGCGCACCTCCGGCATCGTCCGACAGATCGACCAGATCCGCGACGACATCCAGTCGTCGCAGGGGCCGCCGTCCGGGCAGGTCGTGCTCGGCCTCGTCCCGACCGTGAGCTGCGTGTTGTCGGCGCGCTTCGCACGGCGCTGCGTCGAAAAATTTCCCGGCATCTCGCTGCGCATCGTCGAGAGCTACAGCGGTCATCTGGTCGAATGGCTGCACCGCGGCGAGATGGATCTCGGCATCCTCTACGGCCGCTCCGCCGATCTGCATCTCAACGTGGAGAGTCTCGGGCGCGACAACATCGTCGCGGTCGGCCCGCGCGGCTGCGGCCTTGCCCGCAAGAAGAGCGTCGACATCGGCTGGCTGCTGCGGCAGCGGCTGGTGCTGCCCTCTCACTCGCACGGCCTCCGCGCGCTGATCGAGCACGCTGCGGCCCAGCGCAAGATCAAGCTCAACGTCCAATTGGAGGCGGATTCGTTCCGCGTGCTGACGAGCCTGGTCGAGGAGGGCCTCGGCTTCGCACTGCTGCCGCCGTCGTCGGTCCATGGCGAGGTCGCGGACGGAAGGCTGGAGACGACGGCAGTCTCGAAGCCGATGACGCGCGAGCTCATTTTCGCTTCTCCGATCGACCGCCCGGTCTCGACGGCGTCTCTGGCCGTCACCGCACTCCTGCGCGAGGAAGTCGCGGCCTGCCGCAAGGACGGTGTGTGGGACATCAAATTGAGTTAGATGCGCTGGTGTCGTAGACCAACCGGGCGCAGCCCTGCCTTCGCATCTGGCGCGAGCTGTCATGCCGGAATTCTATAGCTGGGCTAGCTCTTCGCGCCATTCTCAGCTGTCATTGCCCGCGAAGGCGGGCAATCCAGTATTCCAGAGGCCGCGCGGTTGGAATCGAGGGGCCGCGACGTACTGGATGCCCCGCCTGCGCGGGGCATGACAGCGGAGTTTGAGCGGCGGCTACCTGCTCTCAGCGAGAGCCTACCCCGGAATCCGCACCGGCAGCGTCTCGTAGCCCTTGATGAAGCTCGAATAGATCCGCTTCGGCTCGCCGACGACTTCGATGCGGTCGAAGCGCTTCAGCATCTCTTCCCAGACGATTCTGAGCTGCAGCTCGGCGAGGCGCATGCCGACGCAGCGATGGATGCCGAAGCCGAAGGAGAGATGAGTGCGCGGGCGCGGGCGGTCGATGATGAACTCGTTCGGCTTGTCGAACATCTCCTCGTCGCGGTTACCGGAGACGTACCACATCACCACGCGATCGCCGTTCTTGATCTGCTTGCCGCCGATCTCGGTGTCCTGCAACGCGGTGCGCCGCATATGCGCCAGCGGCGTCTGCCAGCGGATCACCTCGGGCACCATGGAATCGATGAGCTCAGGATTGGCGCGGAGCTTGTCGAACTGGTCCGGGTTCTCGCTCAGCGCCAGCACCGAACCGGTCATGGTGTTGCGCGTGGTGTCGTTGCCGCCGACGATGAGCAGGATGATGTTGCCCATGAGATTGTCGGGGTCCATGTGGCGCGTGGCGTCGTTGTGCGCCATCAGCGACAGCAGATCGTTGCGCGGCGCCGAGTTGACGCGCTCGTTCCACAGCTTCGACATGTAGGCGTAGCACTCGTCCATCTCGCGGCGGCGCTCTTCGGCGGAGGCGACGATGCCGCTCTTGGGCAGCGCGGTCGAAACGTCGGACCAGCGCGTCAGCTTGCGCCGCTCCTCCCAGGGGAAGTCGAACAGGGTCGCCAGCATCTGCGTCGTCAGCTCGATCGAGACGCGCTCGACGAAGTTGAAGGTCTCATTGCGCGGCAGATTGTCGAGCACGGTCTGCGAGCGTTGCCGGATCAGCTTGGCCAGCTCGTCCAGATGGGTCGGGGTGAACATCGGCGACACCGTCTTGCGCTGCGACGAGTGCTTTGGCTGGTCCATCGCGATGAAGCTCGGATAGTCGTAGCCGGGCGGCACGTCGCGGATCGCGATTCCGCCGAGCGTCGAGTCCGAGGAGAAGATGCCGTGGTTGGTGTCGACATGCATGATGTCGTTGTACTTCACCACCGACCAATAGGGTTCGATCCGCGCATTGGTGCAATAATGCACCGGCTCTTCGTTGCGCAGCCTTTCGAACCAGGGCCACAGCGTGTCGTCCTGGAACAGCCGCGGCGCGCCGGGGTGGAATTGCGACAAGGGCGTCGCATAGGCCTCTTCGCGCGCCTTGCGCATGCGTTCGGCCTTGTCCACTTTAACCGGCGTTTGGATGTTCATCGTCGTGGCTCCAGTTGTTGTCTTACCTCTCCCGCTTGCGGGAGAGGTCGCGCGAAGCGCGGGAGAGGGTTCTATCCTCTCGGGGGCTGTCCCATTGCGGAGAGACCCTCTCCCCAACCCTCTCCCGCAAGCGGGAGAGGGAGCCGCAGCATCCCCCGCCGTTATAGCTCAAACTCACGCCGCAATCTTCACCGGCAGCTCTTCCAGGCCCTTCACGAAGCTCGAATAGACCCGCTTGGGCTCGCCGACCACTTCAATATGGTCGAAACGCCTAAGGATTTCCTCCCAAATTATCTTGAGCTGGAGTTCGGCAAGGCGCAGGCCCACGCAGCGGTGGATGCCGAAGCCGAAGGACAGATGCGTGCGCGGGCGTGCACGGTCGATGATGAAGTCGTAGGGCTTCTCGATCGCCTCCTCGTCGCGGTTGCCCGAGACGTACCACATCACGACCTTGTCACCTTTCTTGATCTGCTTGCCGCGGAACTCGAAATCGGCGAGCGCGGTGCGCCGCATGTGGGCCAGCGGCGTCTGCCATCGGATCACTTCGGGGACGAAGCTGTCGAGCAGATCAGGGTTTTCGCGCAGCTTGCGGTATTGCTCCGGATGCTGGCTCAGCGCGAGCAGCGAGCCCGACATGGTGTTGCGCGTGGTGTCGTTGCCGCCGACGATCAAAAGCACGAGATTGCCGAGGAAATTCTTCGCGTCCATGTCGCGCGTCGCGGGGCCATGCGCCATCATCGAGAGCAGGTCGCTCTTCGGCGGCTGCGCGACGCGCTCCTTCCACAGCCGCGCAAAATAGCCGGCGCATTCGGCCAATTCGGCCTGCCGCTCGTCTTCGGTTGCGACGAGGCCGTCGGGCCCGGGAATCGTGGTGGCGATGTCCGACCAGCGCGTCAGCTTGCGGCGGTCCTCCCAGGGAAAGTCGAACAGCACCGCCAGCATCTGCGTCGTCAGTTCGATCGAGACCCGGTCGACCCAGTCGAACACCTCACCGCGCGGCAGATTGTCCAGGCACTCGGCCGAACGCTTGCGGATGTTGAGAGCGAGATTGTCCAGGTGCGTCGGCGTGAACATCGGCGCGACGGTCTTGCGCTGCGCGGCATGGCGCGGCGGGTCCATCGAGATGAAGCTCTCGCGGCGCAGGTCCGGATCGATGTCGCGGATGGTGATGCCGCCGAGCGAGGAGGCCGACGAGAACACCGAATGGTTGGTCTCGATCTCCATGATGTCGTTGTAGCGCGTCACCGACCAATACGGCCCGAACATCGAGTCCTTGCAATAATGCACGGGATCTTCCCGGCGTAGCCGATCGAAATACGGCCAGAACGTATCGGTCCTGAACAATTCCGGATCGCCCGGATCGAATTGCTCCAGCGGCAGTGAATTGGCGCGCTCGCGAAGTGCGTCGAGCTTGGCCGCGCTCTCGATGGTCCCATGCATGACCGTTCTCCCTGGCACGCACCGCGCGTTCTCGTTGAATTCTGCGCTGCGGTATTTGATTTGCAATTACAGCCGGTTGTCTGCGCCGGAGCAAGGGAGAGTTTTGCCACATCCAGCCTTGCGACAGGGTGGATGCGTAGCCCGGATGAGCGAAGCGACATCCGGGACTTTGCTCGCGGCGTTCCCGGGTATCGCTCCGCTCACCCGGGCTACAGGACTGGGCTACGAACCTCATCAACGTGACCCTCCGCACACCGCTTGACGACGGAATCGTGCCAGAAACCGACTGGAATCGAGGTAAATCGAACCCCGCTATCTTGGGGACCGACCAAGCTCTGATCTATAGTTTGACCCAACCAAGACCGCATCCCGAGGTTGCCGCCGTGAACGACATGCAATGGACCCCGATCGGCTCCGAACCCCTGCCTCCGCCGCTGCCGCCGACGCGGGTCGACTTTACCGGCAACCGTTCCGAGTTCCGGAAAATGGTCACCAAAGGTGCCATGCTGGAGCTCGTCACCTTCGGCTTCTACCGGTTCTGGCTCGTCACCGACGTCCGCCGTCATCTTTGGGCGAACACCGCGATCGACGGCGATGCCGCCGAATATACCGGCCGGGCCAAGGAGCTTCTGGTCGGCTTCCTGTTCGCGCTCGCGATCCTGGTGCCGATCTACCTCGCCTACTTCCTTGTTGGCATCGAGTTCGAGCGCTGGCAGGGCTTTGCCTCGACGCCGCTGTTCATCAGCTTTTACGCCTTCGGCCAGTTCGCGATCTTTCGCGCGCGACGTTACCGGCTGACGCGCACGGTCTGGCGCGGTGTCCGCTTCTGGATGGACGGCTCGGGCTGGGCCTATTCGTTCCGCGCCATGGCGTGGGGCCTGCTCGTGCTGCTGACGCTCGGCCTGGCGCTGCCCTGGCGTGCGGCCTCGCTCGAACGCTACAAGATGCAGCACACCCATTACGGCGATCTCCGCGGCGATTTCGAGGGCGACGGCTGGACCTTCTTCAAGCGCGCCTGGTGGCTGTGGCTGCTCAGCCCGATCGCGCTGCTGATTTTCCCGCTCGCGCCGTTCGTCTATGCCGACTTCAAGGCGCGCGAATGGCGCTGGTGGCTCGACGGCATCCGCATCGGCGGCGTCAGCCTGTCCTCCGACCTGCCGCACGACGCCTTCTACGGCCTGTACTGGAAGGTGATCGGCTGGTGGATACTGCTCTCGATGGTTTTCTCCGCCTATCTCGGCGGCAGCGCCTTGCTGGTGGTCCGGCTGAGCGGCGTTCCGGCCGATCAGGTGTTCGGCTCCGACAACACCGCCAGGAGCATCCCGATGCTGGTGTTGATGGTCCTCGGCTATTTCGCCGTCGCCCTTGCGGTCAACATCGTCATGCGGGTCTATCTTCAGCGCGATCTCTGGGCCAAGGTGCTGGAGACCGTCGAGGTGCACGACATCGCTGCCGCGGCGGACGTGCGCGGCAGCGGCCAGCTTGCCAGCGCGCTCGGCGAAGGTTTTGCCGACGGGCTCGATGTCGCGGGATTCTGAGCTGTGAGTGACTTGTTTGCCGAGGCGCCGGCGCAGTCCGCCAAGCCGACCATCTTCTTCGACGGCACGTCGAGCCGAAGACGGCAGGTGACGTTGGCGCTCGCCGATGCGCTCGAGATCCTCGAGGAGGGCGAGGCGCCGGTTCGCTGGGCCTATGCCGATATCCGCCGCGCCGACAGTCCGGCCGGGATCTTGCGCCTGGCGTGCATCACGGCGCCGCCGCTGGCGCGGCTCGAGATCCGCGACGCAGCGCTCGCCGCCGACGTGACCGTCCGCTGCACCCATCTCGACGAGCACCGGACCTCGCGCCGCGGCGTCGCAAGGATCGTCGGCTGGTCGGTGGCCGCTGCCGTCTCCATCGTCTGCGTCGTGCTGTTCGGTGTGCCGCTCGCCGCCGACCGTCTCGCGCCGCTGGTGCCAAAACCGATCGAGCGGCGCATCGGCGATGCCTCCGAAGTCCAGGTGAAGACCATCTTCGGCCGCAGCGTGTGCGAAGACCCCGCCGGCAAGGCCGCGTTCACCAAGCTGGTCAACCGCCTGCGCGATGCCGCCGGCCTCGACGACGATTCCATGACGGCGGGCGTGCTGCCGACCGCGGTGCCGAACGCATTCGCGCTGCCCGGCGGCAAGGTCTACGTGCTGAGGGGCCTGCTCGACAAGGCGGAGAACCCCGACGAGCTTGCCGGCATCCTCGCCCACGAGCTCGGCCATCTCAAGCATTACGACAACATGCGCGGGCTGATCTACAATGGCGGCACATCGTTCCTGATCGGCCTGTTGTTCGGCGACGTCACCGGCTCGTCTGCCGTGATCTTCGCCTCGCGCAGCGTGGTGGAGGCCTCCTACTCACGCGAGGCCGAAACCGCTGCCGATACATTCGCGATCGAGATCATGCACAAGCTCGGCCGCTCGCCGAAGCCAGCTTTTGAGCTGATGTACCGCATCACCGGCAAGGAGGGCGGCTCGAAGCTCACGACGATCCTCGCCAGCCACCCGCTGACCGAAGACCGCCTCGCGCGGATGACGAAAGAGGATCGCCCGGCCTCCGGCCCGCCGCTGCTGACCGACAAGGAATGGCAGTCGCTGAAGCTGATCTGCGGCAGCGGGAAGATTTGAGCTGCGAGAATCTCGTCCGTAGCCATGCTTCGAGACGCCCGTCTACGACGGGCCCTCAGGATGAGGGCGGAGTATGCGGAGCGATTTCAACAGAATCCTGGGCAACTCAGCCTCATCCTGAGGAGACCGCGCAGCGGTCGTCTCGAAGGATGAGGCGCTTGCTCCGACGTCGCCGCGATGGAGACGCCCTACCGCGTCCCGTAGGCGCGGTCGCCGGCGTCGCCGAGGCCCGGTACGATGAAGCCGGTCTCGTCGAGACCTTCGTCCACGGCCGCCGTCCAGATCGGCACATCAGGATGCAATCCGCGCAGCCGTTCCAACCCTTCCGGCGCTGCGATCAGGCAGGCGAGGCGGATATCCTTCGCGCCGCGCTCCTTGAGCCGGTCGATGGCGGCCACGGCCGTGTTGGCGGTCGCGACGACAGGCGTCACCACGATGGCGAGGCGCTCGCTGAGATCCGACGGCGACTTGAAGAAATACTCGACCGCGGCAAAGCTGTGCGGCTCGCGGTAGAGCCCGATATGGGCGACACGCGCGGTCGGCACCAGATCCATCATGCCGTCGACGAAGGTGGTGCCGGCGCGCAGCATCGGCACGAACACCAGCTTCTTGCCGGCGATCTTGGCCGAGTGCATCGTCGCCAGCGGCGTCTCGATCACGGTATCGGTGAGCGGCAGATCGCGCGTCACCTCGTAGCAGAGCAGCATGCCGATCTCCTTGATCAGCTCGCGGAACGACTTTGTCGAGATCGATTTGTCCCGCACCAGCGTCAGCTTGTGCTGCACCAGCGGATGATCGACGATCGTGACGCCTTCCATGATCGGTTGCTCTCTTCTTCCCTTCTCCCCTTGTGGGAGAAGGTGGCGCAAAGCGCCGGATGAGGGGTCGTCTCCGCAAACTCCAGTGAGAGATGAGCCCGCGGAGAGAACCCCTCACCCGGCTTCGCTGTCGCGAAGCCACCCTCTCCCACAAGGGGAGAGGGATTAGAAAACCGTACCGTCGCTGATCACCTTGAGCGGCGGTGAACCATCGGGACGGCGTGCAAACGCGATGGCGCGGCCGGCGGCCCAGGTGCCGCCTTCCAGAATGCTGGCGAGCGGCAAGGTCTCCGGCGAACGACCGAGTTTTGCGCGAACCAGTTCGGCGAGCCGATCCAGCAGCGCCACCGTCAGCGCGCGCCATTCCACGACCAGCAGCGAATCCACCGCATGCGCGCGCTCGGCATCCGCGGCGTCGCGCAGCCGCAACACCTCGTGATCGACGAACAGGCCGCCATTGCGGTATTCGGCAAGGCCGGTGAGGCCGTCGATGTCCGTGACGTCGTAGCCTGCGCGCTGCAGCGGTTCGATCAGCGAGTAGCTCAGCCATTGCGACAGCTTGTGCAGCGGCACGAGGCCGTCCGTGTTGATCGCCGGATGGCGCCAGCAATCGCCGAGCGGAATGCCTGATAGTTCCAGCCGCGACGGCCAGATCGGCCCGAGCTGGTTCAGCACCGCCGACAGGATCGCGGGCGCGGCAATGGCGCCGTCTACCGCTTGGGCTGCGATGTAGTCGAACAATCCGCCGGGCCGCGGCGTATCGTGCAGACCGAACACATCGGCGTGCTCCGCGACCTGCCTGCCCAAACGCCGCAGCAGGTCGGTGCGACCTTCCAGCCCGAGCAGCGGATTGGCTTCGCTCGCCTGAAAGGCTGAGGTGAGTGCGGCGAGCGGCAGCTTTGCCAGCACGTCCGCATCCGCCCTGAACGGCGCGCGCGCGTCACCCGAGAACAGGCCGCTCGCAAACATGTCGAGGCTTGCGATCGCGAGCCCCTCGGACCGGCCGATGCTTTCGCCCGTCACGGCATCGCGATATCGCCACGCCGCACCCGCGCCGGCATCAAGCAGCACGCTGACGATGGCGAGGTCGAACTCGGCCCGCGCCCGCGCGGCGCGATCCGGCCACGAGGTCGCGTCGGCCAGCCCCGCCCAGCGGTCAACGCCGCCGAGCACAAAGTGCCGCCAGCGCGCGTGGAACGGAATCTCCAGCGTCGGATAGGCTTTGCGCGTCACCGCGAGCACGGCCTCCGCGACGCCGTCCATGCGGTCGAGATCGATCGTGAAGTGGCTCAAGCCGCCGGCAAGGCCGACCTGAAGCATCTGCCCGGCCCGCACGCGCACCGCATCTGCGGTGAGCAGCGAGCGTGCCTGCAATTCCAAAGCGTCCGCCATCGCGTGATCAATATTTTTCCAGCGAACGCCCGACGACGCCGTCCACGTCCTTCTCGGGCGCGATGTCGGTGGAGTAATAGCCGGCGGCCTTCTTCGCCGCGATCTCGACATGGGCGTCGGCCGGGATCAGCTCCAGCGGGATCGGCACCCGCTCGACGATGTCGATGCCTTGTGAGGTCAGCGCATCGTGCTTCATGTCGCTCATCGACAGGAAGCGGTCGATGCGCTTCAGGCCGAGCCAGTGGATCGTATCCGGCATCAATTGCTGGAAGCGCGCGTCCTGGACGCCGGCGACGCATTCGGTGCGCTCGAAATAGGCCGCGGCTGCATCGCCGTCCTCCTGGCGCTTGCGCGCGTTGTAGACCAGGAATTTGGTGACCTCGCCGAGTGCGCGGCCTTCCTTGCGATTGTAGATCACGAGCCCGAGCCCACCCTCCTGCGCCCCGCGCGCGGATTCCTCGATGCCGTGGATCAGATAGGGCCGGCAGGTGCAGATGTCGGAGCCGAACACGTCGGAGCCGTTGCACTCGTCATGCACGCGGCAGGTGATCTTGGTGCGATGGTCCGGCAGCTTGGTCACGTCGCCGAACATGTAGACGGTGGTGCCGCCGATCGGCGGCAGGAACACCTTCATGTCCGGACGCGTGACGAGCTCGGGGAACATGCCGGCGGTCTGTTCGAACAGTGTGCGGCGCAGCTCGGTCTCGTTGGTCTTGAAGCGCTCGGCAAGGCCGGGCAGGTACCACACCGGATCGATCGCGATCTTCACCACGGAGACGCTGCCATTGGCGTGCACGACCTCGCCGTCGGCGCGCAACCGCTTTGCGGCGAGCGCCTCGCGAATCTCGGGCAGGTCGAGCCGTGCCCGCGTCACCGCGATGCTGGGGCGGATGTCGGATCCCTCGGCGATCTCCTTGCCGAAATTCTCCGCGACCAGATGCCCCCAGGGATCGAGCGCGACGATCTTGGCGGGATCGCGCCATTGCTCGAACGGCCCGATGGTCGCGGCCGGAAACGTGTTGGTGAGGTCGGGCCGCCGGATCGGATCGAGCGCGCCTGCGGACACCGCGAGCGCGCGGTACATCGCATAGGATCCGCCATGGCTGCCGATCACGTTGCGATCGCCGGCGCGCGACACCGTTCCGATGACCGGCCCTCGCGCGCGTGCGTCCGTGGCGCCCCAATGGATCGGGAAGGCGGCTGTCCTGCCCGGCTCCGGATGCGAAGTCAGGCGGATGTGGTCGGTACGGTTCGCGCGGCTCATGACCAAACTCCCAAAAAACCAACGGCCCGCCGCTCGGACGGGCCTGGCTCGGTCGCGCCGCCACCGGCGACGCAAGCTCAATCCAACATAGTGTAGCGGCGAGAGGCGACAGACAAGTTAATCGTGGCAGGCGGTGCAGAGGCCGCTCCGGCGCTCATCCGATCGGCGAAGCACGCCGCATTACGGCGTATATCTATGTAATCGCTTGAATTTTTGAAGGGGCGGGGGCGCCGCCGGCGTTCCAACGGGCGACTGGATAAAACCTTCATATTCGGACATATCGACCGCATCAGCCCGCCTCGGAGATCCCCCATGCCCGCCAGCTACATCGACCCCCGCAACGGACAGCTCTACCCGCTCGACCAGCCGCGCTGGTGCTCGGACGAGCGCACGCCGCTGCTGGTGACGCCGGGGGCGGGTATCTCGCGCGAGGACATCGACGGCCGCACGCGCTCGCTCTGGCGCTATCGCGCGGCGCTGCCGGTCGAGATCGCAAATCCGATCTCGCTCGGCGAGGGCTGCACGCCGCTGGTTCAGCAGGATTGGGGCGAGTTGCGGCCGTTGTTCAAGCTCGAATGGTTCAACCCGACCGGCAGCTTCAAGGACCGCGGCTCTTCCGTGATGCTGTCCTTCCTGCGCCAGATCGGGGTCGATGCCATTCTCGAAGACTCCTCCGGCAATGGCGGCTCGTCGATGGCCGGGCTCGGCGCGGCCGGCGGCATGCGCGTGAAGATTCTCGCGCCGGCTTCGACCTCGCCCGCCAAGATCGCGCAGGTGCGTGCTTATGGCGCGACGGTGCAACTCGTCGAAGGCCCGCGCGAGGAGTCCGAGGCGGAAGCCATCCGCCAGTCGAGCCAGACCTTCTATGCCAGCCATAATTGGCAGCCTTTTTTCCTCGAAGGCACCAAATCGCTCGCCTACGAGATCTGGGAAGATCTCGGCTTCCGCGCGCCCGACAACGTCATCGTCCCCGTCGGCGCCGGCTCGAGCCTGCTCGGCTGCGCCTTCGGCTTCCGCGAGCTGCTGAAGGCCGGGCAGATATCGAAGCTGCCGCGGCTGTTCGCGGCGCAGCCGCTCAATTGCTCGCCGATCGATGCGAGCTTTCAGGCCGGCGTCGACACGCCCGTCGCGCGCGATGTGACCAAGACCATCGCCGAGGGCACCGCCATCAAGCACCCGCTGCGCCTGCGCGAGATCATCGCCGCGTTGCGCGAGAGCGGCGGCGGCACCGTCGCGCTTACGGAAGATGAGATCGTCGCTGCGCTGCGCCGTCTCGCGCGCCAGGGCCTGTTCGCCGAACCGACCAGCGCCAGCGCAGCCGCGGCGCTCGACAAGCTCGCCGCAGCAGGCGCGATCAAGGCGAACGAGACCACGGTCGCCGTCCTCACCGGCACCGGCCTGAAGGCTGCGACGACAGTGGCCGATCTGGTGCAGTAGGCTCTCTCTTCTTCCCTTCTCCCCTTGTAGGAGAAGGTGGCGCGAAGCGCCGGATGAGGGGTATTTGTCCGCGCACGCGATGAGAGCTGAACGCGCGGACACATACCCCTCACCCGTCTCGCCGCTATCGCGGCGAGCCACCCTCTCCCACAAGGGGAGAGGGAAACATGCACCTCAATCCTTCAAATCATTCACCTGCTTGACCCAGCTGCGCACATCCGCGAGCACGGTGGGCAGCACCGCCTTGACCTCGGTCACGGTCATGCCTGCCTTGATGCGGGGATCGTACAGCAGATTGAGGATGTACTGGTCGTAGACGTCGAAATAGCCCATCGAGACGTTGTCGTTGAACATGGTCCAGGGCACGCTCGCGGTGTCGTTGATCGGCCCGAGCGATTGCAGCAGCTCCTCATAGGCGCAGTCGAGGAAGGTGAAATCGCCGTTGTCGACGGTGAGGATGACGTCGGAATGCTCGATCTCGAAATTGTCGTTCTTGCGGAAGCCGGACAGGCATTGCGGATCGAGCGAAGAGCGGATCTCGCGCGCCTTCTCGGCGCCGTAGAAGCTAGTGAGGGTGCGGAACAGGTCGCGGTCGCGCACCAGCTTCACCCGCACGTTGGCCGCTTCATTGCTGTCGATCATGGCGATGTCGAGATGCTGCACGCGCTTGCCGATGTCGGCCACGACTCTTGCGAGCTGCGCCTTGCGGTCGGCGCGGTCGCTCTCGGCGTAGACGCGCACCGGTCCGTCGAACTTGCGGATGCGGTCGACGCGGCCGGCGAGGTGATATTCGGCGCCGAACGCCGTCTTCAGGAATCCGTCGACGATCTCGCCGTCGGTAAAGCTCTTCTTCTCGGCACGCTGGCGCGAGGCGACCGCAGGCAACTCGCCCGCGACGGCGGTGACCGCGACGTCGGGTGCATAAGCGAGCGCCGTGAACGCCAGCAGGGCGACGCGAAGGGCAGCCGAGGACGGGTTCAATGCGCTCATCGTCGTGCGACGCTGCCGTATTCACGCCGCGCGCACAAGTCCGCAGATTTACGCGGCCTGCGGGTTGCCGGTGTTCTCAACCTCTCCCGCTTGCGGGAGAGGGAGCGCACCGCCGGTACGGCACTAATTGTTCAGCACCACCACCGTGGTGCCGACCCCGACGCGACCATAGAGATCGCTGACGTCGTCGTTGGTCATGCGGAAGCAGCCCGAGGAGACCGCTTGGCCGATCGTCTCCGGCTCGTTCGAGCCGTGGATGCGGTACAGCGTCGAGCCCAGATACATCGCGCGGGCGCCGAGCGGATTGTCGATGCCGCCCTTCATGTGCCGCGGCAAATCGGGGCGGCGGGCCAGCATCTGCGACGGCGGCGTCCAGTCCGGCCATTCCTTCTTGGCGGTGATCTTGTGGACCCCGCCCCAGCGGAAGCCGTCGCGGCCGACGCCGATGCCGTAGCGCAAGGCCTGGCCGTTCTGGAGCACCAGATACAGCCGGCGCTCCGTGGTGTTCACCACGATCGTGCCGGGGGCGTAATTGCCGTTGTACATGACGGTGGTGCGGGGGATCGGGCTGGAGCCGCCGCGGAAGAAGTTCGGGCCGCCGCCCATGACGTCGCGCGAGTCGAACTCTTCGGCGCGTGCGCCGCCCGCCATGGCCGACAGCAGTGCGATGGCGGCAATCGGAGCGGCAAAAAACCGGATCATTGTTTCCCCCAGCAAAAAATCGATTCAACCAAGGCCACAGGCCATATTTGCGGGCTTTTCGCAAGCCACGGCCCCGTGAGGGAGATCGTCCGGCATAGGCGTTATCAAATCGGCAACCATGCCATTTGCCGAAAAGCGTTAGCCAAACCCGCGCGGGGCAGGGCCGCGATGCCGCCTATTGCTTTGACGGGGCGAGCGAACAATGATTGATCAAACGGAACTCTGGATATGGCGATTGCGGGAGCTTGCGGATGAACGGTGCGGAAAGCCTGGTGCGGACGATGGTCAAGGGTGGGGTGGATGTCTGCTTCACCAACCCAGGCACCTCCGAGATGCATTTTGTCGCAGCGCTCGACCGCGTGCCCGGCATGCGCTGCGTGCTCGGCCTGTTCGAGGGCGTGGTGACAGGCGCCGCCGACGGCTATTTCCGCATGAAGGGCACGCCCGCCTCGACGCTGCTGCATCTCGGCCCCGGCCTCGCCAACGGCCTTGCCAATCTGCATAACGCCAAGAAGGCCAATTCCGGTATCGTCAACATCGTCGGCCAGCACGCCGTCTACCACATCGGCTTCAACGCGCCGCTGACCTCCGACATCGAGGGCCTGGCCCGGCCGATGTCGTCCTGGGTCCGCACCTCGCCGGATGCCAAATCGGTCGCCGCCGACGGCGCCGCCGCGATTGCCGCCGCCAAGAGCGCGCCGCCGCAGATCGCGACCCTGATCCTGCCCGCCGACACCGCCTGGAACGAGGCCGACGGCGTCGCCGAGGTGCCCGCCGAGCAGCAGCGCGCGAGCTATTCGCCGCAGGCGGTCGAGCAGGCCGCAAAGATCC
Source organism: Bradyrhizobium amphicarpaeae (assembly GCF_002266435.3). Lineage (NCBI taxonomy): Bacteria > Pseudomonadati > Pseudomonadota > Alphaproteobacteria > Hyphomicrobiales > Nitrobacteraceae > Bradyrhizobium > Bradyrhizobium amphicarpaeae. The sequence continues at coordinate 1,440,367 of NZ_CP029426.2, forward strand.
TCCATGGCGACGGCGAGGGCACGCTCTTGCTGATGACCGGCAGCGCGCTCTCGGAGCAGGGCCTGGCGCTGGCCGAGCGCATTGCTGCCAAGACCGGCTGCACGGTGATGGGCCCGACCTTCCGGCCCAGGATGGCGCGCGGCCGCGGCCGTTACTCGATCGATCGCATCCACTATGTCATCGATCAGGCACTGCCGATGCTGGCGAAGTTCCGTCACATCGTGCTGGTCGAGTCTGACGATCCCGTGGCGTTCTTCGCCTATCCGAACAAGCCGAGCGTGCTCAGGCCCGAGGGCTGCGACGTGCATCGCATGACGGCCTGGGGCGAGAACTCGGTCGCCGCGCTCGAAGCGCTCGCCGGCGCGGTCAAGGCCAGCGCCAAGGACGTCAAGCCGCAGGCTTTGCAGGAGTTGCTCAAGCCGACCGGCGCCCTGACCCACGCCTCGATCGCGCAGTCGATCGCCTATGCGATCCCCGAGAATGCGATCCTGGTCGACGAATCCCTCACCACCGGCCGCGCCTTCTTCCCGCCGACGGCGGCGGCCGCCCCGCACGACTGGCTGCAGAACATGGGCGGCTCGATCGGCTTCTCCACCCCGCTGTCGATCGGCGCCGCGATCGCCTGTCCCGACCGCAAGGTGATCTGCATGGTCGGTGACGGCAGCGCGATGTACACCATCCAGTCGCTGTGGACCCAGGCCCGCGAAAACCTTGACATCGTCACCATCGTGTTTGCCAACCGCATCTACCAGATCCTGCGCGGCGAGTTCGACAATGTCGGCGCCGGCGAACCGGGCCAGCGCGCCAACGACATGCTCCGGCTCGACCGGCCGACGCTCGATTTCGTGGCGCTGGCCAAGGGCATGGGCGTGCCCGGCCGCGCCGTCACCAATGCCGACGAGTTCAACAAGGCGCTGGCCGAGGCCGTCGCCGAGCCCGGGCCGCGGCTGATCGAAGTGCAAATGTAAGACTGTCGATCGCGCCGCGAACTCCGGCCCTCTTGTAGCCCGGATGGAGCGTAGCGTAATCCGGGGCTCCCAGTGTTTTGCGAGAACCCCGGATTGCGCTACGCTCCATCCGGGCTACTCACTTTGCAGTCCGCGTGATGAGCCCGGAGGCACGATGCAGACCGAGCTGAACAAGGTGATCGCGGCTGTCAGGGACTTCTATGCCCACGAAGGCTTCCTGTTCGAGAAGGACGTCGGCGAGCGCGCGGTCACGCACCGCTTCGCCGTGTATCTGGAGAAGCAATTCGCCGGCTGGTCGGTCGACTGCAATTACGACCGGCTCGGCGAGCGCACGCTGCATCTGCCGCACGGCACCATCATCTCGACCGACGACCATCTCGGCAAGTCGATCTACCCCGATGTCGTCGTGCATCAGCGCGAGATTCCGAACAATCTGCTCACGGTGGAGATCCGCAAGGCGAGCAATCACACGCCGCTGGAGCACGACCGGCACAAGCTGAGGGCGCTGACCGACGCGCATGTCTGGTTCGCCTATTGGATCGGCGTGCTGCTGGTGCTGGACAAGCAACATGTGACGATGTCGGAGGTCTATGTCAGCGGCGTCGTCGATGAGCCGCTGTCGCGCTGGTTCGCGACGCGGCTGGAGAGCGGCCTTGGGGCGGCGCATTAGGGCGTGTGCTTCCGGACGGCGAATTCGTGGCGCGCTCGCCCGGGCAGCTGAGCGCCGGTTGGTCGAGATTGATCTCGCCAATTGACGCGAACACTGTTACACATCAGGCATCACCGCGCGCTGCGTGGCTGTTATCGGTGACTGAGAGCCTCGCGCTCCCGCCTTCGCTCAAGCCAAGGCGGTCAAATGTCAGATGCCATACATTTCGAAATCTGCGACTGGCCCATACCAAATTGATGTGGGTCCTTATGATCGCGGCTGCGGCCTTCTTGTAAGGCAAGTCATTCGTTCACCATGCGTGCGAACTGCAACCCGGGGCGGCAGCCGGTTCAAGCCAAACGGGAGCCCGAAATGGCAAACACCGCAATCATCAGGGACGCTTATGGAGTTCCGGCGATCTTCGTCGGCTCGAAAACAGGCCGGGACGATGCCCCCTTTGTTTTCGTGAAGGTCGGAGATGAGGAACGCCGCATGCGCTGGTCTGAATGGGATTCTCTTCCGGCCTGGACCGGCGAGAAGCCGTTTTGGGCGAGCAGAAGCAGGTAGCGATGAGACCCTCGGCATGAAGGCAGCGCGCCGTATGGACAATGGCGCTCCTGCTTGCGTCAGCGCCGGCCGCATCCGCCGCGGACCGAACTGCCGGGCGATCGAGAGCACCGGTGCACGCCTCTCCTGTCACGACGCGGGTGACGATGGCGAGTGAACATCAGGGGATTGAATACACGATCGTCCAGACCATCAATCCGTCGGGCTGGAAATGGTCGTTTGAACGGCATGGCCGCTCGCCCCGAACGGGCATCGCCTTCAACCGGGCGGAGGCGATCGCCGCCGTTCGGCGTGCGATTGATCTCTTGCTCAGAGAACAGCAGCGCCAATAGATGAACCTTGGCTCGCCGCTTTGATACAGACCTGTATCGGGATTTTACGATCTCCCTCCCGGGGCTGGAAGACCGCCGCCTGCGCTTGATTTAAGCGGGCGGCGTTTTTGTTCCCAAGGTCCGAATGTCCATATTCCCGAGCAAGCTTCCGACGTCGTTCCGGTTGCCTCCGGTCACGGACCTTCTGACTGAGATCTTATCTCATCACACACCGGCCGAGAGGCCGCCCGCGGGACCGGGGCGGCCTTCGCATCTTTGCCGTCTGCAGCGCGCGCGCTAAGCGCGCGCTGCTACCACGTCAGTAATAGCGCTGCTGCGAATACGCGTAGCGCGGGTTGATGCCGCAATAGGCCGACGTGCCGGAGGCGGAGGCCTGACACTGCTGATAGCTCGTGAACTGGCAGTTGCCGGGATAGCCCCACATGCGGCCCTGCAGGCAGTACCTGTCGTTGGTGGGGTGAGCCTGGGCCGCCGGGGCCGCCACGGCCATCAAGGCCGCGAACGAGGCAAGGGTGAGGATGGTGCGACGCATTTCAGTCTCCATTGAAGGACGGTTGGAAGAGCAGGTGATGAGGGAACACGCAGCGCGATGCGCGGGTTCCGGGTTGTGCCCGACACTTTGTCGTATTTGTCTTGGTCTCCGCAGTGGGCATTGCGTTCGACATGCGTCTATGATGCGCCAAGCCCCGGTGAGCAATGTGATCTCGGCCACAGTTCGCGGCGGGCCTTTTGGCCTATCGTGATCGAACTTGCCCGCGTCGCTTCCCCCGAGGCTCACGCTTTCCACGTTAGGATCAGGCAATTTTTGGAGGTTCTGATGCAAAAATCATATTTGCTGGCCGCGACAGCGGCGCTGGCGCTCATCATGCAGACATCGCTCGCGCCGGCCCAGACCGCGCCGGCTGCCGGCGGAACCGCCGCGCCCGCGGCGGCAACCGCTGCGCCGGCCGCGACGACGGCGCCGGCTGCGACCACCGACACGTCCGGCCAGCCGACCGACTCCAAGAAGAGCGCGTCGAAGAAGCCGGCGAAGAAAAAGATGACGCGGCAGCAGGAGATCGACCACTCCGTCGACAGCGGCACCGTGCCCGCGCGCTATCGCAGCTCGGTGCCCAAACAGTACCAGCAATATATTCCGTTCGACAAACAGTGACGGACCGCACGGCGGCGCGACGCGATCAGCCGTTGCGCCGCCGGTGCCTGCCGAAGTGGGGCCTCGCCGGTCGGCTGCCGATGTCACATCCCCGGTGGCGGTCTGCGGACGCAATGCTAGAGTAGGTCGAATCCGGGGGGAATGATGAGTGACGACGTGAAGGATGCTGGCCTCGTGGCCATGATCAGCAGCATCCTTGGAGGCAACAAGCGCGCAGACAGTGTTGCACCGCCGCCGCTCACCGAGGGTCCGCCGACCGTGCCGTCGAACGGAGCGGACGCGGTCGCAGCGCCCGACCCTGAGGCGAGATCGACCGGGCAGGAGGATGCGGCCAAGAATTCGGCCAAGGGTGCGACCAAGGGTGCGGCCAAGGATGCGCCCAACGCTGCGCCGGCCGCATTGGTCGAGCAACCTGCGAAAATCGTCACGACGCGCGATGGTAAGCAATTGTTGCCGGCGGAAGCGATCGCCGATCTCGTGCTTGGCGAGCTGCGCAAGCTGGAGGATTTTCCGGCGACCGGGGCCTCGGTCACGGTCTACGGTTACCGGCACTGGAACGCCATGATCACCTTCGCGCCGTTCTCGACCAATTTCCAGAACGCGACGCGGTTCCGCCAGGCCATGCCGGACCTCGTCTTCAAGCTCCGTCGTTTCGTCGAACTTGAGATATAGTTCGGGGTTAATCACCGGCGGCGCGAGCTGCCGCCCCCCGGACAGTTCGACAGGATCTCCAGATTGAGCGTCGCCTTTACCAAGGAAGAAAGCGCCGAAACCGCGTCCGAGACGCTGTTGCCGGATCGCCCGATCTCGCCGCATCCGAATCTCGTGACGGAAGCCGGCCTGCAAGCCTTGCAGGCCCAGCTTCAGCAAGCCCGCGAGGCCTATGAAGCCGCGCAGACGATCGAGGACGTCAACGAGAAGCGCCGGCAATCGGCGGTGCCGTTGCGCGACGCCCGCTACCTGACGGAGCGCTTGCGGACCGCGCAGCTCGTTCCCAGCCCTGCATCGAACGACAGTGTCGCCTTCGGCAGCACGGTGACCTTCAGCCGCGCCGACGGCCGCGTGCAGACCTATCGCATCGTCGGCGAGGACGAAGCCGACCCCAAGGCCGGTTCGATCTCGTTCGTCGCGCCGGTGGCGCGGTCGTTGATGGGGAAGGCGGTGGGTGACGTCGTCGGCGCGGGTGCGCAGGAGATCGAGATCCTGTCCATCGGGTAGTGGCCGGGCGCGGTAAAATTGCGTGGCCAAGGGCGCTATCGACAGGAGCAGTGTCATTCGCCTAATGCATGATCCGGACAAGCGCGAGGCCGTCGTCTCCGCCAAACGAAGCCTGATGGTTGGATGAGACGGTTTCTCACTGGAGCGTTGCCGTTCTACGCGCTGGCTATACTGGCCATGTGCATGTACCTGGTCCTTTACCGGACGAACCTTTTCGACCTGAACGCCATCGTCCAGGGCGCGACCGGGTCGGCATGGTTTCCGGCCTTCATGTTCGTCTGCGTGCTGCTGGAAGCGGTATTCCCCTATTTCGGCTATTTTCCCGGCACGGCCCTGATCCTGATGTCGGTGGCGCTTAGTCCGAAGGCCGTGGATGGCTCCGTCTTCGCCGCGGCATGGTTCGCTATCATCGTGGGCGCCGTTCTCAGCTACGGACAGGCGCGTTTCTTCCGGCCGTTCCTGCAGCGGGTCGCCTCGAAAGCGGCCCTGCGCCGGTGCGAATCCCTGTTCGATGCCTACGGCGCTTACGCGCGCATCGCGCTGTTCGTTCATCCCAACGCCAGCGCGATGTACTTCACCGCGCTCGGACTGCTCGGCCGCAATTTGACGCGGGAGCTCGCCTATCTCTGCGCAGGGGCCGCGGCCGCCGTCGGCATCCTGTTCGTCATCGTGACCAGGCTGGTGTCGTCCGTCGGCCCCACCGATGACGGCGAATTGCAGCTGTTGCTCGCGGCAGCGCTGGTGGCGATCGGGACGTTCGTTGGCCTCTACACGGTGTGGCGGACCGGGCGGGCGGTGTGAAAGTTCGCTCCGTCATTGCGAGGAGCTCTTGCGACGAAGCAATCCAGGCTGCCACCGCGGAAAGATTCTGGATTGCTTCGCGGAGCCTGTCATCGGGCCGCGCTTCGCGCGGACCCGTTGGCTCGCAATGACGAAGAATAATCGCCCTACGCCTGCGGCAGCTCGACGCCCGTCAGCTTGCTCAATCTGCCGATGAGCTCGTCCTGAAATTTCGGATCGGTCGCCTGGCTCGCCGGCTGCTGCTGCGCGAGATGATGCCAGTAGCGACCCGACACCAGGGCAGCGGGATCCTCGCTCGCCGCGAGCCAGCTCTGTGTCCGCGCTCCCGTGTCGATATCGACCGGCGCACCCGCGCCGCCCATCTTCGTGCGCACCCAGCCGGGATCGACGGCGTTGCTCAGAACCTTGGGCCAGCGCCGCGGCAACGCGAACGCCAGCGCGACGATTTGCAGCTTGCTCTCGGCATAGGCCCTGGCCGCATCCCAGGGACGCCTGGTCCAGTCGAGGTCGTCGAGCGAGCCTTCGCCGCCCCGGTGCAGGCCGCTGCTGAGATACACCAGGCGGCCGGGCCGTTCGATCAGCGCCGTCAGCATGTACGGCGCAAGCGTGTTGATGGCCAAAGTCTCGGCGTGGCCTTCCGCTGTCGCGCCGCGGCCGGGCCGGGTGTAGACGCCGGCGTTGTGGATGATCGCATCCATGCGCCCGATCGCGTTGACCTGATCGGCGATAGCCTTCGTCTCGGCCGCGCTGCTGAGATCGCCGACCACGATCCCCTGGGCTCGCGACCTCAGCTCGCCGAGCGCGTGACCGCGATCGGCCGACCGCGCATGCAGCACCACGCGGTGTCCCTGATCGAGCAGCATTTGCGCCGACGCCCGGCCGAGGCCGTCGGTGCTGCCGGTGATGAAAATGGTCGCCATGCGGTTCTCCTCGGATATTTCAGGGCGCACTCCACGATGTCCGCCGCGGCAAGGTCGCCCCAAGGTGTTGCATGCGGATCACATACAACCAGCCAAAAAGCGATAAGATCAGTCCCAATTGCATGACGCATGAGATTCGTGGGGGACGCTGATGAAGAAGTTCCTGCTTTCCGTCGCAGCATTCGGAATGGCCTGCTCAGGTGCCAACGCCGCCGATCTTGCGGCGCGCCCTTACACCAAGGCGCCGCCGATGGTCGCTGCCGTCTACGACTGGAGCGGCTTCTACATCGGCGCCAACGGCGGCGGCGGATCGAGCCACAAGTGCTGGGATTTCATTTCTCCCGGGCTCGGCGTCAGAGTCCCCGAAGGCTGCCACGATGCCACGGGCGGCACGGTTGGCGGGCAGGTCGGGTTTCGGTGGCAGTCCGTCAACTGGGTGTTCGGCATCGAAGGCCAGGGCAACTGGGCCGACTTCACGGCCGACAACGTCAGCACGGTGCTCTTCGCGCCCACAGGTCTTCGCAATCGTTCGCAGATCGAGGCGTTCGGCCTGATCACCGGTCAGATCGGCTATGCCTGGAACAATGTCCTGCTTTACGTGAAGGGCGGCGGCGCGGCAGTGGCCGACAAATACCGAACCAACGACGTCGTCACCGGCGCGTCATTCGATCGGGCCAGCGAAACGCGTTTCGGTGGCGTCATCGGCGGCGGCCTTGAATTCGGCTTCGCTCCGAACTGGTCGGTCGGCGTGGAGTACGACCACATCTTCCTCGGCCATCGCGATATCTCCTTCACCGGGACGGGCGGCTTCGGCGGCGTCACCGCCGGCGCCTTCACGCGCCGGGAGCGGATCGGCCAGGACGTCGACATCGGGCTGGTGCGGTTGAACTATCGCTGGGGCGGTCCGATCATCGCGAAATATTAAGGCTTCGGGAAAGCCGTAACCCTTTGATCCGACTGAGGTCGGCTACTGTGCATGGGGTTGTTTTCGCGATTTGCCGGAGCGGGAGCAAGACGCCCGGTCCGTCCACGTTCTTCGAGTTACGCCGTACCCGCTTCGCCATGATTGGTCTTGGCTGCATTGAACGCGGCTGCGCCACGCGAAGCCTCTTGGCGAAGCGTGGTGGGCGCACAAGGGATCGAACCTTGGACCTCTCCCGTGTGAAGGGAACGCTCTCCCGCTGAGCTATGCGCCCGGGACCATCATGCTGACGGCCGGACCTTTCAGGCCGGCCGGCGCATTGGAGCCCGCGATTTAGAAGTGCGGGCTTGAGGTGTCAAGTTTCCAGGCGCCGCGGCGCTGGAAAACCTTGGCCCGGACGCGCAATTCGCTGGCCCGGCCGGATTTCGGGCCGCCTACGCGCCCTGCTGGCGGGCGCGGGAGGCGTGGGCCTGCAGCGCCCGGATCCGCTCAGCCAGCGTTCCGCCGCCTTCGGGCAGGCTCGGCGCGCCATTGCTCGCGGCGTCGTTGGCCGGACGCGGCGCCGGCTTCGGCGGCTGGCCGGCTTCGGCCGCCAGCAGCGCCTCAATCGGCGAGTTGGGGCCTTCGAGCTGCATCGCGAGCTTTGCCACCTCGGCGGCGATGTCGTTGATGCGCTCGCGCAGGAGCGCATTCTCCATGCGCTCGGTCGCCCAGGAGCTTTCCGCCTGCTGCTGGATCGCGTTGAGGTCGCGCTGCAGCTTGGCGCGCTCGTCGCGGGCGGTGCGCAGCTGCTCCTCCAGCGCGGTCTTTTCCGCGCGCAGCGCCTCCGCGGCCGCCGACGATTTGCCGCCGCTCAAGCCCGCGATCTCGACCCGCAGCTGCTTGATGGTGCGCTCGTCGCCCTCATGGAGCTGGCGGAGCTGGTTGTTCTCATACTCGCGCTCGGCCAGCAGCTTGCCCTGCGTGGCGAGGCGGCCTTCGAGGTCGGCGACGCGGCCGGACAGCATCTCGGCCTCCTTCACCTGTCCGATCAGCTGGCGATCGAGCTCGGTGACGCGCTGGCTCAGATTCTCGACCCGGCCGCGGGCATCGCCGAGCTCGCGCGAGGCGGTCTCGGATTCGGTCCGCTCCTGCGCCAGCCGGGCCTGGGTTGCGGCAAATTCCTTCTCGGCATCGCCGACGCGGTTCTTCAATTCCTCGATCTGGGCGCGCACCGCGACCAGCTCGACCTGGCGGCTCTCCGCCATCATCGAGCGGTCGGACAGTTCGGAGTTGATCTTGGCGAGCTCGCCCTGCTTGTCGGTCAGTGCGTTCTCGGCAGCGCGCAGGGCTTCCGTCTTGGCGTTGAATTCCTCTTCGGTGGCGCGGAGCTGCTCCTTCACCGCCTTCTCGCGCGCCTCCAGCGCGAAGATCGTGGCGTTCTTCTCGCCGAGTTCGATCTTCATGCGGTTGATGGCGTCGCTCTTCTTGCCGAGCTCGGCGAGCTGGCTGGTGGTCTTGTTCTTGAGCTGGTCGACGCTCATCTCGAGCCGCCGCGCCGACATGGCGAATTCGGCGCGAAGCTGGTCCTTGTCGGCCTGGATCTCCGCCATCGACAGCGGCGTTGCCGCCTCGAGCCGGCGCGTGGTCAGGCGCACGGCGCGGTTATGCACCAGCGGCACGATCGCGAGCCCGCACAGCATCGAAAGCAGGAAACCGATCGCCAGGTACATGATCGGTTCGACCATGGGGCAGAACTCCCAAGCTTAAGGAAAAATTCACCAACGACCATGCCATGGCGGGCCGGCAAAAAGCCAGCCCCGCTCTGCCGTTAACCTTGATCGTACCCGGGTGGGAGGAGAGCAGCCTAGAATGGGTTCCAGGTCGCTCGCGGCGTGAACTTGAGATAGCCGATATTGGCGCCCAGCCGCAGGCCGAGCCCGGAGCGGATCGGCACCAGCACGATGTTGTTGGCGGTGAGCGCCGTCATGCCGAAGCCGCCGATGATGTAGGCCGAGCCGTCGAGGCCGGCGAAGCGCTGGTAGATCGCGTTGGTGGCGGGCAGGTTGTAAACCAGCGTCATGGTGCGCGCGCCGTCGCCGCCCCAGTCGAAGCCGAGCGAGGGGCCCTGCCAGTAGACGCGCAGATCGCCGGCGTTCTTGGTGTAGAGCGTGCCTTCGCCATAGCGCAGGCCGGCGACGAACGCGCCGGAGCCTTCCTCGCCCAGGATGTAGCCGTTGGGCAGGCCCCATTGGCTGATCGCCTTCTCGATGATCGAGGCGAGCCCGCGCGAGACGTTGCCGAAGAAGCGGTGCCCGGCGCCGACCAGCTCGTCCGGCCCGTAGGTGGAGGGCGTCGGGGTCCGCTGCGGCGGGGGCAGGTCCGGCGGCGGCGCCGTCTGGGCCGAGGCCGGCACGATCCAGCCGACCGTCGCGGCAAGCGCGAGCGCAGCAAGGCGTGATGCGAAAGTCATAAAAGAACCCCTGGTACCGAAACCGGTCGCTTCCTTAACCTGACGCCAACAGGCGCGGCTCTAGGTTGCGCCGGATGTCCCCTCGACTCGGATGTTATCCGCAGCAACTATGACGGCACAACGGCAGGAAGATAGCCCTTTGCGCCCCGGAATCGCCTTGATCGGCCTCCTCGTCTGCCTGTTGTCGGGCACAGGGATCACCGGCCCGGGGCGGCCGGCCGAGGCCGCCACCACCGAGCGGGTCGTCGTCAACCGCTTCAGCGGCATTGCCATCGAGGGTTTTGACCCCGTCGCCTATTTCGTCGAGGGCACCGCCCTGCAGGGTACGGCGGAGTTCGAGGCGAACCTCTGGGGCGCGGTCTGGCGCTTCCGCAACGAGGGTGACCGCGCCTCCTTCCTGGCCCATCCGGAAATCTACGGGCCGCAATTCGGCGGCTACGATCCCGTCGATATCGCCCGCGGGGTGACCATCGCCGGCAATCCCCGCTTCTTCGCCATCGTGGCGCAGCGGCTCTATTTGTTCAGCCGGGAAGCCAATCGCGACGCCTTCGCCGCCAACTCCGAGCGGTTCCTCTATGAAGTCGGAAAGCGCTGGCCGGCGCTTTACGAGCAGCTCGGTCAGTAGCGGCTTGTTAGAATCCCGCGGCCTGCGGGTCGCCCCAGGCGATGAACTCCGGGATGATGAAGCCGCTCGCCTGCCGCTCACCGAAGCGCAGCTCGCCGCCCTTGCCGTCGGTCACCCTGCCGCCGGCCGCGGTCACGACCGCGGAGCCGGCCCCCACGTCCCATTCACAAGTGGGCCCGAAGCGGGGGTAGATGTCGGCGCTGCCTTCCGCGATCCGACCGAATTTCACGGCTGAGCCGACCGTCCGTCTGACGGCGTTGGGCCTGTTGTCGATGAACGCTTCGCTCCTGGGATCGCCGTGCGAGCGGCTCACCGCCGCGATCCAGGGCTCGCCTTGCGGCGGCAGCTTGCGGGTGTGGATCGGCTCGGCCGCGCCGATGGTAGCGCCGTCAAACCTCACCCGCTCGGCGCCGCGGCCGACGATGCCGCGCCAGAGCAGGCCAAGCGCGGGCGCGGCTACGATGCCCAGCAGCGGCACGCCCGATGTCACCAAAGCGAGGTTGACGGTGAATTCGTCGCGGCCGGCGACGAACTCCTTGGTGCCGTCGAGCGGATCGATCAGGAAGAAGCTGCCCTCGAACGGCGGGGCGGCAAGCTCCGTCCGCTCTTCCGACAGCGTCGGAATGTCGTTCGCGAGCTGGGCGAGGCCCTCGGCGATGACGCGGTCCGCGGCAAGGTCTGCCTCGGTTACCGGCGAGCCGTCCTGCTTGCCGTCGACCCGCATCGCCGCGCGGTTGACGCCGAGGATCGCCTCGCCCGCCTTCACCACCAGCGCGGTGAGCGGCTCCATCAATCGGGATGCGGCCTCGGCGTCGATGATCCTCACCTGTGTGCCTCATTCGTCGGCAAGTCTGGAATCGGCAAGTCTGGAATCCGCAAGTCTCGCCTCCTCGGTTGATTCGCCCGCAGCCCTTTATGGCCACTTCGAACCTATCGCAAGCTAGCTGCCACGGGCTGGCGAATGTTAGAACCTACGGCATCCGTCAAGCATGCGTGATTCGCGGCGTCCAGCGCCGTGCGATTTCAGGAACCCTCCAGGACCCCTTTATATGTCTGACGCCTCGTCGCCCGCGACCGCCACTGCTCCCGATATGCTCGAACTCGCAGCGCTGCTGTGCTCGCGGGTCTGTCACGATCTCATCAGTCCCGTCGGCGCCATCGTCAACGGGCTCGAAGTGCTCGACGACAATCCCAAGCCGGAAGACCGCGAATTCGCGCTCGACCTGATTCGCAAGAGCGCCAAGACCGCCTCCGCCCGGCTCCAGTTCTGCCGTCTCGCCTTCGGCGCCGCCGGCTCCTCCGGCGCGCAGATCGATCTCGGCGATGCCCAGACCATGGCGCGCGGCCACATCGAGGACGGCAAGTGCTCGATCACCTGGAATCTGCCGCGGCTCCTGTTGCCGAAGAACCGCGTCAAGCTGCTGCTCAACATGCTGGTCGTGTCCCAGCACACCATCCCGCGCGGCGGCACGCTGACGATCGACCCGATCGGCGAGGGCGAGACGATGAGCTTTCGCATCACCGCGACCGGACATAATGCGCGCCTGCCGCAGAACATCTCCGAGCTCTTGAGCGGCGAGCGCGGCCCTGCCGCGGACGCGCATGCGATCCAGCCTTATTATACGCGGCTGCTCGCACAGGCCTGCGGGCTCACCGTGACGCTCAAGCCGGAAGGCGAAGCCATCATCATTACCGCTTCGTAAACGCGCGCAGCGCTCGGCGTCTTAATCAAATCTTTACGAGGCGCTTCGGCTTGTCCGGAGCGCCTTGTCTTTTTGTTGGTTCCGTTCTTTTGCACATACTCAACCAATATTAAACGCTTTGCGGTGAAGCTGGCCCCATTCCGAATAGGCGCATCACAATTCGTGCGCGCCCTCCCTGTATGAAGGCCTGTTTTCATGGATGATCTGTTGCGGGAGTTTTTGACGGAGACCAGCGAGAGCCTGGACACCGTGGACAATCAGCTGGTGAAGTTCGAGCAGGAGCCGAACAACGCCAAGATCCTGGATAACATCTTCCGCCTGGTCCACACCATCAAGGGCACCTGCGGCTTCCTCGGACTGCCCAGGCTCGAAGCGCTGGCCCATGCCGGCGAGACCCTGATGAGCAAATTCCGCGACGGCATGCCGGTGACGGCGGACGCGGTGTCGCTGATTCTGGCTTCGATCGACCGGATCAAGGAGATCCTGGCCGGTCTCGAGGCCACCGAAGCCGAGCCCGAGGGCAACGACCGCGATCTGATCGACCAGCTGGAAGCGATGGTCGAGCGGGGCATGGCGGCTATGTCAGGCTCGGCGCAGCCGATGCCGGCTGCTGCTGCCGCCGCTCCCGTCGCGGAAGCACCGCCGCTGGTGCCGGAAGCGCCGGTCGCCGCAGTGCCCGCAAAGGAGATGACTTCGGGCACGCTGATCGACCAGACGCTGGAGCGCCCGTTGCGTCCGGGCGAAGTCTCGCTCGACGAGCTCGAGCGCGCCTTCCGCGAGACCCCGATCGAAGCGCCGGCCCCCGTTGCCGAGGTCAAGGCAGAGCCCGCCGCCGAAGCGCCGGCGCCGGTCGCCAAGGAAGCCAAGGCTTCCAGCGAAAAGGCGACCAAGGAAAAGGTCGCGAGGAAGCCGGCCGCCGACGAGGCCGCAGGCGAGGGCGACCGCATCGCCAACCAGTCGATCCGCGTCAACGTGGACACGCTGGAGCATCTGATGACCATGGTCTCCGAGCTGGTGCTGACCCGCAACCAGCTGCTGGAGATCTCCCGCCGCAACGAGGACACCGAGTTCAAGGTACCGCTGCAGCGCCTCTCCAACGTCACCGCCGAGCTGCAGGAAGGCGTCATGAAGACGCGCATGCAGCCGATCGGCAATGCCTGGCAGAAGCTGCCCCGCATCGTCCGCGACCTCTCGGGTGAACTCGGCAAGCAGATCGAACTGGAGATGCACGGCGCCGACACCGAGCTCGACCGCCAGGTGCTCGATCTGATCAAGGACCCGCTCACCCACATGGTGCGCAACTCCGCCGATCACGGCCTCGAGACCCCCGCCGAGCGCCTCGCCTCCGGCAAGGGCGAGCAGGGCACCATCCGCCTGTCCGCCTATCATGAAGGCGGCCACATCATCATCTGCATCGCCGACAACGGCCGCGGTCTCAACACCGACAAGATCAAGGCCAAGGCGATCTCGAGCGGCCTCGCCACCGAGGCCGAGCTCGAGAAGATGAGCGAAGCCCAGATCCACAAGTTCATCTTCGCGCCCGGCTTCTCGACCGCCGCCGCCATCACCTCGGTCTCGGGCCGCGGCGTCGGCATGGACGTGGTGCGTACCAATATCGACCAGATCGGCGGCACCATCGACATCAAGTCGGTGGCCGGCGAGGGAAGCTCGGTCACCATCAAGATCCCGCTGACGCTCGCCATCGTCTCCGCGCTGATCGTCGAAGCCGCCGGTGATCGCTTTGCGATCCCGCAGCTCTCGGTGGTCGAGCTGGTCCGTGCCCGCGCCAACAGCGAGCACCGCATCGAGCGCATCAAGGACACCGCGGTGCTGCGTCTGCGCAACAAGCTGCTGCCGCTGATCCATCTGAAGAAGCTCCTCAAGATCGACGACGGCGCGGCCTCCGATCCCGAGAACGGCTTCATCGTGGTGACCCAGGTCGGCAGCCAGACCTTCGGCATCGTCGTCGACGGCGTGTTCCACACCGAAGAAATCGTGGTCAAGCCGATGTCGACCAAGCTGCGTCACATCGACATGTTCTCCGGCAACACCATTCTCGGCGATGGCGCTGTGATCATGATCATCGACCCCAACGGCATCGCGAAGGCGCTCGGCGCCGCCGGCTCCTCGGCCCACGACATGGGTGACGAGAACGGCGCCCATCACATCGGCTCGGGCGAGCAGACCACCTCGCTGCTGGTGTTCCGCGCCGGCTCGTCCCAGCCCAAGGCGGTCCCGCTCGGCCTCGTCACGCGCCTGGAAGAGCTGCCCGCCGACAAGATCGAGTTCTCCAACGGCCGCTACATGGTGCAGTATCGCGAGCAGCTGATGCCGCTCGTCGCCATGGACGGCGTCACCATTGCCAGCCAGGGCGCCCAGCCGATCCTGGTGTTCGCCGACGACGGCCGCTCCATGGGCCTCGTCGTCGACGAGATCATCGACATCGTCGAGGAACGGCTCAACATCGAGGTCGGCGGCTCGGCTAGCGGCATCCTCGGCTCGGCCGTGATCAAGGGCCAGGCCACCGAGGTGATCGACGTCGGCCACTTCCTGCCGATGGCGTTCTCCGACTGGTTCACCCGCAAGGAGATGAAGCCGTCGCTGCACTCGCAGTCGGTGCTGCTGGTCGACGACAGCGCGTTCTTCCGCAACATGCTGGCCCCGGTGCTCAAGGCGGCAGGTTACCGCGTCCGCACTGCGCCGACCGCGCAGGAGGGCCTCGCGGCACTGCGCGCTCAGACCTTCGACGTGGTGCTGACCGACATCGAGATGCCCGACATGAACGGGTTCGAGTTCGCCGAGACCATCCGCTCGGACAACAATCTGGGCTCGATGCCGATCATCGGCCTGTCGGCGCTGGTGTCGCCGGCGGCGATCGAGCGCGGCCGTCAGGCCGGCTTCCACGACTATGTCGCCAAGTTCGACCGTCCCGGTCTGATCGCGGCGCTGAAGGAACAGACCGCGAGCGCCGCCGGCGCCTCCGATCTGAGCCGGGCGGCAGCGTAACGGACAGGATCAGGAGACACCCAACATGACCAGCAAGAGCAAGACCCAATCCACCGAAGGCGCCATGGTCGAATACGTCACCGCGATGATCGGCGGCCAGCTGTTTGGCCTGCCGATCTCCCGCGTCCAGGACGTGTTCATGCCCGAACGCGTCACCCGCGTTCCCTTGTCCTCGCGCGAGATCGCGGGCGTGCTGAACCTGCGCGGCCGCATCGTCACCGTGGTCGACATGCGCGCCCGTCTCGGCCTGCCGCAGCCCGAGGACGGCAAGGTGCCGATGGCGGTCGGCGTCGATTTGCGCGGCGAATCCTACGGCCTGCTGATCGACCAGATCGGCGAAGTGCTGCGCCTGCCCGAGGCCGGCATGGAGGAAAACCCCGTCAACCTCGACCCCCGCATGGCCAAGCTCGCCGGCGGCGTCCACCGTCTCGACGGCCAGCTCATGGTCGTCCTCGACGTCGACCGCGTCCTCGAGCTCGCGCCCGAGATGATGGCGGCCTGATACGCCGGCATCGCTGCCGACGGACTTGCAATTGGAAGCGTCCCCCGCAATGGGGGAGGAAGCAGAGGTTCACATGCGAACTTGTCTCGTCGTTGATGATTCCAGCGTCATCCGCAAGGTTGCGCGCCGGATCCTGGAGGGCCTCGACTTCCAGATCCTCGAAGCAGAGGACGGTGAGAAGGCGCTGGAGGCCTGCAAGCGCGGCTTGCCCGATGCGGTGTTGCTCGACTGGAACATGCCCGTGATGGACGGCTACGAGTTCCTCGGTCATCTCAGGCGGATGCCCGGCGGCGACCAGCCCAAGGTGGTGTTCTGCACCACCGAGAACGATGTCGCGCATATCGCGCGCGCGCTGCATGCCGGCGCCAACGAGTACATCATGAAGCCGTTCGACAAGGACATCGTGACGGCGAAATTCCAGGAAGTCGGACTTATCTGAGCCCTCGCCGGAGGCTGGAACGGATCCTTCGGTGCCTGTTTTCAACTGTATCCTTTCAGTCTGAGTTGGTGAGTAATGAGTGTTGCGTTCGCAGGAAATTCCGCCACGACGGGCTCGCGCGAAGCTGGGCCGCTTCGGGTGATGATCGTCGACGACTCCGTCGTCATCCGCGGTCTGATCTCGCGCTGGGTCGGCGCCGAGCACGACATGGAGGTCGCAGCCTCGCTGCGGACCGGGCTGGAGGCGGTCAACCAGATCGAACGCATCAACCCCGACGTCGCCGTGCTCGACATCGAAATGCCCGAGCTCGACGGCATCTCGGCGCTGCCGAAGCTGCTGGCGAAGAAGCGCGATCTCATCATCATCATGGCCTCGACGCTGACCCGGCGTAACGCGGAGATTAGCTTCAAGGCACTGTCGCTCGGCGCGGCCGATTACATCCCGAAGCCGGAATCGACGCGCGAGGCGTCGGCCGCGGACGTCTTTCATCACGACCTGATCGAGAAGATCCGCCAACTTGGCGCACGGCTGCGGCGCAGGCCCGCGGTTGCAAGTCCGCCGCTGGCCCCCGCGAGCCCGGCTCCGGCCCAGCGCGGTCTCGTTGCGCGGCCTGCCGCGCCTGCGCCGGCCACGTCCCTGTACCCGCAATCGGCATCGGGGATGACCACGCGGCCGTTCTCGTCGCAGGCCCCCAAAGTGCTCCTGATCGGCTCCTCGACCGGCGGTCCGCAGGCGCTGATGGCGCTCGTCACCGAGCTCGGCCCGGTGATCGACCGCGTCCCCGTGTTGATCACCCAGCACATGCCGCCGACCTTCACGACCATCCTTGCCGAGCATCTGGCGCGTTCGAGCCGCCGACCGGCAGCCGAGGCGGTCGACGGCGAGCCGGTGAAGCCGGGACGCATCTATCTCGCCCCCGGCGGCAAGCACATGCGCGTGGCGCGCAGCGGCGCGGACACCGTGATCGCGCTCGACGACGGCCCCGCCGTCAATTTCTGCAAGCCCGCGGTCGATCCGCTCTTCACCTCCGCCATCGACATCTGGCACGGTAGCATCCTCTCCGTGATCCTGACCGGCATGGGCTCGGACGGCATGCGCGGCGGCAAGGACATCGTCGCCGCCGGCGGCAGCGTCATCGCGCAGGACGAAGCCTCCAGCGTGGTCTGGGGCATGCCGGGCGCGGCTGCCAATGCGGGCATCTGCGCGGCGATCCTGCCGCTCAACCAGATCGGCGCCAAGGTCAACCGCCTGTTCGCGGGAGATCGCTCGTGACCCCCACCGATTACGACTATCTGCGCAAGTTCTTGAAAGAGCGCTCCGGCCTCGATCTGTCGGCCGACAAGCAGTACCTGGTCGAGAGCCGACTGTTGCCGCTGGCGCGCAAGGCGAGCCTCCCCGGCATTCCCGATCTCGTGCTGAAGATCAGGAACGGTGATGGCCGGCTTGCGGCCGACGTGGTCGAAGCGATGACCACCAACGAGACCTTCTTCTATCGCGACAAGATCCCGTTCGATCATCTGCGCGAGACCATCCTGCCGGGCCTGATCCAGGCGCGCGCGGCGCGCAGATCGCTTCGCATCTGGTCGGCGGCGTCGTCGACGGGGCAGGAGCCCTATTCGATCGCGATGTGCGTGAAGGAGATGGGCGCCGCGCTCGCCGGCTGGCGCATCGAGATCGTCGCCACCGACCTGTCGCAGGAGGTGCTGGAGAAATCCAAGGCCGGCCTTTACAGCCAGTTCGAGGTGCAGCGCGGTCTGCCGATCCAGCATCTGATGAAGTACTTCACGCAGGCCGGCGAGGTCTGGCAGCTCAACGCCGACATTCGCGCGATGGTGCAGTTCCGCCAGCTCAATCTGCTGCAGGACTTCTCCCATCTCGGTACGTTCGACGTGATCTTCTGCCGCAACGTGCTGATCTATTTCGACCAGGACACCAAGGCGATGATCTTCGAGCGCATGGCGAAGGGGATGGAGGCCGACGGCACGCTGCTGCTTGGCGCTGCCGAATCCGTCGTCGGCATCACCGACGCGTTCCGCCCCATCGCGGACCGCCGCGGTCTCTACCAGCTCAACCCCGCGCGCTCCGGCCGACCCATGGGCGGATTGATGCCGCCGTCGTTGAAGGTCGCCGCGGCGAGGTGAGCTGCTTCTTCTTTCCCTCTCCCCTTGTGGGACTGTTGCGTAATCCATCAATTGTGATTCTCTAGGGCGAAGCCTTGGAGATTGACGATGGCAGTGAAGCAGACGGGGCAGCCGAGCTTTATAGAGGCGTGGTTGCCGAAAGGGGCTGGCGCTAATGCGGCGCTGGATCGGCTGTCTGGCTTGGTCAAATGGTACCGGTTCGAGAAGCTGCTCGCCCATTTGCGTGATGAAGCGGGGCCCGGTCGTCCAGGCTATCCGGTGCTGGTGTTGTTTCGCGCTGTGCTGCTGCAGTCACTCTACGGTCTGTCGGAGCGCGAACTCGAGGAGGCGCTGGGCGACCGGTTGTCCTTCAAGCGCTTCGTCGGTTTGAGTCTTGAGGACGCGACGCCCGACCATACGGTTCTGAACCGCTTCCGGAACCAGCTCGTCGAACAAGGTCTGTTGGAGAAGTTGTTTGGTGAACTCGATCGTCAGCTTGAGAATGCCGGCGTCATCCTCAAGCGCGGCACGATGCTGGATGCGACCTTGATCCAGGCAGTCTCGGCTCCTCCGAAGGAGGATCGTCCCTCAAACGACCCTGACGCCCGGTTCACCAAGCGGCAAGGCAAGAGCGGCTCGACCTTCGGCTACAAGGCTCATGTCGGCGTCGACGAAGGATCAGGCCTGATCCGCTCGGTTCTGACCACGCCCGCCAATGTCAACGACACCACGCCGGCCGATGAGTTGATCCGCGGCGACGAAGCCGTGGTGTGGGCCGATGCGGCTTACGATACCCATGCCAGACGAGCTCGGCTGAAGGCGGAGGGCAAAAAGCCCCGCATCGCCCGACGTCCCAACCGCCACCATCCGGAGTTGCCGCCGAGGCTCAAACGCTACAATCTTCTCGTCTCTCGACGACGGGCGACAGTCGAGACCACCTTCGCTACCCTCAAACGCAGGATGCGGCTGACCTGCATCCGTTACGTCGGTCTCATGAAGGCAAGCGGACAAGTCCTGCTTGCCTCCATCGCATTTAACATGAGGCGATGGGCCACGATCGCCGCGTGAGCCGCCCCCCGAGGGCGACCACCACATACCTTCGCCAGCAATCGCCCCCGACCAAGACCTTCTCCTCTGCCGTCTTCAGCTCCAAAAGCCAATAGCGCAACAGGCCCCTTGTGGGAGAGGGTGGCTCGCCGCTAGCGGCGAGACGGGTGAGGGGTTCTCTCCTCACGATCAGTCTTGCGAGTGGAGAGAACCCCTCATCCGGCGCTTCGCGCCACCTTCTCCCACAAGGGGAGAAGGCAAGGAATTCATCGCTCACAAAATCGCGTGCGGCAGAAACCGCGAGCGGTTGCCGGTGATCGGGCTCTCGTCCTCGCGGATCGACAGGCCGCACGGCGCGTGGTTCACCAGCCAGCTTCCGACCACCGGATAGAACCCCGAAAAGTTCGGCAGCGGCGCCAGCGCCTGCCGCACGAAACCTTCGGCGCCGTAGGGACCGGCCTGCTCGTCGAGCGCCATGCCGCCGGACACGAGGGTGACGTTGGCGCCTTCGCGCGACAGCAGCGGCTTGCGCACATACGACGTTCCGAGCTCCGCTGCCCGCGCGTCATCCTCGAAGAACGCCGGCAGCAGATTTGGATGATTCGGAAACATCTGCCACAGCAGCGGCAAAATGCCCTTGTTCGACAGCACCGCCTTCCACGGCGGCTCGATCCAGCGCGTGGCTGCGTCCTTGAGCTTCGCGCCGAAGGAATCGTGGAACATCCACTCCCACGGATAGAGCTTGAAGGCGAGCACGATGTCGACCTCGTCGAGATCGACGAAACCGCCTGGCTCGTCGCGCCAGCCGATCTGCTCGATGTCGAGCAGCCTGGTCGAGAGCCCGGCCTGGCGCGCGGTGTCTTCGAGATAAGCCAGCGTGCCGGCGTCCTCGGAATTGTCCATGGTGCCAGTGAGATGAACGTGACGGCCGGCTGCGATCTCCTTCCACGCCGCGATCAATCGCTCATGGATGGAGTTGAACTGGTCGGCGCGCACCGGGACGATGCGGCGCTCGATCGCCTGCTCAAGCCAGGTCCATTGAAACACCGCGGCCTCGAAGATCGAGGTCGGCGTGTCCGCGTTGTATTCGAGCAGCTTTGCCGGCGACTTGCCGTCGAACCTGAGATCGAGCCGGCCGTAGAGGCTGCGATCGTCACGCTGCCAGCTATCGGCGATCAAATTCCAGAACGCTTCCGGAATTTGCAGCCGCCGCAGCCGTTGCTCGTCGCCGATCACACGGCCGGCGAGCTCCAGGCACATCGCCTCGATTTCGCCGGTCGGCGTCTCGATGCCGCGCTCGATCTCGTCCAGCGTGAAGCCGTAATAAGCGCGCTCGTCCCAATAGCGTTCACCGTCGATGGTGTGGAAGGCGAAGCCGCATTGCGCCGCAGTCTCCCGCCAGTCGTCGCGCTCCAGGCAATTGATGCGCTGCATCCGCTAACTGCCGCTGTGCCCATGAATGATTTGACCACCGCCCATCATGGTGAGCATGACCCTCTCGACCGCTTCATGGCAATTCAGTCTTTGACCCTCTGGCGCCGGACCAACAGTTTCCACCAGATGCGTGCCTCTCGACAGGCCCTAGGTCGATAGCATGGCACGGTGTTGCAAGCCTTGACCAGCCCCGCACAGCGCGGACCGTTAGAATGTCCGCGCGGGCCGGAAAGTCGCGGGCGGGGTTACGCGCATCGGCGTTCGCGGCGCCAGCCGAAGCGATGAGCCGGCAAGATTCCCGGGGCCGACGCCGGAAGGCTTGACCGTCGGTACGTTCTTCTTGTGGATTTCGGCATGACCGTAGGAGCCGTTTCCTCCGCCGGAAGATCCTCCACCGTCCTGGCAGCTGCATGTTTTATCGTACCATTGTCCTGTCTTTGCGTCATACCACGCGCCGTTCTCCGGAGACGTGGGGTAGGTGATGCAGTGCCAATGCTGGCCTCCCGGACATTGTCCTTTCGCATGAGCCGAAGTGGGGATTGCCATCGCAGCGCACATGAGCGCGGCATGAATCGCGGCAGGGAAAGTTGACGTTTTCTCGCGTCTCATGGGCTGGGCCTCGCGAATGAAAGCAAGGATGCCTGCGCAGCCGGGCTGCACGTTGATGTGGCTCAACGGCGAAACATTTCGCTGCCCGCTTGCGGGCTCGGCACGTCGCGACATCGCTGAAAGGTTTCATTGTAAGGGCGTTCCGCGATTTCCTTTCAATTGAAAAGCGAGCGCTGTTGATCCTGCTCAAGTCCGGCGGCAGCGATCGGCTCCAAATGCTTATGATCGCTTCATCAGGATCCATAGCTATGCAAGCCAATGTGCTCCATTCGATCCAGTATGAGCGAAACCATCGCGGATATCGCGGCAGCCAGTTGCGCGCCGTGCTGTTTGCCGCCGTGTTGTTCGGCTTGTTTGCCTGCGGTGGAGCCGCGGCGCAGCAGGCCGGCATCGTCGCCAACGGCAACGCCGTCGTGACGGGCTTTTCGGGCGCACTGCCGCCCGCGGTGATCGCACCGGGCGTCGATCCCGCCGACAAGACCCTTATCGATCTCAACGGCCCCGCCGCACGCGTGTTTGATCTGCAAGCGCCGGGAGCGCCGCCGCAGGCGCAATTGCTGACGACGCCAAAGCCTTTCACCGTCACGGCCGGTCAAACCGGCCAGCTGTTTGGCGTTGCGCTGGATAGCGCAACGCCGCCGAACGTGTTCGTCGCGGCGACCTCGGCCTACGGATTGCCGATCGTCGTTCCAGGCGCTGCCGGAGAGTTCAATCGCGCCAAGCAGGGTACGCCCAAGGCGGTCTTCATGCCGGCACTGTTCGGACCGGCCCAGTTCGGCGGCGGTCCCGGCTCGATCTGGCGGATTGACGGCGTCACCGGCGAAGTTCGCCTGTTCACCAACGTCACGCTCGAGGGGGCCCCCAATCCCG
The DNA here is from genome assembly GCF_002266435.3 of Bradyrhizobium amphicarpaeae. Classification (NCBI taxonomy): domain Bacteria; kingdom Pseudomonadati; phylum Pseudomonadota; class Alphaproteobacteria; order Hyphomicrobiales; family Nitrobacteraceae; genus Bradyrhizobium; species Bradyrhizobium amphicarpaeae. The sequence goes on from NZ_CP029426.2 coordinate 1,462,704, forward strand.
GTCCGGCGCTTGGCGGACTTGCCTTCGACGCCGCGTCCAACACGCTGTTCGTGGCCGACCGCGCCACCGGCATGATCCACGCATTTGACTCCACCGGAGCGGAGCGATCCCGTTACGATCATGGTGTGCAAGGGCGTAGCGCCGCCGGCCTGCCGCCACTGCCGTATGATCCCGCCGGGCGTCTCGATATCTCAAGTCCAAAATTTCACACCGGCGATCCCGCGACCTGGGGCTATGCCAATCCACAGCGTCTGATCTTCGGTCTCGGTGTCCGCAACGGACGCCTGTATTATGCCGTCGCCAAGGATCTCCAGATCTGGTCGGTGGCGATTGGTCCGACATTCGGCACGGATCCGAGGTTGGAAGTCAGCGTTGCGCCCGGTCCCGGGCCGAGCGAAATCGCCAAGATCGCGTTCGACGATCAGGGGCGCATGTTGCTCGCCGAGCGCGCCGCGCCGAGCGGCGCCTATGACTTCGATGTGCTGACGAAGGAAGCGACGGGTCGCGTGCTGCGCTATCTGCCGGCGCCGCCCGGCACCAGCGGGCCGCAATGGCAATTGCAGTCCGACGAATACGCGATCGGCTTCGCGCGGCAGATGCGCAACGGCAATGGCGGCGTCGCCGTTGGCTTCGGTTACGACGATCAAGGCCGGATTGATCGCGCCGCCTGCGGACAGTTCCTGTGGTCGACCGGCGAGCAGTTGCGCAATTCGAACGATCCCGCGATCGCCACGCAGCTCGCAACCGGCGGTCCGGCCGAGGTCAATGGCGTGCAAGGCAATGACATCATGGCCGTGCGGCCGGCCAATGTGCCGCCGTGGCAGAGCTACTTCGCCGACTATGATGATCAATTCCAGGACGCGAGCGCGCGTGGCCATCTCGGCGACATCGCGATTTTGCGCGTCTGCGCTCAGGCCGGATTCAATCTGCCGGGCTGGTACCGGCCGCGCGTCGAGCTGTTCCCGGGATTCTTCTGGTTCCGTCTGCACGGCAAGAAGCCGCCGCTGCTCGACTGCCCGCCAGGCTCGGGCAATCAATGCGCCTGCCCGCCGGGCACTACACAGCAGCCCGGCTTCCAGTGCTGCCCCATCGGCATGTTCCCGGGACCCAATGGGCAGTGCGCATCGCCGTGTCCGGATGGATCGACAGATCCCGGCAAAATCGAGGCCTGCTTGAACGGCTTCGATCCGAACTCTTTCGATCCCAATGATTGGTCGAAGCTCAGCTGTCTCGATGGCTCGAAGGCCGTTCACGATGCCAACGGCTATCATTGTCCCACGTTCAAGTCGCCGGTCTGCCCCGCAGGCTTCGAGCTGGATCCATCGGGCAATTTCTTCGGTTGCAAGCCGACGGTTCAGGAACAGGCGTGTTTGCAGGTTCTACCGAATTTCAACCAGCCCGGCCTCGATGGCAGCTGCTTGCAGCTTTGTCCGTCTGGTTCGTGGGCGTATACGGCCAACCAGTGCTGCCCCGACGGCACGTTGCCCGGCCCCGACGGCAAATGCGGCAAGCCGCAGCACCCTTCGTGCCCGCCCGGCCAGTTGACGTCCAAGGGCATCTGCTGCTCGTCGACGACGAAACCTCAACCCGATGGCACGTGCTCGCCGTCGAAGCTGCAATGCCCGCCCGAGCAACTGACGGTGAGCGGCCAGTGCTGCCCGTCCGGCAGCAAGCCGCAGCCCGACGGCAGTTGCCAGCCGCCGCTCAAGCAGGGATGTGCCCCCGAGCAACTCACGCCGAACGGCACGTGCTGTCCGACCGGAACGAAGCCTCAGAATAATAATACGTGTGGTTCATTGGTCGGCTGCCCACCCGGAACGAACACCGATCCGCTGACTGGCCAGTGCTGCCCGTCCGCGAGTGCTGTGGCAGGCGTCAAGGCGGCGTGCACGTGTCCGCAGGACCAGTTCCTCGTCGATGGCAAGTGCGTCGGAAACGCACCGCCGGCTGTAGGCGGCTGCTTCGCCGGCTATGTGAAGTTGCCAAACGGATCCTGCTGCCTCGCCTCGCAAGCGACATCCGGCGGAGAGTGCTGTCCGGCCGGCCAGAAGCTGGATGCCGACAAGCGCAAATGCGTGGCCGCGGGAGGGGCGACCTTCGTGCCGACCACGCCGCATCTGCCGCCGCCGATCGTCGTTCCCGGCAAGCGCGGCAAGATTGTCGCGCCGCCTCCGCCGCGGCCGCCGGTCGTCGTCGTTCCGCCGCCCCCGAAGCGTGTCGTTCCGCCCAAGCGCTTTACGCCAAGGCCAATCGATCGGCCAAGGCCGCTTCCGCCGAAAATCCGTCGCCAGATCGATCAGTAGGGAGAGATTTTGATGAAGCTACGAAAGCTCGCACCAGTGGCACTCGCGATCGCAAGTCTTGCCTGTGCCGTCACGTTGAATAAGGCCAAGGCCGGCATCGAGGCAGGATTGGCCGACGCCACGGCGCGAGCGGAGGCGCAGCTGCCGGTCAGGTTGGCACAAACGACGGTCGCGACGCCGAAGCCGAAGCCTGTGAAGAAGACCAAGAGCTTGAAGGTCGAACACCCCAAGACGAAGTGGCTCAATCCGCAGCCCGAACCGCCGATGGCGGGCAAGAAGCCGGTGCAGGGCAACAACTGGCTAAACCCGCAGCCGGAGCCGCCGCGGCCGGATACGACGAAGAAATTGCAGTAGGGACGGTTTGGCGCGTCGTTCTCGGGGCGCGCTCACCGGCATCATTCAAAAATTGCAGCGCGACAGCATCCCTGCCGTCGCGCTCCAAAATTCGTGCGTAGGCGTCAGTCGTTGGGGCCGGGCGATTTGTTCTGCTTCACCGTCGGAACATTCTTCCTGTGGATTTCCGCCTTGCCGCCGCCACTATAGTTTCCGCTGGCCGGCTGATGTTCACATTTGCAAGGCTGCGGCGTGATGTTCGGCGGACGGTCGTTCTGCGGTGGCGGCAGGCAGACCCGAACCATGCCAGGCGGGCAGGGCCCGGCTTCCACGGCGGCGGTTAGTGATGCCAGCGCGAGGAGGGCGAGAGCCGACGTCATGACGATACGCATCGTTGCACCTCGATTGTTGAAGGATGGAGCTGATCCGGGCTCAGTCGTTGGGACCGGGCGACTTGTTCGGCTTCACGGTCGGCACGTTCTTCTTGTGGATCTCGGCCTTGCCGCCCCAGGTCGGACTGCCGGGTGCATTCTCGCAGCGGCAGCGGGGCGGACCCATGGGCGGCCGGTCGCGCGGTTGCGGCTCGCAGACCTGGACCATGCCGGTCGGACAGGGCGCGGCTTGCACGGTCGCCGACAGCGATGCCAGCGCGAGGAGGGTCAGTGCCGACGTCGTCATCACGCGCATCATTGCACCTCGATCTTGGTGGCCACACCGGCCATCGAGGCTTCACATTACAGAGCAGCAGCAGGTCGGGGTTTGACGTGTCTCAATCACGCAGCGGCTTTAGCCGCCGCCCGAGAAGCCGTGCCCGAACGAGCCGAAGCCGCCGCGGCTGACGCTGCTGTGGCCGGAATCGGACGACGTTGCCGAAGCGGAATGGCTCGAGGAATCGCCGCCGAAGAAGCTCGATCGCGACGACCAGCGCGAGCTGCCGCCTGACGAACTGCTGCTGCTCGTGCAGGTCGTGGTCGTCTGCCCCGGCACGGCGCCGGGCGTCGGCTCGCAGCTCTGCCGCGGCATCATCGTGTAGGCGGTGGTGCCGACCGCGAGCGTGCCCATCACCAGCAGCGCGACATGGCCGGAGCGCTTGGTCGGCGGCGACGGCGGCCCGGTGACCGGCCGGCGCTTGCCGAACTCCTTCTTGGACGGTCTGTCGGCCATGTCAGTAGATCATGCTGGCGGCGTTCAGGAGCCCCGCGGCGAGCGAGGAGAGCCCGAGCCAGATCGCGGGCGCAAGCTCGCCGGCGGCGATCCGCGCCGACAGGTTCGGCACCGGCACTTTCACGAGAAAGAACACGATGACCTGCACGATCAGCGCGATCACCGCCCAGATCAGGCAGTCCAGCACATTGGCCGAATGCGCGATGGCGCTGACCAGCGGCGCCACGAAGCCGAGCAGGCTGAGGCCGAGCGCGATCGCCGCGGCGGGCTCGTTGTCGCGGATCAGCTGAAACTCGTTATGCGCGGTGATGCGGGTGTAGACGAACAGATACGCCACGATCGCGATTAGCCCGGTGCAGAAATAGACCAGGAAGGCGGGCAGGCCGGTCAGTGATTGCAGGATCATCGTTTCCCCATCGTGCAGCGACCATTCGTCGGCGGGGGAAGGATAGCGGTTCAACGTTAAGCTGGGGATGAGGCGATCCCCCCAAAAACAAAACCCCGCCATTTGCGGCGGGGTCCAGGCTGGGAGGAGCGAGCCGTGGCTCGCGACGTAAACCCAGAAGATCAGGCGGGAATGCGCTCTTCGTGCTCGTGCGGCTCGCGCAGCACGTAGCCGCGGCCCCACACGGTCTCGATGAAGTTGCGTCCCTCGGAAGCGTTGGCCAGCTTCTTGCGGAGCTTGCAGATGAAGACGTCGATGATCTTCAGCTCGGGCTCGTCCATGCCGCCATAGAGATGGTTGAGGAACATTTCCTTGGTGAGGGTGGTGCCCTTGCGGAGCGAGAGCAGCTCCAGCATCTGGTATTCCTTGCCGGTCAGGTGCACGCGCTGGCCGCCGACTTCCACCGTCTTGGTGTCGAGGTTGACGACGAGGTCGCCGGTCTGGATGACCGACTGGGCGTGACCCTTGGAGCGGCGCACGATCGCGTGGATGCGGGCCACCAGCTCGTCCTTGTGGAACGGCTTGGTCATGTAGTCGTCGGCGCCGACGCCGAGACCCTTGACCTTGTCCTCGATGCCGGCGAGGCCGGAGAGGATCAGGATCGGTGTCTTGATCTTGGAGACCCGGAGCTGCTTGAGCACGTCGTAGCCGGACATGTCGGGCAGGTTGAGGTCGAGAAGGATAATGTCGTAATCGTATAATTTACCGAGATCGACGCCTTCTTCCCCCAAATCGGTCGTGTAGACGTTGAAGCTCTCAGACTTCAACATCAGCTCGATCGACTGCGCGACGGCGCTGTCATCTTCAATCAGCAAAACGCGCATGCCAGTTCCCCATAGTCGCCGCTCCTGGGCGTCAGGTCGGCCGCATTCGCGGCACTCAACAAAACGCCTTTGAACAACTGATTCGGATCCTGACAACAGATGGTTAACAAATCCTGATTCTGGAACGCAAGTCCCCCCGGTGCAATTTTTCTCGAATCGCCCTAAGGTCTTGCGCGTGAAGCAGCTTTCGTCACCCAGCTCCGTTCAAGTTCCACTTTAAGAGACGGGCCTAACCGACTCCCGCGACTCAGCCTTCTTCTGAAGGGGAGTCACGCTCAGTCACAAAGACAGTGACGCAATGATTAATGATGCGGGTAAACACGAAGTTAAGCTCCGTTCAGAAATATGGCGAAACTTAAGGTTTTCCCCGTGAAGGCCCGGATCGCCAAAGCAACCTCTCGAGGCGACCTGTTAAGGCGATCGCCACAAAGGCCCTCTCGTGAAGGCGCGGCTCTGATGAAAGCCCTCTCAGTATGAAAGCTCTTGCCGAACAGATCGGCGATATCGACGGCATCAATATTTATGGCCGCGTGGTCGGCGTTCGCGGCCTGATGGTCGAGGTCGCCGGTCCGATCCATGCGATGTCGGTGGGTGCGCGGCTGGTGATCGAGACCGGCGCCAACCGTTCCATCCCCTGCGAGGTGATCGGCTTCTCCGGCAACAATGCCGTGGTGATGCCGTTCGCCGGCCTCGACGGCGTGCGCCGCGGCTGCAAGGCCGTCATCGCCAATGCCGCCAATCAGGTGCGGCCTTGCGCGGCCTGGCTTGGCCGCGTGATCAATGCGCTCGGTGAGCCAATCGACGGCAAGGGGCCGCTGCCGCAGGGGCCGGCGCCGATGCCGTACCGCAACACGCCGCCGCCGGCGCATTCGCGCAAGCGCGTCGGTGCCCCGCTCGATCTCGGCGTGCGCGCGATGAACACCTTCCTCACGTGCTGCCGTGGCCAGCGCATGGGCATCTTCGCAGGCTCCGGCGTCGGCAAATCGGTGCTGCTGTCGATGCTGGCGCGCAACGTCGACGCCGCGGTCAGCGTGATCGGGCTGATCGGCGAACGCGGCCGCGAGGTTCAGGAATTCCTGCAGGACGATCTCGGCGAGGAGGGCCTCGCGCGTTCGGTCGTGGTGGTCGCAACCTCCGACGAGCCGGCGCTGATGCGCCGCCAGGCGGCGTATCTGACGCTCGCGGTCGCCGAATATTTCCGCGACGAGGAACAGGACGTGCTTTGCCTGATGGATTCGGTGACGCGCTTTGCCATGGCCCAGCGCGAGATCGGCCTGTCCGCCGGCGAGCCGCCGACCGCCAAGGGCTACACGCCGACGGTCTTCACCGAGCTGCCGAAACTCCTGGAGCGCGCCGGGCCGGGCCTCGGCGAGGGCGCCATCACCGCGATCTTCACGGTGCTGGTCGACGGCGACGACCACAACGAGCCGATCGCGGACGCCGTCCGCGGCATCCTCGACGGCCACATCGTGATGCAGCGCTCGATCGCCGAGCGTGGCCGTTACCCCGCCATCAACATCCTCAAATCCGTCTCGCGTACCATGCCGAAATCGGCCGATCCGGAGTTCTGGCCCGTCATCCAGAAGGCGCGCGCGGTGATGGCGACCTATGCCGACATGGAGGAATTGATCCGTCTCGGCGCCTACCGGGCCGGCTCCAGCCCCGAGGTCGACGAGGCGATCCGCCTGCATGAGCCGCTGGAAGCGTTCCTGAAGCAGCGCAAGGACGAAAATGCATCCCTGGCCGACGGCTACCGCCAGTTGGCTCACATCCTCGGTAATTTGGAAACGGAACGCTAACTTTGTCAGGTCATCATCCGATCCTACAGAGTAGCAGTGCCGGTCTCGGCCCGAACAGGGCCTGTGGGGCGACCGGTATCGTCCCACGTGCAGCGAGGGGACTTCTGGGGAGTACGAGTCGATGAAGTCACGAGATACCCTCATCCGCCTGAAGAAGTTTCAGGTCGACGAGAAGCGCCGCCGGGTCACCCAGATCGAGACCATGATCGCCGACTTCCAGCGGATGTCGACCGATCTCGAGCGCGAGATCACGACCGAGCAGGAGCGTGCCGGGATCAACGATCCCTCGCACTTCGCCTATCCGACCTATGCCAAGGCCGCGATCCAGCGCCGCGAGAACCTGACCCGCTCGGCCGACGAGCTCAAGGGCCAGCTCGACGAAGCCAAGGCCGCGCTGGCCGAGGCCTTCGAGGAGCTCAAGAAGGTGGAACTGCTCGACGAGCGCGACCAGGCCCGCGAGCGCGCCGAAGAGAACGCCCGCGAGCAGGCCGACCTCGACAGTATCGGCCTGATGCGCGCCCGCATCGGCGCCGTCGCCTGAAGACAGAGCCGGCGGCCCAAGCGCCCGAGAATTTGTGAAACCCGGACCCGCAAGGTCCGGGTTTTCGCATGTGCTGTCCACAGCTTGGCGCCGCCCCCCTTGGTGGTCGGCTTGGCCGCGCGCTATGGTAGCGAAGTGCCGGGGCCTGCGCGGAACGCGATGGCCCGCGTGTCGAGGGGGCTGAATGCTGACGCCAGCAGAGCTGGTCGGGTTGATCGAGGCGGTGGCGAAGGGCGATCAGGCCGCGTTCGAGCGCCTTTACGCCGCCACGCGCGCGAAACTCTTTGGCGTGGTGCTCCGTATCTTGCGCCGACAGGATCTCGCAGAGGAGGTCATTCAGGAGGCCTACGTCAAGATCTGGCACGGCGCCGCCGGGTTCAATCCGGCGCTGGCCTCGCCGATCACGTGGATGGTCTCGATCGCGCGCAACCGTGCGATCGACATCGTGCGCAAGAAGACGGAAAGCTCCATCGAGGAGGAGCCCCAGGCGATGGAGGTGGCGGCCGACAGCCCCGATCCGCTGGCGCGCCGGGAGATGACCGAGGAGCTGAAGCGGCTGCTGGAATGCATCGGCCGGCTCGAGCCCGACCGTCAGCGACTCGTGCTTCTCGCCTATTACAACGGCTGGAGCCGCGAGCAATTGGCGGAGAAATTCGCCGCTCCCGTCAACACGGTGAAGACGTGGCTGCGGCGCAGCATGCTGGATATCCGGGAGTGCCTCGGACTATGAGGATGGTTTTGGACCGCAATTGATGGCCTACACGGAGGACCATATCGCGCTCGCCGCGGAATATGCGCTCGGTACGCTCGATGCCGATGAGCGCGCGCAGGTCGAGATCATGATGGCGGTGGACCCGGCGTTCGCCGACATCGTGCAGGCCTGGGCCTATCGGCTCGGCGCCCTCAACCAGATGGTCGGCTCGGTCGAGCCGCGTCCGATCGTGTGGGAGAACATCAGGTCCGAGATCGCGCGCACGGCGCAAGCGCTGCAGCCGCCTGGTCTGGCCGACATCGTGCCGCCGCCGATGCCGCCCGTCGAAGCCGCGCCGCCGCAGTCATCGTCGGAGAAGTCACCGTCCGAGCAGGGACCGCAACCAGAGCCGCAGCCCGCCGAAGCAGGGCAGCCCGAGCCGATGCGCTCCGGATCCGATGCGATTGGCGACATCGCGCCGGTGTTCATGCCGCAGGTCCATGCGCCCGACCCTGATGTCGTCCGCACGCCGCAGGTGCCGATCGTCGACGACACCAACGTGATCCATCTCGAGGGCCGCGTGAAGCGCTGGCGCGGAATCGCATCCGCGGTCGGCGCGCTCGCGGCCGCGCTGCTGGTGACGTTGTCGCTGCAGATCTTCCTGCCCGACGCGCTGCCGAACGGCTTGCGTCCCGCACCGCGCATCCAGACGGTGGAAGTGAAGACGCCGACCGCACCGCTCGCCGGCGCGGCGCAATACGTCGCGCTGCTGCAGGGCCAGGCCGGCGGTCCCGCCTTCATCCTCACCATCGACGGCGCGACCAAGAACTTTACCGTGCGCAAGGTCGGCGCGACGCCGGAGCCCGGCAAGAGCTTCGAACTCTGGCTGATCTCCGACAAGTTGCCGCGCCCGCGCTCGCTCGGCGTGATCGGCGCCGGTGATTTCACCGCGCGCCCGCTGCTCGCCTCCTATGATTCCGAGGTCGTCAACGGCGCGACCTACGCCGTCACCGTCGAGCAGGCCGGCGGTTCGCCCGACGGCCGGCCGACCTCGTCCCCGGTGTTTTCCGGCAAGCTGATCGAGACCGTGCCGCCGTCCCAGCCGCAGGCGAAGAAATAGGTCCCGTAGCCCGGATGAGCGAAGCGACATCCGGGACGTCTGTTCCCGCATGTCGCTTCGCTCATGCGGGCTACAAGAGCCTGTTCCTGTCGCCACGGTCCCTGCCGCCGTCGCACCCCGACAACTCCCCCTGAATCCGCCCCCGATTTGAACCTTGCCGCTCTTTGCGGCGTCAAATCCCCGGAATTTGCAGTCGGCGCCGCCGATCGCGGAGCCGAAGAGGGGCCAGAAATCAGATGGATGCAGCGAAAACGCCCGGCATCTTCGTTCATCAATATACGGGGCTACCGCAAGGCCCGGCGTTCGAGCATTGGCGCGAGCGGGCCTTCGGCGCCTGCGGCCTCGATGTCGGGCCGAGCCATGGCGCCAGCATCGATTGCCGGCTCCAGGTCAGCGTGGTCGACAACATCGCGCTTGCCATTCCCGAAGGCGCCTCCGCGCAATATTCGCGCACGCAGAGCGGGCTTGCTGACGGCAGCGACGATCTCGTCCTGATCGCGGCACATGCCGGTCTCGTCCGCGTGCGACAGAACGGCCATAGCGTCGAGCTCGCGCCTGCGCAGATGGTGCTCGTCGACATGGCCGTCACCGGCTCCGTCGGCCACACCGACGATGATCGTTTCACCACCATCCGCATGCCGCGCCGGGCGCTGCTCGACATCCATCCGCGCGCCGAGGACAAGCTGTCGCAAGTCCTGATCGACGGTGCGGTCGCCGAGACCATCTTCCGCTACCATGCGCTCGCCGCCAATCACGCGCCGCATCTCGACGCGGTTGGCCAGCGCCTCACCGCGCAGCACATGGTCGATCTCGTCGGCCTCCTGCTCGGCACCGATGCCGAGCATGCCAGCCTTGCCCGCGGCCGCGGCCATGCGGCGGCGCGCCTCGACCTCATGCGCGCCGATGTGATGGCAGCCCTCGGCCGCAACGATCTCTGCCTGTCCGAGATCGCGACGCGCTCTGGCCTCAGCCCGCGCCAGGCGCAACGCCTGTTCGAGCAGGCTGGCACCACCTTCACCGAGTTCGTGCTCGAGCAACGCCTGCTCCAGGCGCGAAAACTGCTCGGCGATCCCCGCGCCAGGGCGCGCAAGATCAGCGACATCGCGCATTCCTCGGGCTTTTCCGATTTGTCCTATTTCAACCGCGCCTTCCGCAAGCGCTTTGGCGCGACGCCGTCGGAACTGCGCGAGGCGTGACGCGACAAGTTCTGCGCGCGTAGCCCGGATGAAGCGCAGCGCAATCCGGGGCCTTTGAGCGTCTGGGCGAGATCCCCGGATTACGCTGCGCTCCATCCGGGCTACGAGATATCGCGTTGCCTGACGGGCAAAACACCCAATCGGTCGGTCAATCCAGGCCGTCAAAAATATTCCACTTTACCGAAATTCGGAAAGCGCGTATGTGTCGCCTCGACCCGGCCCAAGGAAGAGGGGCGTATCGCGATCGTCACGAACGCGGGCCGGACGGCGGTGGACGCAGATCGCATTGGCGCGAAGGGTTTTGCAGGGCGGGCAACCGTGAGCAAGGCCATCGCGCACACGACCGGTGTGATCGGCGTACGGCAAAATCGTGTGGTCCTGGCGCCCGCAGTCTGGCGTCAAGTGTTGCGGTGATGTGGAGGGCCCAACCGGGCCCACGCATCGGTCATCCGCAAGGCGACGGGGCAATAGTGCAACGCTCCCGGGGAGAGCACGACATAAGCCGTAAAGCCACTGCGCAGGGAAGGCCGGGATGTCTCCGGTTGCCCTGTTCTCCGCTATGCAGCAGCACACGCAGTCTGCCCTTGGCATGGCGGTCCACGGGAGCCAACCGGCTCCCGGCCTTCCCTGCGCCCTCTTTCAATCGAGGGTGAAGCGATCAAGCAAAGCTCGGGCGAAATGCGCCGCGAGAATGCGAAGGTGTGCCTGCCGCTTGAAAGCAGAATACCGAATGTTGTCACGAGCACTAACTTGCGACCGTCACCCTGAGGTGCTCGCCTCTTCGGCGAGCCTCGAAGGGCGACAGCCCGGCTGCACCAGCTCGGCCGTTCAACCTTCGAGGCTCAGCCTGCGATGCGTTCGCATCGCCCGCCTCGCACCTCAGGATGACGGGACGGATATTGCGAGCGCGGAGAGATTGAGAATGGCTCGACCCCGCGCGCCAAAAAACCGCTCTCGTGCCCCGGACGCAGCGCAGCGTCTCCCCGGCGATGCGAAGCATCGTCCGGTCGACGATGCGCTGCAGAGCCGGGCCCCATGTGGCAGCGCGCGCTGTGGCCTTCTGGGTCCCGGCTCTGCGCAGCAGCGTAAGAACGCTGCAGCGCGTCCGGGACACGAGAGCGGGCGCGCCGCCCCTACACGCTCCATCATTGCGAGGAGCCCTTGCGACGAAGCAATCGAGACTGTCTCCTCGGAGGGATTCTGAATTACTTCCGCCTTCGCCAAAGGCTTCGGCGGACACGTCGCGGCGCTGGCAATGCCGATGTTGTGGAAAGCTTCGGAGGACCTCGCTGCCGCCTACGCCGCATACCCCAGACATGAGAAAGCGCCCGTGGGGGGCGGGCGCTTTCTGTAGTCGACTTGGGGTTGGGGTCGTCTACATATCCACGTGGCGACTTTGGGGGGCTGGTAAAGAGCCGCGTGAATTCAAAAAACTCGTGTCTCCCTTAGCGAACGAGCGAGGTGTTCGCGCTGGTGATGGTGACCGGCTTGCCGGCCTTCATGACGCGGGCAGTCTGCGTCAGGCCTTCATCAGAACTCGTCGTACGCGCGGTGATGCCAAGGCCCGCGACTGCGATGCCGGCAACAAGGGCGACGGCTACGATCTTCAGGTGGGTCGAGCGGTCTGCGCTGTAAATCGAGTGGTTCATGGAAGGCTCCTGCCGCCATCTACCCGAAGTAGTCGCCTGCGTGTTTGGGCAGGTTCATGCTTCCGGTGCCCAACAACCTAGTATTGGGGGGATTCGTTCCCAAGAGGCCATCACAAGAGCGTGAACGGTCGTGAAAAATCGCGATCAAGAACGAACCTCGATCGTGCATTTTGGCAATTATTTCAAAGCTGTAATGTGCCTATCGGGCACCCTGTCGCCGATTGGTCGACAAGGTGCCTGGAACTCAAAAACCATTTGCCTGTGGCCGAAAAACACACGGCTTCTTAAGGCAAATCAGATGCTTCCGACCGTTTTCAACCTCGCCCTGGGGTGGATCTCAGCCTGCGACAGCACCGTCGTCTGGGCGCGGAACCGCTCCACCAGGGAGCGCACGAAGGGACGAATTGCCGCAGAGGTGACCAGCACCGGAGCCTCGCCCTCGCGGGCGGCACGCTCGAACGCCTCGCGCACGCCGGTCATGAACTCCGACAGTTTCGAGGGTTGCATCGCCAGGCTGCGCTCCTCGCCCTGGCCGATGATGGATTCGGCAAAGGCCTGCTCCCATTTCGCCGACAGCGCGATCAGCGGCAGATAGCCGGCATAGGAGGTGTTCTGCGCGCAGATCTGCCGCGCCAGGCGGGCGCGGACGTGCTCGACCATGGTGGCGGGATTGCGCGAGAAGGCGAGCGAGTCCGCGATGCCTTCGAGGATGGTCGAGAGATCGCGGATCGAGATGCGCTCGGCGAGCAAGAGCTGCAGCACGCGCTGGATGCCGGAGACCGTGACCTGGCCGGGGACGATGTCCTTGACCAGCTCGCTCTGCTCCTTCGGTAGCTCCTTGAGCAGCTTCTGCACCTCGCCATAGGACAGCAGGTCCGACATGTTGGCCTTGAGCAGCTCGGTGAGATGGGTCGAGAGCACGGTGGCGGCGTCGACGACGGTGTAGCCCTTGAGCGAAGCCTCCTCCTTGAGGCTGGCGTCGACCCAGGTCGCGGGCAGGCCGAAGGTCGGCTCGGTGGTGTGGATGCCGGGCACCTGCACCTGGCTGCCGCCGGGGTCCATGACCATGAACTGGTTCGGCCAGATCTTGCCGGTGCCGGCGTCGACCTCCTTGATCTTGATGATGTAGGTGTTGGCCTCGAGCTGGACGTTGTCGAGGATGCGCACCGCCGGCATGACGAAACCCATCTCGATCGCGAGCGAGCGGCGCAGCGCCTTGATCTGCTCGGTCAGGCGGTCGGTGCCGTCGGGGCCGTTGACCAGCGGCAGCAGCGCGTAGCCGAGCTCGATCTTGAGGTCGTCGATCTTGAGCGCCGCGGAGATCGGCTCCTCGGCCACGGCGGAGCCCGGCGCACCCGGCGTTCCCGCGGCAGGTGCGAGCTTGGCGGCTTCCTCGGCCCTGGCCGTCACCCGGTTGCGGTTGCGCGCGTTCCAGGCGAGCGCCGCGGCGCCGGCGCCGAGCGCGAAGAAGGGAAGGGTCGGGATGCCCGGCAGCGCTGCCAGCACCAGCATGACCGCGGCGGACATCGCCAGTGCCTGCGGATAGCCCGAGAACTGCTTCATCAGCGCCTTGTCGGCGGCGCCGGAAACGCCGGCCTTGGAGACGAGCAGGCCCGCCGCGGTCGAGACGATCAGCGCCGGCACCTGGGTGACGAGGCCGTCACCGACCGTCAGCAGCGTGTAGCTGCGCCCCGCGTCGGCGAAGGACAGGCCTTGCTGCGCCACGCCGATGATCATGCCGCCGACGACGTTGATGAAGACGATCAAGAGGCCCGCGATGGCGTCGCCGCGAACGAACTTCGAGGCACCGTCCATGGCGCCGAAGAAGCCGCTCTCGTCCTCCAGCTCCTTGCGGCGATGCTTGGCGACCGCCTCGTCGATCAGGCCGGCGGAGAGGTCGGCGTCGATCGCCATCTGCTTGCCAGGCATGGCATCGAGGTGGAAGCGCGCGGCGACTTCGGCGATACGGCCCGAACCCTTGGTGATGACGACGAAATTGACGATGATCAGGATGGCGAAGACGATGATGCCGATGACGAAATTGCCGCCCATCACGAAGCTGCCGAAGGCCTCGATGACGTGACCGGCGGCCGCCGTGCCCTCATGCCCGTGCGACAGGATCAGCCGGGTCGAGGCCATGTTGAGCGACAGGCGCAGCATGGTCGAGATCAAGAGGACGGTCGGGAAGGCGGAGAATTCCAGCGGCGCCTGGATGAACAGCGAGGTCATCAGGATCAGGATCGAGAGCGTGATCGAAATCGCCAGGAACAGGTCCAGCACGATCGCGGGCAGCGGCAGGATCAACACCACCAGGATGGTGAGGACGCCGAGCGCCAGCGCGATGTCGCCGCGCTTGAGGATGGCCACGACCTCGGCAAGGGTGGGGAAGCCGGCGTTCGTGCTGCCTACGCCCTGTCCCGCGGTGACGTCGACCATGGTAGCTGCTCCCCCGCGCGACTGCCGTCCGCGCGCCCCAATTGTCTGCGCGGCGGCCGAAGGGCCGCCGTTTCGAAAGTGAGGCACCGCACTGGCGTCCACAGGGATCCCCCCGTTTTACGCGGCTGACGACACTCGACTTCACCCGGCAATTCTTGCCGGGTGTATGGTTAGCAAAGGGTTAACGCGGGGAGCGGCAGGCGGTCAGGCCGGGGTGTTTCGGGCCCCGGGTCGTCATTCCGGGGCGCCCGGAGGGCGAGCTCGGAATGACGGAAGGGGCTATTTCGCCTTGTCGATTCTGGTCACCGTATAACCCGAAGCCGCCTCCTCGGCCTCGAAGGTCACCTTGTCGCCGACCTTCACCTGCTTGAGCATCGCAGGGTCCTTGACGCGGTAGACCATGGTCATGGGGTCCTCCATGCCGAGGCTTTTGGCCGGCCCGTGCTTGAGCGTGATCTTGCCGGCGCTCTCGTCGATCTTTTTGACCTCCCCGCTGATCGAGGCCGCGCCGGCCGCGAGCGCGGCAGTGGCAAGACCGACAGTCAGCGTCAATGCTGCGGCAGTGCGAATGATGCGGTTCATGGGAATCTCCTTATCGTGACTTCACGGTGACGTGGCCGACCATGCCGTAGTCGCGGTGGTCGGGAATGAGGCAGGAAAATTCGAACGTGCCGGGCTTGCTGAACTTCCAGAGAATCTCGGCCGTCTTGTTCGGGGCGAGCCTGACACCATTGGGATCGTCATGCTCCATGTGAGGATGCTTCTTCATCTCCACCGCATGCGCGAGATTCTCCTTCGGCGTGGCGAGCAGGAATTCATGGTCTTCCTTGCCGACATTGCGGAGCACGAAGCGGATCTGTTCGCCGCGCCTGACCTCGATCCTGGCCGGTGCGTAGTCCATCTCGTTCAGCAGGATCTCGATGGTGCGCGCGGGCTTGTTGGGGTCGCCGGGCTCGCCGGCCGAAAAGGTCGCGTGCCCGTGCTTGTCGTGCGCGAGGACGGGCACGATCGATAGCGCAGCCAGCGCGAGGCCGAGCCTGATGGTCTTCATCGTCATCTCCGGTTGGTGTTTCATCGAAACGCTCACATCTTCATCTTGTGCGTCGGCTTGCCCGGCTGCTGCCGCGCTGGCTCCGCGGCCGGAGGCGTGACCTCGTAGGCGACGGTACCCTTCGGGAATTGATAGGGGCCGGGATCGCGATAATCGTCGCGCGCGAGGTCCTCGCGGATCTTCATCACCGTGAACATGCCGCCCATCTCGATCGGGCCGAACTGGCCGGTGCCGGTCATCATCGGCAGCGTGTTGTCGGGCGCGGGCATCTCCATGTTGCCCATCGCCATGCCGGTCGAGCCCATCGCCATGCCGTCAGGCGCGAGCTTACCAACGGCCTTGGCGAGATCCTTGCGCGACACGCCGATCAGATTGCGCACCGCGTGCCCCATCGCATTCATGGTGTGATGCGATTTGTGGCAGTGGAACGCCCAGTCGCCGGGATTGTCGGCGAGCACGTCGAAGACGCGCACCGCGCCCACAGGGACGTCGGTCGTCGTCTCCGGATATTGCGCGCTCTCCGGAATCCAGCCGCCGTCGGTGCAGGTCACCGCAAAGCTGTGGCCGTGCAGATGGATCGGATGATTGGTCATGCTGAGATTGCCGATGCGCACGCGCACTCTGTCGCCGAGCCTGACCGGCAGCGGATCGATGCCGGGAAACACCCGCGCATTCCAGGTCCACATGTTGAAGTCGGTCATCTCGTTGACCTGCGGCAGATAGGTGCCGGGATCGACGCGATAGGTGCTCATCACGAAGACGAAGTCGCGGTCGACGGGCCGGAAGCCGGGATCGCGCGGATGCACGACGACCATTCCCATCATGCCCATCGCCATCTGCACCATCTCGTCGGAATGCGGGTGGTACATGAAGGTGCCGCTCTTCCGCATCTCGAACTCGTAGACGAAAGTCTTGCCCGGCTGGATGTGCGGCTGGGTCAACCCGCCGACACCGTCCATGCCGCTCGGAATGATCATGCCGTGCCAGTGCACGGTGGTGTATTCGGGCAGGCGGTTGGTGACGAAGATGCGGACCTTGTCGCCCTCGACCGCCTCGATCGTCGGGCCCGGCGACTGGCCGTTGTAGCCCCACAGATTCACCTTCATGCCCTCGGCGAATTCGCGCACCACGGGCTCGGCGACGAGATGGAATTCCTTCCAGTCGCCGTTCATGCGGAACGGCAGCGACCAGCCGTTCAGGGTGACCACCGGGCGATAGTCGGGGCCGCTGTTCGGATGCAGCGGCGGTTGCATCACCACCTTGTCCATGTGCGCGGCTTCCGGGATCGATGCCGCCTGCACGCGGCCCTGGACCGCGGATGCGCCGACGAGCGCGGCGGTGCCTAAAAATCCTCTGCGGGAAAACATTGCGGTCTCCATGTCAGTGGCCGGCATCGGCAGGCGCTGCCGCGGCGATGGTGGTTGAATTGTCGCCGCCCGCAGCAGGCGCGGCGCCGCCATTGACGGCGGTCTGCAGGTCGGACTGGGCGAGGAAGAATCGTTGCCGCGCATCGATCGCGCCGCGTAGCGAGGCCAGACGCTGCCGCGCTTCGGTCAGCAGCGCAAAGATATCGACCTGCATGCTGGAGAAGCGGAGCTGCATCTCCTCGGTGATGATCTTGCGCAGGGGGATGATCTCGCGCTGATAGTGGCTGGCGATGTCGTAAGCCGAGCGATAGACCCGATAAGCATCGCGCGCCTCCGAGCGAACGTTCACGGCGCGCTCGGTCAGGCGGTTGAAGGCGAGGTTGTAGGTCTCGGCGGCCTGCCGCACCCGCACCTCGCCGCCGTCGAAGATCGGGATCTGGAACTGCACGTCGAAGCCGCGCTCGCGAAACGGCGCGCCTTCCGGATCCTGCGTACGCCGTGAAATGCCGGCGAGATCGAGCAGAGTGACGAAACGCGTCGCCTCGGTGAGGTTGAGCGATTTTGCCAGCGTCGTCAGCTCCAGTCGGGCGATCTGCAGATCGATGCGATGGGCCACTGCATCGGCCTCGATCGAGGGCAGGGCCTGCGGCCGGCGCGGCAGCGGCGGCAATTGATTGGGCAGACGGAAGTCGAGACCGCCGTCCCACAATCCCATCAGGCGTGCGAGCCGTTCGCGCGCACTCGCCGCCGTCTGCCTTGCGGTGGCGAGGTCGGCGGTGGTCTCGGCGTAGAAGACCTGTTCACGGGCCTGGTCGAGCTTGTTGAGCGAGCCGGTCTCGCCGAGCTTGACCGCAAGCTGCGCGGTCGATTCGGCCGTCGCCTTCGCATCCGTCAGCAGCGCCGCCATCTCGTTGCCGGCCAACGCGCGCCAGTAGGCGCGGCGGACGTCGGCGGCGAGCCGCAGCGTCGCCAGCGCCGCGCGCAACTGGGCCTGGCGAAAACGCTCGCGGGCGATGTCGGAGCGGAACGGCAGGGTGGCGAGCGCAAGGATATCGCCGACCACCTGGCGCTCGATCTCGCTGGCGCCGTTGCCCGAGATCCGCGAGATCGAGAACACGGGATTGGGCGGCAGGCTCTGCTCGACCAGATCCGTCTCGGCCAGCGCCAGCTCGTTATAGGCGGCCTGCAATCCCTTGTGGTTGAGCAGTGCGATCTGAACGGCGGCCTCCACGCTCAGCGTGCGCGAGAGCAGTTGGCGGACACGTTCATCGACTGCGCCCGCCCCATCGGCCGTTCGCACGAATGCCACGTCCTTGTTGATGCTCTGGCTCGTCAGCTCAGAGACCGCGTTCATGCCGCTGTCGGGCGAGAACGCGGCGCAGCCGGACACGCTGAGCGCGGTGAGGATCAGGAGACCTCGCGCAAAATGGTGGGTCATGGCGCGCTCCTAACGGTCTTGCTTCGGCTGCGGCGTGACGGCGTCGTTGCGATCGCGCCATGGCGCCGGCGCCGCAGGCCGCAGGCTGGTGTAGGGCGCGATGGTCGACCGATAGCCGACAGGCGCGATCTTCGCCGAGGGATCAGCGGGATCGGCGCCGGCGACTTGCGTCGTCGCCGGCATGCAGCCGGACAGCGCCAGCGCAGCGCCGGTCAGCAGCATATGAAATCGAAAGTGTCGTCCTCGCGCCGCGGATGCGGCGGCGGATTTCGCCGCGGAAAGCGTCAGCATGATTCATCCCTGATCTGAGAGACCACAGGTTCGCGCGCGCAAAAGCGCGCTCGGCCCGAAATCGTCGCTTCAGATCAGGTGATGGGAGGGCGGTAGTGCAGGGGCGGCGCCGCGCTGTGCAGGCTGGCCACGATCTCTGGCGCGCAGGTGGAGACGGGCGCGGCCGGCTTGGCGACGGTGGGAAGATCGGCCGGCAGCGCGCTCACGCACATCATCGCGCAGCACGGGCCGGCTGTGCCCTTGCCGCCATGATGATGGGAATCGGGCGCGTCCTGCGCGGCGGCCTGGTGATGCGCGTGTGCCCCGGCATGATCGTGCGAGGTGCCGTCATGCATGTGTCCGGCGAGCATCTGCTGCTGCGTTGGCACGAGATCGGCCAGCACGGTCTCATCAAGACACGGCGCCGGACCACTGCCCCATGCGAGGCTTGCCGCCGGCGCGAGCACGCAAAACAGATAGGCAAGGGCAATGATTCGCCCCACCTTGATCCGCATCGCTCGTGTCAGTTGCAGCAACATTCCGCCAGCATGTATCCGCGCGGCAAAGCTGCACACGCGGATTGCAAACTAATGGCAAATCGCGCATTCGCCAAGCAGCTTTTACCGCAGTGCACCGCGCATGCCCAATATCGCGCCACGATGCTTGACCCCTTTAGCATCCGCGGGCCATGGTCCCGCCGTGCACGCGCCAAATCACTCAGGACAAACGTCTGGAGCATTCAGCCCTGATTCCCGTCAGGCCTGGATACGGCTTTTGCTTGCGCTGATGATCGGCTCGATCGGCGGCGTCGGCATGTGGGCGATCGTGGTGATGATTCCCGCGGTGCAGACCGAATTCTCCGCCAGCCGCGGCGCGGTGTCGCTGGCCTTCACCCTCATGATGTTCGGCTTCGGCCTCGGCGGCGTGATCGCCGGCAAGATCACCGACCGCTTCGGCATCGTGCCGGCGATGGCAATCAGCATCGCCTTTCTCGGCGTCGCGAATACGTTCGCGGGGCTGTCGAGCGAGCTCTGGCAGTTCGTGGCGGCGTATTTCCTGATCGGGCTCGGGACGTCGGCGACTTTCGCGCCGCTGATGGCGGAGGCCTCGCACTGGTTCGAGCGCTATCGCGGCCTCGCCGTGACCATCGTCGCGAGCGGCAATTATTTCGCCGGCACGATGTGGCCCCCGATCGTGAACTGGGGCATGCAGGAGGTCGGATGGCGCCACACCCATATCGGCATCGGCATCGTCTGTGTGAGCCTGATGACGATCCTGGTGCTGGTCCTGCGCGCGCAGATAGGTCACGACAAGGTCCACGACCACGCCAATGCGCCGCCGCCGCGCGTCGATCTCAAGCTCTCGACCAACACGCTGACGGTGCTGCTCTCGATCGCCAGCATCTCCTGCTGCGTCGCCATGGCGATGCCGCAGGTGCATATCGTTGCCTATTGCGGCGACCTCGGCTACGGCGTGGCGCGCGGGGCCGAGATGCTGTCGCTGATGATGGCCTGCGGCATCGTCAGCCGCATCGGCTCGGGCTTCCTCGCCGACAAGATCGGCGGCATCCGCACCCTGCTGATCGGGGCGCTGGCACAGGGCTTTGCGCTGGTGTTCTATCTGTTCTTCGACAGCCTCGCCTCGCTCTATCTCATCTCCGCGATGTTCGGCCTGTTCCAGGGCGGCATTGTGCCGAGCTACGCCATCATCGTGCGCGAGGCGATGCCGGCGCGAGAAGCCGCAACGCGCGTCGGCATCGTGATCTTCGCCTCCGTGTTCGGCATGTCCTTCGGCGGATGGGTGTCGGGCGTCATCTTCGATGCCACCGGCTCCTATGCCGCAGCGTTCGCCAACGGCGTGGCGTGGAATGCCGTCAATATCGTCATCGTCGTGACGCTGCTGATCCGCTCGCGGATGAGTGCGGCGAAAGCCGGGCCGGGCTTTGCGACCTAGACCGCCTGTCCCGCCTTCAGCAGCGTGCAGCCGGTGATCTTGTAACTGCCGTCCGGCTGCTGCTCGAGCGTGTAGAGAGCTTCCCAGGCCTCGCCGTTGGCATCGACGATATGGACGCGCTGCGCGATCCAGCTGCCTTCGCTCTTGCCGTCGCCAAATTCGAAGCTGTTGTGCCGGTAGACCGGCGCGTAGCCTTTCTGAACCATGGACATGAAGATGTCGGGCGCGGGGAATATTTCCTTGAGCGCCGGCGCGGCGTGGGCATAAGCGCCGGCCGCATCGTCGCGCGCAAAAGCCTGTTCCTGGGCCCGGATCACGCCCTGTGCCGTGGTGACGTCGTCGGCGGATGCCGAGACGGAGCTGAAGATAACGCTGATAGCGACGAGCAAGGCGGTAATGCGCATGACAGGCTCCGCGTTGAAATCCCGGCGATACCGATTCTAGCACGCCCTGGGGGAAGTACGGCACGCTATCGCTTTCGTTTCACCGCCAGCTTCGCAGGCTTGGCGGTACGCGCCTTGGCTTTGCCCGCTGGCTGCACCGCAGCCCGTCGACGAACACGTCGAGCATGCGCAGCACCGAGGACTGCCAGCCGGGCTGGTCGTGCATGTAGCACATGCCGACGAGCGCCCTGAGCAAATCCTCCGGGCTGACATCGCCGCGCATCTGGCCGGCCTCCACCGCGCGCGCGAGCAGCGAGCCGATCGCCCTGGTCAGCCGGTCCATCGAAAACGCCGCGAGTTCCGACGAACTCTGGAACGTCAGCGCCAGTGCGGCCGACATGCCTTTTTTCGTGGCGACGAATTCGACATTGGACCGCAGCCACTGCCGCAAGGCCTCGACCGGATCCTTGGCGCTTTTCAATTGTTCGGCAAGCTCGCTGAGTTGCTCGACCTCGCGCCGGTACACCGCCTCGAACAGATCCTGGCGTGTCGGGAAATGCCGATACAGTGTGCCGATGCCGACCCCGGCGCGTTTGGCGACGGCCTCCAGGCTCGCCTCCGGACCGCCGGCGTTGAACACGGCCTTGGCGGCCTCGAGCACGCGCTCGCGATTGCGCACGGCATCGGCGCGGGGCTTCCGGGTCTGGTCGCTGTGGTCGTCCATATCAGGCAATGTAGATCACGAATTGGTTAGATTGAACCCTTGTTGAACCTTTGCCGGCCTGCATCGCGTTGTACGCGCATGGGCTTTTGACCAATTTCAATATTTTCTCACCGGCCCTTGTTAAACGGAGGGAGCCTCCGTATCTTCGCCTTGATGTTGGCCGGCTTCTGCCCGGTCAATTCAGATCGACGGCGGCCACGGCGGTGGCGCGCTGCGCGATCACTCATGTCCAAATCTGATCGGAGCCTTGTATGAACCACTCCATCAGCCTCACCGTGAACGGTGCGCGGCGCGACTTCGTCCTCGACGATCCGCGCGTCACGCTGCTCGATCTCTTGCGTGAGCGCCTTCATCTCACCGGAACCAAGAAGGGATGCGACCGCGGCCAGTGCGGCGCCTGTACCATTCTGGTCGACGGCAAGCGCATCAACTCCTGTCTCGCGCTCGCGATCAGCCATGACGGCGCCGACATCCTCACCATCGAGGGCGTCGCGCGCGGCGACCAGTTGCACCCGGTGCAGGCCGCTTTCATCGCCCATGACGGATTTCAGTGCGGCTTCTGCACGCCCGGCCAGGTCATGAGCGCGATCGGCATGATTCAGGAGGCGCAGGCCGGCAACGATCCCGAGCGCATCCGCGAATGCATGAGCGGCAATCTGTGCCGCTGCGGCGCCTATGCCGGGATCGTCGATGCCGTGCTCGAGGCGCAAGGACAGATGGACCAGACCAACCAGAGGCGCTCGGCATGAAACGGTTCGATTATGTCAGGCCCGCCACCGTCACCGAAGCCGTTGCCGCCGCGGCTCAGCCCGGCGCCGTCTATCTCGCCGCAGGCACCAATCTGCTCGATCTGATGAAGGGCAATATCAGCCGCCCGGATCGTCTGGTCGACGTCACGCATCTCGAAGGACTTGACGCGATCGAGCGCCTCGCCGACGGGTCGTTGCGCATCGGTGCGCTCGTCAGCAATGCCGATCTCGCGCACGATGCGGACTTCGCCAGGTCCTATCCCGCCGTCGCCGAAGCCCTTCTCTCCGGAGCGTCCGCGCAGTTGCGCAATGCCGCGACCGTTGGCGGCAATCTGCTGCAACGGACGCGCTGTGCGTATTTCTATGACACCGCCAGCCGCTGCAACAGGCGCGAAGCCGGCAGCGGCTGCGACGCCCGCGGCGGCGAGAACCGCACCCACGCCGTGCTCGGCTGGAGCGAGAACTGCATCGCGACGCATCCGTCGGACTTCTGTGTGCCGCTGGTTGCGCTCGATGCCATCGTCGAGATCGAGGGTCGGGGTGGCCGTCGCGAGATCGCGCTGGAGGAGTTGCATCGCCTGCCCGGCGATACGCCCGAGCGCGAGTCCGCGCTCGAGCCCGGCGATCTCATCGTGGCGGTGCGCCTTCCGAAGGCGGCGCGTGAATTTGCCCCGCATTCGCGTTACCTCAAGGTTCGCGAGCGCACCTCCTACGCCTTCGCGATGGCGTCGGCCGCTGCGGCGTTGCGGATCGAGAATGGCAGGATCGCGGAAGCGCGGCTTGCGCTCGGCGGTGTCGCCGCAAAGCCCTGGCGTGCCCTCGCCGCGGAGGACGTTCTCAAGGGCGTCGCGCCCACGGCCGATGCCTTCCAGGAAGCCGCCTTGCGCGCGCTCACCGACGCAAAGCCGTCCGGCGACAACGCCTTCAAGATCGAGCTGGCACGCCGCATCGTCGTGCGCGCGCTGACCCTCGCTGCCGCCGGGACGCCCGCGCGCCTGCCCGCACTGCCGGCCTCTCCCTTTGCCCCGACATCAGGAGCGATCCATGCCTGAGCTCAACCTGACCAGCGCACCTGCCCATCTGCGGCACGGCTCGAACATCGGCCAGCCGCTGACCCGCCGTGACGGCGTTCTCAAGGTCACGGGGCAGGCGACCTATGCCGCCGACAATCATCCGGCCGGCATGCTGTTTGCGGTCCTCGCCGTTTCCAACATCGCGCGTGGCCGCGTGACCTCGCTCGATGTCGCCGCCGCCAAGCGCCATCCCGGCGTCGTGGATGTGATGACGCCGGACCACAAGCCGCAGCTTGCGATCGATCCGGAGATCAAGACCAATCCATTCGTGTTCCGGATGGAGGTGCTGCAAAGCAACGAGGTGCGCTACGCCAACCAGCCGATCGCGGTCGTGATCGCCGAGACGCTCGAAGCTGCGACGGAAGGTGCGGCGCTGCTGGCGCCGCGCTACGAGACGCTGCCCGCGCTGGTCGGGCTCGATGCCGGCGATAGTTTCGTGCCGCCGGTCGTCGGCGTCGGCAACCCCACGGAAAATCACCGCGGCGATGTCGAGGCGGGCCTTGCCTCGGCCGAGAAGCAGATCGATGCGGTCTATGAAACGCCGCCGCAATATCACAACGCCATGGAGCCGCATGCGATCGTTGCGGCATGGGATGGCGACAATCTACAGATCGACATGCCGACCCAGGGCCTCATGCTGTCGCTCGCGCGTGTCGCCGAGCTGTTCGGCATCGCGCATGACAAGAT
Organism: Bradyrhizobium amphicarpaeae; assembly: GCF_002266435.3. Classification (NCBI taxonomy): domain Bacteria; kingdom Pseudomonadati; phylum Pseudomonadota; class Alphaproteobacteria; order Hyphomicrobiales; family Nitrobacteraceae; genus Bradyrhizobium; species Bradyrhizobium amphicarpaeae. The sequence goes on from NZ_CP029426.2 coordinate 1,486,900, forward strand.
CCACATCCGCAGCCCGTTCCTTGGCGGCGGCTTCGGCTCCAAGGGATTGATGGCGGGGCCGCCGGTGCTCGGCATCATGGCGGCCAAGCTGGTCGGCAAGCCGGTCAAGCTGGTGCTGCGCCGCGAGCAGATGTATGGCCCGGTCGGCCATCGCGCGCCGACGCGCCAGCGCCTGCGCGTCGGTGCCGACGGCGAGGGACGGCTGACCGCGCTCGATCACCACGCGCGCACCGTGTCGAGCACGTTCGACGATTTCTACGAGCCCGCGGCCGATGCCTCGCACACGCTCTATGCGGCACCCGCGATCCGGACCTCGCACGATGCCGTGCGCGTCAACACCGGCACGCCGCTGTTCATGCGCGCGCCCGGTGAGGCGACCGGCTCGATCGCGCTGGAGAGCGCGATCGACGAGATGGCGTGGGCCTGCGGCATCGATCCGCTCGCCTTCCGCCTGAGGAACTACGCCGAAGTCGAGCCGGTCAGCGGCAAGCCCTTCTCGTCGAAGGCGCTGCGGGCCTGCTACGACCAGGGCTCTGCGCGTTTCGGCTGGGCAAAGCGTCCGCTGCAGCCGCGGCAGATGCGCGACGATGCCGGATTGCTGGTCGGCTGGGGCATGGGCACGGCGACCTTCCCGGCGCTGATGTTCCAGGCCGAAGCACGCGCGACGATCCGCCGCGACGGCTCCGGCGTGATGGAGATCGGCGCACACGACATGGGGCAGGGCGCCTGGACGGCACTGGCCCAGATCGCCGCCGACGCCGTCGGCCTCGATATCGACCGCGTCACGTTCAAGGCCGGTACGTCAGACTTGCCCGATGCCGGCATCGCCGGTGGCTCCGCCCACACTGCAACCGCCGGCGCGGCGATCCATAGCGCCGGCGCGGCCGTGATCGCCAAGCTTGCCGATCTCGCCACCGGCGACGAGCGATCGCCACTGTTCGGCGCCGGCAATACCGGCGTGATCGCGCGCGACGGCCGGTTGATCCGGCGCGACGACGAGAGCCGCGGCGAGAGCTACGCCGAGATCCTCGCGCGCGCTGGCGTCGGCGAAGTCGAGGCGCGCGGCACAGGCGCGCCGAACCCTGCGGCGATGGAGGAGTATGCGATGCATGCCCATGGCGCGGTGTTCGCGGAGGTGAAGGTCGATCCCGATCTGGGCCAGGTCCGTGTCAGCCGCATGGTCGGGGCCTTCGCCGCCGGACGGATCGTCAACCCGCGGATGGTGCAAAGCCAGCTGTTCGGCGGCATGATCTGGGGCCTCTCCTTCGCGCTGCACGAGGAGGCCGTCACCGACCGGCGCAGCGGGCGGATCATGAACGCCGATCTCGGTGAGTACCATGTCCCCGTGAATGCCGACGTGCCGCCGCTCGACGTGATCACCGTCGAGGAGCACGACCCGCACGTCAACGCGCTCGGCATCAAGGGCGTCGGCGAGATCGGCATCACCGGCAGTGCCGGTGCCGTCGCGAACGCGGTCTGGCATGCGACCGGCGTGCGCGTCCGCAAATTCCCGATCAGGATCGAGGAGTTGCTCACGCAGCGCTGAGGCGGCAGGCGGGGCGAGGCCTGCTCGCTCCGCGGCGGCCGATCAGTTCATCATCCTGCGGAGAGACTTGATCTGCTCTCTCTGCGCTTCGATGTATTTCGCGATGGCCTTACGCAGCTCGCGCGAATGGAGCTTGTCGGTGTCGAGCTGGACTTCATCGAGCGCGGCTTCGGCATTGGCGAGAGTGGTCTTCATGCGCGAGCTCCTGTTACGAAGCGGCCCTGGAGTACCCTGGAGTCCGGGGCCATAACCTCAGCACCTCTAAAGCCAGGCTGCTCGGCTACGGTTCGTAATATATAGAGGTCCGGCGCGCAGAAATTGAGATGGCTCAACCACCGTAAGATACCGGTGGCCCGTATGATCCCGGATGGGACTGATCGGGGCCATCAGAACGTCGGCGGCGTGCAGGCCGAGATCACTTCGCACGGCTTGCCGCCGACGCAGCGGAAGCGATGCGGGCGTCGGCTCTCGAAATAATAGGCATCGCCCGGATTGAGAATGCGCCGCTCGTCCTCGACGGTGACCTCGAGCTTGCCCGAGATCACGATGCCGCCTTCCTCGCCGTCATGGACGAGGTGGACGCGGCCGGTGTCGCTGCCGGGCTCGTAGCGCTCCTTCAGGATCTGCAGGCTGCGGCCGAACAGATTGTCGCCGATCTGTCGATACGAGATCGGCTTCTTGCCGACCTCGGTGAGTTCCTCGGCGCGGTAGAATATCTTGCGCCTGGACTCCGGCTCCAGCGCGAAGAACTCGGCGAGCCCCATCGGAATGCCGTCGAGGATGCGCTTGAGCGCGCCGACCGACGGATTCATCTGGTTGGATTCGATCAGCGAAATCGTCGAATTGGTGACGCCGGCACGCTTGGCGAGCTCCCGCTGCGACAGCTTCTGGCGGGCCCGGATGAATCGCAGCCGTCCACCGATGTCGACGCTCATGCCCCTGGTCCCTGTTGCAAGTGTTGCGGATCGCGCAAATATGGACCAGTGGGCCCAGCTAAATCAATGGCTTGCAGGTCTCCAGAAAAGGACTTGTTGCGCATCTGAAGCCGTGCCTCTGCTGTATCGTCAGCAAAGGAGCGTGGCCCGTGACCCTTCATCAGATTCCGAACACCATCAAGACCGATTCGTTCTGGATGCCGTTCACGGCCAACCGGCAGTTCAAGAAGGCGCCGCGCCTGTTCTCCTCTGCGGAGGGCATGCACTACACCACCGTCGACGGCCGCAAGGTGATCGACGGCTCCGCCGGCCTCTGGTGCGTCAATGCCGGTCACGGCCGCAAGCAGATCGCCGCCGCAGTCGAGCGCCAGCTGATGACGCTGGACTTCGCGCCGTCGTTCCAGATGGGCCACCCGCTGGCGTTCGACTTCGCCGAGCGGCTCGCCGAGATCGCGCCGAAAGGGCTCGACCGCATCTTCTTCACCAACTCCGGCTCCGAGTCGGTCGACACCGCGCTGAAGATCGCGCTCGCCTATCATCGCGCCAACGGCCAGGCGAGCCGCACCCGGCTGATCGGCCGCGAGCGCGGCTATCACGGCGTCGGCTTCGGCGGCACCTCGGTCGGCGGCATGGTCGCCAACCGTCGCGCCTTCACCACGCTGCTGCCGGGCGTCGACCATATCCGCCACACCCACGATCTCACCCGCAACGCCTTCGCCAAGGACCAGCCCGAGCACGGCGCCGAGCTCGCCGACGATCTCGAGCGTCTGGTCGGCCTGCATGGTGCCGAGACGATCGCCGCCGTGATCGTCGAGCCGGTGCCCGGTTCGACCGCGGTGCTGCCGCCGCCGAAGGGTTATCTGCAGCGCCTGCGGGAGATCTGCGACAAGCACGGCATTCTCCTGATCTTCGACGAAGTCATCACCGGCTTCGGGCGTCTCGGTACGCCGTTCGCCGCCAATTTCTTCGGCGTCACGCCTGATATGATGACGACCGCCAAGGGCATCACCAACGGCACCATTCCCTGCGGCGCGGTGTTTGCGCATCGCAAGGTGCACGACGCCATGATGATCGGCCCGGAAAACGTCATGGAGCTGTTCCACGGATACACCTACTCCGCGCATCCGACCGCCTGCGCCGCCGGCATCGCGACGCTCGACATCTACAAGGACGAAGGCCTGCTGACGCGCGGTGCCTCGATTGCCGAATATTGGCGCGATGCGCTGCATTCGTTGAAGGGCCTGCCCAACGTCATCGACATCCGCAATTGCGGCCTGATGGGCGCGGTCGAGCTCTCGCCGCGCGACGGCGCGGTCGGTGCGCGCGGCTACGACGTCATGGTCGACTGCTTCAATCGCGGGCTCTACTTCCGCATGAGCGGCGACTCCTTCGCGCTGTCGCCGCCCCTCATCGTCGAGAAGAGCCACATCGACGATATCGTGTCGATCCTGGGCGATGCCATCAAGCGGGTGGCCTGATAATTGCTCTCGCCGTTGCGAGTTGTTTCCTTGCAGCGGCGAGCGTGATGCCGCGGGAGTTTGACCAAGCGTGAAAGTTCTGATCCTCGGCAGCGGTGTCATCGGTGTCACCTCTGCCTACTACCTCGCACGTGCCGGCCATGAGGTGACGGTCGTCGACCGTCAACCCGAGCCGGCGCTGGAGACCTCTTTCGCCAATGCCGGCGAAGTGTCGCCCGGCTATTCTTCACCCTGGGCCGGGCCCGGCGTGCCGGTGAAGGCGGTGAAGTGGCTCCTGATGAAGCACGGCCCGCTGGTGATCCGGCCGAAGCTCGATCCCGTGATGTGGGTCTGGCTGCTCAAGATGCTGCGCAACTGCACCAGCGCGCGTTATGCGGTCAACAAGAGCCGGATGATCCCGATCGCGGAATACAGCCGCGACGCCCTGCGCGATCTGCGCCGTGACATCGGCATCCAGTATGACGAGCGCTCGCAAGGCACGCTGCAGCTGTTCCGTTACCAGGCGCAGCTCGACGGCACGGCTGAGGACATCGCCGTGCTCAAGCAATATGGCGTGCCCTACGAGACGTTGAGCCGCGAAGGCTGCATCGCCGTCGAGCCTGCGCTCGCAGGCGTGAAGGAAAAGTTCGTCGGCGGGCTCCGCTTGCCGCAGGACGAGACCGGCGACTGCCACATGTTCACGCAGGCGCTGGCCAGGCATGCCGAGGCGCTCGGCGTCCGCTTCATGTTCAACACCGGCATCGATCGCATCGTCACCGAGGGCGCGCGCGTCAGCGGTGTTGTGACCAGTGCCGGGATGTTGCAGGCCGACGCTTACGTGCTCGCGCTCGGCAGCTATTCGTCGCGGCTCGCAGCCCCGCTCGGCATTTCGCTGCCGGTCTATCCGGTTAAGGGCTATTCGATCACGGTGCCGATCAAGGACGCTGCGGGCGCGCCGGAATCCACCGTGATGGACGAGAGCTACAAGGTCGCGATCACGCGCTTGGGGAATCGCATCCGCGTCGGCGGCACCGCCGAAATCTCGGGCTTCTCGACCAAGCTCTATGATGCGCGCCGCGCCACGCTGGATCATTCGCTGACCGACCTGTTCCCGCGCGGCGGCGATCTCTCCAAGGCGACGTTCTGGAGCGGCCTGCGTCCGATGACGCCTGACGGTCCGCCCGTGATCGGCCCGACGCCGTATGCCAACCTCCACCTCAACACCGGCCACGGCACGCTCGGCTGGACCATGTCCTGCGGCTCGGCGCGCGTGCTCGCCGACATGCTGTCGGGCAAGAAGCCGGATATTGACGTGAGTGCGCTGACGGTGGACCGGTATAATCACCGGTTCGGGTAGTCGTCTCTCCTTGCGACTAAATCTATCGCCGTCACCCTGAGGCGGCCACGAAGCGGCCCTCGAAGGGCGGCGGCCCGGCTCTATCGGGGCCGTGCATCCTTCGAGGCTCGCTGCGCGAGCACCTCAGGATGACGGAATAAAGATTTGTGTGTGGGGCCTACCCCGCCCCGGTCACGCAATTGACCCACAGCACCACGGCCTTCGCATCCTCGGCCGGATTTGAAAACCGGTGCGGCCTGCGGCTGGCGAACCGAAAGCTGTCGCCGGTCTTCAGCGACCAGATCTCGTTGTCCACCGTCAGCATCATCTCGCCTTCGAGCACGAGGCCGGCTTCCTCGCCGTCATGGGTGTAGAGCTCGTCGCCGGTGGAGCCGCCGGGCTCCAGATGGACCAGGAACAGGTTGAGCTTGTTGTCGGTGCTCGCCGGGCTCAGCAATTGCTTGGAGACGCCGGTGCGCCACAGTTTCAACTCCGGCCGCTGAAGTCCGCGCGTCACTACCCGATCGGATGAGCCATCGGCGCTCGGGCTTGCGCCGAACAATGCGGCGATGCCGACGCCGAGCACGTCGGCAAGTGTGGCCAGCACGCGCAGCGAGGGCGACGACAGGCCGCGTTCGATCTGGCTGAGGAATCCGATCGAAAGCTCGGTGCGCGCTGCGACCGTCTCCAGCGAGAATTGCCTGACGCGTCGGAGATCCCTGATGCGGCGGCCGACCGCGACGTCCATCGCAGGCTCCGCCGGCTTGGCGACGGCTTTGGCCTTCACCCGCTTCGCCGGCTTGGATGCCGCCGGTTTGCGCATTCTCTTGCCACCGCTCACGTCAAACCGCTTCCTTCATGTGCATGAAAACAACTTGCAACGTCAGCGAAAGTGTGACCAAATTTTCATATTGGTGAAAATAGGCCGAAACGGTTCGGCTCGCAATACCCGCGAGCCGCCGCCACCGGCCAGACCCAAAGGGGGATGCGATGAAGCGTTTTGGTCTGGCCGCGATGGCGGCACTCGCGCTGGCGGCACTGACGCCGGCCTCGGCGCAACAGGTGCTGAAGGTCGGCTCGACGCCGACGGGCATTCCCTTCACCTTCCTCGACACCAAGACCAACACCATCCAGGGCATCATGGTCGATCTCGTCACGGAAGTGGGCAAGGATGCCGGCTTCAACGTGCAGATCGAGCCGATGCAGTTCTCGGCGCTGATCCCGTCGCTGACGTCCAGCAAGATCGACATCATCGCCGCCGCGATGTTCATCACCGCGCCCCGGAAAGAGGTCGTCGACTTCTCCGATCCGATCTACACCTACGGCGAAGGCCTGGTGGTGCCGAAAGGCGATACCAAAGCCTATGCCACGCAGGAGGACCTGAAGGGCGAGACGGTCGGCGCCCAGGTCGGCACCGCCTTCGTCGACGCGCTGAAGAAGTCCGGCCTGTTCGCCGACGTGAAGGCCTACGACACCATCCCCGACATCCTGCGCGACGTGAACACCGGCCGCCTCAAGGCCGGCTATGCCGACTATCCGATCCTCGCCTACAATCTGAAGCAGGGCGGCTTCCCCGAGGTGCGTCTCGTCGATGGCTACAAGCCCGTCACCGTCGGCTCGGTCGGCATCGGCGTGCGCAAGGGCGAGGCCGCGCTGCTCGGCAAGATCAACGCGTCGCTGGCGAAGCTGAAGGCCAACGGCACCATCGCCAAGATCCTCGACAAATGGGGCCTGAAGGCTCAGGGCTGATCAAGGCTCATAAGGCTTGTTAGTGAAGGCTTGCCGATGAAAGGCTTCTGGCACGACGCCGTCGAGTTCTTTCCGATCCTGATGAGCGGCGTCGTGCTGACGATCGTCGTCACCATCGGCTCGCTGCTGCTCTCGACGGTGCTCGGCCTGATCTGGGCGATGATGCGGGTCTCCGGGATCAAGGCACTGTCGTTGCTCAGCGCCAGCCTGATCAACGTGATCCGCGGCATCCCGATCATCGTGCTGCTGTTCTATCTGTATTTCGTGATGCCCGATCTCGGCGTCACGCTGTCGGCGCTGCAGGCCGCGATCCTCGGGCTCGGCATCGCCTATTCGGCCTACCAGGCCGAGAATTTCCGCGCCGGCATCGAGGCGATCGACAAGGGCCAGATCGAGGCGGCGCAGTCGATCGGCATGGGCTGGTGGCTGACGATGCGCCGCGTGGTGCTGCCGCAGGCGGTGCGCATCGTGCTGCCGCCCTACGGCAACGTCATGATCATGATGCTGAAGGATTCCTCGCAAGCCTCGACCATCACGGTCGCCGAGCTGGCCCTCCAGGGCAAGCTGATCGCGTCCTCGACCTTCAAGAACACCAACGTGTTCACGATGGTGGCGCTGATGTATCTCACCATGAGCATTCCGCTGATCCTGCTGGTCCGTCATTTCGAGAAGCGGGCGGGCAAGAAATGATCGAGCTCAACGACGTCCACAAGAGCTTTGGCCAGAACGAGGTGCTCAAGGGCATCACGGCCTCGGTCCAGAAGGGCGAGGTGGTCTGTGTCATCGGCCCGTCCGGCTCGGGCAAGTCGACCATCCTGCGCTGCATCAACGGGCTCGAAAGCTACGACCGCGGCGAGATCAGCATCGAAGGTCTGAAGGTCGATCGCGACGCGCCGTCGATCGTGAAGGTTCGGACCCAGGTCTCGATGGTGTTCCAGCGCTTCAACCTGTTTCCGCACCGCACGGCGCTGGAAAACGTCATCGAGGGGCCGCTCTACGTCAAGAAGGAAGCCCGCACGCAGGCGCTCGAGCGCGGCCGCGCGCTGCTTGCGCAAGTGGGGCTCGCCGAAAAGGCCGACGCCCATCCGCCGCAACTTTCCGGCGGCCAGCAGCAGCGCGTCGCGATCGCGCGGGCGCTCGCGATGCAGCCCAAGGCGATCCTGTTCGACGAGCCGACCTCGGCGCTTGATCCCGAACTGGTCGGCGATGTGCTCGGTGTGATGCGCAAACTCGCCGATGACGGTATGACCATGGTCGTCGTCACCCATGAGATGGGCTTTGCCCGCGACGTTGCCGACCGCGTGCTGTTCATCGACGGCGGAATCATCGTCGAGCAGGGGCCGGCCAAGGCGCTGCTCAACCAACCCCAGCATCCGCGCACGCAGGATTTTCTGCGGCGCGTGCTGCATCCGCTCTGACCGGTTCTCGATATGACGCGCCTGCCTCTGCCGCCCTCGCTCTATGCCGACACCGCCGTTGCGCCGGTTGCCACGCCGCCGCTCGATGTCGACAAGAATGTCTCCGTCGCGATTGTCGGCGGCGGCTACACCGGTCTCTCCACCGCGTTGCATCTGGCGGAGCAGGGCGTCGAGGCGTTGGTGCTGGAGGCGCAGGAGCCGGGTTGGGGCGCATCCGGCAACAATGGCGGCCACACCAATCCCGGACTGAAGCACGACCCAGATCGGATCGAGGCCGATTTCGGCGCAGAGCTCGGCCGCCGCATGATCGCTTTCTCCTACGGCACCACGAATTTCACCCACGAACTGATCCGCCGCTTTCAGATCCCTTGCGAGGCGCGGCAGAACGGCACGCTGCGTGCGGCCTATCACGAGGCCAGCGCCGCCGCGATCGAAACGACCGCGCAGCAATGCATCCGGCGCGGCATGCCGGTGACCTATCTGAACCGCGAGCAGCTCCGCGAGATGACCGGCACCGGCCGCTACATCGGCGCGATGCTGGACGCACGCGGCGGCGATCTGCATCCGCTCAGCTACGCCCGAGGTCTCGTGCGTGCGGCGATCTCGGCCGGCGCGAAGGTGCATGGCGAGACGCCAGCTCTGTCGCTGCGCCGTGAGGGCGCGCGCTGGCGCATCGAGACGCCGAAGGCGGTCGTGCATGCGGACAAGGTCCTGCTCGCCACCAACGGTTTTACCGACGATCTCTGGCCGGCGCTCCGCCGCACCATCGTGCCGGTGTTTTCCTCGATCGCCGCCACGGCGCCGCTCTCCGACGCGGTGGCCCGCGCGATCATGCCGACGCGTCCCGTGCTGTACGAGAGCGGTCACATCACGGTCTATTACCGCATCGACCAGCACAACCGTCTGTTGATGGGCGGCCGCGGCCCGATGCGCTGGATCAAGTCGCCGCACGACGTTGCCTATCTCATGCGGTATGCCGAGCGGCTATGGCCGCAACTGAAAGGCGTTTCCTGGACTCACGGCTGGAATAGCCGCCTCGCCATCACCGGCGATCACTATCCCCATGTCCATGAGCCGGCCGAAAACATCCTGATCTCGCTCGGCTGCAACGGCCGCGGCGTCGCGCTCGCGACCGCGATGGGCGCGCAGCTGGCGCGACGGCTGATCGGTGGCGCCAAGGCCGAGATCGACATGCCCATATCAGGAATCAAGCCGATCCCGATGCATGCGTTCTGGCCGGTGGGTGTGACGACCGCCGTGATCGCGGGGCGCGTGCGGGACAGGTTGGGGATTTAGCGCGACTTAGATTTGCGGTCGCTCCAACGCAGGTGCACTCCCTCTCCCGCAAGCGGGAGAGGTTAAGCAGCCAGCAGCGAATGTTCGAATCGTCTCAGCTTTCCGCGATCGCATCCGCCCAAGGCTGAAAGATCTCGATCGCGCCGGAATTGACATCGCCCTCGCGCATCACCACGCTCGGGCAGGCGAATTTCTGCGGCAAGGCCTGCACGCGAGTCTCCTCGTAGTCGAAGCGCGCGGCAAGGGCTTTGCGCACATCCTCCGGCAGGCGGGCGTCGCCGATCACCACCGCGCCTTCGCTGGCGTCGATGCGCGGCTGGTGGATGGCGGCATCGAGATCCATGCCGAAATCCATCGCAAAGGACGCGAGCTGCAATACCGAGGGCAGGATGCGGCGCCCGCCGGAAGCGCCGATTGCAAGACGTTTGCCGTCTTTGGTCTCGGCGATGACGGGCGTGTAGTTGCAGAGGCAGCGCTTGCCGGGCGCAAGCGAATTGGTGGTGCCCGGCGTCGGATCGAACCACATGATGCCGTTGTTCATGGCGATGCCGGTGTGCGGCGTCACATATCTCGAGCCGAACGACGACAGCAGCGTCTGCGTCACCGCGGCGATGTTGCCGTGGCGGTCGACCACGGAAAAATGCGTGGTGCAGGCGGGCGCCAGATATTCGGCGCCGAGCGAGCGCTTGCCGTCGGCATCGCCCATGTCCTTGAGCCGCTCGCGGAAGGCCGCCTGCAAAGCGAGGGCGTATTCGACATAGGCGGCCGCGTCCGGCGCGCTTGCCGGCTTCAGGCTCTGCTGCAGCAGGCGCAGCGCGTGCGCCATGGTAGGGCCGGCCGTGAGCTCAGGCGTCGCATAGACCTTGCCGTCGCGATACGGGATCGCCAGCGGCTCGCGCAAATGCGCGCGGAAGGCGGCGAGGTCCTCGACCGACAGCGAACCGCCATCGGCCTTGATGTCGGAGGCGATGCTCCTGGCGAGATCGCCCTGGTAGAAATCACGCGGTCCGGCCTCGGCGAGATACGACAGCGTCGCTTTCAGCGTGTCCTGCGGCAGTCGCGTCTCGGCCTTGATGCCCCATGGCGCGGTCGGCGGCAGGCCGTCCTTCAGGAACGCTGCCGCGCTGGCGGGATAGCGCCTGAGATCGGCTGCCGAACCGGAGATCGTCACCGTGGTCCACCAATCGACCAGCAGGCCTTCGCCGGCGAGCCTGGCTGCCGGCGCGACCAGATCCTTCCACGGCATCTTGGCGTAGCGGCGATGCGCCTCTTCCATCCCGGCGACGACGCCGGGCACCGCGATCGAACCTGGGCCGTGGATGTTGCGATCGTCCTTCACCCGCGGCCAGGGGAACAGATCGGAGGCCGCGCCTGCGCCGCTGAGCGGATAATCGGCGGTGCGCAGGCTCTGCGGCGCGGACATGCCGTAGTCGATCACCTGGTAGCTATGTTCCTTGGTGCGGTAGAGCACCATCGCACCGCCGCCGCCGATGCCACTGTTCCAGGGCTCCAGAACGTTCAGCGCCATGGTGGTCGCCACGACGGCGTCCACGCAGTCGCCGCCCGCCGCCAGCACCTGCGCCCCCACTTCGGCCGCCCGCCGCGATTGCGAGGCGACGATGCCGCCCTTGGATCTGACGGCGGGTTTGCGGACGGTTTGGTTGAGGCTGAACTGGTGAGGCATGGTGTCGTCTTGATCTCTGTTGTTTTGGCGTTGCTGTGCTGGCGCGGAAGCTCGGCATTGGCGGGACGCGCGAAGGATGGCACATTGCCGCCAACGAGAAAATCCAAAGGGAGACGCGGCATGGCTGGTGTGAAACAGGCGCGGGATGGCACGGTCGGAATCCTGACGCTGGACGAGCCGGCGAGCCTGAATGCGATGACGCCGGACCTGCTCGGTGCGCTCGCCGCCGCCGTCGGCGAGATGTCGCAGGACGAGGGTATTCGAGCCCTGATCCTCACCGGCGCGGGGCGCGGTTTTTGCTCAGGACAGAATTTGAAGGCGTCGGAAGCGCTGGGTGAGGATATTGCGGCCGGCGTCATGCGGTTCTACTGGCCGGCCTTCGAGGCGTTGCGCGAATGCCGCGTGCCCGTCGTCGTCGCCGTCAACGGCGTCGCGGCCGGCGGCGGCTTCAGCCTGGCGATGGCCGGCGACATGATCGTGGCGGCGCGGTCGGCGAGCTTCATCCAGGTGTTCAGCCGCATCGCGCTGGTGCCGGATCTCGGCTCGACCTGGCTGCTGCCGCGGTTGATCGGCCGCCAGCGCGCGCTCGAGCTGATGTTGTTGAACGAACCTCTGACGGCCGAACGCGCCCATGAGATCGGCCTGGTGCGGCACGTCGTCGACGATGCGAAGCTGATGGAGGAAGCGCTGAAATTGGCGCGGCGTCTGGCCGAGGGCCCGACGCGCGCCTTGGTGGCAACGCGCCTGCTCGTCGATGAGAGCGAGCATGCGACCTACGAGGCGCAGTTCCGCAGGGAAATCGAGCTTCAGGCGGTGGTCCGCAAGAGCGCCGACGCGATCGAGGGGCGCAACGCTTTTGTCGAGAAACGCACGGCGAAGTTTACGGGGAAGTGAGTTGGGCGCGCTTGCCCTACTCGTCATGCCCAGGCTTGTCCCGGGCATCCACGTCTTTGACCCACGTCCAAAAACGTAGATGGCCGGGACAAGCCCGGCCATGACGACGGAGGTCAAAGCGACGAACCCGCGCTCACAGCGAGCGGTTCAGCCGGCTGGCCTGATACTTGGCGCGCCATTTCGGGCCCGGCCCGCGCATGTAGTGCAGCTCGGGGCGGTAGGGATTGCCGGCGACCCGGATCAGCGTCTGCCATTTGGTGGCGACGAAGCTCAGCGGCTGGCGGAAGAGGCTCAGTGACGCGATCAACATGACATCACCTCAATGCGGCTTGCCGAGCATGGCAGTGAAGGGGAGATCGAAAATCTCTTCGCCGTCGTCGTCGCTGACATGGATCACCCAGTCGCGCCAGTCTTCGTTGCTGGGCGTCAGGATCATCGACCGCATGATTTGGGAGGCACGGTCGCGCGCCTCCGTGAGATTGGAGACGGCGGTGCCGTAGCGGTCGATCAGCGTGCCCTCGGTATTGGAGCAGTGAAAATAGACCTGGACCATATGCGCCTCCTGGCGGGAGCAACTTGGATGGCAAATCGATACCACCCGAAGCCTTCGCGAAACATTCGGGTCGATTCCGGTGAGGGAATCTACGGAGGTTGGTCGGCTCAGAGGTCGTTAAAGGTTTAATCACAGGCGAGTGATGTTGAACTGGACTGCGTTCGGACGGCATGGAACAGATTTTCGCGCGAAGTCGGAGGAGATGCCGTGAGCTACTTCACATCCAGGCGTGAACGCCAAAGCCTGCGCGCATGTGCGGGGTTCCTGGCGGCGCTGCTTGGGCTCACCTCGGCGGCGGCGTCGGAGCCGCTCCGCCGCAGCTTCTATGCGATCGGCGCGGAAACCTGCGGTGACGGCGATCTCGCTTTTCCCAGGATCCAGATCGGCATGAAGGCCGGATTTTGCGCAGGCCTCGTCGCCAGCGAAGAGGATCGCCTTAAATTTCCGCGCGCGATCGTCCAGGTGCCGGGCCGCGAGCTGTTCGTGGTGGCCGACATGGGCGGCTGGGGGCACAGTGATGGACGGTTGCTGCTGCTCGATCCGCGTGCGGCCCCGGGGCAGCGGTTCAAGGAATTGCTGACCGGCGTCGAATATCCGTTCGGCCTCGCGATCGGCCCGGACAGGAAGCTCTACGCCTCGACCGCCGAGACCATCTTCCGGTTCGATCCCCTCGCCGACAATCCGCGCGGCACGGTCGAGACCATCATCCGTCACATGCCGGGCCGGCGGATCACGCTGCCCGACGGCACAAAGGTCGAGGAGAGTGCGCATCCGCTCAAGCAGTTCGTCTTCGACAAAAACGGGCGGCTCTTCGTCAATGTCGGCTCCCACAGCGACGATTGCATCACGCCGGCGCCGATCACAAAGCCTTGCGCGGCGGCCGAAGGCGCGTCAGCGATGGCAGCGATCTGGCTGTTCACGCCGCCTGCGGGTGGCGTCTTCCCGGTGCTGAAGCCCGGGGATGCCGATCCGCCGCACATTGTCTATGCGCGGGGCTTGCGCAATTCGATGGCGCTGGCGCTGCATCCGAATTTTCCCGATGCCGGCTACGCCTTCCTGCAGGGCGAGAACAGCCGCGACTTGCCGGATATCTTCAAGCCGAACGAGGAGATCAACGCGATCGAACCGGGCAGGCATTATGGCTGGCCCTATTGCTACGATCTATCGACGCCGAGCCCTGAATTCAGAAACGTGCTGCAGGGCGGGGTCTACAAATCGCTCTGCACGGCCAACGCACTCTACAAGCCGCCGCTCTCACTGATGCCGCCGCATGGCGCGCCGCTCGCGATGCTCTATTATCACGGCAGAAAATTTCCGGAGCTGGAGGGCAAGCTGCTGGTCGGTCTCCACGGCTACCGTCCGACCGGCAGCCGTGTCCTCGTCTACGATGTCGACGATCACGGTTTCCCCAAGCTTTCCCCGGCGCCGGTGCGTTACCGCGTCAGTTGCGCCGCCGATCCGGCGCGCAGCTTTCAGACCGACGCGGGCGAAGTGGCCGCCGCGCCGTTCGATGAGCTGATCGCAGGCTGGCACCGCGTCAACGGTATCCGGCCGCAAGGCGCGCCGGTCGGCATGACGGTTGCGGAGGATGGCGCGATCTGGCTGGTCGAGGACAAGAACCAGACGGTGATCCGCATCGATCGTGCTGCGGGTGATCCGCCGCCACCGCTGCCGTGCGACATGCGCAGCCAGGCGATGATCGACCAGCTCGCAGCTTTCGTCGCCGGGGATGCGCGGAACAGCGCCCGGCTGACCACGCTGCGCAAAGGCCTGGTCGAGAAGCATTGCCTCGGCTGCCATTCCGATTTCGGTTTGAAGGGCGGCCAATCGGAGGCGGAGAAGGACGCGGCGGTGCTCCGCTTCATGCTTTCGCAGGACGGCTGGATCTATCCCGGCGATCCCGGCGCCGGCAGACTGCGCACGCGGCTGCGCGGTCTCGGCGCCGAGAAGCTGATGCCGCCGGGCGGCGAGGGCTTGCCGAAGACCGAGCCCGGCTATGCGCGCCTGCTCGACACCATGGATGTGCTCGTCGCGACGATGGTGCCGGGCACGCGGATGCGGATCAAGCCGGGACCACCACAGCGCAAGTTCTTCGGCAAGGCCAACAAGGAATGCGGCGAAATACCGACTGGGAAGGTCGTTGTCGTGACACAAAGGAACGCTGTAGACAAACCCGGCTTCAGCCGATTCTTCCGGCCGGCCGATCCCTTCCTGAATGGCGAGTGCAGCGACGGCGATGGCTATTACATCCGGCAGGAATTTCTGGTGCCTGTGCAGTAGCGTTCTTCTCGTCGTGGCGACGGCGTCCGCCCGGGCCGAGACCAAGCTGTTCGAGAGCGCGCAGGTGACGCCTCCCGGCGAATACACGCTCGGCATCGAGGGTCCCGCGGCTGACCTCGATGGCAATTTGTTCGTGGTCAATTTCGGCAAGCCCGGGACCATCGGACGGCTGCCCGCCGGCGGCACCGCGTCGGAGCCATTCACGGCGCTGCCCGAGGGGAGTGTCGGCAACGCCATCCGCTTCGATCGCAGCGGCACCATGTTCATCGCCGACTACAAGAAGCACAACATCTTCGCGATTGCGAAGGGGGCGACGGAGCCGTCCCTGTGGTTTCATTCCGACGAGATGAACCAGCCCAACGACATCACGATCGCGCGCGACGGCACGATCTTTGCGAGCGATCCGAACTGGAAGGGCAGGGAAGGTCATATCTGGCGGATCGCCAAAGCCGCCGACGGCACGGTGCAGGGACAGATCATGTCGGCGCCGCGCGCGATGGGCACCACCAACGGCATCGATCTCAGCCCCGACGGCAAGACGCTCTATGTCGGGGAATCCAGCAGCGGCCAGATCTGGTCCTATGCGATCAACGGCAGCGAGCTGACGGCTGCAAAACTCGTCAAGGCGTTTCAGCCCGACACCGTCGACGGGTTGCGCACCGATGTTGCCGGCCGGCTCTATGTCGCGCGCATTCTCAAAGGCACGATCGCGCTGATGAAGCCGAATGGCGCGGTCGAGCGGGAAATCGCGCTGAGGGCCAAGGAGCCGACCAATCTCGCCTTCGGCGGCAGCGACGGCAAGACCGTCTTCGTCACCCAGCGCCAGGGCGGCTTCATCGAGTCTTTCCGCACCGACCAGCCAGGGCGCGAGCACTGCCTCCAGCGCGGGCGCTGCTGAGCCCCGGTCTGCTTCCGTCGCAGGGCGCGACGGCATTCTTCTTGCTTGCATCTGGCCGCCGCAGGGATCAAGAAATCCACGGCCCGCCTTGAGAGCCTGCGAGCACGGAGTGTTTGAGTGAAAGCCGTCCATACCGAACTGCACCGCAGCCACGATCCGCAATTCTTCCTGGTCCGCGGCGTCGTCAAGCGCACCACCGAGCAGCCGGAGCGTGCCGACCGCCTGCTCAAGGGCTTAAAGGACGGCAAGCATCAGCTGATCGAGCCGACCATATTCGGGCAGGGGCCTCGCGCACGCGTTCATAGTCCGGAGTATCTGTCGTTCCTGAGCGAGGCCTGGGACGCCTGGACCGCGCTCGGAGATTCCGGCCCCGAGATGATCGGCAACATCCATCCGGTGCGCCATGCCGCGACCTATCCGACCCACATCGTCGGCAGGCTCGGTTGGCACACCGCCGACACCGCGGCGCCGATCGGTCCGGGCACATGGGCTGCGGCCTGTGCCGCGACCGACGTTGCGGTCACCGCCGCGCAGATGGTGATGGACGGCGAGGATGCGGTCTACGCGCTCTGCCGTCCGCCCGGTCATCACGCCTATCGCGACATGGCCGGCGGCTTCTGCTTCCTCAACAACAGCGCGATCGCCGCCGCGCATCTGCGGCAGAAGCACGAGCGCGTCGTGATCCTCGACGTCGACGTCCATCACGGCAACGGCACCCAAGGCATCTTCTACGCCCGGCCCGACGTCTATACGGTGTCGATCCACGCCGATCCCGTTGCCTACTATCCCTATGTGTGGGGCTATGCGCACGAGCGCGGCGAGGGACCCGGCCTCGGCACCAATCTCAACATCCCGCTGGCGATCGGTACCGGCGATGACGGCTACATCCAGGCGATGGACGTCGCGCGCAAGGCGATCGAATCCTTTGCCCCCGGCGCGCTCGTCATCGCGCTCGGCCTGGATGCCTCCGAGCACGATCCGCTCAAGGGATTGGCGGTCACGACGCCGGGTTTCCGCCGCATCGGCCAGGCCATCGCCAGGATGGGCCTGCCGACCGTGTTCGTGCAGGAGGGCGGTTATCTCTCCGATATTCTGGGCGCGAACCTGACCTCGGTGCTGGCGGGATTCGAAGAGGCGCGGTGATGCCGCGTCCGCGGCGGCGTCACTCAGCCGCTTCCTGCAGCGGCCAAGCATTGCGGCTGATGGGAAGGCCACCGTCCGCACGGGAGCCGTCGGCGATCGCGAGGCGATGCGAGGGCGAGGGCGAGTACAGCGAGAAGCGCCAGCCATCGGGATCGTCGGCGATATCGGGCTTGAAGCTGATCTCGATGGCCTGGTGCGAGACCTGCATCGCGAAGGCGTCGAGCGGCAGATTGAGCCCAAAGCCCCTGGCCTTCAGATAGGCTTCCTTGAGCGTCCAATAGTCGAAGAAGCGTTCGGTCGCGGCCGGCTCCGGCAGTGCCCGCAGCGTTTCGACCTCCTCCGGCGCAAAGAAGCGAAGCGCGGTGGACAGCGGCGCCACACGCCGCGACACGGTTTCGACGTCGACGCCGACGGATTCATGCCTCGACACGACGCAGGCGACGCAGCCGTCGGCGTGGGACAGGCTGAAATGCAGCGCGCTCGATGTCGCGGGCGCTGCGACAAACGGCCGTCCGTAACGGCCGGCTGCAAATGACCAGTCGGACGGCGCGACGTTGGAGGCGATCTGCGACAGCGCCAGGCGCAGCATCGCATGCGCGAAAATATACTGCCGTCGATGCCGCTCGAACATGAAGCGATCGGCACGGGTCCGTTCATCGACCGAGAGCAGCCGCCGGCACTCCTCGACCGCGCCCGGCGCGTCAATGGATTCGATCAATCCGACAAAGAGCTCAATTCTGTCGTTCGCCATCAATTGGGCCTTTAGCGCCAGGCCGTGGGAAAATCCCCGGTCCCGACGGAAGAAACAACTGAGCAAGAATCAACCGCGCAGACCGCTTCTAGCGATCCACCCGGGCGAATTCTTGTCGATTTGCAGGCCGGTTTACAGGCGCAAGCTTGTGCGAGACTCCAAGCTCGACCGCGAGCGGCCATCCTTCGAAAAGTGAAGCCTGACGGTTCCTGCGCGCCGCGGCCGATGCAGCCTAGTTCGTCTCGGCAACCAGTATTTTTTGGAAACCTTTGCGATCCTCGTTGCCCAACGAGGTACCCCTGAAAAATTCGATCACAGCCATAACGACCCCCCGGTCGAAAATATTCGTCCAAATCAAAACGCAGGAACAATCTTGCGCGATGAGGCCAAATAATCAAGCTGCAACTGGGTCATTCACAGCTTTGGCGAGTGAACCGTAGTCATCCGGGATGGCTGAGCGCTCCGTCGCTCCAGCCGAGCGTAGGCCGAACGCTGCCGTCGGATGGCTAACGCTTCGTTTCATTTTACCTTGATTGCGAATGGACGTATCCAACGCATGCCGGCGCCGCTATGAGTAAGGCCTGATGGCCATTTGAGCGCGCCCATGCATTCCGTTGCCTTGCTGACTGCCAGCTATGCCAAGGATATCGAACGCTTTTCGCTGCTGAGCGAGAGCATCGACACCTGGCTCACCGGATACACGCGGCATTATGTTCTCGTTAACGACGAGGATGTGCCGCTGTTCGCGCGGTTCGCCTCCGACAAGCGGGTCATCGTTCCGGCCTCGCGCTACTTGCCGAAATGGCTGTTCGCGCTGCCGCCGGCGCTCCAGTTCATCAGCAAGCGGCGGGTCTGGCTGTCGCTGATGTCGTCGCCGGTGCATGGCTGGCACATCCAGCAGATCCTCAAGATCGCCGGCGTCCTCAACGCGCCCGAACAGCGCGTCTGCATCCTGGATTCGGACAATCTGTTCTTCCGCGAATTCGACGTCGGCCGATATGCCGGCGCCGAAAAGACGCCGCTGTTCGTCACGCCGAAGGACATCGGCGCTGGTCACCCCTTGCATGGGCTGTGGCTGCGCACCGTCGATCAGCTTCTCGGCATCAAGGACCGCTCATTCCCCGCCGACGATTATGTCGGCAATGCGCTGGTCTGGGACAAGGGCACCGCGCGTGCGATGACCGATGCCATCAAATCGGCGACCGGGTTGAACTGGGTTCTGGCGCTGTGCCGGAAGAAGAAATTCTCGGAATATCTGATGTACGGCCATTTCGTCGCGAACTCGCCCGTGCATCTGGCCACCCACCGGGTCACGGAAGACAGCATCGCGGTCTCGCATTGGGACGACACGCCGCTCGACCGGCCGGCCATCGAAGCGCTGATGCGTGCCGCGAGGCCCGAGCAGGTCGCGCTCTGCATCCAGTCCTATTCGTCGACCTCGGTCGATGACATCCGCGACGTGTTCCGCCTCAACTCGCGCGATCGCCGGGCTCCGAGCCTTGCGCCGGACCATATCGACGACGCGGCCGAATTCGAGGCAAAGGCGCGCGGCTAAGCTCGCGCCTTCACGCGTCCTTCGTGAATTTGCTGATCACGTCCATGAACGGCTTCGGCTTGAACTCGCCGTCCAGCGGCAGCGGGCGGTTCGGCTGCTTGTCGGCGCGCGCAAAGACGCCGTTGATCCAGCTGTAGCGATCCGAGAGGCCCCAGGTGAGGATCGAGCGCACCGGGCCGCTGGTCGAGATCGCCGTCAGCAGGTCGTTGACGCGCTTGGCGACGATGGCGTCGCGCTCCGCCGGATTGCCCGTCAGCTTCTGATCGTCGACGTCGAGCTCGGTCACATACACTTCAAGTCCCCAGGAGCGCAGCTCGGTGACGAACTCGGCGAGCCCGTGGGTGTCGATCTCGAGCTCGGCATGCAGATGCGATTGCAGCCCGACGGCGTGGAGCGGAACGCCCTGGTCGAGCAGGTCCATGATCAGGTGGCGGTAAGCCGCGCGTTTGGCAATGAAGGAGTCCTTGGCGGACTCGATGTCGTATTCGTTGATCGCGAGCTTGACGAAGGGATCGGCTGCAGCCGCCGTGCGGAACGCCAGCGGAATCCAGTTCTGACCGAGATGCTGCGTCCAGAACGTGTCGCGTCGGTCCTTCGGGCTGCGGGGATTGTCCGGGATCGGCTCGTTGACGACGTCCCACGAGGTCAGCTTGTCCTTGTAGTAGGAGACGACGGTGCCGATGTGATCGACATAGGCGCGCTCGACGCCCCTGGTGTCCTTGATCTGCTTGGCCCAGTCCGGAATGTCGTGATACCAGGCGAGCGCGTGGCCGCGCATCGTCAGGTCGTTATCCCGCGCAAAATCCAGGATCGCGTCGGCGCGTTCGAAGTTGAACGTGTGCGCGTTCGGCCGCAGCATCGGCCATTTCAGTTCGAGCACCGGCACCACCTGGGTGCAATAGGTGCTGATGGCTTCGCCGAGCCTGGGATCGGCTTGCAGATCCCAGAGCGTGGCCGCCGCGCCGAACCCCTGATGGCGCTGTGCCAGTTTCGACGCCGGCGCCGCCGACACGGATGCGCCTGCCGCGAGTGCTGCGGCGCCGCCGAGGAGAAATTCGCGTCTGTCGAGCCTGGTCACGGCAGTCCTTTTTCGAGCCAACGCAGCATCGTACCAAGCGTCGCCCCACGACGCCGGGGTTTCGTGTCGTGGGGTTAACTTCCGCCGTCTGCAGGTCGTGGTTTCCTGCCGTGATCGCGCCTTGCCGGTGGAGGAAGGGCAAATTTAACGCTAACGCGCGAAAGCGGCTTCACGGCTTCATTCGCGGCCCGATCTGCAGACTTATGTGACACTCTTGAGCGATGCTGCGGCGCTTTCGTTCGCCCCGCCAAAGGGCCCATTCAAGGCCGCATTGATGAACGGCCGCCACACTCGCAAGACCGCCGCCGGTCCCGTGCCCGCATGCTGAACCGCCATTTCTCGATTTATCTCGTCGCCTACATCCTGCCTGCGGCGGTGGGCTTCTTCGCGGTCACGGCCTATACACGGCTGCTGACGCCGTCCGAGTACGGCGTCTATGTCGTCGGCATCAGCCTCGCCGGCATCCTGGGTGCGATCTTCTTCGCCTGGATCAAGCTGTCGGTGTCGCGCTATCAGGCGATGTCGTCGGAGGTGGATTTTCGCGGCACGGCGATGGTCGCCTTCGGCCTCACCGTCGCGGTGCTCTGCGCCACCACCCCGCTGGTGTTCCTGTTCCGCAGCGACCTCAGTGTCGAACTGCTGCTCGCCAGCATGTTCGTCGCGATCATGGTCAACGCGGTCGACGTCGGCCAGGAGTTCGAACGCGCCAAATTGCGGCCCTACCGGTTTGCCGCGATCTCGATCGTGCGCAGCGTGTCGAGCGTCGGCTTCGGCCTGCTCGGCATCTGGCTCGGCTGGGGCGGATTGGGCTTGCTCGCCGCGTTCGGCCTGGGATCGCTCACCGGCATCATCCTCAACCTGGTCGGCGACCGCTCCAAAATCGCGCGCTTCGAGCGCAGCCAGTTCATGCAGCTGGCCCGCTACGGCCTGCCGTTGACGCTGGCCGGGCTCTCCGTTGCGGTCTATTCGGCCTGCGACCGGCTGATCGTCGCCTATCTGCTCGGCAAGGACGCCGCCGGCATTTTTGGCGTCGCCGCAGACCTGCCGCGCCAGTTCATGGTCATGATCGCCTCCAGCGTTGCGGCGGCCACCGTGCCGCTGGTGTTCCGGTCCTTGTCCGAGAATAACGAGGAGACGACGCGGGAGCGCTTGACCGAAAGCCTCGAGCTGCTGCTCGTGGTCGTCGCACCTGTTGCGATCTGGCTCGCGCTTGCGGCGGACCAGGTCGCCGGCACGCTGGTCGGTGTCGACTTCCGCGCCGGTGTCTCGGCGCTGCTGCCAACCCTGGTGCTCGCCCGCTTCTTCGGTATCGCCAATCAGTTCTACGTGCAGATCAGTTTCCAGCTCGCCGAGCGCCCCTTCATGCTGGCGGCGCAATCCTTCCTCACCCTGGTGGTGAGTGTGGCGCTGATGTTCGCGCTGGTCGGAAGCTACGGTCTCCTAGGTGCCGCGCTGGCGACGCTCGCGACCGAGGCGCTCGGCTTCATCGTCGCAATCGTGCTGATGCACCGGGCTCACCCCGTGCCGTTCGATTTCAACCGGCTCGCCGGCATCGCAATATCGGCTGCGGCAATGGCGGGGACGATCCTGTTGGCGCGATCGCAAGTGGGTGGCACCGGCCTCATGGCGCTGATCGTCGTCAGTTTTGCGGGCGGTTCCGCTTATGCCGTCGTGGCGTGGCTTCTCAATGTCGCCCAGGTGCGGACGCTGTCGCTGCGCCTCTTGCGGAACTTCAACCGGAAAGCGCTGGGCGTCTAGCGGAGATGCCCGCCGAGCGGGACGCCGGCCGGGGCGGCCGGGTTCAAGGCGGAAGAGAACTCTCCTCGAGAGCAATATTGACCAGTAACTTCGGACCCGGCGGTCCATGCTGGGCTTATCACCGTCCCTCATCGGCAATCTTTCGGTGACTGAGAGTGCTGTCGTGCTCTCGCCTGACCCGCGGTGCATCGCATGCATTTGCAACATTCGCACACATACGGTTCTCCACCGGCATCGGCCCAAGGTCCGCGCTGTCATTGGTGCGGCGAAGCAATGAGCTTGTGGAGAATCCCCGGTCTATCGGCCTTCGAGATCGGAACATTCGGATGCGCCGGGTGCCAGCGAGGTTATTCCGCCGCAATCGAAACCGATCCGATGACATCGGCCGCCGTTCTCTGGCTGGACAGCCGAGGCTTGCGGCCACCGACTTGAGCGAGTCCGCCAAATGGAAGATCTGGAAGACTACGTCCATCGCGAGAACCTCAAGATATTCAGGCGGGAGATCGATCTGGAAAAAGACGCCGTCCGGCGGCGATGGCTCTTGAAGCGTCTGGCCGAGGAAGAAGCGAAGCGCCGGGCCCCGACATGACAGGCGGCCGCCGGGAGTACCTGCCCAGCGACGCCAAAGGGAGATGTTTGGTGAGCGGATACATACTCAATACCCGAGGAAACCGTGCCGGCGTCGTGAACGGCGCATCGATTTTCGATCTCTCCGGCAAGAAGGTCTACGATCTTCGGGGGAACGGCATCTACCGCCTCTCGGGTGAGTTGGTCGGCCATACGCGCGACGCGTCGGGCTGCGACAAGCGTCTGGATCGTGACAGCCAAGCGCTACTCGCGGCCCCGGGATCGCCGGAGCCTGAAGAGCCTGAGAACCGTCCCGAGCCGCCAAGGCAGCCATCCGCCACCTTTGCGGAAGCAATACGCCTGCGCCGGATCATCTCCGACAGCCCGTCCGATCGTCCCAAGAAGGCGTGATCTGTCGTCCCGGGCGGGGCCGGGTCGACCAGAAATCTAGTTCAGCGGCGACCGCACCCTGGTCGCAGCATCATAGACCAGGATCTGCAGCATCGGGAATCTGCCAAGCAGCTCGGTGCCGGCTGCCCGCGCAGCCGCTTCGCTGTCATGACGGGTCTTGAAGTGGCCGTCGACGATAAGCGCAAAGCCATCGGCTGGGGCTACGTCGGCCCTTTGAACCGTTCTCGGCTCGATCTCCTCTGCTTGCATGGTCGGCCTTTTCATGGGGTGCCTTCAATCGTTGCAGGAGATAGCTCGAGGCCCTCGCCTTCAGTCGTTTCAGTCGTCCCTCACGATCTCAGGCTTGTCGTACAAGACCGCGTTCAGGAGGGAACTATGAACCTCGATCTTGCCGTTGTAGGAGATGAAGCCGAGCTTGCGAAACTTGTTCATGAAAAAGCTGACGCGGGATCGGGTTGTCCCGATCATCTCCGCGAGCGTCTCCTGGCTGACCTTCGCCGAGATGGGTTGAGTGGCGCCGTCCGTGCCGAAATTCGCCAGCAGCAGCAGCAGACGCGCAAGCCGCTTCTCGCTCGAATTGAACAATTGGTCGATCAGGTCTTCTTCGATGCGGCTGTTGCGACTGAGCAGATATCCCATGAACAATTCGGAGAACTTCGGTTCGGCCCTGAGTACGACGAGCATCGCTGATTTCGTGATGGACGTGATCAGGCATTGCTCCATCGCCACCGTCGTCGAAATCCGCAAGGGATGGCCGTTCAGGCAGCCCTCGCCGAAGAATTGTCCGGGCTCCATGATCCCGACCACGGCCTCCTTGCCCTGTTCGGAGACGACGAGAACCTTGATCCTGCCCTTCTGAATGTAGAAAACGGCATCCGCGGCGTCGCCTTGCGAGAACACGACCTGATTCTTGGCGAACTTCAATATGGCTTTGCCCTGGCCGACCTTGGCGAGGAAGAGCTTTGGATCGAACGCGCTTTTCGCCGCTTTTGGCATGATGTCGTCAAAACCTGATGGTGAGAGCTCGAGCCTAGCAGGGCTTGGCGGGGCGAGTTAGGCAATTCTCGGTTCCGGCTCGCGCTCGCCCCTGACCCTGGCGGGCAATTTCGCGGCGGCTTCGGCCGGTTGCCAAGCGACTCGCCTGCGCTCAATGCCCCGCGGGGATTTGAAGCAGCGTCGCCACGCGCCGATCGGCGATTCCATTACAACCCTTCGATCTGCTCCTCGTCGGTGAGGGCGACATGTTCACCGGCGGGCTGATCGCTCTCCACACCCCGAAGGGCCAACGGATTGGCGAACGAAACGGTCGTCCGCGTTGTTCTGATGGTCGCTACCTTACGCGCTCTGCCCCGGCGGCTGTTTGGTCGATCTCATCGGTCGTCGATGGAGATCTTGTGAATGGTCCCGCACTTGCAGCACTCGAAGATTCTAAGATCGGGTCCGTCACGAGACGCCCCGACGTGGATCAGCATCATGCGACTCTGGCAGGCCGGGCACGGCGGTCGTGGGATCGGAATCAACGTCGGCTCCGGACGACTGTAGACCTCGGACATATGAAGGTACTCCCCATATGGCGGGGGATGCTGGATCCGAAGCCGCCGCCGATGACAGCCGATTCCGGCCGCGTGGCGGCAAGCATGCCGCACCAAGCTACCCGTCTCTGTTCAATATTGCTCATATTGCCGGAATCGCCGGCCGTGAGATCCGCGTGATACGTCGTCCGCAGCACGCACGATTGCCGTTCTATTTTCTCGCCGCGGAAAGCTCCTGTCAGGGTTCAGACAGCCGCTTTATATTCATGGCCCCGGGGGGAGCCATGTTCGGTTGTGCTTGATAAACGGGGGGCATTCTGCTCATAAGAGGCTGAAATTGCGCTGCAACACGCGCAAAAGAGCCCATCGACTAAAGTCGATAGCCAGCGAGGAAACGAAAAGAATGCGCAAACTCACTTTGGCCATTGCCGTGATCGCCCCGATGCTCGGTCATGCCGCCTCGGCCGAGGACACCATCAAGATCGGCTACATCGATCCGCTCTCCGGCGGCGGTGCCAGCGTCGGCGAGGGTGGCCTGAAGACCTTTCAGTATCTGGCCGAAGAGATGAACGCCAAGGGCGGCATCCTCGGCAAGAAGATCGAGATCGTCGGTCTCGACAACAAGACCAATCCGCAGGAAAGCCTGGTGCAGGCTCAGAAGGCGATCGACTCGGGGGTCCGCTTCATTACCCAGGGCAACGGTTCGTCGGTCGCCGCGGCGCTGTCGGATTTCGTCACCAAGAACAACACGCGCAATCCCGGCAAGGAAGTCCTGTACTTCAACTACGCCGCCGTCGATCCGAGCCTGACCAACGACAAGTGCAGCTATTGGCATTTCCGCTGGGATGCGGGCTCCGACATCAAGATGGAAGCGCTCACCAACTACATGAAGGACACCCCGTCGATTAAAAAGGTGTACCTGATCAACCAGGATTATTCCTTCGGCCAGTCGGTGCGATCAGATGCGCGCAAGATGCTGGGCGCCAAGCGGCCCGATATCCAGATCGTCGGCGACGAGCTGCATCCGCTGCTCAAGGTCACCGACTTCTCGCCCTACATCGCCAAGATCAAGGCCTCCGGGGCCGACAGCGTCGTCACCGGCAATTGGGGCCAGGACATCGCGCTGTTGCTCAAGGCCGCAGCCGACGCCGGCCTGAAGGTCAACTGGTACACTTATTATGCCGGCGGCGCCGGTGGGCCGACCGCGATCAAGCAGACCGGCCTCGACCACCAAGTGTTCCAGATCACCGAAGGCTTCGCCAATTCGGGCAACCAGTCGGCGATGGATTTCGAAAAGGCGTTCCGCGCCAAGGTCGGCCTCTCGCTGTGGTATCCGCGTGCCGTCAATGAGATGCGCATGTTCAAGGCGGCGGCCGAGAAGGCCAATTCGATCGATCCCGTGAAGGTCGCGGCGGCGCTCGAGGACCTGAAGTTCGAGGTTCTCGACGGCGGCCAGGGCCTGATGCGCAAGGACGACCACCAGTTCTTCCAGCCGATCTACATCTCCTCCTTCGGCAAGCTCGCGGCCAACGAGCCGTTCGACGAGGAAAACACCGGCTGGGGCTGGCATCTGGTCTCCAAGGTCGACACCGCGCAGGCGATGGTCTCCACGACCTGCAAGATGGCGCGGCCGTAATCACCTGGCCCATCGCGCTCCCGCGGCCATCACTGGTCGCGGGAAGGCGGCGGGCGGAAGGCCTTTGATTGGACGACATTCACCCGGGGCCATCAGGCCCCGGCCAGAGACGAGTGCGCTGTGCTTGAACTCATTGTCATTTCGACCCTGAACGGCGTGCTGTTCGGCATGCTGCTCTTCCTGCTGTCGAGCGGGCTCACCGTCATCTTCAGCATGATGGGCGTGCTCAACTTCGCCCATGCCAGCTTCTACATGCTCGGCGCCTTCTTCGGCTTCCAGCTCACCAAATGGATCGGCTTCTGGCCGGCGCTGGTGCTGGCGCCGCTGCTGGTCGGCGCCATCGGCATGGCCGTGGAGCGCTACGGCCTGCGCAACACCCACAAGCACGGCCATGTCGCGGAATTGCTGCTGACGTTCGGGCTTGCGTTCGCCATCGAAGAGATCGTGTCGATGATCTGGGGCAAGAGCCCGGTCGATTACCGCGTGCCTGCGCTGCTCGACTTCCCGGCCTTCACGATCTTCTCGACCAATTATCCCGCCTACAAGCTCTTCATGCTGGGCGTCTCGGTCGTGATCTTCGTCGCGCTGCTGATCGTGCTCAAGCGCACCCGCGTCGGCCTGATCGTGCAGGCGGCGCTGACGCATCCGCATATGGTCGGGCATCTCGGCCACAATGTCGGGCGCGTGTTCATGGCGGTGTTCGGCGTCGGCAGCGCGCTCGCGGGCCTTGCCGGTGTCATTGCCGGTCCCGCGCTGGTGACCCAGTCCGACATGGCAGCCGCACTCGGCCCGATCCTGTTCGTGGTGATCGTGTTCGGCGGCCTCGGGTCGCTGCCGGGCGCGTTCATCGCCTCGCTGGTCATCGGCCTGGTGCAGACTTTTGCGGTGGCGCTCGACGGTTCGCTCGCCAGCGCCTTCGGTCCGCTGGATCCGTCGGCCGGGCCCTCCGTCCTCACCGACATCTGGAACGTCACCATCGCTCAGGTCGCGCCGATCGTGCCTTATCTGCTGCTGGTGATCATTCTGATCGTACGCCCCATGGGCCTGATGGGGACACGCGAATCATGAACGCCAAGGTGCCCCCGAACCCGACTTCGACATCGAAGCCTGCCGGCGACGGCCTGCGCTTCTACGGCGTCTGGCTGCTCGGCATCGCCGCGCTGATCGTCCTGCCGATGATCTTCTCTTCCGGCGGCTCGCTGACGTCGTTCAGCCTGATCGGCATCGCGATCGTCTTCGCGCTGTCCTACAACATCCTGCTCGGCCAGACCGGCCTCTTGTCGTTCGGTCATGCCGTGCATTACGGCCTGGGCGGCTTCGCCGCCTGCCACATGATGAATGCGGTCGTCGCGCACAAATGGCCGATCCCGCTGCCGTTCATCCCGCTATTCGGCGGGCTCGGCGGCCTCGTGTTCGCCATCATCATCGGCTGGGTGATGACCAAGCGTGCCGGCACCGTGTTCGCGATGATCTCTCTCGGCATCGGCGAATTGGTGGCGTCATCTTCGCTGATCCTGCGCTCGGTGTTCGGCGGCGAAGCCGGCATCACGACGGACCGGACCGCGCTGCCAAAGATATTCGGCTGGTCGTTCGGCCCGCAGCTTCAGGTCTATTACCTCATCGCGTTCTGGCTGGTGCTGTCGGCGATCGCGATGTACGCGCTGACTAGGACGCCACTGGGCCGGATCAGCAACGCCGTCCGCGACAATCCCGAACGCGTCCAGTTCATCGGCTACGATCCCCACGTCGTCCGCTATCTCGCCTTCTGCTTCGCGGGCTCCTTCGCCGGCGTCGCCGGCGGGCTCGCCGCGATCAATTTCGAGATCGCGAACTCCGCCTATCTCGGCGCGATCCAGTCAGGCCTCGTGCTGTTCTCGACCTTCATCGGCGGCACCGCCTATTTCTTCGGGCCGATCCTCGGCGCGATCCTGGTGACCTACCTGCAGCTCGGACTGACCAGCGTCACCAGTGTCTGGCAGCTCTATTTCGGAATCATCTTCATCGGCATCGTGATGTTCTCACCCGGCGGCATTGCCGGCCTCCTGATGATGCACCGGCCGCTGGTTCGTGCAGGGACGCTTCGGACGGTGATCCCGTCCTATCTCGTCGCAATCGTGCCGACCCTGGCGCTGGCCTGCGGCGTCATCCTGACGATCGAGACGGTTGCGCGCTATTCCGGCGGTGAGGCCATCAACCTGTTCGGCATCGGCTTCAAGCCGCAATCGCCGCTGACATGGATCTCCGCTGCGATTCTCCTGGTCGGAGGCGGCTTCGTCGCACGGCTGACCTGGCGGCGGATCGCGGAGGCGTGGGACAGGGCTGCGACGGTCGCCCGTGACCGGGGGTATCTGGCATGAGCGGAGCGGTCCCCGGGAAAAGCCCAGCCATCGAAGTCCGCGCCGTCGAAAAGCGCTTCGGCAATGTCGGCATCATCCGCGACCTCAATCTGAGCGTCGCGCAAGGCGAGCGTCACGCGATCATCGGCCCGAATGGTGCCGGCAAGTCGACGACGTTCAACCTGATCAGCGGTCATATCAAGCCGACCTCGGGAGAGGTGAAGCTGAACGGCGAGGTGATCTCGGGCTTGCAGCCGTTCGAGATCAACCGGCGCGGCCTGTCGCGCTCGTTCCAGGTCACCAACGTGTTCGCGCGGATGTCGGTCTGGGAGAACGTGCGCTGCGCCGTGCTGTGGGCGACCGGGCATCGCTACGCCTTCTGGAAGAACGTCGACAGCCTGCCCGAGGTGCGCGAGCGCACCGCGAAGATCCTGGACGACATCCATCTCACCCATCGGCGCGACGTTCCGGCCGGTCTTCTGACCTATGCCGAGCAGCGCGAGCTCGAGATCGGTATCACCATCGCGAGCGGCGCGACCGTCGTCATGCTGGACGAGCCGACTGCCGGCATGAGCAACGCCGAAACGGAGCGCGCCGTGGCGCTGATCCGCCGGCTGACCGAGGGCAAGACCCTCGTCATCGTCGAGCACGACATGAGCGTCGTATTCGGCCTCGCCGACCGCATCTCGGTGCTGGTCTACGGCCACATCATCGCATCAGGCACGCCGGAAGAGATCCGGCGCGACCCGAAGGTCAAGGAAGCCTATCTCGGCGAGGAAGCGCACTGATGCTCGAGGTCAGGGATCTCCACGCCTATTATGGCAAGAGCCACATCCTGCAGGGCGTCGATCTCGACGTCGGCGCCGGCGAAGTCGTGAGCCTGCTCGGCCGCAACGGCGTCGGCCGGTCGACGACGGTCAAGGCCATCATGGGCGAGGTCGCGCCGCAGGGGACGATCCGCTTCAAGGGCAAGGACATCGTCGGCCTGCCGAGCTACAAGATCGCGCGGCTCGGGCTCGGCTATGTGCCCGAACATCGCGATATCTTTCCGAGCCTCACGGTTCGGCAGAACCTCCTGCTCGGCATCAAGGATACGCGCCGGCCCGGCAAGTGGCGGATGCAGGACATGCTCGACATGTTCCCCAATCTCGCCGCGCGCGCCGATACGGCCGCGGGCGTGCTGTCCGGTGGCGAAAAGCAGATGTTGACGACGTGCCGGACACTGATGGGTGATCCCGATCTGATCATGATCGATGAACCCACCGAAGGCCTCGCGCCGCTGATCGTTCAGCAGGTCGGTGATCTCATCGCGCGGATCGCGCAGGCGGGCGTTGCCATTCTGCTGGTCGAGCAGAAGCTGTCGATTGCGCTCCGCATCTCCAAGCGCGTCTACATCATGGGCCACGGCCGCGTCGTGTTCGAGGGCACGCCGGACGAGCTCAAGGCAAATGCCGCCGTGCGGCAGGAATGGCTCGAGGTCTGACGCTGCCTTCAGTCGGTGAGCTCGCGGAATAGAACGGCTGCAAGCTGCGCATACGCATCTGAATTCTTCGCTACATCTCCCGCGTCACATTCAGGCTATCGTCGCGTTCGCCGGCATCGCAATCGATGCCGCCGATGATAACCAAGAACAGAAGTGGAGGACGTTGACGACGGCCTGTGGGCACGCGCGTCGATGCACTCTGCCGGGGAAGGAGATGCCGACATGCCGGGAAAACAACTGGTCCGTGGAGCTGTTGCTCTATTTGCAGTCCTGAGCGCCGCTTCGGCTGCGGTTGCCGGGAACTACGACACCGGCGCCACCGACAACTCCGTCAAGCTCGGACAGACCATGCCGTATTCGGGGCCGGCCTCCGCCTATTCCGCGATCGGCCGGGCTGAAATCGCTTACTTCAAGATGCTCAACGACAAGGGCGGCATCAACGGCCGCAAGATCGAACTGCTCAGCATGGACGACGGCTACTCGCCCGCGAAGACGGTCGAGCAGGTCAGGCGCCTCGCCGAGAGCGACGAGGTGCTGGCGATGTTCTCGATGCTCGGCACCGGCCCGAACATCGCGGCCCAGAAATACCTCAACGCCAAGAAGATCCCGCAGCTGTTTCCGTCGAGCGGCGCCAGCCGCTGGAACGATCCGCAGCATTTCCCCTGGACCACCGGCTCGCAGCCGACCTACCGGACCGAGGGGCGGATCTACGCCAAATGGATCCTTGCCAACAAGCCAAACGCGAAGATCGCGGTGATCACGCCGAACGAGGATCCCGGCCGCGACTATCTCGCGGGCTTCAAGGAAGGGCTCGGGGAACACGTCAACCAGATCGTGTCGGAAGCGACCTATGAAACCTCGGATCCGACCGTCGACTCCCAGATCGTCAAATTCAAGGCCGCCGGCGCCGACGTCATTTTCAACGAATGTACGCCGAAGTTCGCTGCGCAGGCGATCAAGAAAATGGCCGAGCTCGGCTGGAAACCGCAGATCATCCTTCCCGCCGTCTCGAATTCCGTCGGCTCGGTCCTGGTGCCGGCGGGGCTCGAAAATTCCGTCGGCATCGTCACCGGCGCCTTCCTGAAAGATCCCGGCGATCCGCGCTGGGAGAACGATGCCGGCATGAAGGCCTGGCGGGAATGGATGAAGACCTACAATTCCGGAGCCGATCCCGCCGACATCTTCAACGTCACCGGCTACACCATGGCGCAGATCATGGAGCTGGTGCTGCAACGCTCCGGCAACGATCTGACGCGCGCGAACCTGATGAAGCAGACGCAGTCTTTCAAGGACGTCGAGCTGCCGATGCTGCTGCCGGGCATCAAGCTCAACACCTCTGCGGAACAGGTGACGCCGATCCGCCAATTGCAGATGGCGCGCTTCAACGGGAAGTCCTGGGAGCTGTTCGGCGACGTCATCGGCGAATAGGATCGACGTCTCGCGACCGGCGGGCAGGGCACCAGCCTTGCCCGCTTGAAAATTGCCTGCATCGCTTGCTCCAGCCCGGGTGACGACATGACGACAGCAACCGGTCCCCTCAGCGGCATCCGCGTTCTCGACCTGACGAGCGTGCTGTTCGGTCCCTATGCCGCGCAGATGCTCGGCGATTGGGGCGCCGACATCATCAAGGTCGAACCGCCCGCTGGCGACACCTGGCGCTACACCGGCGTGTTCCGAAACCGCGGCATGAGCGGGCAGTTCATGGCCGTGAACCGCAACAAGCGCAGCCTCGCGCTGGATCTGAAGCATCCGGACGGCAAGGCGGCGCTGGCCAGGCTGATTCCGACGGTCGATGCGCTCGTCACCAATGTGCGGCCCGCGGCGATGGCGCGGATCGGTTTCGGTTACGAGGCCTGCGCGAAGCTCAACCCGCGGCTGATCTATGCCGCGGCGACCGGCTTCGGACAGGACGGCCCGTGGGCTGCGCGCCCCGCCTTCGACGAGATCATCCAGGCCGCCTCGGGCCTCGCATCGTCGATCGGATCGGACGAGGAACCGGCCTTCGTCCCGAGCCTGATCGGCGACAAGATCTGCGCGATGGCGATGGTCGGCGCAGTCTCTGCGGCCTTGTTCCGGCGTGAGCGCACCGGGCAGGGCCAGATGGTCGAGGTGCCGATGCTTGAAACCATCGCCGGCTTCAACAGCATCGAGATGCTCGGAGGCCACGCCTTCGATCCGCCGATCGGCCCGACCGGCTACAAGCGGATGAAGAACCGGCGCCCGGTGCGGACCAAGGACGGCTGGCTGACCATGCTGCCCTATTCCGGGGACAATTGGTGCGCCTTCTTCGAGGCCGTCGGTCGTCCCGAGTTGAGCGACGAGCTCGGTGTGCGCGATCCCGTGTTGCGCTCGCAGAACATCGACAAGATCTACGACCGCATGAGCGAGATCGGGCCGACCCGCACCACCGCGGAGTGGGAGGAATTGCTGCTGCGGCTCGACGTGCCGCACACGGCGTTCGCCAGGCTCACCGAGATCGGCGAGCAGCCGCATCTCGCCGCGGTCGGTCTGTTTGCAGAGATCGATCATCCCACCGAGGGACGGATCAGGCAGGCGCGCCCCGCGACCAAATTCTCGGAAAGCCCGGCCGGCATCCATCGCATGGCGCCGCGCCTTGGCGAGCACTCGCGCGAGGTGCTGCGCGAGGCGGGCCTGAGCGATGCTGAAATCCAGGCTGCGGTCGACAGCAAGGCGGTCGGGGTCGCGTCGTAAGCCGTCCAGGAACCATCACGCAATTCTCTGTGATGACGGTCACATCGCGCGCTTAGGTCTTCGACCTGATACGTCGTTCATCTCACCAGCCGACACTCTGCCGCAGTGATTCGTGCCCAGCCCAGGCGGGCCGCGGCCCCGGGCCACCTTCCGCCCGCGCGACCCCTCGTATATGAGAGATTGCCGCCTACGAGGTCCTGATATTGCCGGATACGGAACGCAAGGTGGCTGCGATTTCTTAATCCAAAGATCGCAATCTGACCGATAGAGCGCGGACTGGTACTGGACCGGGGTATGGCATGAAAGACCTGATGACGACGGCGCAATCCTCCACGGCGATGCGGCGTTGGCGGCTCCCCGGACTTGTTGCGCTCGCGGCAGTGGCCGTCATCGCGGCGGCGCCGCCGGCCGACGCGGCCAAGCAGGCGCGCCAACCGGCCGAGGCGGTCGCGCAGCGGCAGGCCGGCGAGCCGATCATGGCGATCGTGTCGATCAAGAGCCAGCAGGTCACCTTCTACGATGCCGATGGCTGGATCCTGCGCGCGCCGGTTTCGACCGGCACCACGGGGCGCGAGACGCCGGCCGGCGTCTTCGCCATCGTCGAGAAGGACAAGGACCACCGCTCGACCATGTATGACGATGCCTGGATGCCGAACATGCAGCGCATCACCTGGAACGGTATCGCGCTGCATGGCGGACCGCTGCCCGGCTATGCCGCCTCGCACGGCTGCGTGCGGATGCCGTTCGGCTTCGCCGAGGGCCTGTTCGACAAGACGTATATCGGGATGCGGGTGATCATCTCGCCGCACGACACGGTTCCGACCGAGTTCTCGCACCCCTCGCTATTCGTGCCGAAGCCGGAGGCCATCGCGGCCGCGCCCGGCCGGGCCGACAAGCTGTCCGCCGAGGCCGACGAGGCGACGAGGGCTGCCGACGAGGCCAAGAAGGCTGCTTCAGTCGCCGCGAAGGAAGCTTCCTCGCTCCCTGCCGCGCTGCGTAAGCTGGAGCAGCAGAAGGCCCGCGCCGATGCCGAGCTCGCCTTCGCCGACAAGTCGCTCGCGAAGGCCAAGACTGATCAAGCCCGCGCCAAGGCCGAGGAGTTGAAGCAGAAGGCGGAGACCAAGGCCGCCGACGCGGCGACGCAGCTGGACGCCGCCAAGGCCGCCGCGCAGCCGAAGCGCGACGCCGTGGCCGCGACCAAGGACGCCGCCAAGGCCGCTGCGGTCAGGAAGACCGAGGCCGTCAAGGCAGCGACCGACGCGAAGCTCGCGGGTGAACCTGTCTCCGTCTACATCAGCCGCTCGACGCAAAAGCTCTACGTGCGGCGAAACACGCACAAGCCGGCGCCCGACGGCGGCGGCGAGGTGTTCGACACCAGCATCGAGGTGCCCGTCACGATCCGCAATCCCGAGCAGCCGCTCGGCACGCATATCTTCACGGCGATGGCGAAGTCCGATAAGGGCCTGCGCTGGAGCGTGGTCACGATCGAGAACGGCGACGAGGCCCGCAACGCGCTCGACCGCATCACCATCCCGCAGGACGTGTGGGATCGCATTGGGCCGACCGCGTTGCCGCGCTCTTCGATCATTATCTCGGACGAGCCGCTGAGCGCCGAGACCAATTACCGGACCGAGTTCGTCGCGGTGTTGAGCGACCAGCCCCAAGGCGGCTTCATCACGCGCAAGCCGACCGCACCTGCCATGATCGCCAGCGACGACGGCTGGGACAATGGCGGCAACGGCTTCGGCTTCTTCTACCAGCGCGACCCCTACGTACAGCCGGCCAATCCGCGCCGGCAGCGCGGCCAGTACCAATATTATCAGTCGACGCAGCCGATGCAGCGAAGCTGGTGGTAACTGCTCGCCCGCTGCGGCGGGCCGAGGTCGTCTCTACGCCCGCGCTTCGATCACGATCGCCTGAATCCTGCCGTCAACCGCTCCGGATCCATGCAGGGTCCGGATCGCCTCGGCAACGATGTCAGTCGCGGCCTGAAGCTTGCCGGCATCCCTTGCCTCGATCTCGCCGCGCAGCGGCGTGCCCTGGCAGAGCGCGAGCGCGACGTATTCGGGAGTGGGCGCGCGGCTCGTTTCGGATCGCGTCTCGATCGAGATGTCGCGGAAGCCTGCGCGTTCGAGATCACTCTTGATGAGGCTCTTGTCGTAGTAGCCGTGCGGCGTGCGAACCATGAAACGCGGCGGATCGTCGGGGAACATCTTGGCGAGGGCGATTGTCGCCTCGTGGGTGACCACATTGTCCTCGATGCGGTCCCAGACGTTGAACACGAACGTGCCATCCGGCTTCAGGACGCGCTTGACCTCTCCGTAAGCCTTGACGCGGTCCGGAAAGAACATCGCGCCGAATTGGCAGCAGACCACGTCGAACTCGGCGTCAACGAAGGGCAGGGCCATGGCGTCCGCCTGTCGCCAGGCGATGCGATCGTCGTTGGCTTGGCGTTGGGCGGCAACGGCGAGCATGGGCTCGTTGAGGTCGGTCGCAACATAACGAACGCCGGGCGGCAGTGCCGCGGCCACGGCGCGCGTCACGGCGCCGGTGCCCGCGGCGATCTCCAGCAGCACGGCGGGAACGCGGGAGGCGACGCGCTTCGCGATGTCCTCCGCATAGACGGAGAAGATCATCGGCACGAGATACTCGTCGTAGATTCTCGGAATCGAGCCGGCGAAAACCTTGTCAGTGTCGGACATGATGGCCTCGCTGAAGGTTCGGACACGTGGTGCATGCTACCACACATCGCGGCCTCACCGCGCCAGCAATGACGTGAACCCCGCCGGTTCCTGCATCGCCTTGCGCGCCTCCAGCGACATCGGCTCGTAGCGGCTGCCGGTGAAGATGCTGAGTTTGTTTTCGACGCCGTTCGAACCGGCGTAGCAGCCTTCGGGCGTGTAGCTGACATAGCCGTCGTCGCCGAAACCGACCGCGGTCAGGAGCATCCGCCGCTGCGCGATGTCCCAGACCTTGATAGTCTTGTCCTCGCTCGCCGAAATCAGCCGCGTGCCGCCCGGAAAGAACGCGACCGCCTCGACGTCCTCCTGATGGCCCGCGAAACTCGCCAGCAGCCGGCCGCTGTCGGCGTCCCACAAATTCACCGATTTGTCGCGCCCGCCGCCGCCGGTCACGATGCGCTTGCTGTCCGCGGACCAGCTCGCCGACACGACATAATCGCGATGGCCGGCGAGCAGCCGTGTATTGCCGCTCCTGGCGTCCCATATTTTCGCCGAGCCGAGCTCAGCGTCCGAACCGGCGGTGACCACGCGCAAGCCGTCGGGCGAATAGGCCACGCGTAGCGCCTTGCGGCCATTGGCGTCCTTTGCCTCGATGGCGCCACTGGTGCGATAGAACCTGATCTTGCCGTCATAGCCGGCCGAGACGAATTCGCCCGAGCCGGAGGGCGCGTAACTCAGGGAGCGCACCGCGGCGCGCGCGGGATCGCCGCTCGGGTGATCGAGCTTGCTCTTGGCGAGCTCGCGGGTCCCGAGATTCCAGATCCGGACGACGCCGTCCTCACCGGCCGAGGCCAGATATTTGAGCGAAGGCTCCGGTGCGAAGGCGACGGCGAATTGCTTTGCTCCCGCATCGAAGGTCAGGCTCCGGCCGCCGCTTCCGAGATCCCACACCTTCACCTTGCCGTCCCATCCGGCGGAGGCGAGCAGCGAACTGTCAGTCCAATAGTCGAGCGCGTAGACCGCGCCGGCATGACCTTTCAGCACCCGTGTCTGCCGGAACGAGGACGCATCCCACAGCCGGATCACGCCGTCGTCGCCTGCGGTCGCGATCTCCCGGCCGTCGGGCGATACGGCAATGGTGCGCACGCTGGCGCCCTCGACATTCGGTTTGATCGAGACCGGTATGAAGGGGCCGCCGACGGCGTCGTTATCGCGCCGCGCACTTCGCGTGGTACAGGTTGATGCCGGCACGGCGGCGACGCTCTTGGTCTCGGCTGCCGGTGGCGTCGCGAGCGCGAGTGGCGTGGCGGTCGCCGGGGCGGCCGCGAGTTTTGTCGCAGCGAGGGGTTTTGCCGCCTCCGGCTGTGGCGGCAGGACCGGTGAGGTCTGCACTTTCTTCGGTTCGGGTTCGGCGGTGACTGGGGCCATGCGCGGCGTCGCCGTGGCGAGCTTGTTGCGCTGAACCTTGGCCAGATCGGTGTAGAACCCGCCCGGATGCGCGGCAATGTAGAGATCCCAGGCCTCTACCGTCCCGACGCGCTCGGCAAACTCGTAATCGCGTGATGCGCTCGCGTCTGTCGATGCGACCGGAGCCGGAGCGGGAGGAGGTGCCGCCGCCGGCGCCAGCACGACGTCGTCGCCGCCGAGCGAGCCGTAGATGAAGGGCTCCTGCCGGTTGGTCGTGGCCTTGAGTACCTCGTCGCGGACATAGCCGAACGCCTTGCGCAGGTCGAGGCCCGGCGTTGCGAGATGGTGCGCCAGCGCGGCGGCGAAAGGGCTGTTCCTGCCGTCGCCATCGAGCGCGGTGAGCCCGGCCTTGGCGGCGAAGGCGACCAGCGTGTTCGGGCTCGATGGCTCCACCTTGGCAAGGCCGCGCGCCACCGCCCGCGATGCCATCGTGCGCTTCATGTTCTTGGCGAACGGGTTGTCGCGGCAGGCATCGAGAATGACGAGACGCAGCCGCTTCGCCGGCTCGATGGCCACCAGCACGCGGTCGAGCCCGATGGTCTCGTCATAGACGTCGGTGTCGTTCTCGAGCTGGGCGTCGACCGGAACGAGATAGTTGTTGCCGTCGATCTCGATGCCGTGGCCGGCATAGTAGATCACGGCGATGTCGGCGCCGCGCGCCTTGGCGCCGAAATCGCGCAAGGTCCGGCGCATGTCCTGCGCGGAGAGATCGTTGCGCGCCTCGACGACCGTGAAGCCGGCCTTCTTGAAGGTTTCGACCAGAAGGCCCGCGTCGTTGGTGGCGTTGGCGAGCTTGGGCGCACGCTGATAGGCCGAATTGCCCATCACCAGCGCCATGCGCTGGTCGGCAAATCCTGCGGCGGGCACCAACACCAACGTCAGCCCGCTGAAAAGAAACAGAAAAAAGAACTTCATCACGGCCCCCAAGCCGGGATCTGCAATGTCGGAGAGGATATCCGACCGGGGCCGCAATACAAATTCTATTTGGCTTCGTCCGGCGCTTCCTGCCGGCGAAAGCTGTTACGACTTCGTCCCGCCGACCTCGCGGATCGGCCGCGTCCCGTCCCAGCTCGACGCGGCTTGCCGGACCTTCTCGAAGAACGGCCCCTTGGTGCCGCTGATGTCGGAGATCTCGATCACCGTGCCCGGATGGGCCTGGGTGTCGAAATAGGCAAAGCGCCCCTTTTCGCCGCCGATCTGACCCTCATGGCCGATCCCATAGCCGAGCCCGATCGCCTTGTCGTAGAGCGCCTGGTAGTCGTGGCTCCAGTAGGACATGTGCTGGAGGCCTTCGTGGCCGGCGTCGAGGAACTCCTTGTACAGCGAGGGCGCATCATTGCGCTGCTGGATCAGCTCGATCTGGAGGTCGCCGGAATTGGCCAGCGCAATGCTCATCTCGACGGATGAGTCCTGGCCGCGATGGCGGAACCAGTCGGTCTTGACCAGGTCCATGTAGTACCAGGGGCCGACACCCATCACCTCGATCCAGTGCTTCATCGCGGCGTGGATGTCCCGCACCACATATCCGTTCTGGCGCACCGCGCCAAAGATGCGGCTCATGCCGTCGCTCCTCTCAACCGTTCACCACCGCACCTCATCCTGAGAGCCCGCCGCAGGCGGGCGTCTCGAAGGATGGCCGCAGGCGTGCTGCCCGCCACTGCTTCACTTCACCTCGATGCCTGCGTCCTTGGCAACCTGCTTCCAGGCTACGATGTCGCGGGCGTTGATGTCGCGCTGTTCCTCGCCGGGGACGAATTGCGGCGTGATGCCGAGCTTCAGCAGCTTCTCCTTGACCTCGGCATCGCCGAGCGCGTCCTTCAGCGCCGCCGACAATTTCTGAGCAACAGGCGGCGCCAGGCCCGCGGGCGCATACATCGCCCAGGACAGACTGCGGTCGAACGGCACGCCTTGCTCCCCGTAGCTGGCGATATCGGGCAGGCTCGGCGAGCGCTCGCCGCAGGCGGCCAGCGCCTTGATCGAGCCGTCCTTCACCAGCGGGTTGCGGTCGCCACGTCGAGTGTGGCCAGCGAAATGTGCCCGCCGAGCAGGTCGCCGGCCAGTTTCGCGATGCCGTTGAACGGCACGTGGTCCATCTTGATGCCGGTCTGCTGCATCAGGATCTCAGCGCAGAACTGGCCGGTCGAGCCGACGCCCCAGCTGCCGTACTGGATCGGCCCGCCCTTCTTGGCCATTGCGATCAGGCCCTTGATGTCGTTGGCTGCAAAATCCTTGGTCGCCACCAGGATGATCGAGGAGACGCCGACGCGACCGATCGTCGTAAAATCCCTGATCGAATCATAGGGCAGCTTCGGATAGATCGCCGGCGCCAGCACATGCGTGGTCATGCCGCCGACAGTGATGGTGTAGCCGTCATTTCGCGATGCCGCGACCATCTGGGTGCCGAGCGTGCCGGCCGCTCCCGTGTGGTTCTCGATATAGATGCTCTGTCCGAGCGTCTTGCCCATCTTGTCGGCGAGCAGCCGGCCGACCACGTCGCCGCCGCCACCCGCCGCATAGGGCAGCAGCATCTTGATCTTGTGCGTGGGGTAGGCGGCAGGATCCTCGGCGTGTGACGGCAGAGCCGCCGACAACAATGCAAGAAAAGAAAGCGTGACGGTGCGCAGCATCATGATGGCATTCCCTAATCTTCGAAACGAAACCTGTAGGCATCGCCGTGCCGGATCACGCGTCCGGCGGTCGGTGCCGGAAAATGGCCGGTGAGCAGATAGCTCGGCGTATCCGCGAGCTCCTCCAGCAGCGCCATGCGGGTTGCGAGCGCCGCAGCCGGATCGACGTCGGCGGCATTGGAGAGCCAAGGTGCTGCGCACTGGATCGGATGATGGATGACGTCGCCCGACATCACCGCGTGATCCTGGCCGCCGGTCAGGTGGATCTGCATGTTGCCGGCGGTGTGCCCGGGTGCCGGCGCAAAGCGCAAGGCCGCATCGCGATCGCTGAACAGGCGATGATCGGTCTCGACGAGTTCGGCAAGGCCCGCCGCCACCACCGGCAGCACGGAATCCTCAAACGAACCATGGTTCACCGGGCTCTTCGGCGCGGAATTGTGCGCGGCCTCGAAGTGCCGGAATTCCTCGCGGCCCATCAGATAGCGCGCGTTGGGAAAGGTCGGCACCCAGCGGCCGTCGAGGAGGCGCGTGTTCCAGCCGACATGATCGACATGCAGATGCGTGCACATCACGAAATCGACCTGTTCGGGCAAAACGCCCAGCGCCTGCAAGTTCGCGAGATAGGGTTGGTCGAGGTTGTTCCACGCCGGCACGCGCGGACGATGCTTGTGGTTGCCGCAGCAGGTGTCGACGATCGCGGTCCAGCGCGGCGTACGCACGAGATAGGAGTGGTGGCTGAGGATGAAGCGGCCGGTCTCCGGCTCGATATAGCGGTGATCGAGCCAGCTGCGGTTTTCCAAGATCACAGCGTCGGTGACGTTGGCGAACAACCAGGTCTTGTCGAAGGCGAGCGCGGGGATCTCGCTGACGAGATCGACCCGCATGTTGCCGATTTTGACCTGCCGCATGCTTCAGTTCTTCAGGAGGTCACCGAACGGCACCCAGCGCGTGCCGTCGAAACGAATCAGTTGAAGGCTCGTCATCGGCGTAAAGTGCTCGGGCGAATTGTTCACCGCCGTGCCGTTGATCAGCATCGGCAGCTTCACGTCCTTCATCGCGGTCGCCTGCTTCATCACATTGGCGCGGGTGAGGTCGTTGCCGGAGGCCTTCAGCACCGTCACCAGCGTCTGCGCGATGGTGTAGCCGTAGACGTTGAGCCAGTCGCTCTTGTTGGCGTCCGGCATGTACTTGTCCATGAACGCCAGCCATTCCCGGTAGCCGGGGTCATCCTTGTTGGCGGGATCGGTGGCATCTTTCAGATATTGGCTGGAGATGACGCCGGTGGAATTGTCCTTGCCGGCCGGCTCCAGCACGCCGCTAATCGAGGCCGAGACGTTGGAGATGATCGTCACAGGCTTCCACCCGATCTCGCCGATCTTGCGGATCGCCTGCGCCGCGAATTTCGGCGTTGCCGCGACCAGAACCACGTCGGAGCCCGCTGTCTTCAGCTGCAGGATCTGGGTATCGACCGTGGGTGCCGAGGTCTCATAGGCTGCGCGTGCGACGATCGCTTCGCCGCTGCCGAGGCCTTCTTCCAGCGCTTTCAGATAGTCCTTGCCGAGGTCGTCGTTCTGGTAGAGCACGCCGATCTTCGCATTGGCGTGGCTCGCCTTGATGTATCTGGCGTAGGCGATCGCCTCGTCGCGATAGGTCGGCTGCCAGCCGACGGTCCACGGGAAATTCCTGGGATCGTCCCACTTCGCCGCGCCCGAGCCCAGGAACAGCTGCGGCACCTTGCGGTCGTTGAGATATTTGTGCACGGCACTGTTGGTTGGCGTGCCGACGCCGCCGAAGATCAGCAGCACTTCCTCGCTCTCGACCAGCCGCCGGGTCTGCTCCACCGTCTTGGGCGGGCTATAGGCATCGTCGGCGATGATCATCTGGATGCGCCGGCCGTTGACGCCGCCGTCGTCGTTCACCTTCCGGAAATAAGCCTCCGCCGATTTTGCGATCTGCGCGAAGGCCGAGACCGGGCCGCTCAGCGGCGCGGTGGTGCCGATCTTGATGGTCTTGTCGTCGGCGCCGGGATCGTACTTGCTTTGGGCAGAGGCCGTGCTGGCTGCGAGCAGCGGCAACAGCATGCAGGCCGCACGAAGGCTGGCAAAGCGCGCCATGAAATCGTCTCCCCAAAATTGCTCTCCGCCTCTCGAGGAGCGGAGTTGAAACGCGAGAACATCGCCCGCGACGGACTTGCGGGCCGCGACCCCTCTCGCCAAACTGGCAAACGAACGATCGTTCGTACGGTTGACTAGCGAACGATCGTTCGTTAGTCAAGCTGTCATGGTTCTTCATACGTCCAGCGCGGCGGAAGCGGCGGCGCCTACGACCCGTGAGCGCATCCTCACCGAAGCGCTCAACTTGTTTGCGCAGAGCGGCTACGGCGGCGCCTCGATGCGCGAGCTGGCGCGCCGGGTCGGCATCCGCGAGAGCAGCCTCTACAACCATTTCGCCGGCAAGGCCGCGATCCTGGAAGCGATCGTCAGCGAACACGGCCCGGCAAGCTCGGCGAGCCGGCTCGAGGAGCCGCGCTACAAGCAGCTCGTGCGCCGGCCCGCGGCGTTCTGCCGCCAGTTCGCGCTCGACCTCGTCGAGCAATGGTCCGATCCGCGCGAGCACCAGTTCCAGAAGGTGATCACGGCCGAGCGTAACCGCGTCCCCGGCATCCGCGCCAAGTTCGCCGATCATTTCTACGCGCGCGAGCAGAGCATGATGACGGATTATTTCCGCGGCTTTGCGCTCGCCGGCCTGATCAGGACGCCGGATCCGCGCGAGACCGCCCGGCTGTTCGCGGCAGGCCTGATCTACATCCGCCTCGAGCATTACGTGATGGGCGCAGCACCTTCGCCGCGGCCGAAGGTGATCGAAGCCATCGAGCGCTATCTCGCCTTCTTTCTGTCGCTGATCGCGGCAGGCGAGGATACCGACAACAAGAAACGAAAGCCCAAGGGAGAAACGCGTGGCAAGGCTGCCCCTGATTGATCCGGAGACGACGAGCGGCGACATCCGCGCCTCGTTCGACCGCATGCCGGTCAAGCTCAACATCTTTCGCATGATGGCCCATGCCGAGGCCAACATGATCCCGGCGATGCGACTCGGCAATTCGATCCTGCACAAGCAGAAGCTCTCGGCGGTCAACCGCGAGCTGCTGATCCTCCAGGCCGCCCAATTGGAGGGCGGCGCCTATGAATGGCGCCAGCACGTGCCGATCGCGCTCGGCGTCGGCTGCACGCAAGGACAGGTCGAGGCGGTCGAGCGCGGCGACTACGATTCCGCCGCTCTGAACGAGGCCGAGCGCGCGCTGCTGAGCTTCGGCCGCGAGGTGGTCGAGAACGTCCGCGTTCCCGAGGCGACTTTCGCGGCCATGCGCCGCCATTTCAGCGAGCAGGAGATCGTGGAATCGATCGTCGCGCTCGGCTTCTACATGATGATGGCGCGCCTGACAGAAGCGACCGAAACCGATCTCGATCCGGCCGCCGGCATGACGGTCTATGACGGCGGCAGGAAGTAGGCGGCAAGAGATGACAGAGACCGACAGCAAGCCGGAGCGCTATGTTCGTCCGCCCAGCGCGGAATCGCTCGGTGAGGCGCCAGGCAGGGCGCGGCTGAAAGGCCGTCGCATCCTCATTGTCGGCGGCGGCCAGCGCGTGTTCGATGCCGAAACGGATCCCATCGGCAACGGCCGTGCCATGAGCATTCTGTGCGCACGCGAGGGTGCGAAGGTCGCGGTGGCTGACCTCAACCCCACCTCTGCCGGGCAGACCGTAAAGCGCATCACCAACGAGGGCGGCGAGGCATTTGCCATCGCGGCCGACGTCACGTCCGAGGCCGACGTCCAGCGCATGATCGAGGAAGCCCATCGCGCCATGGGCGGCCTCGACGGCATGGTGCTGAACATCGGCACGTTCGGCAAGACCGGGCTCGACAACGTCAGTCCTGAGGAATGGAACAGGATCTACGACGTCAATGTCCGCGGTCCAATGCTGTGCTGCCGCGCCGCGCTGCCGAAATTCGACAATGGCGGCGCCATCGTCTTCATCTCCTCGATCGCCGCACTGAAAGCGGGATCCCAGATGGCGGTCTATGATTCATCGAAAGCCGCGCTCGGCGGCCTGATGCGCAACATCGCCCATCTCGGAGCGCGCCGCGGCATCCGCGCCAATCTCGTCTATCCCGGCCTCGTCGATACCCCGAACGGCCGCGAAGCCGGCGCCGGCCGCCCCAACCGCGGCAAGGGCCACGTCCCGTTCGGCCGCCAGGCCACGGCCTGGGAGATCGCCTATGCCGTGCTGTTCTTCCTGTCGGACGAAAGCGTCTATGTCACCGCGCAGACGCTGGCGGTCGATAGCGGGTTGAGCGGGATGTAAGGCGTTTCATCCGGACTGCTGCTGATCATACTCATCGACGTCATCCTTCGAGGCGCGCAAGGGCGCGCACCTCGGGATGACGGCGGTGCATGTGGATACGCAAAGGCCCGTGCCTACCGCCCCTGCGATCGCGCGCGACACAGCAGATGGTCGAGCGAAATGGTCCCCGGCCCGTACGCCATGATGCCGAGCGCCATCGCGGCCCAGGTGAGGTGGATCGGCCAGCCATCGGGCACCGTGAGCTCGACGATGACCGTCATGAACAGGAGTC
This sequence comes from Bradyrhizobium amphicarpaeae, assembly GCF_002266435.3. Taxonomy (NCBI): domain Bacteria; kingdom Pseudomonadati; phylum Pseudomonadota; class Alphaproteobacteria; order Hyphomicrobiales; family Nitrobacteraceae; genus Bradyrhizobium; species Bradyrhizobium amphicarpaeae. The sequence goes on from NZ_CP029426.2 coordinate 1,531,318, forward strand.
CGAGCCCTGCGAACCGCGTGCCGAGCCCCAGCACCAGCAGGATCGGAAACATGATCTCGCCGCAGCCTGACAGGAATGCCATGACCGTCGGTGCCGGAAAATGATAGGGCCCGCCGGGCAGATGCAGCATGAACTCGTCGCTGAACAGCGTCACCGCGGTGTCGTTGAGCCTGAGGAAACCGGCCCATTTGAGCATGCCCGAGCGCCAGAACGGCACCGCCAAAGCGAGGCGCAATACCAGTTGGACGAGCGACGGCGTGGCGAGGATCTGCACCAGCCGATTGGCCTTGTCGATGAGCAACCAGGGGGACGGCAGGCCGCTGCCGGCGGTCATGCGTTGGTCCGTGATCATGATGGGGCTCCGCAAGCAAGCGAGATGAAGGCGCCGGCTTCGATCAGCCCGGCGATGTTGGCGGCGATGTCGAATTCGGGCGCGGCGTCCAGCGCTGCCGCGGCAGCCTCGCCGAGCGGCCGTCCCGAGATCAGGTGAGCTGCGAAGACCGCCCCGCCTGGCGGGAGGCGGCGCACGGCGACGTCGAAATCGGGCCGGGTGATCAGGGCATCCTCAGGCGTCGAGGCATCGATGTGCGTGGGCGACGCACCGTCGCGGTGGGCCGCAAAGATCGTCACGGCCGCATATTGAGAGCGCAGGCATCGCGTGGCGGGGTGCGCAACGAACACCAGATCGGCCAATCGATCAGGCGTCACCGCCGACAGCCGGTCCGCGGACAGCGGGGCGGCGTCGCGTGCATGGTAACAGTCGAGCCAGGCCCGCTCGATACGCGCGACGTCGGCGAGCCAGGGCATCTCTTGCGCATGCTCATAGGCTTCGATGAACTGCGGAAAGTCGCGGCCATATTCGAACAGCAGCGGCGAGGTCGGCGGATTGCCGCGAACATGGAAGCGCGCCATGGCGCGGAAGAACTCGACGCCGGTGATGCGCTGCACGGCCGGATAGACTGCAGCCAGCGCGTCGATCAGGCTGACGGTGACGTTGTTGCGGTAGACGTCGTAGCGCTTGGCGGCGGCCTTGCCGTTCGGGCCGGTCACGATCGCTGGCGTGCCGCGCGCGGGATCCAGCAGCGCCGGCGCGAACGCAGCAGCGAATGACAGACCGGGTTCAGGCAGCATGACGCGCTCCTGCCATTGCTGTGGACTGATGACGGTCGAGGATCGCCTGCGCGGCATGGGCTTCGGCTTGCAGCACCGGCCAGTCCGGAATGTTGCTGTCCCATTCGATCAGCGTCGGCACCGCGCCGCGGTGCTGGATGACGATCTCGTAGAGCTTCCAGACGGCGTCCGCGACCGGCCCGTCATGGCTGTCGATCAACAGCAGCTCACCCTCGTCGTCGGCCTGCTCGGCATGGCCCGCGAGATGAACTTCCTCGACGCGCGACACAGGGAAATCGGAGAGATAGTCGAGCGCCGAAGTGCCGTGATTGGTGGCGGAGACGAACACATTGTTGACGTCGAGCAGCAGCCCGCAGCCGGTGCGCTCCGCGATTGCGCGGATGAACTCGGTCTCGCGCATCGCGGATTCGCGGAAGGCGACATAGGTCGATGGATTTTCCAGCAGCAGTGGCCGGCGGATGGCCTCCTGCACCTGGTCGATGTGGTCGCAGACGCAAGCCAGCGTCGCTTCGGTATAGGGCAGCGGCAACAGGTCGTTGAAGAAGCTGGTCTCGTGGGTCGACCAGGCCAGGTGCTCGGACACCAGCGCCGGCTGGTAGCGCGCGACCAGGCCACGGAAGCGGGCCAGATGCGCCTTGTCGAGCGGGCGGGGCCCGCCGATCGACATGCAGACGCCGTGCAGCGACAGCGGATGATCGCGGCGGATCGCTTCCAGCGCGCGATGCGGTTGACCTCCGTCTCCCATGTAGTTCTCGGCGTGGACTTCGAAGAAGCCACGCCGAGGTCCTGCCTTGAGGATATCGGGCAGATGCTCGGGCTTGAAGCTGGTCCCGGCGACGCCGCCGATGGGCGTTGAGAAGCGGAGCGCCATGGCTGCTGGTCGGGCTGGTTCGATCACCGTGCTCATCGTGCTGCTCCGTTCCTGCTTGCCGGCGACGTCGTGCCGGCGGTTAGACCGGCTTCAACGAACCCTTCTTGCCGCCCGGCAGCTCGATGCTGGTGCAGGTGCCGCCCTGGACGAACTTCCAGGCGTTGCCCTGGAAATCGACCGTCGAGGTGCCCTGGCAGGTGGTGCCGGGTCCCGCCGCACAGTCATTCTGGCCCTTCAGCGCGACGCCGAAGCACTTCTCCTTCTTGGCGGCGATGGCGGCCTCGCCCTCGGCCTTGGTCAGCGGTCCTGCGGCGGCGAGGGTCGCGAGCGCGGTCGAGACGGCGCCGGCGAGGATGAGCGAGGTGACGGCATGTTTGGCAGACATCGAGATTCTCCTGTTCGAGATGGCATCGCCCGGCAGGCGATGTGCGCGTGGTCTCCTTCGCTGCGCGGCAGCGGGCGTTACGGCCAAGCTGCTCACGAATCCGTGAGACCGATGGGATCGGGCGCACCGCCGGTGCGCTTGGGCCGCTATTTGCGGGCAAGCGGCGCCTCAAGGCCAATGCCTAGGGTCTATCGAGACGGTAGCCACCGGGCATTGGCGGCGTGCGTCTCTTTCCTGCCAGAGGTAACGGGGGAGCGCCGGCGGCGTAGAGCAATGTCAGTGGCTCCCATGGACCGGCAGGCGAAGACAGCGATGAAGGTTGATCCCGAACGACGGCTTCATGCGATCGCGGGGCTGACGGTCAGCATCCGCCTCGCGGTGTCCGCGCTGGTCCTGGCAGCGATCCTGCTGACGGCCGCGCTCTCCAGCCTGTTGTGGTGGCGTACGGCGGAGGCGACCAGCCGGCAGCTCGCCGCGACCATCAACGAGCAGATCGTGGCGGCGGTGCGCAAGGAGGTCTCGGCCATCGTCGACGAGGCCCGCGCCGCGCACACCGCGATCCGCACGCTGTTCCTGCAGAACGTGCTCGACACCCGCGAGGCCGACAAGCGGGAGTTCGTGTTTCTCTCGCAATTGCAGTCGCAGGCAACGATCTCCTGGGTCGCCTTCGGTTGGCCCGACGGCTCCTTTTTCGCCGCGCACAAGCTGGGCGATCGCCGCCTGGAGATGATGGAGATCTCGCTGACGGATCATCCGGGCCAGCGTCGCGTCGATGAATATGACGTGGTGCCCGGCGACATCGAATTCGCCAATCGCCGTTTCGAGCCGAGTGGATTTCACGTCGCCGATCAGCCCTGGTTCAAGGCCGGGCTGACCGCGGACGGTCCGCAATGGTTCAGGGTGACGGACCACGCGACCGGCGAGCGGCCGTCGATCGCCTTCGCGGGGCCGATCGACGTTTATCAGGAGCGGCAGGGCGTTCTGGCCGTCATCATCGAATATACCAGGCTTGCGCGCTTCCTGTCGCAGCTCGAGGTCGGGCGCACGGGGACTGCCTTCATCGTCGATAGCAGTGGCGAACTCGTCGCGGCACCGGACAAGGAGGCCGACGAGCTCCATCCGGCGCGCGGCGACACCACGCTGCTGCCGCTGGCGCGCGCCGCGCTCGCCAAGGCGGGCGAGGCCGGCCGCAAGGAGGCCTGGCGAGACAGGCTGACCTCCGGCGGCGCGGCCTACGAGGTTGCGCTGACGCCGCTGCCGTTTCCAGGCTGGTCGCTCGCCACGGTGATCCCGGAGGCCGAATTTCTCGGGCCGGTCGAGACGACGTTGCGCCGCCTGATCTTCGGCCTCGCCATCGGCGCCGTGCTCGCGGCGCTGGCCTCGGCGATGCTGGCGCGGTCCGTCATCGCCGCGCCGCTGTCGCGCGTCGTCGGCGAGCTTCGTCATGTCGAAGCCTTCGCGTTGGAGCAGGTCCGCCGCCATCCCTCCCGGCTCAAGGAAATCGCGAGCCTGTCCGGTGCGATCGCCGAAATGGCGGCCGGATTGTCAGCCTTCCGCAAATTCATCCCTGCCGATCTCGTCCGGGACCTGCTGCGCCAGGGCGTCGAGGCCAGGCCCGGCGGCAGCGTCCAGGAGCTCAGCGTGATGTTCATCGACATTGCCGGTTTCACCGGCTTGTCCGAGCGGCTGGGCGATCGCGTGGTGCCGCTGCTGTCGCGCTATCTCGACATCACCTCGGAGATCATCGTCGCCAATGGCGGCACCATCGACAAGTTCATCGGCGACGCCGTGATGGCGTTCTGGGGTGCGCCGCAGCCGCAAGGCGATCACGCCGCGCGCTGCTGCCGTGCCGCGCTCGCCTGTCGCAGGGCGATCGAGGAGTCCGGATTGGCCGACGATCTCGGCCAACCGCTCCAGATCCGGATCGGCATCAATTCGGGCCGCATGCTGGTCGGCAATATCGGCTCGGAGCTGCGGCTGAACTACACCGTGATCGGCGATGCCGTGAACGTCGCCAGCCGGCTCGAAGGCGTCAACAAATCCTACGGCACGCAGATCCTGGTCGGCGAGACGACCGAACGTCTGGCGCGCGGCGCCATCATCACGCGCGAGGTCGACAGCATCGCAGTCTACGGACGGGAAGAGGGGCTCTCCGTCCACGAGCTGATCGGGATGGTGGGCGAGGACGACATCGACGGCCAGGCGAAAAGCTGGATCGCGGATTACGCGCGCGGCCTTGCCCGCTACCGCGCGCGGCGGTTCGCCGATGCGCTCGCCGATTTCGAGAGCGTCCTGAAGCTCCGCGGCGACGATCGTCCCGCCGAGCTGATGCACGAGCGCTGCCGGCAGCTCGCTGCAGCCGCGCCCGATATCGCCTGGCAGGCCGTGGCGGCGCTGACCTCGAAATAACAGCGTTGATTGACCGTTGGCGCTCCGCAAACCGGGTGGCAAAGTCGGCACTTCATGAGACATGATGTGCCTATCAAACCCTGAAAAACCTGGCCGCCCAACACATGAAAATCACACTGCTCAAATCCGAGGACTATTCCCGATCGCCGTGGAAGAACGGCGGAGGCATCTTCACAGACATTGCGGGAGCCTGGCGTGCAGACGCGGCGGTGAAGGATTGGAGCAGCCTGCTCTGGCGCCTTGCGTCCACGCCGATCGTGGCGCCCGGCCCGTTCTCGCATATGCCCGGCATCGATCGCCTCCAGATGGTCGTCAATGGACGCGGGCTCGTGCTGAAGTCGCCTACGCAGGAATTCGACGAGCGTGAGCCGTTTACGACGGTGCGCTTCACGGGCGAGATGGAGGTCGTGACAGCGCTCGAAGAGGGGCCGGTCGAGGTTGTCAACCTGATGGCCCGGCGCGGCGCGGCGGAGATCGATCTTATCGCGCTTCGCGAATCCGGCACACGGCAGCTCGTCGCAGGGACCCATTTGGTCTATGCGGCGCGGGGCGATTGCCGCATTCGACTCGGTGACGAGGAATTTTCAATTTCGCACGAAAACACGTTGAAAGCAGAGCTCACCGCGGCCTCGCAACTCACCCTGGTGGCGGGGATGGCGGTGCTTGGCTCGATCCGGCTGGCCGCCTAGTGCGATCCCTGCGTACAATCCGTGCAACTGGCCAGGTTGACGGCGCGCGGCTGGAGCACGATATGTGCTGCGACGCAGACCGCCGAAGGGCAGACGATGACGACGCAAGACAATCACGCCCCAACGCCAGCCGACAGCGTCATCGACTGGCTCACCAAAGGCACGCGCGACGAACGCTTCATCGACGATATCTTCGCGCAGATGTGCATCCGCCTGCAGCATGCGGGCATTCCGCTGAAGCGGGCAACGCTTCACGTCCAGATCAATCATCCGCAATGGCTCGGCGCCCGGATGATATGGGCCGACGGAATGCAGGGGGCCGAGATCGCGCGGGTGGATTACGATGTCCGCGAGCGGTCCGAGTTCATCGGAAGTCCGGCCTCCGAGATCATTGAGGGTGCCGCAGAGTTGCGAGAGAATCTGGAACAAGATCCCTCGCTTGGCCGCAAGCATGCCCTTTACGACGAGATGCGGGCCAGTGGCCTGACCGACTATGTCGCCTGGCCGCTATATCACACGCTCGGCAAGCAGCACGTCGTCACCTACGCCACCGATCGCCCCGGCGGTTTCGAACCGGCGCATGTCGCAGCGCTCAAGAAAGTCCTGCCGGTGCTGGCGCTGGTCAGCGAGATCCGAATCAAGAACCGGCTGGCGCGAACGCTGCTTGAAACCTATGTCGGCTCCCATGCCGGCCAGCTGATCCTCGCCGGCGCCACCAGGCGCGGCAGCGGCACGACGGTGCGCGCCGCGATCATGATCTGCGACCTCAGGGACTTCACCAAGATATCCGACAATTGGCCGCGCGACGACGTCATCGACCTGCTCAACGACTATTTCGACGCGATGTCCGAGCCGATCGCGCGTCATGGCGGCGAGATCCTGAAATTCATCGGCGACGGCCTGCTCGCCATCTTCCCGCTTCATGAGCCTGATGCCTGCGCGAAGCTGCTCGACGCCGTGACCGAGGCCCGTCAGGCCATGACGGCGCTGAACGAGCGGAACCGTGCGACCGGGCGCGCGCCGTTGAACTACGGCATCGGCGTCCATGTCGGCGACGTCATGTACGGCAATATCGGATCGTCCAGCCGGCTCGACTTCACAGTGATCGGCCCCGCCGTCAACATGGCCTCCCGCCTCGAAACCCTGACCAAGCAGCTCGGACGAACCGTGCTGCTGTCACGCGACTTTGCGGAACTGGTGGAGGGGAAGTTCGAGCTGGAGCGCGTCGGCAAGCACGAGGTGCGTGGCTTCAGCGATCCGATCGAGCTGTTCGCGTATCACGGCTGAGGCGCGGACGCGGTCGGTCGCTGACGTCGATCGTCGGCAATTACTGCTTTGATCCGGTCCAGCTTCCGGTGCATCCGTCGGATCGTCGGAACGTCCCCGAGCCGCTGCGGCCTGAAAACCGCCCGGACATGGTCCAGGTCAGGCTTCCGGCGGCTCCGGTCCCGTAGGTAGCGCCATTCGGACTGACCTGACCGGTGCCGTATTGCCCCACCATCTTGCCGCTGGTGATGATCACCGTGTCGGTGGAGCCGGCACAGGTTGCGCCGACACTGGTCAGAACCCATGCGCCGTCAAAATTGCCACTCCCGCCGCTTCTTTGCGGCGCGCGGCTGGGTTCGTCGTTCGCCGGCTTGCCGCGGCGTGCGGGCCTTGCAGGTTCAGCCGCAGGAGGTGACCCGCGGGAGCCGGATAACGATTTCTCATCGTTGCCGATGCTGCCGCCGGCGCTTCCCGATTGTGCACGCACCATGTCAGGCAGGGCGATGGCAGCGAGTGCCGCAGACAACAGCGCGGCTTCACGAAAATATCGAAACTGGCTTTGCATATCGCATTGGTTTCAAAAATGAGCGGATACCGAAGGTCGGCCCTTGCGGCCTGCGCCGCGGCAATCATGCCGCAAGATTTGCCGGTCCCGGCGCAACGGTCAAGCGCCGCGTCGTCCGCCCCGCGGCTTGGTTCGCTGCCGATCATATTGCCAACGCGGCAGTGGCCTATTACGGTTTGCCTCCGTAGCCCAAAGTCCTTCGATTACCCGCAGCGACATGCCAAAATTCCTTCGCATCGGCGTCCATCAGTCCAACGTATCCGGCTACACGTCGAAGGCGTGGTGTGTCCGGCGGGTCGGTTCAGCGGTTTTCCTGAAGTGGGGCGCGGTGGAGGTCCATGGCGCCGGCGATGGGCGGACGGTCTACTGGACGCGACTGCCGCAGGAGAAGACAATCCGCTGCCGCACGACGCAGCGCGCGCAGGACTACGCCAAAGCCGCCATCGCCCGGCGCCGCAGCCATCGCTACGAACCGCTGGCCGGACCGATCGCGCTCCGGCGCCGACCCGCCCAGCGGAGCGCGGAGCTCAAGCAGGCACTCGCCACCATCCTGATCGTCGATATCGTCCGCTCCACCGAAAAGGCGGCGAAGCTCGGCGATGCGCGTTGGACCAAGGTCATGGGTCACTATTACGCGGCGGTGCGCAAGGAGCTGAAGAGCACGCGCGGCAAGGAAGTGGTGACCACCGGCGACGGCGTGCTGGCGACATTCAAGGCGCCGGCTTCCGGCGTCCGCTGCGCGACCGCAATCCAGAAGGCCGTGCGTACGCTGGGGCTCGACATCAGGGTCGGGCTGCATACGGGCGAGTACAGTGTGAGCGGTGGCGAGATGGTCGGTCTCGCCTTTCACATCGGCACGCGCGTCGCCGCCAAAGCGCGCGCCGGCGAAGTGCTGGTCTCGAGCGCGGTCAGAAACCTGATGGCACAGTCGGAGATCCGGTTCAGGGATCACGGCGTGCATCAGTTCAAGGGCGTGCCGGAGCGGTGGCGGCTGTTTCGGGTGGAGGATTGATCGGATTGCGGCCTATCGGCTCGGATCGTCCCCGTCTTGCGAAGCGGTGCCCGGAGTGCCTAGGAGTCCGGGCTCCGCTTCGTTCGGCCACCGGGGCAGGAACGCGCCCGATGTCATCCGGAGCATAGGGGCGGGCAGATCGTCCGCCTTGACCCATCTCAAACATAGGGAAGGTCCTTAGGGAACCATCCGCAATTTCGCCGGGCGCGGTTCGGGCGCATAAATAGGGATATGCAGCGCCAAATTCTCTTCAAATGCCCGCGCACCGGCATGAACGTCGAGCATCGGATCGACGACGAGCGGCCCGAGAGGCTTGAGCCGGCGGACGCCTATGTGTCCCTGCGGTGTCCGGCCTGCATGTCGCTCCACTTCGTCAACAGCACCACAAGCAAGCTGCTGGGCGAACGTAGCGCGCAGTCCGTCTCCATACCGCGTTCCGCCTGACAGGGTTCGTGTCGATTGTGCAGCGACGTGGCGGGCGGGCCACTGTCAGTGGATCGCCGCGTACATGATGGCTTCCTCCGTCGCCTCCAGCGCGGAAAACTCCTCGACCACCTTGCCTTGCCTGCACACCAGGACGCGGTCCGACAGCGCCATGATCTCGGGCAAATAGGAGGAGATCACCACCACCGCCTTGCCTTTGTCGGCCAGCGAATTGATCAACTCGTGAATTTCGACGATGGCTCCGACGTCGACGCCCCGCGTCGGCTCGTCGAAGATGATCAGTTCCGGATCCTGGATCAGCGATTTGGCGATCACGACCTTCTGCTGGTTGCCGCCGGACAATTCGACGACCTTGGCCTCGTCGCCGATGGCGCGCACCTTGAGCCGCTCGATCCAGGACTTTCCGGTCGCGGTGCTTTCACGTCGTGACAGCCAGGTGCGTCCTTTCGGAAACTTGGCGAGCAGGCCGAGATAGATATTGCGCGCAATGGATGCGGTCTCGAAAAAACCTTCGACCTTGCGATCCTCGGTGACGTAGGCGATGCCGGCCTGCACGGCCGGCGCTGGCACGCGGTAGCGGACCGGCTTGTCGCCGAGGATCACCTCGCCGCCATGGAAGAAGTCGCGCTTCATGACGCCTGCGACGATCTTGAACGTTTCGGTGCGCCCGGCGCCGACGAGACCGAAGACGCCGGTGATCTGGCCTGCGAACACCGACAGCGAATTGTTCTTCACCATCGGCGCCATCTTCAGGTTCTGCACCGTCAGCACCCGCTTGCCCGAAGGCCGCACCTGCGCCTTGCGCGCGCCGTAGAGCGTGTTGGAGAGGTCCCGCCCCACCATCGCCTGGACGATGCGCGCCCGGTCGAAACGGGAAGCGTCGTCGGTCACGACATGCCTGCCGTCGCGCAGGACGGTGATGCGGTCGGCGAGCAGCAGCGCCTCTTCGAGCGCGTGCGAGATGAAGATGATGGAGACGCCGCGCCGCTTGAGGTCCCTGACCAGGTCGAAGAAATATTTCTTCTCCTCCGGCGTCAGCGTCGCCGTCGGCTCGTCGAAGATGATCACCTTCGCCTTGTGCAGGACGGCGCGCGCGATCTCGACCATCTGCTTCTTGGCGGCGCCCAGGCCGCCGACCGTTGCGGTCGGCGTCACGTCGAAGTTGAGCGATTGCAGGAATTGCTGGGCCGCGATGTAGATGCCGCGCAGGCGGTTGTAGAATTTCTCCTGGCCGAGGAACAGGTTCTGCGCCACCGTCATCGTCGGCACCAGGCTGTTCTCCTGGAACACCATGGCAATGCCGAGGTTGCGCGCCTCCAGCGGGGTCTTCAGCGTAACGTCGGCCCCGTCGACCGTCATGGCGCCGGAGGTCAGCGTCACGACGCCGGCCATGACCTTCGTCAGCGTCGACTTTCCCGCGCCGTTTTCTCCGACCAGGGCGTGGATCTCGCCGCGCCGCAGGTCGAAATCGACGCCTTCGATCGCGGGTACGCCGGCGTAGAGCTTGGTCGCCTTCGACAGCGACAGGACGAGGTCGTTCATGCGCTTGCCCCCTCGCGCAGGGTTGCCAGCGGAAGCCTGATGATGCGGCCGGGGCCCTTTGCGATCATGACGAGGTCGGAGCCCACTTCGACGGCGGCGACGATGCCGTGGTTGACGCCATCGGCCCGGCTGTGGAGCGAATAGCGCGGCAGGCCGTCGGCTCCGAGCCGGATGACGAGACCGTATGACCGCGGCGGCGCCCAGGGCTTCATCACGCCCATGGTCTTGATATGGGCGCCCTGCAGCGGCTCCTTGAAGGAATGGCCGGAGCGCAGACGCGGCGCCACCCAGAACTCCGGGGCGATCTCGGCGATCATGCGGCGGCGATAGGCCGGCTCGCGCAGCACGAACTCGACCAGCTGGGTGCGCGCGGTGAAGGCGGTGAGCCAGAAGCCGCCGCCGCTCGCCGGCGAAAGCCTGGACGGATAGACGGGCAGGTGCCGCAGCAGGTCCTTGCGGCTTCCGTCCCGCGCGATCGAGATCAGGCGATGCCGCCAGCTTTCGCTGACGAGCACGGCGTCGTTGTTCGCGATGGCGCCGAACGCGTAGGCCAATCCGCCGGCAAGCTGCGTGATCGTGCCGGATTTCGGATCGAGCCGCAGCACCCGGCCGGTCTTGCCGAGTTCCATCAGATCGCGTGCCCATTCGCCGACATCGTGCAACGTCGATCCATCGGTTGCGATCAGCGTCCCGTCGCTTCCCGGAGCCAACGCATTGACGGCGTGCAGCCCCTGCGTGAAGGCCACCCTGGGCGTCTCGGCCGCGGCATTGTCGTAGAGCCGGACCTCGGTGCCGCCGAGCGCGACGACAAGGCCTCCATCGGGCAAGGACGCCAGCGCGGAGATCGGCCGCTCGAAGCTTCGGACCGTCGTTGTCGAGTGTCCGGTCAAACGTATCAGCCGCATGCCGTCGGCGATGAGCAGCGACGAGCCGTCCGCGGCGAGATCCTCCGGCGCGTCGCACGCGAGCAGGGTCTCCGCCTGCTCGAGCGCCTGGTTCGGCTTCAGCGCTCCGTCGAACGACGGCACGGTGATGGCCGCTTCGCCGCGGCCGAGGAAACGGTTGGCGAATTCGCTGATCGCGGCGATCACGACGGCTTCCCCCAGCGCTTGTCGTACTGCACGAAGTTCGGGTCGGCATTGTCGAGCTTGAAGCGGCCGATCCGGTTGTTGGCGATGCCGCCGAGATAGAGATAGCCGCGATGCTCGCGCATCGAGGTGATCATGGGATGGTTGAGCCCCTTGAGGTCCCAGAACGATTCCAGGATCTTGCCCTGCTCGTTGAACTTGACGACGCAGCCGGTGTTGATGTTCGGGAACAGCCATTCGTCGACCGGCACGCGCTTGGCCATGCGCCGGCGGAAGCCCGGCATCTTCCAGGCGAGATCGAGCGACGGGCTGCGCATGCCGACCAGCGCCAGCCAGTAATTGCCGTCCGAGGCGAGGTTGATGTTGTCGGGATAGCCCGGCAGATTGTCCATGACGATCTCGACGTCGCCCTTCCTGGGGCCGGCGAACCAGTAGCGCTTGATCGAGCAGCCGAACGTCTCCGCGAACAGGATCGATTGCCCGTCGCTGGCGACCGCGACGCCGTTCGGGAATTTCAGCCCGCGCAGTGCGGTATGGGTACTGCCGGTCTTGGTGTCGTAGCAGATGATGCGGCCGTTGCCGCGCGCTTCCAGCCCGTCGACCGGCCACTCGTCCATCTCGTAGCGAACCGTGGCCTCGGAGAAGAAGATCAGGCCGTCGTCGGTGATGTCTAAGTCGTCGGCGAGCCGCAGGCGGCTGTCGTCGTTCACGGAATAGAGGCTGCGGTTGGTCTCGTCGGTGGCCTTCTCCACGGTCCCATCGGGCGTGATGCGATAGAGGCCCATGCCGCCGATGCAGACATAGAGATTGTCCTGCTTGTCGAACGCCATGCCGAGCGGCTGGCCGCCGATATGCGCGAACACCTCCATCCGTTCGTAGTCCGGTGGGAAGAAGCGGATGATGTCGCCGTGCCGCGATCCCGCATAGAGCACGTCGTTGCGATCGAGGATGACGTCCTCGGGCGCCTCGATCCGGCCGAGCCCGATCAGCGAGACGTCGCGCAGCCTGTCGTTCTGCTCGAACGGCCCGCCGCTGCCGATCTCGGTCGGCGGCGGTGGCGGCAATGCGTGGTAGGTGGGGGCGACATAGACCTTGCTGATGATGCGGGTGCGGTTCTTCTGCCAGCGGATGTCGACCATTGCCGCCGCCAGCAGGATGGTCGCCAGCGCCATGCGGTTGACACCGCCGCGCGCGTTCATGGCGGTCAGCCCGTTGGTGACGAGCAGGACGATGAGCACGCCGACCATGGACTTGACGACCGAGCCCTTGCCGCCGCCGAGCGTAATGCCGCCGAGCACGGTGGCCGTCAGCACGATCACCTCCAGGCCGACGCCGATATCGCCGCCGACCGTGCCGAGCCGTGCCGCGAAGAACAGCGCGCCGATGCTGGTCAGCACGCCGCTCGCGACATAGCAGAGCGCGATGGTGCGACGGACCGGAATGCCGGAATTGTAGGCCGATCGCCGCGAGCCGCCGATCGCGGTGATGTGCCAGCCCGGCCGCAACCGCGTCAGGAAGACGTGACCGAAGATCGCGATGACGATGTAGACCAGCGCGACGCTGGGAATGCCGAACACGCTGCCGCCGCCGATGAAGTCCCAGGACGGAATGTCCGGAAAAGCCGACGCGATCGCGTTGGAATAGCGCTGGATCAGCAGGTCATAGGCCGAGCGATAGATGATCAGCGTGATCAGCGTGGTGATGAAGGCGCGCAGGCGGAGATATCCGATCAGCACGCCGTTCACCGCGCCGAGCAGCCCGCCGACGATCATGGTGACGACCACCACGGCGGGGACCGGCCAGTTCAGCACGTCGAGCAGATAGAGCGCGCAGAAATCCGTCAGGGCGAAGATCGACCCGACCGAGAGATCGATGCCGCCGACGATGACGACCAGCGCCATGCCGAGGCCGATGAAGCCGATCTCGCCGGCCTGCCGCGCGGTGTCGGCGAGGCTCGCAGGCGACAGGAAGTGCTCGAGCGAGCGGCTGAGCGCGAAGCCGATGATCAGCAGCAGGATCACCGGGATGGCGGTTTCGGTCCATCGTTTGGACAGGATCTCGCCGAGGAGATGGTCCGGCCAGTAGCGGTATCGGAGCCTCGTCAGTGTCTCGCGCATCTGCCTTCCGCTGATTCCATGAGCAAGGTCGCGCGTTCCGCGCCCGAAGGGGCGGAACGCGCAGCTTCAGTGTGCGATCACTTCTTGAGATCGGAGAGATTCCAGCACGCCGTCTGGGTGTCGGCGTTCTCCTTGGTGATCGGAATCAGCGTGGTGTATTCCGAGCCCTTGACCGAGCCTGCCTTGACGCCCGACGACAGCAGCCATTTGATGGTTCCGGCCATCTGGGCTGCCTGCGTCGGCACGTCGTAGCTCATGTCGAGATCGAACGAGCCGTTCTTGACGAGCTCGCAGGCGCCCTTGCGCTCGCCGCCGCCCGAGGTCGCCAGGAACACCTTGCCGGTCAGGCCGGCCTCCTTGATCGCGGCGGCAGTGCCGATGTCCATGCCGTCCCAGAAGCCGACGATCCCGCAGAGATCCGGGTTCTGCTTCAGCACCGTCTGGGTGATCGCCTTGGCCTTGGCGGCATCCCAATCGGCGGCCTGGCTGGAGACGACCTTGATCTCGGGATGCTTGGCGAGGATGTTCTCGACGCCCTTCAGCGTATAGGCGCTGGCCGCCGCCGAGAGCGCGCCCTGGATGATGGCGATCTTGTTCGACTTGCCCTGGCAGGCCTTCACCACGCCTTCGGTCTGGCGCTCGCCGATCTCGATCCAGTTGGCGCCGACGAAGGCCGAGCTGCGATAGGCCGAGCCCATGTTGATCTGGATGACGTAGATGCCCTCGTTCTCGGCGCGCTGCAGCAGCTTGGCGTAGGTCTGCACGTCGGGATTGTGGATCACCATCACCGCCGGCTTCTCCGAGATCAGCGACGTGACGGCTTGCGCGCCCGCGTTGGTATTCCAGTTGGGATCGCGGATCACGAACTTGACGCCGTAGGGCTCGAGCTCCTTCTTGAGGCCGGCGTACCAGCCTTCGGTCAGGTCGAAGTTCATCGCGACCGGCACATAGGCGACGGTCTTGCCGGCAAGCGCCTCCCGGAACGGCTTCTGGAACGGCTCGTCGAGGCCCTGCTGGGCGAGGGCCGGAGCCGCGACCGCTGAAAGCGCCAGTGCGGCGATACTTCCGAGCGCAAACCTATGAACGCTGGCCATTGTCTTCCTCCTTGTTGATACGCGTCTTTTTCAGGCAGATCAGATGTCGCCCTGTTGGGCCGTTTCTTCGTTTCGTGGATTGAGCAGGGTGTCGGTGATGACCGCGATCAGGAGCACGAGGCCCTTGATGAGGTTCTGGCCGGCATAGGGGACGTTGAGGATCGTCATGCCGTTCAGCATGGTGCCGATCAGCAGCGTGCCGATGATGACGTTGACGACCCCGCCGCGCCCTCCCGACAGGCCGATGCCGCCGAGCACGACGACGAGGATGACGTCGTAGATCAGCGTCGAATTGAAGATCCGGGTCGGCATGGAGTTGACGGACGCCGCCAGCACGAGGCCGGCAAAGCAGCCGATCAGCGCCGCAAGGACATATTGCAGCACGATGATGGGCCGCGACGGGATGCCGGTGACGCGCGCCGCGAACGGGTTGTCGCCGATCGCGTAGATGTAGGCGCCCCAGCGCGTCTGGCGCAGCAGCACGAAGACCACGACGCAGGCGATCACGAACATGACGATCGAGGTGGGAATGCCGAGGATGCTGCCCTGGCCGAGCCGCTCGAAGCCGGCCATGCCGTCGCTCCATTGCACGACGTCGAGCTGGAAGAGGGCGGCCTGGCCGAGACCGGCGACGAACAGGCCGGTCGCCAGCGTCGCGAACAAGGGCGGCACTTCCGCGTAGGCGATCAGCCAGCCGTTGACGAGACCGATCGCGATCGCCAGCAGGCCGGCCGCCAGCAGCGAGGCCGGCAGCGAATGGCCGTTCTGCACCATCTGCAGCACGAGGCCGGCGGGGACGGCGAGTGCCGCGATCAGCGACAGGTCGATGCCGCGGCCGATCACGACGATCGCCATGGCCAGGCCGAGGATGCCGAGCACCGCCACGTTCTGCAGCAATGTCAGCATGTTGTCGGCGGAGAGAAAGCCGTTGAGGAAGACCGAGAAGGTCAGGAAGAGTGCGGCGAAGACCGCGAACACGATCTCCTGTTGGCTGACCCGAACGCGCTTCATCGTTTGCCTTCCCCGGGATCGGCGTCGCGCGTGCGGGATCGCCCTCTCGGCGCGCGCTTGCCTCCCCCCGTCCCAAATTTGTTTTGCGCTTGATAGGCGAGACAGCTCACGCTGACTTGCGTCAACGCGCAAACCTTTTGCGCTGGCGCGCAAAGAGTCTTGCGCGAGGCTGACAGGAACCTAAGATTGACTGACAGTTTTTGTGCGTTGCACAGAAATGTCTCGACGTAACGGGCCGCCGATGGATCTCGTGTTTACGACCGAGGAGCTGGACCCCGCCAGGCGCTTTGCGGCCTGGCAGGATGCCATCTGCGACCACTACGTTCATGTCGACGTGAACGCGGTGAAGCCGGCCGACTATCAGGGCTTTATCCGCGAGGCGCAATTTGGCCCTGTCACGATGAGCGACGTCTTCCTGTCGGAGCAGCGCATCTCGCGGCGCGAGCGGCACATCGCGAAGCTCGACAAGGATTGTTACTACGTCCAGTTTTTGCAACAGGGCAGCATGGACGTGCTCCAGGCCGGCCAGACGCTGGTGACCAGCCCGGGCATCGGCGCGATCTTCTCGGCCTCCGACGCCTACGATTTGGAGTGCTCGAACCAATTCCGCTCGTTGTATCTGGAGATCCCGCGCAAGGAGTTTTCGTCGCGCTTCGCAGAAGGCAAGATGCCGTCGGCGGCGACCATCGCGACGGGGCGGGGCCTGGGGCGGATCGCCGCCGAATTCTGCGCGCTGCTCGCCGCGGAGGCATCACACCTGGAGGAGACGGCGCGAGGCCGGCTCGGTCACGAGCTGATGGACGTGCTGGCGCTCGCGCTGGACATGGGCGACAAGGACGAATTCTCGGAGGACGCCACCGCCCGGAACGCGCGCCTGCGCTCCGTCAAGGCCTGGATCGAGGAGCACTTGACCGATCCGGACCTGTCGCTGGAGAAGATCGCCAGGAGCAACGGCGTCTCGCTGCGGCATCTGCATTATCTGTTTCGGTCGACCGAAATGTCGGTGTCCGAATGGATCCTGAACCGCCGCCTGCAGCGTTGCTACGACGCGCTGATGCGCCCCGAGCTGCGCGCGCTCTCGGTGACCGAAATCGCCTATCGGCTCGGATTCAGCAGCTCATCGCATTTCAGCACGGTGTTTCGCCGCAAGTTCGGCCACAGCCCGTCCGAGCTGCGCCGGCGGCAGGTGGAGTAGGGCGGGCGCGAAAGCGCAAGCGGCCACCTCATCGGCTCGCACCGCGCGTCACGCCGACCAGCGGTCCTGCTCTTCCCGGTGCGCCTGCTCGTTCAACCGGTCGGCCAAATCCTCGGCGATCTCTTCCGACTCGGCCGAGGCCACCGGCTCGCCCTTGTGGGTCCGGAGCTTGTCCTTGTCGGCTTCGAGCGGGAAGTCGTCCGGTGTCAATTCGGTATCCTTGCCGGTAGGCTTGGTCATGGCTCGCCTCGCGGAGTTCCTGTCTGTCGGGGAACAACGCGCGTGAAGGCCGATTGTTGCGATGAAGGCGAAGCGCCGGCCGAAGACCCAGGCCGAAACGCGCATGACCCCGCCCCGCCACAACCACCGACCTCATCCTGAGGGCCCGCCGCAGGCGGACGTCTCGAAGGATGCGCCCCGGGCGAGCTCTCAGTCGCGCGGCCGCCCGGCCGGTCGAGCTACTTCTCGACCGCCCCGGTCCAGTCCTTGAAGCCGCCGAGATTGAAGACCTTCTCGTAGCCCATGTCCTTCAGCAGCTTGCCGGCCAGCGCCGACCGGCCGCCCGACGCGCAATAGAGTATGACGGACTTGCTCCTGTCGAACGCCTTGTCGTGGGACGGCAGCTCCGGATCCGCGCGAAACTCCAGCATCCCGCGCGAGACATGCACGGCGCCTGCGATCTTGCCGCTGGCCGCAACCTCCGGCGCATCGCGAACGTCGACGACGAGCGTGTTGCCGGCCTTGATCATCGCGGCGGCCTCGTCCGACGTGATCTTGGGGACCGCCGCGTTCGCGGCTTCGATCATTTGCTTGACGCTGGTGGGCATGGGGGGACTCCGTTGGTGCTTTCGAACAGAGGATAGCATATCGGCCGCGCCCGGCCTCATCCGATTGGAGGACCGCTGCATGCGGGCAAAGGGCTGCTGGCGGGCCTCACGATGAGGTTCAAATTGCGGGCAGCCATTTCCGCGAGCGCCTTGCTGCTGAGCCTCATCCTGAGGAGACTGCGAAGCGGTCGTCTCGAAGGACGAGGCGTGCTCGCGTGCACCATCACCGCAGATCGAGAAGGACTTCGGCGGCGAGGTCCGCGCAGCGTCAGGGGTGGAGAAGTCATCCACTCCTCATCGCACGCCCGTGCCCTTGCAGCGCTGGCACTTCACCACCTTGTCGCCCTTCTTGAGCAGGCCCTTGCCTTCGCAATTCTTGCATTTCTGCTTCTTCTTGATGTTCGGGCCTTTTTCACTGGTCATGATGGTCTCCTGCCGCCAGAGGGCGGCCTCGTGCAGGGGCTCGGCGGAAGGGCGGAGCGATGCGACATGAAGTCCTACACTTGCGCGGCCTTTTTCTCCACAAGCCATGTCGGAACCCGGGGCCGCCATTCGTCTTTAATCCGTGCCGCCTCGAACCGGAGTTCTGCGTACATGGCCCCCCGCGCCAATTGGAAAGGCTTCCTGAGACTTTCCCTCGTCACCTGTCCCGTGGCGCTCTATCCGGCCACATCCGAGAGCGAGAAGATCTCGTTCAACCAGCTCAACCGGCAGACGGGCCACCGCATCAAATACGTGAAAGTCGATGCGGACACCGGCGACGAGGTGCCGAACGAGGACATCGTCAAGGGCTATGAGCTCGAGAAGGGCCAGTATATCGAGGTCTCCAAGGACGAGCTCGAGGAGATCGCGCTCGAATCCACCCGCACCATCGAGATCGACGAGTTCGTCGACAGGTCGGACATCGACCCGCGTTACCTGATCCGCCCCTATTACATCCGGCCGGACGGCAAGGTCGGCCACGACGCTTTCGCGGTGATCCGCGAGACCATCCGCGAGATGGACAAGGTCGCGATCGGGCGCGTGGTGCTGACCAACCGCGAGCACATCATCGCCTTGGAGCCGATGGACAAGGGCCTCGTCGGCACGCTTCTGCGCTACCCCTACGAGGTGCGCAGCGAGGAGGACTATTTCGACGATATCCAGGAGGTGAAGGTCACCAAGGACATGCTCGATCTCGCCAGGCACATCGTGAATCAGAAGGCCGGGCGCTTCGAACCCGAGAAATTCGAGGACCATTACGAGACCGCGCTGATCGAGCTGATCAACGAAAAGCGCGCCGGCAAGGTGATCCAGCCGAAAGAGCGGCCGAAGGGCGAGAACGTCGTCGACCTCATGGAGGCGCTGCGGCGGAGCGTCGGCAAGGCAGCCGGGAAGGAGGCCGCGCCTGCGAAGGCCGGCAAGCCGGCGAAGAAGCCGAAGAAGGCGGCGGCCGGACAGAAGGAGATGCTGATGCCGATCGCGGGCAGGAAGCCAGCGAAGGAAGCGGCGGCGAAGAAGCCGGCCACAGGGGCGCGCCGAAAGTCGGCTTGAGCGTGAAACATCCGGTGACGCCGGACGGTCGATACTTCGTCGTCCGCGGACGGCTGTGGCGAATGGCCAATCCGCATTTGGGCGAGCGGGAAAAATCGGAGCTGGTCAAGCGCCTGATGGCGGCGCGGCGGGCCGTCCGTGACGCCAAGGCGGCGGTCGATTCCGAGTCTGAAGCGGCGGCCCATCGCGCCGTCGACGATGCCAAGCGCGCCCTCGGCGAGCGTGGCCCGGCATGGTGGCCGGACGGCGCCCCCGATCTCAACCGGCACATGGCGAAAAACACGCCCTACGCCGATTGGTACGCCAAGGTGCAGCGGCGGAGAGGTGCTGCCGAGGATTAGCTGTTGAATGGAAGCCGGCGGTCCAGCCGCCATGGACCATTTAAATACTCCCAGACCAGCAGCCCACCAACAGCGCCTGCGCGCGGCACGAAGCTGGCGCGAAGCTCGTCGTAAAGACCGCGCGCTGCAGCGGCCGTGACCTTGTTCTGGATGGTGACATGCGGCCGCCAGCCCTGGCTGTCCTGCCGGGACAGTTCGCCGCCCATGGCGATGCGCAGCGCAGTCCGCAATCGCGCGAGTTCAGGGCAGCTGATCTCGATGGCGACACCGAAGCCGAGCAGGCGAACACCGTCGCAGTGCATCGGCATCACGCCTGCGGGCAAGTCGACATCGGCCAGCCGGCTCGCTTGCGCAAGCGAGAGGCGGTGAAACAGCGTGAGATGGGCGTTCAACATGTTGCGCGCGGGCGGAAAATGCGCGCGGCGCAGTCCATCCAGCCAGTTGAAGCTGGCGGGGTCCAATTCCGCGGTCAGTATGAACGTCCGATCCATGCGAACATTGGATATGGCGATCGGTGAGGCGTCAGCAATCTCCGTCCGGGCATTCCGGACAAGTGTCTCCGATGGAATCGAGGACGTCGCGGATCTCCGCGGTCGCCTCATCCGGCGAAACACCGGCCGGCGGAACCTCGCGGGCGAGATCGATGGCGCGTGCGCGGGCGTGCGGATCGGCCCGGTCCTTCGCCCAGCCATGCTCCTCGCATTCGTGGATGGCGCCGGCCTCCTGCAGCACGCCGAGCGCCCATCCACGCAGCGTGCGGGTCCGTCTTTCTGTCGTCATCAGCATCGAGATCGCTCCTCGCCGGGACGAATCCGCGCCGCCCCCGCTCGTTCCCGGCGTTCAGCACGGGGCAGGGATTCCCAAACGGCAGGACTGGGCTTGTCCACGTGTTCCGGGGGGGTCTGTGGAGAATGCGAAGGATTTGGTCGTCTCGAAAGTCGAGGCGTATACTCAGGTCTCTCCGTCGCGGATCAAAACGCCGGCTTGCCCGCTAGGCGGCCTCGACATCCGCGGTCAAATCGTCATCGCGCTTGTGGTTGATGAGGTTCAGCAGATGCGCGGAGGCCCGCGCGTCGCACAGCGCGCGATGATGATTGGGCAGCGCAATTCCATAGATATCGCACAGCTTTCCCAAACCGTAGGATTCGTGTCCCGGGTAGCGGCGGCGCATCCCGGCGCACGTACAGAGTTTCGGAAACCGGAAGCGACGCTCCAGCCGCTTGTACTCGTAGGCGATGAAACCATAATCGAAGTTGACGTTATGGGCGACGAAGATGCCGTCAGCCATGAAATCGAGGAAGCTCTCGCTCACTTCGGCAAACACGGGGGCGTCCCGCACCATCTCGTTCGTGATCCCTGTCAGCTGGGTGATCTTCCAGGGGATGGGGCGTTGTGGATTGATCAGGCTGTGCCACTCGTCGACCACCTGATGATTGCGGACCTTGACCGCGCCGATTTCGGTGATGCGGTCACCGTTCGAGAACGAGCCAGTGGTCTCGATATCCACGACGACGTAGTCCTGGTCCGGATCGAAGCGATAGTCGACACGGCCGATCTCGGCCGTGATGCCGGCGGCGCCGAGCTGGTGAAGGCGGGTCAATTGATTGCGTCGAATGACGTCGCCCGCAGCCTTGATCTCCATGAACGAGACGCGTCCGTCGCGGACGACCATCAGGTCGGGAAAGCCGTCGCGCATGCCGCGGAAATCCTCGCACATGGCGCGGATGATCCGCGCGAGGCCCGGGGGATTTGCGCCCTGCAGCAACGCGCGCAAGGCCTCGATCTGAAAATGGTCCCAGGCAAAGATGCCATTGGGGCGTCCCCACCGGGCCGCAACGGTCCGCAGGATCATGGGCAGCGCCGTCCCGGCTTCGATCGCGCCGATTTTTTTCGCGATCGAGGCCGCAAACAACCGGCTGAAGCTGCGATCTCTCAGGCAATGCGGCACCCAATCGAAGCC
The DNA here is from genome assembly GCF_002266435.3 of Bradyrhizobium amphicarpaeae. Classification (NCBI taxonomy): domain Bacteria; kingdom Pseudomonadati; phylum Pseudomonadota; class Alphaproteobacteria; order Hyphomicrobiales; family Nitrobacteraceae; genus Bradyrhizobium; species Bradyrhizobium amphicarpaeae. The sequence continues at coordinate 1,552,798 of NZ_CP029426.2, forward strand.
GCTCGGCAATTGCGTGCTCTCGAACAACTCATCCCAGAACAGCAGGCCGAACAGGGTGTGCCACAGCATGTTCTCCGTGTGAAAGACCGTCGCGCCGTCGCGCCGCAGCACGCCCGCCACGCCTGCCTCGGGATTGCCGCGATGCGTGTCGTCCACCGTGATCGTCCGCCCGGACCGCAAGAGTTCGGTGTAGAGACCAGTCCGTCGCCCGCCAAACTTTCGGGCGTAGAAGTCGGTCGCGAAAAGATGCTCGCCATCGCTCAAAGGCTGGTCGATCATCCGTTGCAGCAAGGCCTCGGCTCCGGGGCGATCGCCATCGTTGTAGAGCAGACGCACCAGGCGTTCATTGCAGTCGGCCGATGCGCCGGCGCGATAGAGCTGCCGGGCGAAATCGTGATCGCCGGCCTTTTCGAAGAACACTCCCGCCTGGTGCGCCGCCCGGCTGCGCAGTTCCTCGGCGTATTCGGAGCCGCAGGCGGGGCCAGCGAGGATGTCGACGGCAGCCTGTCTGCAAACGGCGTCCGATTTGACGTCGAGGCGGTCGAGGATCTGGCTGTAGTGGAATGAAGCCAGGGCTTCATCTCCGTCGGAGAACCGCGCGCTGAAGGCCGTCTCCTGGTTGGTGCGCAGAACGCCCAAATCGCGCAACGCAAAACTCTTCAGGTCGGTCTCGGTCTTGCCGAAATAGAGATAGAGGAGGAACTCGATCGGCCTCGTGCCGTCGAGCGCGATGAACTTGTGCGCGCCGCAGTGCTGCGCGGCGACGGCGAAAGGGATCTGTTCGAGATAATAGTCGACGAACTTCGGCTTCGACCAGGATTTCCGGACATCGCCCCGTCCAGCGGCCTGTGCACCCGTGACCAGTACGTCTCTTGGAAGACAGGCCACGAACGCAGCATAGTCGCCTTCGCCGAGCGCGCGGGCGTAACTGGCCGCCATCAGTTCGGCCGCCGCGCGTCCGACGTCGGCAATCTCGGGATAGCTGAACAGAGACCGGTTGAAGATCGCGCCGCGCCGATTGACCATCCGGATCAGCAGGCACCGCGCATCCCGCGATAGGCCCTCGAAGCGCGCGATAAAGGCGCGATGTTCCTCGCCGAGGACCGAACCATAGGTCTTCTGAACGAACGCCAGCATCTCGACGAAATGATCGAGGTAGTAGTAGGCGGGCAGGATCGGTGGCTTGGCCAAGTGGACCTTGTCGGGGGAGGGGATTCGGGCGTTCTATTTTTGTTCCGAGAGGAGGCGGGAAGTCAAGAGCCGTTGGCTTGCGATGTCGTCTGAGCCAAGGTCGCTCGCTTCAAGCGCATGCCCGACAAGTTCCACCGTTCAAACCTGCAACTAGACGGCATAGCGAAACGCTATCCATTCGCTTCCGGCGGCGGCACGAGCTTGGCGACATCCGTTCCAGCTTCTTGGTGCAGTGGATCAAAGCCGCGAGTAACTCGTCGTCGATTTCGGTGCGGCCTTCGTACTCCGCCAGATTGCGCTCGTTGTGGGCCCTGATGAAAATCTGGATGTCCGCCTTGTCGGTTCTCGCCTTCCGTCACGGTCAAAAGCGAGGAGCGGAAAATTTAGTGCACTGTCACCGTAATCCCAGGGCTGGGCTTGTCCGTGTTCCGGGCGCCTGTGGAGAATGCGCGTGGGGGCGGGATCTTCTTTCAAGCCGCGGGCGACGATGCGGCGCATTCCGGAAATGATGCACTCAGTCGCGCGGATGACTTAGGCAGCTAACGTAAGTGGCCAAAGTAGCTTGATGCCGACCGCGATTGCAAGGAAGCATAGTACCCACATGACGATGGGGCCTGAAGCTCCTTCGAAATTGAATCCAAGGCCGCTAAACTTTATTTGGCCTTCAGTGCTTCTGAACAGTGCGATAATAATGAACGAGGCTGCGGCGGCAAAAGGGAGCCCGATAGTTGCGGGGAAATGGTGAAAAACAAGACTCCATTGCGGGTTGCCCCATTCGGTGGCGACGAAGATAACGAATAGCGCGATACTACCTATAATTCCCACGATAGCTGAAATGTAGACAATGTTGTCTAAGTCTGCTCGCTCAATGATGGGACCATTTTCGTCACCCTCGGTCATCCGAACCCGCTCCCTGCTCAAACCTTCTCAACGATGCGCGCTTGGTTTTCGCCAAACCACGCCGCGACGTCATGCTGGTTATCTCCACGGGCCAACATGCCGATCGCGATTTTTGCGTCGTGTATCGTCATTGCCATGAACCATCCCTCCTAATTATTCAGTGATCCGAAAACGTCGCCATTACGTGCCAGTGCACTTGATTCACGCGCCTTCGCGCCTCCTAATGTGGCTGAGCCATTGAGTGCACTGGCACCGCAATCAGCTTGACCGGTCACGCACCAGGCACTCCTTGAGCCACATCGATCACGTGGCGGTCCGACCCGACGGTGATCACCACCGTATAGGTCTTTTGCGCACCGCCCTGATCAGTGGGCGGCGCGAGGTGCAGTTGGCCTCCGTACCATTCGCCGGGCAGGAGTGTATTGTCCTTGATCACCGCTTGCTCGAGCACAGCCATGTTGCGTTGACCTGCTTCGATCGTCGTAGAGATCATCGCGTCATTTTGTGCGGCTGCGTTGCCTTGCGCGATCGCAGCTGCTGTCGGGCTGTAGAATGAGCCGGTGCGGCCGCTTGGGGTCGTATAGGTGCCATATCCAGCTCGCGATGCGCTGTAAGCGTTGGCGCCGGCCGCGACCCCTGTCAGAAGTGCAGCTGCGACCTGCCGGTTCTTCTCCTCTTGAACAAGCATCTCATACGTCACGATCTTCATGTCGAAGTCGGACCCCGCGGCATGTTGGACGGCTTCAACTTGCCCAACTCGAAACTCGACCGGCTGGCGGCCGAGATTGTTGATACCGACCACGAACACCGGCCGGCCGTTCGCTTGAAGCTGTCGGGACGCCGGCCGAACGAGGACCAGAGAATTCTTTTGGCGAGAGACGAGAGCAGGTTGCCCATCCCTCATGAGAGCTTGTTGCTGAGGATTGGAAGCCTTGAACGAGACCGTTTCGCCAGCCGTCGTGCAGCCGGTCAGCGCGGCGCAAGCGGCCGCCAAAACTAAAATGCGCATGCTGAAATACCCCCGTCTAAAGAGTTGATGCAAGCGCAACTACTGAGCGAGGGCAAGGGGAGTTTGCGCGCGTAGGGCCAGTGGTCCTCAAGCAAAAGGTCTAAGATGGCAGGCGATCATCGCTCGGTGGCTCGCGTCGCCAAACAGCCCGGCTTCGCCTTCGGCTTACGCCGGACACCACGCTTCGCCCTCGCTCTCCACGTGGCTGCGCCACGCGTAGCCCGCAGGGCGAAGCGTGGTGGGCCCGGCAGGACTCGAACCTGCAACCAGACCGTTATGAGCGGCCGGCTCTAACCATTGAGCTACAGGCCCCGCCGCGAGCGGCTCGCGGGAACGCGCGGCCGGCAACGGTGCGCGGTTCGTTTACAGGGATGGGGGCGGGGGTGCAATGCTGGCCCGGGCGGACGGGAACGACGACGCGGCATTGCCGATGATTTTCGAATAACCGAAATTGGCGACGAAGCCTGTATACCCCTGTTTTGCCCGACGAAGCAAAACCACCTCTTCAAGACCGGTTTATCGGGGTCGCTAACCCATTGAAATGATTGGCCCCGTCTACTGTGCATGGGGTTGTTTTTCGACTTTTGGTGTCGAGGGGGCCAAGCTGCCCCCTCCGATGTCGTACTGCTTCGTAGCCGAGCCGCGCTAATCCACCGAGACTCCGGCGAACTCCACCACCTTGCGCCACTTCTCGGTCTCGTCGGCGACCAGCTTGCCGAACTCGGCCGGTGTCATCGGCTTGGTAATGCCGCCGACTTCGGTGAGGCGCGCGACCACCTTCGGGTCCTTCAGCACTTCGCCGACGGCCTTGTTGAGGGTCTCGATCACCTCGGGCGGCGTGCCCTTCGGCGCGGAGATGCCGTAGAAGCCGACCGATTCGAAGCCCGGCACGGTCTCGGCGATCGCGGGCACGTCGGGCACGCTGGGCCAGCGCTTGGGCGAGGTCACGCCCAGCGCGCGGACATTGCCGCCCTTGGCCTGCTCCAGCGCGGAGGGCAGATTGTCGAAGATCAGCTGTACCTTGTTGGAGATGATGTCGGGGAAGGCGATCGCAGAGCCACGATAGGGCACGTGGATCATGTCGCACTTGGTCATCGCCTTGAACAGCTCGGCCGACATGTGCACCGAGGTGCCGTTGCCGGACGACGCATAGGAGATTTTGCCGGGATTGGCCTTGCAATAGTCGATGAACTCCTGGACCGTCTTGGGCGGGAACGCATTGGAGACGACCAGCATGTTGGTGAGCTGCATGATGCTGGCCACCGGCGCGGTGTCGCGGATGAAGTCGAACGGCAGCTTCTTGTAGAGCGAGGTCGAGATCGCATTGTTCGGCGCGACGAACAGCAGCGTGTAGCCGTCGGGGGCTGAATTGATCGCGGCGGCGGCGGCGATGTTGCCGCCGGAGCCGGCCTTGTTCTCGACGATGAATTGCTGGCCGAGCTTGTCCGACAGCGCCTGCGCCATGATCCGGGCCACGATGTCGACGGGGCCGCCGGCGGCAAAGCCGATGAACCAGTGCACGGGGCGTTCGGGATAGGCGGCGGACGCGGGAGGCGTGACGCTGAAAAGACCTGAGAGAACTGCAAGCCCGAAAAAACCGTGACGCAAAATTCGCAACATGATGCCTCCCATTGTTCTATTGTCGTTGAGGGGCATGCTTTCACAAAATCGGGCCGCTGCCTACTTCGCCGCAAGTCGGTGTTGACGCAGGCCCGCCGGGAATGACCATGAGATTCGCGACGATCTTTATCGCTGCGGTGCTGCTCGCAAGCCCCGCGCCTGCTCAAACCGGAGGCAACGCCATTCCGACCACGACGATCAGCCATACAATCAGTCTTGGCACCGCGACGCCGGGCGGCGGCTTTCCGCTCTACGGCAACGCCTTCGCGGAGGTGATGAACGCGGCCGATCCGCAAATCGCCATCGCGCCCCGCAACACCAAGGGCAGCAACGAGAACATTCCGCTGCTGGAGAAGCGCGAGCTCGATCTCGCGCTGGTCGCGGGCGAGCCGGCCTACGAGGCCTTTGCCGGCATCGGCCGCGCGCCCGTGCGGTTGAAGATATTGACGGCGATCTATTCCAACCCTGGCATGTTCGTGGTGCGCGCGGACAGTCCCTACAGGACAATCCGCGATCTCGTGGGACAGCCGGTCGCGTTCGGCGCCAAAGGCTCGGGCCTGCCGATCCTGGCGCGCTACGTGCTCGATGGTCTCGGCCTGAAGCAGGACGAAGACTTCAAGGCGGTCTATCTCGACCGCGCCGGCGACGGCCCCGCGATGGTCGAGGACGGCCGCGTTACCGCACTGTGGGGCGCCGGCATAGGCTGGCCCGGCTTTGCCGCGGTCGCATCGAGCGCGTCAGGTGCGCGCTTCATCGCGCCCAGCGTGGAGGAGATGACGCGCATCCGCGCCAGGCATGCGTTCCTGAAGCCGCTGCTGGTGCCGGCGAACAGCTATCCGAAGCAGGACGCGCCGATCGCCTCGCTCGGCTCCTGGAGCTTTGTCCTCACGCGCGAGGATCTGCCTGACGATGTCGCCTATCGCCTGGCCAAGACGCTGCACGGCGTCGAAGCGGTTTTTTGCAAGAAGCTCGCCCAGGCCTGCGAGACCACGGCGTCGAACACGGTCGCGGCCGCGCCGAGGCCGGAACTGATCCATCCCGGCGTGATGAAATATTTTCGCGAGATCGGGGTGGTGAAATAGCGAGCGCGCTTTTTCCTTCTCCCCTTGTGGGAGAAGGTGGCGCGAAGCGCCGGATGAGGGGTTCTCTCCGCGCGTACAAATTGAGAGTTCGACTCGCGGAGAGAACCCCTCACCCGGCTGCGCTTCGCACAGCCACCCTCTCCCACAAGGGGCGAGGGTGCACCGTCATCGCGGCTATATCATCACTTCTTCACCAGCGCACATGCCTGGTCCGGCGGCCCGAACGCCTTGTCGCCCGAGATGGTCGTGAGGATCTTGTAATAGTCCCACGGATATTTGCTCTCCTCCGGCGTCTTGACCTGCACCAGCCAGAGGTCGTGCACCATCAGATTGTCATCGCGCAAGCGGCCGTTGCGGGCGAAGAAATCCTCGATCGGCTTTTCCCGCATCTTGGCGGCGACCTTGAGCGGATCGTCGGTGCCGGCGTCCTTGATGGCGTTGAGATAGTGCATCACGCTGGAATAGACGCCCGCCTGCCACATCGACGGCATCTTGTTCATCTTGGCGAAATAGCGCTTCGACCATTCGCGGGTCTTGTCGTCCATGTCCCAGTAGAACGAGGTCGTCAGCAGCAGGCCTTGCGCGGCCTGCAGCCCGAGGCCGTGGATGTCGGTGATCAGTGCCAGCAGCGCCGCCATCTGCTGGCCGCCCTTGAACACGCCGAACTCAGATCCGGTCTTGATCTCGTTCATGTTGTTGGGGGGACCGGCGGCAATGCCGATGATCTTGGCCTTGGAGGCCTGCGCCTGCAGCACGAAGGAGGAGAGATCCGGCGTTGCCAGCGGCGGCTTGACCGATCCGAGCACCTTGCCGCCATTGGCGTTGATGACGGTGGAGGCGTCGCGCTCCAGCGAATGGCCGAAGGCATAGTCGTCGGTGATGAAGAACCAGCTGTCCCCGCCGCGCTTGACCACCGCGTCCGCCGTGCCGACCGCGAGCGCGCGGGTGTCGAACACCCACTGGATCGCGTAGGGCGAGCAGAACTTGCCGTGGAAATCCGCGGTGCCGGTGGAGTGGGTGATGAACAGCCGCTTCTTCTCGTTGGCGATGTTCTGCACCGCGAGCCCGACCGCCGAGACCGGCACGTCGACGATCAGGTCGACCTGCTCGACGTCGTACCAGCGCCGCGCGAGCGAGGCGCCGATGTCGGCCTTGAGCTGGTGGTCGCCGACCACGATGCTGATCGGCTTGCCGAGCACCTTGCCGCCGAAATCGTCGATCGCCATCTGCGCGGCCGTCACCGAGCCCTGGCCGGTCGGCGCGGAGGCCGGGCCGTTCATGTCGGTGAGCACGCCGATCTTGACGACGTCGTCGGAAACCTGCGCCGATGCCGCGCCGGACAGCAGCGCCGCCGTCAAGGCGGCCGCGACCGGCAGTCCAAATCTGATTGGATTCACGCTTGTCCTCCCCTGATCCGGCGCGTTGGCCGGGGTTGCCCCGGGTGTGCCCCCGGCTGAATTGGTTTCTTTTGCAACTATTTTGGGGCGGGCGTCAATGTCAGGCTGCGAAGCGGATCTGTCCTGCGGGGGAGGGATCGTAGCCGGTCAGCTCCTCGGCGCGCTGGCGCAGCCGCCGTTCGTTCAGGAATCCGATCAAGGCCCGCATGGCGGGGCGGAAATAGCTGCGCTGCCGCATCGCGAGGTCGAAATTCTCCCAGACCAGCGGCACGAAATCGAGGCCGGCCGAACGCGCCGCAGCGCGCGTCGCGATGCCGCAATCGGCCTGGCCGGCGCGGACCAGTTCGGCGAGATCCGGTCCGGTCAGGGCCGGCGCCTCGACCCGGCGTAAATCCCGCGTCGAGGCGCCTGCGCGCTTCAGGAGCAGGTCGAGCAGCATCTGCGCGCCGGTGCCTTGCTGCCGCATCGCCATCCGGGCGCCCAGCGCGAGCACGTCCGTCAGGCCGTGCAGGTGCCTGGGATTGCCTTGCGGCAGCACGAGACCCTGCTCGCGGCGCACGAATGCGACCAGCACCGCATCATGCAAATCCGGAGCGGCGCGCAACGCTTCGACACTGGCATCGCCGGTGAGATCGTCGGACGCATCCAGGCTGTGGAAGTGTATCGCCGCTGCCATCACCTCGTTGCGCTGCAAGCGCTCGAGCCCGCGCACGCTGCCCTCGCTCATCGATCCCAGGCCCGAGCCGGATTCGCGCAAGGCCCAATCCAGCAGTTCGTCCTGGCTGCCGCCCACGATTGGCGGCGGCTCCGCGATCAGCATGCCGGCCGGACGCGCGAGGCCCGAGAGTACCCAGAGGTCGAGTTCGTGGCGCGGGAAGAGCCACTTCCCGGTCACCTTGGTGCAGGGGATCGCGCCGGTGGTGACGAGTTCGTAGAGCTTGCGTTCGCCGAGCCGAAGATAGTCGGCGGCCTCGCTGGTCGTCAGGAATTCCATCCTGCATTCCTATGCAAATTCTTGCTTCTTTTTGACGTTCGACGCAGGTGGAATTCTGCATTTCAATTCCCGTCCGCGGGACCATGCCTGATCATCTCGCTGCTTTGCAACACATCCCGGCGCGTGATCTCTGCTTTGGTGAACGATCCTGAATCGCTCGCGCGGTGCGCAGGATGCCTCGCAGCGTTGCCGCTATTTCCCGGACGACGTGCGCAAAAAGCAGGCGCGTCACGAGTGCGGCGCAATCGGCCGTCATCATGATCGGGTCAATTATAGGAACCCGACCATGAGCCGCTTGTTCGTCGTATTCGCGCTGCTCTGCGGCCTTGCCGGCGGCGTCGCGGCCTCGTCCGCGGAGGATCGCAGCATCGTCCTCGCGACGACCACCGCGACACAGGAGTCGGGCCTGCTCGACTATCTGCTGCCGATCTTCCGCGACAAGACCGGCATCGAGGTGACCGTGATCGCGCGGCGCGCCGACGCGGTGCTCGACGGGCCGCGAAGGGGCGAGGCCGACGTCGTGCTGATGCATGCGCGGCCGCAGGAGGAGAAATTCGTCGCCGACGGGTTTGGCGTGAAGCGTCTTGACGTCATGTACAACGACTATCTGCTGATCGGGCCGAAGAGCGATCCCGCCGGCGTCAAGGGCAAGGACATCGCGACGGCGCTGAAGGCGATCGAGGCCAAGGGCGCCCCGTTCGTGACGCGCGGCGATCGGTCGGGCACCCACGCCGCGGAGCTGGCGCTCTGGATCGTCGCCGGCATCGACATCGCGGCCGCCAAGGGCGCCTGGTACCGCGAGGTGGGGCAGGGCATGGCTTCGGCCCTCGACGCCGCGCGCGCCGCGAACGGCTATGTGCTGTCGGATCGCGGCAGCTGGATCGCCTTCAGGGATCGCGGCGATCTCGACATCGTCGTCGAAGGTGACCGGCGGCTCCTCAATCAGTACGGCGTGATGCTGGTGAACCCCGGGAAGTTTCCGGACGTGAAGAAGGATCTCGCGCAGACCTTCATCGACTGGCTGACCTCGCCGGAGGGGCAGACGGCGATCGCGGGCTACAAGGTCGACGGGCAGCAGCTGTTCTTTCCCAATGCGGACAGGTCGGGCGGTTGAGGTCCACGCCGCCGGCGGTTGCCAAACCGGGCGATGCATGGTCCACCATGGCGCATGACCCAGCGCCTGCCGCCATCGCTGACATCGCTTGATACCGCGCTCGCCGCGATGCTGAGTGGGCTCGAGCCGCTTGCACCGGTGCAGTTGCCGCTGAGCGAAGCAGCCGGCTGCATCGCGGCGGGCAATTCGCCGCTGGAGGCCTATCCGCCGCACGACATCGCCGCCGCGGACGGCTGGGCGCTGTGCGCCAATGATCTCGTCGGCGCATCCTCCTATTCGCCGCTGCCTTTGACGAAAGCGCCCGCGTGGGTCGAGGCCGGTGATGCGATGCCCGATCGCTGCGATTGTGTGCTCGATGCCGACGTGGTCGATGCATCCGGGCCGCTCGTGCAGGTGCTGGCGGAGGGTGTGCCGGGGCAGGGCGTCAGGCGTGCCGGCAGCGACATCGCGGAGCGCACGCCGGCCGGCGCCGCGGGCAATCCGGTCGGCGCGGCCGATCTGCTGCTCGCGCGCGTTGCCGGTTGGGACAAGCTCTCCGTGCGTCGGCCCCGGCTGCGCATCGTCAACGTGCCCGCTGCAACGGCAACGATGCATCTGATTGCCGGGATCGCGCGCGCTGCGGGACTGGATGTGCAGACGTCTGAGGCTGCGGCGCGTGATGCGGCGTCGATTGCCGATACGCTCGATATGTCCTCCTGCGATCTGATCCTGACGGTCGGCGGCAGCGGCGTCGGCCGCGCCGATGCGGCCGTCGCGGCGCTGGCCGAGCGCGGTCATGTGATCGCTCACGGTGTTGCGCTTCAGCCCGGGCGGACTGCCGCCGTCGCGAAGCTTGGAGAGGTTCCCGTCGTCGCCTTGCCGGGCTCGCCGGATCATGCGCTGGCAGCGTGGCTGGCGCTCGTGCTCCCGCTCATCGACCGACTATCGGCGCGCCGGCCGCGCCGGCGGCTGAGCCTGCCGCTTGTGCGAAAAATCGCATCCAGTGTCGGCATCGCCGAGATCGCCTTGCTGGCCAGGGAACCTCACGGCTGGACGCCGCTCGCCGTGGGCGAATGGCCGCTCCGGGCCATTGCCGGTGCGGATGCATGGCTGCTCATTCCCGCCGGCGATGAGGGATTTGCGGCGGGGGAGCCGGTCGATGCCTATCTGATGCGAGAATGCTAAGGCTTTTGCCATGTCGATGAACCCACAATCGCAAATCCGCAGCGCGCTCGAACAAGAGCAGTTCCTCAAGATCCTCTCGCGCGAGGAGGCCTTGGCGCGCTTCGAGGCCGCGTTGTTCCCGCGCGCCGTTCCGAGCGAAAAGCGCAGGCTCGGCGATGCGCTGGGCCTGGCGCTTGCCGAAGACATCACCGCCCCTATCGACGTTCCCCCGTTCGATCGCTCCAATGTCGACGGTTTTGCCGTGCGCTCGGCCGACCTTGCGGCGGCAGGCGAAGGCGCCGCTCGGAGCCTTACGCTGAACGGCGAGACCATCCCTTGCGGCACTGCGCCGAGGATGCAAGTGGCAGCGGGAACTGCGACGCCGATCGCCACCGGCGGTCCCCTGCCGCGTGGTGCCGACGCGGTCGTCATGGTCGAGCACACCCAGCCCGCCGGATCCGATGCGATCGATGTGCGCCGTGCCGTCTTGCCGGGGCAATTCGTGTCCTACGCCGGATCCGACATCGCGCGCGGCGAAGCGCTGCTGCGCGCCGGCACCATCATCGGCTCGCGTGAGATCGGCATGCTGGCCGCGTGCGGCATTGCCGAGGTGAACGTCGCGCGCAAGCCGCGGGTGGCGGTGATCTCCACCGGCGACGAACTGGTCCAGCCCGGCGAGGCGCTCGCGCCTGCCGAAATCTACGACACCAACGGGGCCATCGTCGCGGCTGCGATCGACGAGAACGGCGGCGAGGCAGTTTTTCTCGGCGCCATTCCAGACGACGAGGCGAAACTCGAATCCGCAATGCGTAGCGCGCTCGCCGAGGCCGACATGCTGGTGCTGTCCGGCGGGACCTCGAAAGGCGCCGGCGATCTGTCCCATCGCATCATCGGCCGGCTCGGCCAGCCCGGTATCATCGCGCATGGCATCGCGCTCAAGCCCGGCAAGCCGCTGTGCCTTGCGGTCTGCGACGGCAAGCCGGTGGTGATCCTGCCGGGCTTTCCGACCTCGGCGATGTTCACCTTCCACGACATGATCGTGCCGGTGCTGCGCAAGCTGGCCGGCCTGCCGCCGCGCTCCGACGCAAAGGTGAGCGCGACCGTGCCGGTGCGCATTGCCTCCGAGCTCGGCCGCACCGAATTCGTCATGGTGTCGCTGGTCGAGGGCCGCGACGGCCTGATCGCGTATCCCTCCGGCAAGGGCTCCGGTGCGATCACGTCCTTCGCGCAGGCCGATGGCTTTTTGCGGATCGATGCGCTCGCCGACCAGATGCCGGCCGGGACCGAAGCCGAGGTGACGCTGTTCACGCCGCATGTGCGCGTGCCCGATCTCGTCATCGTCGGCAGCCACTGCACCGGCCTCGATCTCGTCACGGCGCAGCTCGCGCATGCCGGCCTGATCGTGCGCTCGATCGCCGTCGGCAGCCTCGGCGGGCTAGCGGCCGCCAAGCGCGGTGAATGCGATCTCGCGCCGATCCATCTCTTCGACGACAGAAGCGAAACCTACAACACGCCCTATTTGGTCGAGGGGCTCGAGCTCATTCCCGGCTGGCGGCGGACGCAGGGCATCGTCTTCCGCAAGGACGACAAGCGCTTCGAGCGGCTCGGTGCGAAAGAGGCCGTTGCTGCCGCGCTCGAGGACGCCGCCTGCATCATGGTCAACCGCAACCAGGGCGCTGGCACGCGCATCCTGATCGACCGTCTGCTCGGCGGCGCGCGCCCGGAAGGTTACTGGAACCAGCCGCGGTCGCACAACGCGGTCGCCGCGGCCGTCGCGCAGCATCGCGCGGACTGGGGCATGACCATTGCGCCGGTCGCTGATGCCGTCGGCCTCGGTTTCATTCCGCTCGCGGAAGAGCATTATGACTTCGCGCTGGTGAGGGCGCGCAAGGACCGGCCGGCGGTGCAGGCGTTTCTCGATGCATTGGGCTCGGACGAGGTGCGTGCCGCATTGGAACGAGCGGGCTTCAGGCCGGCGCAAACGAACAAGTCGTGAATGGGCCCTTGGCCAAGACCAGGCAGGAACTCAGAGCTCAAGCGGCCCTAAGATGCATCGTCCAACGCCGCCAGCCGCTCCGCTTCGGCGATATCCTCGACGGTATTGGCATTGAAGAACGGATCGAGCGGCTCGGTGGGCCATGTCACCGTCGCGAGCGGATAACGCGCGGTCCAGCGGTCGATCTTGCGGAGGTCCTCGACGACCAGGGCGTGGCGCAATTCGCCGCGCAAGGCGACGCGCCACAAGCCGATCACGGGATGCGACTGATCGCCTGACGCGGCGACCGCGAGCTGGGCATTTTCCCGCGTGCGTGCATCATGCAGGCGCGCGACGAGGTCGCGCGGCAGGAACGGGCAGTCGCCGGCGGCGCTGAGAACCCACTCGACGCCCGGCCGATTTGCTGCGGTCCAGTCCAGCGCGGCGAGGATGCCGGCGAGCGGACCGGGAAAGCCGGGCACGTCGTCGGCAACGACCTGCAGGCCGAAGGACGCGAAACGCGCGGGATCGCCATTGGCGTTGAGGATCAGCCCGCTGCATTGCGGTGACAGGCGCGCGATCACGCGCTCCAAAATGGTGCGGCCGCCGATGGTGCGCATCGGCTTGTCGCCGCCGCCCATGCGCCGCGCCAGGCCTCCGGCGAGCAGCACGCCTTGCGTCAGCGGAATGTCAGTCGTCACCAGCTTCACCCTTGCGCTTGTGCTTCGCCGACTCTTCCTCGACGTAAGCGAGGTCCTGGTCGTAGACGATGCGCTCTGCGCCAGCGAGGACGATGAAGCGCTTGCCGCGGGTGCGGCCAACCAGCGTCAGCCCGACCTGCCTTGCGAGATCGACGCCCCAGGCGGTGAAGCCGGAGCGCGACACCAGGATCGGAATTCCCATGCGGACCGTCTTGATCACCATCTCCGAGGTGAGTCGCCCGGTGGTGTAGAGGATCTTGTCGGAGGCGTCGACGCCGTGGCGGTACATCCAGCCGGCGATCTTGTCGACGGCGTTGTGGCGGCCGACATCCTCGGTGTAGCAGAGCGGGGTCCCCTCCTTGCACAGCACGCAGCCGTGGATGGCGCCGGCCTCGAGATAGAGCGAGGGCATGGTGTTGATGGTCTGCGTCATCTGGTACAGCCAGGATGTGCGCAGCTCCGCCTTTGGCAGCGCGACGCTCTCCACTGCCTCCAACAGATCGCCGAAGGCAGTGCCCTGCGCGCAGCCCGAGGTCTGCGTGCGCTTCTTCAGCTTGGCTTCGAAATTGGTGTGATGTTCGGTGCGCACCACGACCACCTGGAGGTCGTCGTCGTATTCGACCTCGGTGACTGCGTCGTTATATTTCAGCATGTTCTGGTTCAGCAGATA